>JACKEJ010000006.1:0-600000 GCA_020633055.1 Sandaracinaceae bacterium | reverse complement strand
GAGGATGGCCTCGTTGCCGTCCACCTCGGCGTAGCGGCTGGGGGAGACGCCCAGCTCGGCGAAGTACGCGTCCACACGCGCTCGCTCGACGCCCCGGCGCGGCATGATCACCGGCAGGCCGTTCCAGTGCTTCCCTCCGTGCCGCACACGCTCTTGCAGCTCCTCGTCGGCGGCGGGCGCGACGAAGGTGAGCGCCGTCGTGGCCAGATCCACGTAGCGCAGCTCGTCGTCGCTGACGTCGGGCGCAGGCACCACGGCCATGTCCACCTCGTCCGCGTGCAGCTGCTGCAGCGAGCGTGCCGCGTCACCCGTACGGAGCTGGAGCGCGATGTCGGGATACAGGGCCCGGCTGCGCGCCAAGAGCGACGGGAGCACGGAGTGGCAGGCTGTCACGGTGCACGCGATGCGCAGCTCGCCGGTGGGGGACGCCTCCTCGGCCGACAGCGCCTCGAGCAGCTCGCGGTGCGCGATGAGCTGCTGCCGCGCGTGGTCGCGGAACAGCTGCCCCGCGCGGGTGAGGCTCACCTTGCGCCGGTCGCGCACGAAGAGCGCGTGGCCCAGCTCCTCCTCCAGACGCTGGATGCAGCGTGTCAGCGCCGAGGGGCTCATCGCCAGCGCCTCCGCGCTGCGCGAGAAGTGCAGCGTGTCGGCCAGGTGCAGGAACTGCGCGTAGGCGTCGAGAAAGGGCGCGGACATGGTGTTGCAGAAACCGCAACACAGAGTACAAGAAATAGACGCACGCGCAACATTGGCAGGAGCGCCCGCGACCCGTACAAAGAAGCTCCCAACCAGGAGATCGCACGATGGCCCGTCAGAACTACTTCAACACCCTCACCATGGCCCAGAAGCTCGACCAGCTCGGCCGCTGCCGCTTCATGAGCGCCAGCGAGTTCAACGGCGTCGAGAAGCTCGCGGGCAAGAAGGTGGTCATCGTGGGCTGCGGCGCACAGGGCCTCAACCAGGGCCTCAACATGCGCGACTCCGGCCTGGATGTCAGCTACGCGCTGCGCCAGGGCGCCATCGACGGCAAGCGCCAGAGCTACCTGAACGCCACCGAGAACGGCTTCAAGGTCGGCAACTACGACGAGATGATCCCGACGGCCGACCTGGTGTGCAACCTCGCGCCGGACAAGCAGCACGCCGACGTCGTGCAGAGCGTCATGCCGCTGATGAAGAAGGGCGCGTGCCTCGCCTACAGCCACGGCTTCAACATCGTGGAGGAGGGCCAGAAGATCCGTGAGGACCTCACGGTGGTCATGGTGGCCCCGAAGTGCCCGGGCACCGAGGTGCGCGAGGAGTACAAGCGCGGCTTCGGCGTGCCGACGCTCATCGCGGTGCACACCGAGAACGACCCCAACGGCGACGGCCTCGAGATCGCGAAGGCCTACGCGGCGGCGACCGGCGGTGATCGCGCGGGCGTGCTCGAGTCGAGCTTCATCGCCGAGGTGAAGAGCGACCTGATGGGCGAGCAGACCATCCTCTGCGGCATGCTGCAGACGGGCGCGCTGCTGTGCTTCGACAAGATGGTCGCGAACGGCATCGAGCCCGGCTACGCCAGCAAGCTGGTGCAGTACGGCTGGGAGACCATCACCGAGGCCCTCAAGCAGGGCGGCCTCACGCTCATGCTCGACCGCCTGAGCAACCCCGCCAAGATCAAGGCGTTCGAGCTGGCCGAGGAGCTGCGCGTCATCATGCGCCCGCTGTTCGAGAAGCACCAGGACGACATCATCACCGGGCACTTCAGCAAGACGATGATGGAAGACTGGGACAACGACGACAAGAACCTGCTGGCGTGGCGCCAGGCGACCAACGAGTCGGCCTTCGAGAAGACGCCGGCCGGCAGCGTCGAGATCCCGGAGCAGGAGTACTTCGACAACGCCGTGCTGATGGTCGCCATGTGCAAGGCGGGCGTGGAGCTGGCCTTCGAGTGCATGGTGGACGTGGGCATGAAGCCCGAGTCCGCCTACTACGAGTCGCTGCACGAGACGCCGCTCATCGCGAACACCATCGCGCGCAAGAAGCTGTACGAGATGAACAAGGTCATCAGCGACACGGCCGAGTACGGTTGCTACCTGTTCAGCCACGCCGCGGTGCCGCTCCTGGCCGAGTTCATGAGCCGCCAGACCACCGACGTGATCGGGCAGCCCTACGGCGCCGGCAGCCAGCAGGTGGACAACCTCAAGCTGCTCAAGGTCAACCAGGCCATCGAGGCGCACCCGGTCGAGAAGATCGGCGCCGTGCTGCGCGGGCACATGACCGCGATGAAGCAGATCGCCGTCGGCGGCTGATCCACCTCCGACCCCCCTGACGCGGCGCGCGGCTCCCTGGGCTGCGCGCCGTGTGCGTTCAGGGCTGGGCAGCGGGCGCCGTGCTCACTTGGGCGGCATGCGGATGCCGCCGTCCACGCGGATGACCTCGCCGTTCATGTACGGGTTGGTCAGGCACTCCATCACCATGAAGGCCAGCTCTTCGGCGGACCCGAGGCGCTTGGGGAACAGCACGGACTCGCCCAGCTTGGCCTTGAACGCGTCGCTGTCCGGCCCCGAACCGTAGATGGGCGTGTCGATCAGGCCGGGCGCGATGGTGTTGACGCGGATGCCCAGCGCGGCCAGGTCGCGCGCCACGGGGAGCGTCATGCCGACCACGCCGCCCTTGGACGCGGAGTAGGCAGCCTGCCCGATCTGTCCGTCGAAGGCGGCGACCGAGGCCATGTTCACGATGGCGCCGCGCGACCCGTCGGCGTCGAGGGGCTCTTGCGTGGCCATCGCCGCCGCGGCCTGGCTGAGCATGTTGAACGACCCCAACAGGTTGACCTTGATCACGAACGTGAACTTCTCGAGCGGCAAGGGGGTGCCGTCGCGACCCACCGTGCGCATGCCGAGGCCCAGGCCGGCCGAGTTCACCAGAGCGCGCAGAGGTCCCAGCTTCTGCGCGGCAGCCACGGCCTCCTGCGCGTTCTCGACGTTGGAGACGTCGCACTTCACGAACGCGCCGCCCAGCTCCTTGGCGATGGCGTCGCCGCGTTCGGCGTTGAGGTCGGCGATGACCACCTTCGAGCCCGCTGCCGCCAGCTGACGGGCGGCCCCCTCTCCGATGCCCGAGGCACCTCCGGTGACGATCGAGGAGCTTCCTTCGAGATTCATACGCGGCATCGCTGCTTCCTTTCCGAGTCTGTCGAGTGGTGACGAGAACGCACGGTGGACGCAGCGTCCACGCCGTGTTCACCGGATGGTGAATAAGCACGGGTGGGCGCCTGGGTCAACGCGCCACTCACTCTGCGGCCGAAGACACATCCGGAGACACGCTGGACGACGCGCTCGGCCGCCACGTGACGTCCACGGCGGGCAAGCCAGGAACGGGGGGCATACGCGTCGCGGACGACGCGCGTCGGAGCGTCTGGTCGCAGCTGGGGAACGCGGGCGACGACCACACCGCCGGGTCCTCCGCCAGCAGCACCAGCACGTCGCGCGCCATGCGCGAGACGGTGCCAGCGTTGCCGAGAGAGTCGTCGAAGAGCGCCTCCACCTCCGCTGCTGCGTCCTCCGAGTCCAAGCGCACGCGGTACGCCACCGCCACGGGTGCGCTCGCCGGGGGGACCGTGACGTCTACGAAGACCCGCACGTGGTCGGAGCGCCAGTGCGTGGCGGCCGCCCAGCTTCGCGCCAAGGACGCCTCGTCTCGTACCCCCTCCGGAATGAGCATGGCGAACAGCAACTCGCCACCCAGGCGCTCGTCGACGATGCCCATGTAGCTGGTCGGCGTGATCGGCAGCTCGCAGTCCTCGAGGGCCTCCACCTCCTCGACGGCCTCGTAGCCCCGCATCCAGCTCGCCGTCGTCGACACGGGGGGCACCCACTGCGTCCGCAGGGCGTCGTTTCCGTGGTCGAAGCGCACCTCACTCAAGTAGGCCCCACCGACGGGGTACTTCATGCGCGCGCGGACGACGAGATAGGGATCGCGGCTGTCGGCGACCTCTTGCTGGGTCGCGAGCAACCACCGCGCGAAGTAGGTCCGCGCGTCCTCGAACCCGAAGCGCGAGCCGCGCAGCTCCGCGCGCACGAGCTCCGAGACGACGACCGCCTCGCCCTCGCTGTGGTGGGAGAGCGCGTCCTGGGTGTCGATGCTCCCGTTCAACCCAGCCTGGGTGGCGAACCCCGCCTGCAGGTCCAGCGCCTGGGCGTGGTGCGTGAGCTCGTGCGCGAACAGCCAGGTGGCGGTGTCTGGGTCCGCGGACTGCGGCCGTTCGATCAGGGTGATCTGCCCCGTCTCGCGGTCGTAGTACCCCCACACGGACATCACGAAGTCGTCGATGCTCCCGCGCGTGACGGCGTCCGGGGACGACACCAGGCGCAACAACATCAGCCCCCGGCCCCACTTCTCGAACAGCGCGGCCTCTTCGGGTGTCAGCGACACGGCGTCTTGCTCCAAGCGCGCCCGCAGCTCGTCTTCCGTGACCACTTCGACGGGTGGCAGCGTCACGGGAGGGCCTCCGCGCACACGGAGGATCTCGGCGGCGATCAGCTCCCGACAGGCGAGCTCGCGGGGATCGCAGGCTCCAGGAGCCTCGTCTGCACAGCCCGCCACCACGACGGCGATCCCCGTGAGGGCGCTCAGCAGGAGGCCCAGCCGACGGCCGGCGTCGCGACGCAAGGTCGAGCTCGCCCATCGCGTGAGTTGTGTCGTCGTCCCTCTCATGTGCGCCCTCCGGTCGTGCAGCTCGCGGACGCTGACACGAACGGGCGACGAAGACCAGGAGCGCGAGTGTCGCCATCGCCACGCCTGCCTGCGGCCAGCTCGGCCTGGCGCGACGCCTGTGCGGCCGGACCGGCCCGACGCGGCGCCACGTCCCGCTGACGGGACACGGGGCCTTTCCCCGGGGTGGTGCACACGGCAGACTGGGAGCCCACCCGGAGACGACCCATGACCGACGACAAGTGCCACGACCGCGGCCCCACCCCCAGCCCCCAGAACGCCCGCTTCCTGGACCTCGAGCCCTCCCAGATGCTCAAGGGGGAGGCCGACCACGCCGCCCGACGCGCCTTCCGCTCCCTGCTGGAAGAAGCGGCGAAGGAGCGTCTGCGTGAGCGCTGGGGCGAGCGCATCGACGGCCTCGCGCGGCTCGCGGTGGATCAGTACCTCAGCGAGCTCGACTCGAGCCTGGGTGTCGAAGCCATCCTCGAGCGCCAGGCCAGGGCCACACAGACCCACGCGAGTGAGCTCGCGGATCTGTTCCGTGCGGGCGTGCAGCGCGAGTCGAAGTAAGACGCGCAACTCTTGCGCGCCGTTCGCTTGACGCATGTCCCAGACCGCTCCACACTCCTCCCAGATGTTCGCCCCCTCCCTCATCTCGCAGAACAGCTCGGTCGCTCTGGCGGCTGCTGGCGTGCGCGGTGGGGTCGTAGTAGTGGACGGCGTCGTTATTGGCCTCCGCGGCCTGCTGCTAATTGGCAGCTGCCTCGGCGAGGACCACCAGGAAGCCTGACACCCCCCGGCCTGCCCCTGATGACCCTCGCCTCCCCGCGAGGGTTTTTTTTCATCCGCAGCGCGCCTCGAAAAAGCTCACCCCTCCCCCCTCTCATCGTGCCCAGCAGCCCCCAACCGCCCACAGGACCAGCATGACTCAGAACGAGTTCCCCGACCGCACCGGAACCACGCTCAACGGCGCCCAGATCATCTGGGAGTCGCTGGTACGCGAGGGCGTCAAGGTCATCTTCGGGTACCCGGGCGGGGCCATCATGCCGGCCTACGACGCGATGATTCAGTACCCCATCCACCACGTGCTCACGCGCCACGAGCAGGGCGCCGCGCACATGGCGGACGGCTACGCGCGCGCCTCGGGTGAGGTGGGCGTGTGCATCGCCACCTCGGGCCCCGGCGCCACCAACCTCGTGACGGGCTTGGCCACGGCGATGCTCGACAGCATCCCCTTCGTGGCCATCACCGGGCAGGTGCCGAGTCACCTCATCGGCACGGACGCGTTCCAGGAGACCGACGTCACCGGCGTCACCCTGCCCGTCACCAAGCACAACTACCTGGTGGACCGCGCGGAGGACATCGCGGACACCATCCGCGAGGCGTTCTACATCGCGCGCTCGGGTCGCCCCGGCCCCGTGTTGGTGGACATCACCAAGGACGCGCAGCAGCAGAGCTGCACGTTCGAGTGGAACACCGACCCGATCGAGCTCCCGGGCTACCGCCCCGAGTACAACCCGATGGACGCGGACCTGGACGAAGCCGCGCGCATGATCCGCGACGCCAAGCGCCCCATCCTCTTCGCGGGTCAGGGTGTGGTCATGTCGGGTGCCAGCGACGTCTTCCGCCAGTTCGTCGAGAAGACGGACATCCCGGCAGCCTGCACGCTGCTCGGCCTGGGCGGCTTCCCGGCCACGCACCCGCGCAACCTCGGCATGATGGGCATGCACGGCGAGTCGTGGGTCAACTCGGCCATCCAGGACGCGGACCTCATCATCGCCGTGGGCATGCGCTTCGACGACCGCGTCACGGGGAACCTCGCCACGTACGCACGCAAGGCCCGCAAGATCCACATCGAGCTGGACCCGGCCGAGATCAACAAGAACGTCCGCGTCGAGCTGCCCATCGTGGGCGACGCGAAGGACGTGCTCTCGCGGCTGCTCCCGCGCGTGGAGAAGGCCGAGCGCCCCGAGTGGCTGGCCCACATCGACGAGATGCGCGGTGACTCCGCGGTGCGCGACATCAAGGACATGCCGGACCACGGCAAGCTGTACGCCGCGCACGTCATCCACGACCTGTACCGCTACACGGAGGGCAAGGCGCTGGTCGTGACCGACGTGGGCCAGCACCAGATGTGGGAGGCGCAGTACTACAAGCACGACTACCCGCGGCGCCTGGTCACCTCGGGCGGCCTCGGCACCATGGGCTTCGCGCTCCCGGCGGCCATCGGCGCCAAGTTCGCGTGCCCGGACGAGAACGTGTGGGTGGTCGTCGGCGACGGCGGCTTCCAGATGACCATGACCGAGCTCACCACCTGCCTGCAGGAGGGCATCAAGGTCAACGTGGCCATCATCAACAACGGCTACCTCGGCATGGTGCGCCAGTGGCAGCAGTTCTTCTACGGCGGCCGCTACGTCTCCACGCCCATGGTCAGCCCCAACTTCGTCATGCTGGCCGAGGCCTGCGGCGCGAAGGGCATCCGCGTGGACAAGCGCGACGACGTGGAAGCCGCCGTGCGCGCCGCCCAGGCCCACCCCGGCACGTGCGTGGTGGAGTTCGTGGTGGAGCAGGTGGACGCGGTCTACCCGATGGTCCCCGCAGGCGCTGACTTGGGCGACATGATCCGCCGGGAGAAGCCCGGCCAGCACAACCCGATCTACGAGACGGGGAAGGACGACTGAAATGAGCGAAGCGAGCTACCGCACGTTCGTCGTGTACGTCGAAGACAAGCCCGGTGTCCTGAACCGCGTCTCGTCTCTCTTTCGGCGGCGAAACTTCAACATCCACTCGTTGAACGTGGGCAACACCAACGAGGTCGGCGTGTCGCGCATGACCATCGTGATCGAGTCCGACGTCGACAAGGCCAAGCGCATCGAGTCCAACCTCTACAAGCTCGTGAACGTGCTGTGGGTGGATGACATCACCGACCTGCCCAGCGTGGACATCGCGCTGGCGCTGGTGAAGGTGGCCGCGCCCCCCGCCCGTCGGGCCGAGCTGCTGCAGGTGGCCGACGTCTTCAAGGCGCGCACCGCGGACATGTCGGTCGACACCATCACGTTCGAGATCACGGACTCGCAGACGCGCATCGACGCGTTCCTGGCCGTGCTCACCCCCTTCGGCGTCGAGGAGATGGTCCAGACCGGCACCATCTCGATGATGCGCGGCTCCGTCGCGCCGCGCCCAGGGCACCCCACCGTGAACGCGCGACCGGTTCGCGCGGCCGAGTAGACCCGGGAAACAGGAGTCCCCCTCAGCATGTCCCAGTCCGACCACGTACGCATCTTCGACACTACCTTGCGCGACGGGGAGCAGTCCCCGGGAGCCACCATGACGAGCAGCGAGAAGCTCGAGGTGGCCAAGACGCTGAGTCGACTAGGTGTGGACGTGATCGAGGCGGGCTTCGCGGCGGCCTCCCCCGACGACCTCAAGGCCGTCCAGGGCATCGCGGCGAGCGTGGGCGTCTTGGCCGTCGAAGGGCGGCCCGTCGCCGAGCCACCGCGCGTGTGCTCGCTGGCCCGCGCCGCCAAGGGCGACATCGACAAGGCGTGGGAGGCCGTCTCGCCGGCCAAGCACCCGCGCATCCACACCTTCCTCGCGACCTCGCCCATCCACCGCGAGCACAAGCTGCGCATGTCCAAGGCCGAGGTGCTCGAGCGCATCACGGAGATGGTGGGCTACGCCCGCAGCCTGTGTGAGGACATCGAGTTCAGCCCCGAGGACGCGGGGCGCACCGAGATGGAGTTCCTCTACGAGGCCATCCAGGCGGCCATCGAGGCGGGCGCGACGACCATCAACATCCCGGACACCGTGGGCTACACCACGCCGGACGAGTTCGGTCGCCGCATCAAGCTCATCCACGAGAACGTCTCGGGCATCGAGCGCGCCATCATCAGCGTGCACTGCCACAACGACCTGGGCCTCGCCGTCGCCAACAGCCTCGCGGCGGTGCAGAACGGCGCGCGTCAGGTGGAGGTGGCGGTCAACGGCATCGGGGAGCGCGCCGGCAACGCGTCGCTGGAGGAGGTGGTCATGGCGCTCAAGGTGCGCAACGACCACTTCAAGCTGGGCACGCACATCGACAGCACGCAGCTCACCCGCATCAGCCGCCTGGTCAGCAAGGTGACGGGCATGTCGGTGCAGCCCAACAAGGCCATCGTCGGCGCCAACGCGTTCGCGCACGAGGCGGGCATCCACCAGGACGGGATGCTCAAGAACCAGGAGACCTACGAGATCATGCGGCCCGAGACGGTGGGGGCCAGCCAGAGCCTGCTCGTGCTCGGCAAGCACTCGGGGCGCGCCGCGTTCGCCAACCGCCTCTCGGAGCTGGGCTACCCGCTCATCGGCGCCGAGCTGCACAAGGCGTTCACGCGCTTCAAGGACCTGGCCGACAAGAAGAAGCACATCACGGACGCAGACCTGCTCGCGCTGGTGAGCGACGAGCTCTACCAGCCCGAGGAGCTCTACCGCCTGGACCAGCTGCAGGTCACGTGCGGCACGGGCATGCCCACCGCCACGGTGCGCCTCGGCTGCCCCGACGGCGAGCTGCGCACGGTGTCCGCCGTGGGCACGGGCCCGGTGGACGCCGTGTACATGGCCATCCAGCAGGTGGTGAAGCTGCCCGTGACGCTGCTCGAGTACAGCGTGCAGTCCGTCACCCGCGGCATCGACGCGCTGGGTGAGGTCAACGTCCGCGTCCGCTGGGACGACGAACCCGAAGGCGGCGACGAGAGCCGCATCAACCCTCAGAGCGGAGGCAGCCGCGCGCGCGTCTACCACGGCCACGGGGCGCACACCGACGTCATCGTCGCGAGCGCCAAGGCCTACCTGGCGTCGCTCAACCGCTTGCTCTCCGTACAACAGAACAGCTCCGCGCGTGACGACGAGGCCGCCTCCGAAGCCTCGGCCTGAGCGCCACACGCCCCTCCCGACGAGAAGAGAACCGAAGATGTCCAGTCAGAACCAGCCGAAGACCTTGTTCGAGAAGGTCTGGGAACAGCACGTCGTCGCCGAAGAAGAGGGCCGCCCCGCGGTGCTCTACATCGACCTGCACCTCATCCACGAGGTCACGTCGCCGCAGGCCTTCACCGGGCTGCGCGAGCGCGGGCTCAAGGTGCGTCGGCCAGAGAACACCCTGGCGACCATGGACCACAGCACGCCGACCGACCCGAAGAAGCTGAAGGTCATCGACGCGCAGGCCGCGGCGCAGCTGGACATGCTCACCGCCAACTGCGAGGAGTTCGGCATCACCCTCTACGGGCTGGGCAACCTGAAGAACGGCATCGTGCACGTGGTGGGCCCCGAGCGCGGCCTGACGCAGCCGGGCAAGACCATCGTGTGCGGCGACAGCCACACCTCCACGCACGGCGCGTTCGGCGCGCTGGCGTTCGGCATCGGCACCAGCGAGGTGGAGCACGTGCTCGCGTCGCAGTGCCTGCTGCAGACCCGCCCCAAGACCCTCGAGGTGCGCGTCGAGGGCACGCTGGCTCCAGGCGTCACCGCCAAGGACATCATCCTCGCGCTGTGCGCCAAGATCGGCACCGGCGGCGCGACGGGCTACGTCATCGAGTACACCGGCAGCGCCATCCGCGACCTGTCGATGCAGGGCCGCATGACGGTCTGCAACATGAGCATCGAGGCCGGCGCGCGCGCGGGCATGATCGCCCCCGACGAGAAGACCTTCGAGTTCATCAAGGGCCGCGAGTTCGCGCCGCAGGGCGCCGACTGGGACGCCGCCGTGGCCCGCTGGAAGCAGCTGCCCAGCGACCCGGGCGCCACCTACGACCGCCTGGTGGAGATCGACGCGTCCGCGCTGACGCCGATGATCACCTACGGCACGAACCCCGGCATGGGCATGGGCGTGACCGAGAGCACGCCCACCGCCGACGCCTTCGAGGGCAGCGAGCGGGCCGCGTACGAGAAGGCCATGGACTACATGGGCATCACGCCGGGCGAGAGCCTGCTGGGCCACAAGGTGGACGTGGTGTTCATCGGCTCGTGCACCAACTCGCGCATCGAGGACCTGCGCGCGGCCGCCAGCGTCTTCAAGGGCCGCAAGGTGCAGGGCGTGCGCACGCTGGTCGTTCCCGGCTCGCACGACATCAAGAAGCTGGCCGAGTCCGAGGGGCTCGACAAGATCTTCGTCGAGGCCGGCGCCGAGTGGCGCGAGCCCGGCTGCTCCATGTGCATCGCCATGAACGGCGACAACCTCGAGCCCGGGCAGTACGCCGTGAGCACGAGCAACCGCAACTTCGAGGGCCGTCAGGGCAAGGGTGGGCGCACCATCCTCGCCTCGCCGCTCACCGCCGCCGCAGCCGCCGTCACCGGCAAGGTCACGGACGTGCGCGAGCTGCTCGGCTGAGCCGCCGCCCTCCCCTTCCATCGTCACTTCGACCGAAAGCCACAGACCACCATGGCCAAGTTCACGACCCTCGAGTCCCACGTCGTCCCCCTCCCCGCGGAGAACGTCGACACCGACCAGATCATCCCCGCCCGCTTCCTCAAGGTCACCGACAAGGACGGCCTGGGCGCGAGCCTCTTCTGCGACTGGCGCTACCTGCCCGACGGCAGCGACAAGCCCGACTTCGTGCTGAACCAGCCCGAGAGTCAAGGGGCCTCCGTGCTCCTCGCCGGCGACAACTTCGGCTGCGGCAGCTCGCGCGAGCACGCGCCCTGGGCGCTCGTCGGGTGGGGCCTGCGCGCCATCATCACCACCAGCTTCGCGGACATCTTCAAGAGCAACTCACTGAAGAACGGCCTGTTGCCCATCGAGGTCAGCAAGGACGTGCACAAGAAGCTCATGGCGACCGTCAACGCGGACCGCGCGGCGCGCGTCAAGATCGACCTCGAGTCGCAGACCCTGACGCTGCCCGACGGCGAGCAGGTGTCGTTCCCGGTCGACGGCTTCGCGAAACACTGCTTGCTCAACGGCATCGACCAGCTGGGCTACATCCTCGGCTTCGAGGAGCAGATCGCGAAGTACGAGCAGTCCCGCCCGTGAGCCGCCTCGGGCCGGTCTCCCTGGCCCGACCCCGTCCCCCGCAGCAGTAGAGCCTCCCACGATGAGCGACGCCGAAAGTCCACGCACTCCCTTGGTGCACGTCTACGACACGACCCTGCGCGATGGCACGCAGGGCGAGGGCATGAGCCTCTCGTGCGACGACAAGATCAAGATTGCGGAGCGCCTGGACGCGTTCGGGGTGGCGTTCATCGAGGGCGGCTGGCCGGGCAGCAACCCGAAGGACGTCGAGTTCTTCGAGCGGGCGCGCGAGCTGACGTGGACCAACGCGCGCATCACGGCCTTCGGCAGCACCCGCCGCGCCAACGTGCTGGCTGCGGAGGACCCCCAGCTGCAGAAGCTGGTGGAGGCGGGCACCTCGGTGTGCACCATCTTCGGCAAGACGTGGAACATGCACGTCACCGAGATCCTGCGCACGTCGCTGGACACCAACCTCGAGATGATCGAGGACAGCCTGCGCTTTCTGGTGGAGGCCAAGCGCCACGCCATCTACGACGCCGAGCACTTCTTCGACGGCTACAAGGCGGATGCGGGCTACGCGCTGGCGACGCTGCGGGCTGCGCAACGGGGTGGGGCCAGCACGCTGGTGCTGTGTGACACCAACGGCGGGTCCATGCCGTGGGAGGTCGACGAGATCGTGCGCGCGGTGCGCGCGGAGCTGGGCCCGGACATCGAGCTGGGGGCCCACGTGCACGACGACGGCGGCTGTGGTGTGGCCAATACGCTGGCGGCTGTGCGCGCGGGTGCGCGTCACGTGCAGGGCACCATCAACGGCTACGGTGAGCGCTGCGGCAACGCCAACCTGTGCGCCATCATCCCGGACATCGAGCTCAAGCTCGGGCTCACCTGCTTGCCCGCAGGGCGCCTGGGCGAGCTGTACGACCTGTCCCACTTCGTGGCGGAGGTGGCCAACGTGCCGGCCAACGAGCACGCGGCCTACGTCGGGCGCAGCGCCTTCGCGCACAAGGGCGGCGTGCACGTGGCCGCCATCCGTCGCCACCCCGCGAGCTACCAGCACATCGAGCCCGAGCTGGTGGGCAACGAGTGCCGCGTGGTCGTCAGCGAGCTGTCCGGTCGCGCCAACGTGCTGAGCAAGGCCGAGGAGCTGGGCGTGACGGTGTCCTCCACCGAGGGCGCCGCCGTGCTCGAGCAGATCAAGCGCGCCGAAGCGCAGGGCTTCGCCTACGAGGCGGCCGAGGCCAGCGTTGCGCTGCTGATGGCGCGCAGCGAGTCCAGCTACGAGGCGCCCTTCGAGGTGCTCGAGTTCCAGACGGCGGTCGGCAAGCGCGTGGGCAGCGAGATGTTCTCGGAGGCCACGGTGAAGCTGCGCATCCATGGGGACGTGGTGCACACCGCAGGCGAGGGGAACGGCCCCGTGAGCGCGCTCGACCAGGCCATCCGCAAGGCCATCCGGGCCACGTACCCCGCCGTCGCGGACGTCCACCTGAGCGACTACAAGGTGCGCATCCTGGACGGCAAGAACGGCACGAGCGCCACCGTGCGCGTGCTGATCGACAGCCGCAGCCACGACGAGTCGTGGAGCACCGTCGGCGCGTCCACGAACATCATCGAGGCCTCGCTGCTGGCCCTGGTGGACAGCCTCGAGTACGCCATCCGGCTCGAGACGGGGCACGCGCTCGAGGACGAGGGCTAGGCGCCCGTGGCGCGTGAGGTCCGAGGCCTGCGCGTGCCGCATCGCCCTGCGAGACGTACACGCTTGGCGCTGTGCGCGCTGCTGGCAGGTTCCAGCGGTTGGCTCGGCTGCGGGGGCACCTCGTCGAGCACGGAGCACGTCACCACGACGCCCGTGCCGGTCGTGACGCCCATGACGCCCGAGCCGCCGCCGACGTTGAACATGCCGCGTCCGCCGCTCACGGTCGAGGCGCCCGCGGACGTCACGGCGCCGCCCGCGTACGCGGAGAGGACCCCCAGCGGGCTGTGGTCACGCCTGCTCTACCCAGGCACGGGTGCTCACCCACGCGCGCAAGACGTCGTCGTGGTGCGCTACACCGGCTGGACCACCGACGGAAACACGTTCGACACGACCTTGGAAGCCGACGTCGCCCGGGCCTTCCCGCTGAGGGCCATGATCCCGGGCTGGGCCGAAGGCCTGATGCTCATGCGCGAGGGCGAGCAGCGGCGCATGTGGATCCCGGAGGTGCTCGCCTATGATGGGAGCTCGAACGGTCCCGCCGGCATGCTGGTGTACGACATCGAGCTGCTCGGCGTGGAGGCGTCCCCGCCGGACGTTCCGGAGGACGTCGCCTCCCCACCATCCCACGCGGAGGTCACGGCCAGCGGACTCGCGTCCGAGGTCGTGTGGGCGGGCAGCGGCAGCGCACACCCGAGCCGGGACAGCCGCGTCACGGTCCACTATTCGGGCTGGACGACGGACGGTGCGATGTTCGACTCGTCCATCACGCGCGGACGCCCCGCGACGTTCCCGCTGAGCGCGGTGATCCTGGGGTGGACCGAGGGCGTGCAGCTCATGGTGGTGGGCGAGAAGCGCCGCTTCTGGATCCCGGCGCAGCTTGCATACGGCAACGCGCCAGGCAGGCCGCAGGGGATGCTCGTGTTCGACGTCACGCTGCTCAGCTACGAGTAGCGCCCAGCGACGCGCAGGTACGGACGTCTCGTGTGCGAGGAACGACCATTCGGTCGCTCTCGCGACGGCTCAGTTGCCGCGCCCGAGCTCCTCGATGTCCACCAGCAGGCCGTCTTCGAAGACCAGGCGGCGCATGAAACGCTGCGGACCGAAGTTGTAGACCCACTGCACCACGCGCACCTCGACGCTGACGGTGTCGGAGACGATCACGCCCGACACGCGACGGTGCACCGTCCGCGAACGCGTCTCGGTGGTGGTGATGATGTCGTCGGGCTCGCCGCAGCGCTCACGGACTTGGCTGGGGGTGTCGCCCTCGCGCACGAGGCGCGTGCCGCAGCGCAGGGCCTGCGCGGGGGCCGGGTCGATGAACGCGAACGCGGCCAGCACGGCCAGACACGAGAGCAAGAGTCGCATGAGGGTCCTCCGAGCGTCAGGGTAGCGGACCGCGTGCCAGCTCGCCCACCTCATGACGCCCGGAGTATACGCTTCAGCGTGCCCCGCAGTCCGCGCAGTCCGTCCCCAGCTGGCACACGCTGTAGAGCGAGTTGGGGCCGCCGTCGTCACACTCCCCGTCGTTCGCGGTGCGGCAGGTGTTGGTGCACATGCCACCGCCGGTCGTCGCGCCGCCCGCGCTCCCGCCGCCGCTCGAGCCGGGTGCCGCTTCGCTGTTCGGGCTGGCTCCCGCAAGTCCTGCGGCGTACTCGAGCGCGGCGCACGGGATGTGGAGCTGCGTGCTGACGCCCACCTGGAGCGCGCCCGCGTAGTCGTAGCCGTCGTGCCCCTGCGTGTAGCCGAAGGCCTGCATGGTGCAGTGTCCGTCGGGCCAGCGCGCGAAGCCCGCGGCCTGCGCGCTGCGCCCGGTGAGGATGCCGGTGTAGCGGTTGCGGGTCTCGCTCCAGCCGCTGATGATCACCGAGAACACCAGATTCTCGCTCCAGCTCTCGCGCTGCGCCTTCTGCAGCAGCGCTTGGTGGAACTCCTGCGCGAGCCCCGAGTCGGCGGGCGGCTGCCAGAAGATCCAGTCGGAGATGGGGCGCGGGTTGAGCGCCACCGCGCGGTGGTCCGTGGCGTCTGCCGGGGCCTGACCGGGGTCGTACAGCACGATGCGGTCGTGCTGGAGGTTCTGCAGCATCTCGGCCGGACCCTGGGGCGTGCCATACCAGTTCATGGGATGACCGAGCAGGCTGCGCTCCCCTCCGCACTCGGTGACATAGAGCCGGTTGGTGTCCCCCTGCACATCGAGCTGCGCGCTGGCGCCGGGTGCGAGCTCGACCTCCTGCGTGGCGTAGCCGCCGTCGTACATGAGCATCAGCGAGCAGACCTGGAGCTGGCTGCGGTTCTCCACCGTCACGGCGCCGCGCACTCCGTCCTCCGCTTCGGGCGTGGTGGTCCGTCCGCCACCGCCGCCACAACCGCCGGCGGAGAGTGCGGCCGGGGCCGCAGCGACCAGGGCGAGGGCCGCGAGGAACTGAGAGACGCGCGTCGCGCGCGAGGCGCGTGAGATGGAGCTGGATGGCTTGGGCATAAGGGCTTTCAAGTTGGGGTTGGCCTCGGGCGAGCCGAGATACCCCCGTGTACGCAGCCCTCGCGGTGCGCTTCCGAGAGCGTGTGTAGAGAGGTCTCCACAGGCACACTCGAGCGGAAGGGCGCGGCTCGGGTGCACGTGCGGAGTCGAGGCGCAGCGTTGCTTCGACGCGCGGGCTCAGCCCTCTTCGCTGCCCTTACCGAGGAGACCGGCGCGGTGCGCGTACGCCACCAACGCCACCTGGCTGTCGACCCCCAGCTTCTGTCGAATGCGCTCCGCGTAGGTGTAGACCGTGCTGGTGGCGAGCTGCAGCTCGAAGGCGATGCTCTTGGGCGCGTTGCCGCGGACGAGGCGCTCGAAGATGGCCCGCTCGCGCTCGCTGAGGGCCTCGTGGGGCCAGCCCTCCCCGCCGCCCGCGACACGCTCGGCGAGCGGGATGGGGATGACGCGCCCACCTGTGGCCACGGTGCGGATGGCGTCGAGCAGCACCTCCACCCGGGCGCTCTTGCTGACGACACCAGACGCCCCCGCGCGCAGCAGCTCGACCACCTGCGCGGTGTCGGGCTCGAGCGTGAACAGCAGCACCGGCGCGTAGCGCGCGCGCAGCGTCTCGACCGTCTCGCCCCCGCGCATCCCCGGCATGCTGACGTCCAGCACGATCACGTCGAGATCCTGGGGGTCTGTGCGGAGCAACTCGTGCACGTCGTACGCGATGCCCACCACGTCCACGTCGGGCACGCCCGCGAGGATGCGCGAGAGGCCCGTGACCATGACCGGGTGGTCGTCGGCCATGAAGACGCGAATGGGGCGCGCTGTGGTGCTCACTGCGGTACTGTTGCGGAAAGCGCGCGTGCGCGCGAGCCCGAAGCACGTGGGGTGTGGGAGGTCGAACGAGAACCAGGGAGCGCGGACATGGCCGGCAAGGCGCCCGATTGGGCACGGTTGCGACACAGCGGGGGCAAGGCGGGTGATCTACCCCCGCTCCTCGAGGCGCTGGACGCCGCAGACGCGGACACCCGACGGGCCGCCTACCAAGGGCTACGGGCGCGGCTGGTGCAGGACGCGCAGTTCTACACGGCGTCCGTGCCGGTGCTGGAGGTGCTCCTCGAACGGGTGGCGCAGACCTCACCGGACGCGCACCGCGCGCTGCAGCTCGCCGCAGACCTGGTGACGTCGGGCCACCACGGGGTGCTCACGACGGGCGTCGACATGGGTGATCCCGCGCTCGCCAAGCTGTACTCCGGGGCGACCGCCAAGCGCCTCGGGAAGCGCCTCGCCGCGTCGCTGGACACGGTGATGACGGCGTTGTCGCACGAGGAGCCATGCGTACGGAGCAGCGCCGCGTTCTGTATGGCGTTCGTGCCGGGCGCGGGTTCAAAGGCAGAGGAAGCGCTGCGAGCACGCCTCCGCGAAGAGGAGGACCCAACCGTCAGGGCCAGCCTGTGGGTCGCCTTGGGGCTCTGCGCCCGCGCCTCGAACAGCGCGCTCCCGGCGAGCGACGTTCGTGACGCTCCTGCGCTCGCCACCGCGGCACGGGTGCTCGCGCGACTGCTGGCGACGCCCGACGCTCTCGAAGGCGATGATGTCACCACCCTCGCCACCGCGATGATGCTGGGCGACCGGGGGGCTGACGCGTGGCCGTGGAAGGCCGGCCGGGTGGACGCCACCATCACGCGCACGGTGATGATGCAAGCTGGCACGGAGGCCGCGGCGGACGTTCTGCTGCGCGCATTGTCGGACGTGGACGCGGACGCGGTCAGCGCCCGCAAGCAGCCAGGTGTCGTGCGCGCGTGGCCGCCGGAGCCGGCGGACGAGACCGACGGCCCCATCCCACGCTGGATGCTGGGCGAGTGGGCCGGCGCGGTGGCGCAGCTGGAGCTCGAGGTGCACCCGGGGCTGCGCGCCCCCGACACGCTGACCGCGCGGCAACGTCACGTGGTGGAGCGGCTGGCGCGCAGCCAGGCGGACGGTGGGGCAGCCTTTGCGCAGCGCGGCCTCCCTCCGGCGCTGGACCTCGCGCGCTACATCGGCGTCGCCCCGCCCGGTCGGCTGGAGCTCCCGCTGGGCGATGCCGCCCATGCATACCTGCTGCTGCAGGGACCGCCCGCGCCGCGAGATGTGCTGCTGCAGGGCCTTCAGGTCCCCGCGTTGGAGAAGCTCGAGCTGCTCGGAGAGATCCTCGAGGGGCGCTATGGGCTCCGCGCCGGGGACCCGGGGGTCGTCCTCTCGGTGGCGCACGAGGTTGGGAACGCAGCCATCCCGTGGGCGCAGGAGCTGGCGCCGAGGTTGGCAGCGACGAAGAGCGCCAACACGAACGTCGCGCTGGCCGTGCTGGTGCGCGCGGGAGCGGCGCTGGGCGACCTGGCCCCGTGCGCGCAGTTCTTCGGCCCTCCAGACCTGACGCGCGAAGTCTTCGCGGCCTCGCCCGACGCCGGGGAGCGCTGCTTGCGCGATGCCTTGGTGTCCTGGGGCGGGGATCGTGATCGCGCGGGTCGCGGTCTGCCCCACTGGCTGAAGCTGACGGACGGCTCGCCGCCCAATCCGGCCCTGGTGGCACCGCTCCTCGATGCCCTCACGCCTCTCGTTTCGAACCCCGGGACGTTCGGGCAGGTCCGCGACCGGGCGCTCGCGATGGCGCGCGCGTTGGCGGGTGACGACGCCGAGGCGCGCGCGCGAGTGCAGGCGGTGGAAGACCAGCGCGCGGGCCGGTGACGGCCTGCGGTCCTGGCGGCCACGAGAAGCAAGCGCCGCGCGAACCGGGCGGTGAGCCCTCGCACGAGTGAGCAGACGTCCCCCGTGGACACGGCTGGCAGCCCGGCTGTACCGTCAGCGCGCATGAAGGCACCGAAGGAGCGTGGTCGCGCGTTGGTGGAGGCCTTGGTGGGGGTGCTGGCATCCCCCGACTCACCGGTCGCGGACCCTACGCCGCTCACGGACGAGGCCCTGAGGGCCGCGGAGGCCTCTGCCGGTGTGGCGCTGTCGCCGACCATGCACGCGCTCCTCGCGCTCGATCACACCTGGGTCGAGCGCGAACTAGGCTGGTTCCATGGCGGGGTCTTCGCGGCCACGTCCGCCGCTCAGCTGATCGAGGCCTGGGCGGGCGAGCTGTGGCCTGCGTACACGAGCCTGGTGAACGCGCGGTTCCCGGCGCGTGCCCTCCCGCTGCAGCGCAGCCAGGACACGTTCTCGCTGCTCTACCTGGGGGACCCCGACGAGCAGGGCGAGTACCCCGTGCTCGAGCTGGACCAGGACGACGTGCCGGTCATGGGCGTCGCGGCAGCTGGCTTCGACGTGTGGCTGGGGCGGCGGCTCGGTCTGCTCGGTCCGCGCGCGTTCGCGACGGAGCAGAAGGCGACCGCCAAGCGCCTGTGGAACCGGCAGTCGGATCTGGGGCTCGACGACGTCCCGAAGCGCCTGCCCGAGCCCGTGGCAGGCCCAGCGCCGGGGACCGTGCACCACACCCCGGTCGTGGCGAGCGCGCCCAAGAAGAAGGCGCGCAAGCTGAGCGACACGCAGCTGAGCAACGCGCTCCTCGCCGCCGCGGAGCAGGGCGCCGTGCGGCGGCTGGCCGAGCTGGTGCCCGACGCACAGGGGCGTGGACTCGGGCCTGCGCCGCTCGACGCCGCATTGTGCGCCGCGGCCCACCACGACCGCCCCGAGGCGGTCGCCCTGCTGCTGGAGGCCGGCGCCAACCCGAACGCCCGGGACCGCTACGGCTGCGCGCTGGCGCGCGCCATGTGGTGCGCCGACGACCAAGTGCACGATCTGCTGCTGGCGCGCGGCGCGAACCCCAACGGCCCCGACGTGAACGGCAAGACGGCGCTGCACGCCGCCGTCGCCCGTGGGCGCACCTCCCTCGTGGCGAAGCTCCTGGCGGCCGGGGCGTCGCTTGCCCGCCGCGACGCGTACGGCCACACGCCGCTGCACACCGCCGTGAGCATCTCCCACCCGGATCCGTTGCCGCCCCTGGCCATCCTCGAGCTGTTGCTGGGGGCTGGCGTCGTCGAGGACGGCAAGGTGCCGCTGCTGCCCTACGCGCGCGCGAACGCACCCAACGAGTACGTGGCGCTGATCAGCCGAGCGCTGGGCGCGCACGGCCCAGCTGGACCCGGAGGAGCCTCCTCGTGAGCACGAAACCGCGCGCGGGGGCCAGGCCCCCCAAGGGCGCTGGGCCCGCCGCACACGGCCCTACCCCAACGGACGCGGCGCTCCGAGACGCGCTGGGCGCCTTCGACGCCAACGACGTGAGCGTGTGGGACGCGCTGCAGCCCGGCGTGGCGGACTTCGACCGGGCCCGGGTCATGAAGCTCCGGGACCAGGGCACGGTGGTGGCGGGTGAGGCCATCGAGGCGCACCTGCGCGAGGCCGGGATCACGGCCCCTATGCTGCACGAGCAAGCGGCCATGGCGTACACCTCGGCCGGCGCCCACGCTCAGGCGCTCTCCGTGCGGCTCACCGCGCTCCCGCGCTGCGCGCGCTACGACAGCTGGGGCACAAGCTTCGCGCTGACCAACATCGCCCGCAGCCTGCGCGCGCTCGAGCGACACGACGACGCGCTCTTCGTGGCGGAGCGCGCGCAGCGCTTTCAGCCGCTCGAGCCCACCAGCTTGGTGGTGCTGGCCGCGGCGCGTGCGGCGGTGGGCGACGACGACGGGGCGGCGCGGGTCCGGGCGTGGCTGTTCGACCGTGGCGTCGGGCCGTGTTGGTTCCCGGGGACGCCAACCGACCGCGACCGCGCGGCCGAGGCCTACGAAGTGGACTGGGCCGCGCTCGAGCCAATGAGCGACGAGGACATGGGGCGCTACTTGGTGTTCTCCCGCGCCGACGTCGTGCTGGTGGGGACGCTCGCTGCGGGTCGTGGGCGCCTCGCGGCGCAGGCGCGTCATGGCGACTGGTCGGCTACGAAGAGCACGTGCTCGTACTACCGGGACGGCTCACCCACCTTCTCCGACGCGGGGCTGTCCCTAGGGCTCCCGATCACGTTCAGCACCGAGTACGCCGCCATGACCGGGCTGATCGACGCCGTCACGGAGCGGGCGAAGCGAGAGAAGAGCGTGAAGCCGGCCGACGTGACGCATCGGCTGGCCGGCGTGCGCGCCCACACCATCCGCGAGCTCGCGGCTTCGGGCGGCACCGTACCGCGCGCGTCATTGACGGACCTCATCTGGGACGTCGCGCGAGCGGCGGGGCAGGCGCTCCCCGACGACCCGGTCACCGCGGCAGCGCGCGCGAGCGAGGAGGACCCGCGGCTGACGTTCGGAGCGCGCGTGTTCTCGGGCGAGCCGCTCCCGCACCAGACGCCGCACACGATCGGCGCGACCGACTACGTCCTCCGCGACGGCGCGAAGGTCACGTACCCCGTCGGACGCACGAAGCCAGACGAGTGGGCACCCGTGCTGGAGCGCGCCGAGTCGGGGCGCGCGAAGTGCAAGGTCTGCAAGGCCGCCATCGCGGCGGGGGAGCTCCGCATGGACGTGCGGTCCAAGTTGTTCCCTGTGGAGCACGCGTACGTGCACGTGGCGTGCGCGCCGAACAAGAAGAAGTTCGCGACGCTGCTGAAGCAAGCGCAGGCGCGCTCGCGCTTCACGAGCTGAGGTGATGGCGGGGGCGGCCCTCCGAGCACGAGGGCATGGCCGGGCGCGAGGGTTTGATCGAGTCGATGCGGGGTGACCGCGAGGAGGTCGAGATGAATGCAGGGGTGTTCGGTGCGTTGACGATCACGTTCGAGTCTGCCGCCCAGAAGAAGGCCTGGCTGGCCACGCCGCTCGTCGCGGGGCAGGCCACGCTCGATGCGGCAAAGCTGGCGTGCGAGGACTCGGACCTGTTCGGCAGCGCCTTCACGGTGAAGGCCAAGTCGCTGAAAGCCGCGCTCGAGGCGCTGACCGACATGGGCTTCGAGATCGAGAAGCGTCACGTGGACGCGTGGGAGAAGACCACGCTGGAGGGCGCGCCGGCCATCGGGCTGCGCACGAAGGGCGAGCTGACCGCCAAGACCGACGCCAAGGCCTGGCTCGCGTTCCTGGAGAAGGCGGCCAAGCGCGGCGACACCTTCTTCGGCGTCACCAACGCGGCCAAGCGCGTGACGGTGCTGGCCTACTTCGGGGGCTACGACGAGTACACGCACGCGCACGAGGGGTTCATGTTGGCGCTGGCCACCGCCACGGACGCTGGTGCACAAGGGACGCTCGCCTTCGTGGGCGACGCCGGCATGCTGGACGAGGCCGTGTACCAAGGGGTCCGCCGCGTCGACGGGGCGCTGGTGGGCACGCGCTACGAGGAGCCGCAGGACCTGACAGAAGCGCTGTACGACGCGTTGCTGAAGGACCACGACCTCGACCCCGAGGCCATCTCGGCCGGACGCGCCGCGTGGTTGGACACACACGCGGAGAAGAAGGTGCTGCTCGAGCGCGGGGGCAAGGCCGCCCTCATCCGAGCGGACGGCACGTTCATGGTGGAGCCGCGCTACATCGGGCTCGGCAGCCCGCGCGAGGGGCGTATCAGCTTCCGCCCCGACGGCGCCCTCTGGGGCTACCTGGACGAGGGCGGCGCCGTCGCGGTCGAGCCGGCGTTCCTCTCGGCGAGCGACTTCCACGAAGGGCTCGCGCGGGTGCGGGTGGAGACCGAGCGCGTGGTCGTGAGCGAGTACTCGGCGCGCGTCAGCATGAAGTATGGGTTCATCGACCCGAGCGGCAGCTGGGCGATCCCGGCCGTCCACGACCAGGTCGAGAACTTCGCGGGAGGGCGGGCGATGGTCACCGTGGGGGGCAAGGTCGGGTTCCTCGACCCACGCGGAGAGCTGGCGGTGCCGGCCGTGTACGACTTCGCGATGGCCTTCGTGGATGGCTTCGCCCTGGTGTGTGAGGGCAACCGCTACGACGGCGGCAAGTGGGGCTTCGTGGGTCCCGACGGCGACGCGCTGGTCGCGCCGCGATTTCGCAGCGCGGGCGCGTTCTATCAGGGCTTCGCGCCGTTCCTCGACGACTCGGGCACGTGGGGGCTGCTCGACACGAAGGGCGCCGTGGCCCTCAGCCCGCGCTTCCGCGAAGCGGCGTTCGTGCAAGAGGAGCGCATCCTCACGCGCGGTGAAGGCGGCTATGGCGTGTTCGACATGCAGGGTGAGGTCGTGCTCCCGGCGAGGTTCCGGCGGATCACACCGCGAGGGATCGTGTACGACGCGCTGTGCGAGGACGGGCGCTTCGAGCTCTACGGTCGTGACGGCGCGCGCCTGGGTGAGCTGCGCCTGGCGGAGCTCGGCGACCTCGGCGATGGTCGCCTCACGGCGCGCGCCGAGCCCGGAGGCCCGTGGGGCTACGTGGACATGGACGGGCAGTGGGCCCTCGCGCCGCGCTACGCGCAGGCGTACCCCTTCGGGGACGGGCGCGCCATCGTGGTGGACGAGGGCGGCGTCGCCGTCATCGACTCGGAAGGCAGCGTGATCGGGCGCCCGGAGAACGGCTACATCGGCAGCGCCACGGCGTTCTACCCGTGTGGCTTCGCGGTGCTGGCGCGCCATGGCTCGCACGCCTTGGTGGACAGAAGCGGCGCGTTGGTCATCCCCTTCCACCTGAGCGCGACGTACCTGAAGTACCCGGGCGCTGCGTGGGTGGAGTACGCGCGGCCCGATCGCTAGGGGACGCACACCCCAGACGCTACGTGCCACCCCGCACCCAAGGAACCCAAGGACGGGTTCGCCTTCGCGCGTGGGTGAGAATGCCATGGCGGGCACGTCCGTTTGCGCGTCAGAATGCGCGCGTGCGCGTGACGCTGCTCACCATCGCCCTCCTCACCTGCGCAGTGAGCGGGGGGGCCCACCCCGCGGCGGCCCAAGACGCACCGGACGACGCCGAGCTGCAGACCGCCGTGCTCGACCTGCGCATCGACCCCGCGCTGACCAGCTGTCCTTCCGAGGGCGTCATCCGCCGCACCGTCGCCGCGCACCTGGGCGCCGATCCCTTCCGGCCGGAGGCACCCCTGCGCATCGTGGCGTCGCTGCGCCGAGACGGAGACGCCATCGAGGCGCACGTCGTCGCGTACGAGGCCGACGGAACCTCCGCGGGGGAGCGCACGGTGCGCTCGCCGACGCTGGACTGCGCCGAGGTGGCGCGGGCGCTGGCGTTGGCGATCAGCGTCGCGGTGGACCCGTTCGCGATGACGCGCGTCGGCGCCGCCGACATCGCGCTGGCGCCCGAGGAGGCTGGTGACCACGAACTCGGTCAGGGAGTCGTCGTGGTGGAGCCGACGGTGGACGAGCGGCCCGAGCGGAGCGAGACACAGCCCCGGTCACCACGCTGGTGGCTCGGCTGCGGCGTGGGTGTCGCGTGGGGCGCGGTGCCACGCACGCGCCCTTTCCTGGATTGCGCCCTGAAGTACCGTTGGCCGCACGGCGTGCTCGCCACCGCCCTCCGTCAGGACTTTCGCGGCGCGGAGGAGGGGCGCAGCGGGGGCACGGCACGCGCCTGGCGCACCCGGGCCGAGCTGCGGGGCTGTGGTGCCGTTGCGGGCCAGCGCATCCTCCTGTGCGGGACCGCGGCCGCGAGCCTGTTCATGGCCCGAGGCGCCGACCTCCAGAACACCAGGCGGGGTGTGGCGTTCGTGCCTTCGGTCGGGGTCGCTGCGGGCTACCGGCACGGAGTGGGTCCGCACACCGCTCTCACCGTGCTGCTCGGGGTGGACGCCCCGCTGGTCCGTCCCGCGCTCGTGGTCCAGTACGAGACGGCGTTCACGCTGCCGTGGCTGGCTCCTTCGTTCCAAGTGCGCCTGGACTGGGGGGCGCCGTGACGGATTCGTCCGGCCGTGGTGAAACAGCAGAGGAGCGGGCGCGGTTCGAGCGCCTGTTCCGAGAAAACGTCGCCTATGTCATCCACACGTTGAGGCGACTCGGGGTCCGCGAGGCCGACCTCGAGGATGTCGCACACGAGGTCTTCTTGGTCGTTCACCGCAAATGGGCCGACTACGACCCCAGCCGCCCGCTCAAGCCGTGGCTGTTCGGCATCGCCATGCGCTGCGGAGCCGCGCAGCGACGCCGCGCGAGCGTACGGCGTGAGCTGCCGACCGACCCTCAGGCCCACACCGCGCTGCAGCGCGTGGGCACCCCTGCGGACTCGCCCGAGCTCGCAGAGCGGCGCGCGCTGGTGCACCGGGCCCTCGAGTTCGTGCACGAGTCGCGGCGACCCGTGTTGATCCTGCACGACCTCGACGGTGTCTCGATGCCCGACATCGTCGCCGAGCTGGGGATCCCGCTGAACACCGGCTACTCGCGGCTGCGATTGGCGAGGGCGGAGATGCGCGAGACGCTGAAGGCGTTGAGCGGAGGGGAGCTGCCATGAGCGACCTGGAACGACGCGACGACGAGGCTTGGCTGTCGGAGATGCTCTCGGCCGACCAGGACGTGCCAGACGTCTCCGCGGACGTGGAGAGCCGCATGCTCGCGCGCCTCGGGGAAGCCCTTGTGGCGGGTGACATCGGTGGCGACGCGGACGCCGACACAACCGCCGACGGTTCGACCGAGGGCGGAGACGCGGGCCCCAGCACGACGGGAGACGTGCCGCAGGTGGATCCCTCCGCGATGGCGAGCGCGGCGGCACCGGCCGCGGCGAGCGGCCCCTCGTGGACCTTGCTCGCCTTGGCTTGTGGCGTGAGCGCCGTGCTGGGGAGCGTGGCGGGATACGTGGCGCACGATGCGGTCTCCGCGCCCTCGGTCTCCGCGCCGCAGCCGTCGAGCGCCACGGCTGTCATCGACGGGCAAACGGCCGAGGAGCCGCTCCCCGTGGTGGACGCGCCCGCGACGCCAGCCGCCGTGGACCCACCCGCCATCGATGGTGCCGACGAAGTGCCCGCGGCCGACAGCACACGGAGCGGCGAACCCCGGCCCTCAGCGAACCCCCGACGGGGCGACGCGTCCGTCGCGGGCGTCACACGCGACGAGAGCGAGCCCGCCACCGCACCCGTGACGGAGGACGTCGCGGGCAACGCGCCCACCGAGGCCGCCGCTCGGGACGAGGCGCTCGCGGACGAGAACGCGCTCATCACGCGCGCTCAGAGCGCCCTCGCGCGTGGACGGGCCGCGGAGGCCCTCACCGCGCTGCGAGAGCATCAGCGCCGCTTCCCCGGGGGTCGCTTCGTCGAGGAGCGCGAGGCCATGACCATCCAGGCGATGGCGCGCACCGGCCAGGTGGACGCCGCCCGAACGCGCGCCGAGCGCTTCTACGCGCGCTACCCCAACAGCCTGCTCACACGCGCCGTGCGCGCGGCGGTGCGGGAGCCATGAGCGCACGCGCCCTGATGTGCTGCACGTGGGCGCTGCTGGCCATGCTCGCCGGTTCGGGCTGCGTGGACGTCTACGAACTCGGGGCCGACGACGAGCCGTGGCCCTACTTCTTTGGGCCCGAAGCGACGTGCGCGCTCGACGTGAATGGCGACTTCCAGTGCGTGGGGACGTACGCGGACGGGCGCCTCGCCATCGGCCCCATGGACTTCACGGACATGTGCGGAGCCCGTGAGTGCGCCTCCGTGTTCGAGGACAGCATGCTGAACGCTCCCGCGGACGCCGCGCTCGGGCCCGACTTCGGGTGCTTCGCCGCGCCGGACGGGGTGCAGTGCAGCGGGAGGAACACGTTCGGTCAGCTCGGCCGCGCGCCCCTCACGACTGTCGGGGACCCCGTCGTGCGCTACGTGGGCGCCAACTTCCACCCCGTGCAGATCGAAGTGGGGGTCGCGCACGGATGCGCCATCTCCGAAGAAGCCGGCGTGTTCTGCTGGGGGCTCGGGAACCAGGGTCAGCTCGGCCGCGCGGCTTCCGAGCTGGACGCTTGCGGCACACCGGATGCCGCGGACGCCGTGCGCGTCGGGCTCGCACCTGCGGAAGACGCGCGTTGCAGCACGATGCCGCTGCCCTTGCCGGGGTTCAGCGACGTGGTGGATCTGGCGGTCACGGACTTCACCACCTGCGTGCTGCGTGCCTCGGGGGAGGTGCGCTGCTTCGGCCTGGACACCTTTGGCGCGGCGGGCCTGGGCGGGGACGAGGCGCGCGTCGCCACCCCGCGCGCGCTGGACGTGCCACCGCTCGTGGAGCTGGTGGCTGGCGCGGGGCACGTCCTCGGCCTGACTGCGGGCGGAGACGTGTGGGCGTGGGGTTCCGACGCACACGGCGAGCTCGGCGGCCTCGGCGCGCCCTCTTGTGCGGGGCAGCGCTGCGTCGTCCACCCCACGCGGCTGCGGGTGGACGCAAGCGGCGGCGTGGCCCTCGGGGCGGGCACGACGTTCGTGCTGGACGACCTGCACGTGCTGCGGTCCATGGGGCGGAACGACCGAGGCCAGCTCGGGCGCACGGGCTCGATGGACAACTGCGCCGGGACGCCCTGCAGCGCGCGCCTCGAGCGCGTCGCGCTGCCCCGCCACGCCATCCACGTGGGAGCAGGCAGCACACACGCCTGCGCCGAGCTGAGCGACCACCGCACGTTCTGCTGGGGCGCTGGAGACGCTGGGCAGACGGGCGACCCTCTGCACGAGGACAGCGCCCTCCCCCGCGAGCTGCCTGGGCCACAGCCGCATCCGTAGGGCTGGCCGTGCTCATCGTGGATCGCGAGCACGCGATGGAGCGCCAGGACCGCCCACCGGCGTCCGTCGTGCCAGTCGCCGTAGCCGTGGCCTGCTGGGCCCCCGCCGTGACGGAACGCGGCACGTACGCGCAAGCAGAGGCGGAGGTCCGCCCATGTCACCTGTGCACGTCCGCTCGTTCCCGCTCCTCATCGCCCTCGCGCTCGCCCCCAGCGTGGGCTGCGGAGAGGATGACCCCGCCGCACCCGACGGAGGCGCGACCAGCGGCGACGGCGGCTCCCCTGCGGACGGGAGCGCACCGGGCGGCGACGCTGGAACATGGACGGACGGCGCGGTCGTCACGCCACCCGACGACGCGGGGGTGGTGATCACCGGGCCCCTCGGGTCGACGCGCGTCCCCAGCGCGGGGGTGGGCGGGGGCGGCTACGAGGACCACGGCTGCAGCACGGGCACGCCCGCGGACGGCTATTCGCTGCGGTATGTCGCGACGACGGGCGACGACGCCGGGCCCTCGCGTGGCACACGTGTCGCCCCGTTCAAGACGTTCGCCGCCGCGCTCGCGAGCCACAGCGGCCCCCTCGTCGTCTGCGTCGCGAGCGGCACGTACACCGAGAACGTGAACCTAGGCACCAACCGCCGAGTCGCCGTGGTCGGCGGCTTCGACGCCGGGTTCGACGCCCGCGACGCGCGTGAGAGCCCCACGCACGTCGTCGCGAGTACGGTGACCCAGTCGACGGTGCGCGCCGAAGCGCCGCGCGAGCTGCTCATCGACGGGCTCGAGGTGAGCGGCAGTCAGCGCCGCGGCATCGACGTCATCGGGTGGAGCGGGGAGCACGTGCGGGTGCGCAACGTGCACGTCCATCACAACGGGACCACATCGAACATCGGCGAGTCGGCGGCCACCGGCGGCATCGATCTGCCGGGCGGGTCGGACGTGACGGTCGAGCTCGCGTACTCGGTGGTGGAGGAGAACGACGGTTGGCACCACGGCGGCGGCGTCAACATTGGCGGGGGCGGTGACGAGGCCAACCCCATCACGCGCGATGGCAGCCACGACGGGTTCGGCAGCATCGTCAGCTTGGCCGCAGGGACGGCGTCCGTGCACCACGTGGTCATCCGCAACAACCGCCTGCACGAGCCGTCGCTCCCCCACGGCGCGGGCCTCGCCGTAGGCTGCAACGCGGACATCCACCACGTGGAGTTCGTCGGCAACGACACCACGGGCACCAACCACTACGGCGTGGGCGGTGGGATGATCGCGCAGCACGGTGTGTCCAACGACGACAGCGCGTCCGTGGTGCTCGTCCACGAGTGTTGGTTTGAGCAGAACCGCGCGGAGAAGGCGGGCGCCGCGCTCTTCTTCGACCAGACCAGCGTGGGCTGGGTCGCCAACTGCATCTTCGCGCACAACATCGGCGAAGGGACGCTGCTGGTCGACGGGGCCTGCGGCAACTCCTGCGCGGGGCCCGACGGCGACTACGACCGCAACTTCGTCACCGCCGTGTTCAACGTCTTCGCGGAGAACGAGGGCGCCGGGTTGGCCGTGCAGGACGCGACGGCGCACCTCTATGGCAACGCCTTCTGGCACAACACGAGCGCCGTGGGCGACGTGCGCTTGATGGGCGGTTCGCCGGGCGCGGACAACGTCGTGCGTGGCGACTCGAACGTCATCGTGGTCGGCGCTGGGGTGAGCACCGAGCTCACAGGGAGCGTCTCGGCGGAGGCCCTCACTCTCTTCGCGGACGTCGCCAGCGAGGACTACCACCTGCGCGCGACGGACACGGCGGCGTTCGAGCGCGTCGCGCCGAGCTACGCACCTGCCTTCGCCGTTCCGGGACCGCTCGCCCGCACCAGCGTCCCACCGCTCGACTATGCCAGCGCCGCGCGCCCCGCCGGTGGTCCCTACGTGTACGGCGCCTACGCCACGCGCGCGCCCTGACCACCTCACCGTGACGGAAAGCGCGCCATGCGCGCAAGCGGAGTCGACCCTCACCCCCACTGCGAGGAACGCATGACTCCGACACGACCACACTTGCTCGCGCGCGGCCTCTGGACCGCGCTCATCCTTCACACCTGCCTCCCTGGTTGCGGCGGTGGCGGTGCCACGCACGGAGGCGCTGACGGTAGCGTTGCCACGCCTGACAGCGCCGTGATCCCGGGCACTGACGGCGGCGTGTTCACGGGTGGGGGCCAAGCCCCCGTCGCGGTGGACTGCCAACACATCGGCAGCGGGCGCGACATCCAGGTGGGCAACCCCGCCGTCGAGAGCGGGAGCGGCATCCTGCAGGTGACGAGCATCGGCGACGTCCCGTGGGAGACCCTGGCCGCGGGTGACACCGTGCGCATCTTCCACCGCAGCGAGCCCTATCGCGAGAAGTTCACCATCGCCACGTCGGGCACGGAGGCGCAGCCCATCCGGGTGTGTGGCGTGCCCTCCGCGAGCGGCGAGCTGCCCGTGCTCTCGGGCGACATGGCCACCACGCGGTCCGCGCTCGGTTCCGTCTTCGGGGCGTACGGCAACGACAGCATGCAGCAGCGCGGCATCGTCATCATCCGCGGCGAGGAGTACGAAGAGCGCGTCGAGTGGATCACCGTCGAGGGCCTGCGCTTCACCGGCACGATGCACGCGCCCTACCACACGGAGGACGCCAACGACTTCGTCGACTGGGACGGCACCACGCGCCCCTACGACGGCGGCGCCGCGGGCATCCGCGTGCAGAAGGCCGCGCACCTGGTCATCCGCGGCAACGAGTTCGACCACCTGCAGGTGGGCGTCTACATGATCAGCCAGGACCTGAACTACGGTGAGCAGTTCATGATCCGCGACGTGCTGCTCGAGGGAAACTACTTCCACGACAACGCCCTGGTGGCCGACTACAACAAGCACCAGGCATACATCCAGGGCATCGGGTTCACCGTTCAGTACAACTACTTCGGGAGCCCGATCGCGGGCTCCCTGGGTAACGACCTGAAGATGCGCACCGCGGGCGAGGTCATTCGCTACAACTACTTCGAGAACGGGGCGCATGCGATCGACCTGGTGGACATCGAGGACTTCGTGGGCGCCGTGCAGCCTTGGCAGTTCGCGTACCAGGTCACGCAGCTCCCGAACGCGGAGCGGACGGACGCCATGACGCGACAGGCCGAAGCGTGGACCGCCTATCAGGCGACGTTCGTGTACGGGAACCTGTTCCACATGGTGGGCGAGGACGCGTGGCCCAGCGTCATCCACTACGGCTTCGACAACAGCCCCTTCGATCGTCGCCCGGGCACGCTCTACTTCTACTTCAACACGCTGGTGTACGAGACGGATGCGGCGGACGACTCGACCATGCGCGTGTTCGACTGCTGCTCGGACTTCGAGGACAGCTACTACGGCGACGACGCCGTACAGGTCGGCGGCCTCTGGCACTACGTCCACGGCGGCACCGACTACGGCCCGATGCTGCAGCAGGTGGCGGAGGACTTTCCGCTGATGCGCGCCATCGACAACGTGTTCGTGTTGAAGAGCCACACGCCCGGGCAACCGCGCAGCGACTGGGAGTGGAACCGCTGGGCGTCGGACCGCGTGTCGCTCGAGCGCAACTTCATCACCACGGGCTGGGACACGCAGGACCTCGACTCGAGCGCGACGCTGGACGGGTTCGGCATGGGCCAGATGCCCGAGTCGGTGGTGTACCCAGGCGCCAACGGCGCGCACCACGTCACGGGTGCGGAGACGCTCATCACGGGCGCGGCGCTTCCCGTGGATCTGCAGACCTTTGCGCCGCTGGCAGGTGGGCCTTTGTTCGACGAGGCCGAGGCGCTCCCCTCGGACATTCCGGCGTCGCTCCACCCGACCCATCAGGTAAGCCTGGTGCCCGGCTCACCGGGCCAGCTGAACATCGAGGCGCGCACGTCGCTCACGACGCTCGGAGCCATCGAGTAGCGCGCGTGACGGAAGCGACGAGCCATGGGCAAACCCTCCCATGACTCGTCGCTCACGCACTCTCCCCACACTCGTCGTCCCCGCGCTGCTGGTCGCCGCCAGCTGCGCGTCCACCAACGCAAGCCCCGATGGAGGCGGCTCCCAGACGGACGGCGGGCCCGCCCCCGACGCCGGCGGACCAAGACCAGATGGCGGCGGGACGAACCCCATCGTCGGCCACGGCGCGTTCTTCGAAGGGGACGCGTTCTTCTACGAAGACATCTCCGACGCGCCGGTGCGGTCGGACTCGAGCGCGATCACGAGCTGGATGGTCGACTACACCACGAACGACGCGGAGACCGGTCCACACGGCTTCGGGACCGGCTCGTCGCAGCTGCGCATCGACTTCAGCATCGTGGTGAACACGGCGCCCGCCAACACCACCAAGTACCCGTTCGACCTGGACCCGGACTACTACTACCCGCCCGACTGCGACCACGCGCCCATGCCCCTGCCGGCGGGCGGCGCCGGGGAGCAGACCTACGGCGTGGACCCCGACCTCTCGGGGCCGCTGTCGGGCTTCGAGTGCGCGGGCTTCGACGACGGCGACGACTGCCACCTGATCGTGTTCGCGCCCGAGGAGGACCGTCTGTACGAGATCTACCACGCGACCCGCAGGCCGAACGGCGACTTCATCGGTGGGTGCCAGGCCATCTTCTCGACGACGGCGGACCTGGGCAGCGAGGGGCGCGGGCAGCACTGCTCGAGCGCAGATGCTGGCGGCTTCCCCATCGCGCCGATGTTGTTCACGGCTGACGAGATCGCGGCCGGCGAGATCACGCACGCCATCCGCTTCATCCTCCCCAACCCGATGATCGTGAACCGCCACTATGTGGCGCCAGCGACCCACGCCACCAACTCCGGCGGCCCGACCAGCGCGGTTCCGTACGGGGCCCGCCTGCGCCTGCGCGCGGACTTTCCGCTCGAGACGCTCAGCGCTGGCGCACGGGTCATCGCGGTCGCGCTCCAGCGGTACGGGATGATCCTCGCCGACGGGGGGCAGGTCGCGCTGACGGCCGAGTCGGACCTCTTCTCGGTACACAGCTGGGATGAAGTCGGCGTGGACTCGTACTCGCTGTCCTCGATCGACGCGACGGACTTCGAGGTGATCGAGGCCGGGCCCTCGATCTACGACACCTGGAACTGCACGCGGACGGCGCTGACGCAGTAGCGCACCGCGCGGGATGGACCTCGGTAGGTTCGCCTGTGTACGCTTGGGCGGGATGCCGCGACCGCACGTTACAGCCCTCGTCGCTTGCTTTGCGCTCGCGAGCGCCTGCCACGACTCCGACACCCGGATCGTGGCGACGCTCTCGTGCGAGCGCGCCTTCGATGCGACGACGACCATGACCTATCAAGTGGTGGACTGGTCCGACGGATCGACGTTCGTGAGCTGCACGTTCAGCGACGACGAGCTGACGACGAGCACCGCGTACTTCTTCGTCCCGCAGCAGTTCGGCGCGGAGCGCGCCGAGTGCCCCCTGACGTACGACCTCGACGAGCCCAGCGGGGGGACCTGGAACTTTCGCGCGATGCCGAGCCCGGAGGCGACGTACAGCGACCCGGGCTCCCCCTTGGATGGCCTCGTCGAAGCGTTCGAACCCGAGGACTGCGTGACGATCCCCCACAACGATGGCGTTCGCGTGGACCGCGGGACGCGAGCCGCACCCTAGTCAGGCTCGCGACGGTCCACGACCGCGTGCGCAAGGTCGCTGCGGGTGAACGAGGCGTCGTCGGCTTGCATTTATTCATACGTTTAAATAGACTCGAGGGATGGCAAAGAAGCCCCTCGAAGAAGCCCCGCCCCCACGTCGCGGCCCGCGCCCCAGCGTCGAGGTGCGCGACGTGCTCTTGCGCGCCGCCGCCGACCTGGTGGCCGAGCGCGGACTGTCCGACATCCCCCTGCGCATGGTGGCCGAGCGCGCCGGCGTGACGCCCGCGATGGTGGGCTACTACTTCGACCGCAAGGACGGCCTGTGGGACGCGCTGGTGGTCAGTGGGATGGAAGCCATCCGCGGCGCCATCGCTCCCTCGGTCTTGGGGCAAGCTGGGGCGCCCGAGCTCGCGGTCGTGATCGAAGGCGTGATGCGCACGCTGCACGCGCGCCCGTGGATGCCCGTGCTGGTGCTGCGCTCCCTGTGGGGCGCTCCCAAGCACCGCAGCGGCGTGGCGCTGCAGCAGGCGCCCATCAACCTCGCGCTGATGCGCACGCTGCTGGCTCGCGCGCGCGTCGACGGGCGGCCGCTGCGCTCGGACGTCCCGGTCGAGGCCATCATCCTCGTCATCGTCTCCACCACGGTGTTCCCGGTGCTGGCGCGCCCTGTGCTGGAGCGCGCGCTCGGGAGGCCCTTCGACGAGGCCTTCTGTCGCGAGCTGGCGCAGTCCGTGGCCGCGCTGATCGCCCACCCCCAGGAGGCCCCATGAGACACGGTCACGGCACGCGAGATGCCGCGCGCATCGCACTGACCGCATGGCTGGTGGTCGCGGCAGGGGGTTGCGACGCCGTTCGAGAAGCCGAGCCCGAAGGACCGGAGCCGCTGCAGGGCGTGGTGGAGCACGAGACGCGGCGCCTTGGGTTCGAGGTGGGTGGGCGCGTCACGAACGTGCCCGTGCGCGAGGGAGATGGCGTGGACACGGGCGAGACGCTGGCCACGCTGGACCCCGAGCTCGCCGAGGTCGAGGTCCAGGCGCGCGCCGCCGAGGTGGCGGTGGCCGAGGCCCAGCTGACGCTGCTGCGCGCCGGGGTCCGCGTTCAGGAGCGACGCGCGACACGGGCCGAGCTGGCTGCAGCACGTGAGCAGCTGCGGGTGGCCGAGCGGCAGCGGGACCGGGTCGTCGCGCTGGCCGAGCGGGGTGCCGCGCCTCGAGCCGACGCCGACAGCGTGGAGGCCGCCTATGCCCAAGCTAGCGCCCAGGTCGCCGCGCTGACGCAGCGCTCCAGCGCGCAACGCCAAGGGCCACGCAGCGAGGAGGAGGCCGTCGCACAAGCGGGCATCGACGCCGCGCGGGTGGCCCTGCATGCCGCCGAGCTGCACCTCGCTCGGCAGCAGCTGCGAGCCGAGTCCACGGGCACGGTGCTCGAGCGCCTGGTCGAGCCCGGGGAGGTGGTCGCCCCCGGGGTGCCCGCCTTCGTCGTGGCCGAGCTGGACCATCCGTACGTCGACGTCTTCGTGCCCGAAGCTCGCGTCGCGGAGGCGCGCGTGGGACGCCCTGCGACGGTACGCGTGGACGCGCTGCCGGACGCGCTGCACGGCGTGGTCGAGTACATCGGCCAGCGCACCGAGTTCACGCCTCGTTACCTGTTCAGCGAGCGGGAGCGGCCGAGCCTGGTGGTGCGCGTCCGCGTGCGTATCGACGACCCACAGCACGCGCTGCGCGCGGGTGTCCCCGCGTTCGTGACGTGGGACGAGGCCACGCCATGAGCGACGCGCTCGCAACCACGGCTCGGCGCGCGGACCCCGAGGCCCACGGGCCGGCCGACGCGCCCCGGGACACGCCTCCGCCCGGTGGTGAGGCCGACCTCGTCATCGACGCGCGGCACCTCTCGCGCCGCTTCGGCGCGCTCACGGCGGTGCGGGACGTGTCCATCGACGTGCGGCGCGGCGAGATCTACGGTGTGCTGGGCGCCAACGGAGCCGGCAAGTCCACGACGCTGCGCATGCTGTGCGGGCTGCTGGACCCCAGCTCCGGCAGCGCCACCGTCGTGGGCTATGACGTGGCGAAGTACCCCGAGGAGGTCAAGGCGCGCATCGGCTACATGACGCAGCGCTTCAGCCTGTACGAGGACCTCACCGTCACCGAGAACCTGCGCTTCTACGCAGGCATCTATGGCGTACCGCGCCGCACGCGACGCGCTCGCGTGGACGGCGTGATCGAGCGCATCGGCCTCGGCGACCGGCGCAAGCAGCTCGCGGGGACGCTCTCGGGCGGGTGGAAGCAGCGCCTCGCCCTCGCCTGCTCCACCATCCACGAACCGCCGCTGCTGTTCCTGGACGAACCGACGGCTGGCGTGGACCCGCTCAGCCGCCGGTCGTTCTGGGACCAGATCCACCGCATCGCGAGCGAAGGCACCACCGTCGTGGTGACCACGCACTACATGGACGAGGCCGAGCGTTGCCACCGGCTGTCGTTCATCTTCCGCGGATCCGTCCTCGAGGCCGGGACACCACACGAGGTGGTCGCGCGACGCGGGCTGCGCATCGTCGAGCTGGACGTCCCCACGGGGGCGCGTGGCGCCGCGGACCTGCTGCGTGACGACCCGCGCGTCGAGGAGGTGGCCCCGTTCGGCTCGCGCCTGCGCATCGCCGTCCGCGCGCAGGACCCCTCCGACGTGGCGCGCGACGTGCTGGGTCCGCTGGGCGTGGCTTACGAGGACTGCGGCGAGCAGCGCACCACGGTAGAGGACGCCTTCGTGGCGCTGGTGCACGAAGACGAGCGCGCGCACGCCGCGTCCCGGGAGCGAGCGCCATGAGCCGCATGTGGGCCATCGCCGACAAGGAGCTGCGGCAGGTCAGCCGGGACCGCATGACGCTGGCCATGATGGTCGCGCTGCCCGTGATGCAGCTGCTGCTCTTCGGCTACGCCATCAACAACGACGTGCGGCACATGCCCACGCTGGTCCTCGACGACGACCGCTCGGCCGCCTCGCGGGACTTCGTGCGCTCGATGGAGGTGACGGGCTACTACGACGTCGTCGGCCACGTGCGCAGCTACGACGAGGTGGAGCGGGCCTTCCGCGCCGGCAGCGCGAAGGTGGCGGTCGTGTTCGCGCGGGGCTTCTCGGAGGACCTCGCGAGCGGTCGCGGCGCGGTGCTGCAGGTGGTCGTGGACGGCTCCGACCCCCAAACCGTCGCCTCGGCCACCAACACCGCAGCTGGGCTCGCGGCGGACCGCGGCGCCGTGCTCTCCGCTCGCCCCTCCCTGCCGCCGATGCGGACGGAACCCACGGTCTGGTACAACCCCGAGCTGCGCACGGCCGTGTTCGTGGTGCCCGGCATCATCGGGGTCATCCTCACCATGACGATGGTGATGTTCACGTCCATGGCCATCGCGCGCGAGCGCGAGCGCGGCACGCTGGAGGCGCTGATCGTGTCACCCATCCGGAGCGTCGAGCTGATGGTGGGCAAGCTGCTGCCCTACGTCGCGGTGGGCTACGTGCAGATCACGCTCATCCTCGCCGCGGGCCACGTGGTCTTCGACGTCCCCTTCCGCGGGTCGCTCCCGTTGCTCTACGCCCTCAGCTTCGTGTTCATCGCGGCCAACCTCGCGCTCGGGCTGGTCTTCAGCACGCTGGCAGCCACGCAGCAGCAAGCGATGCAGATGAGCTTCTTCTTCCTGCTGCCGAACATCCTCCTGTCCGGCTTCGCGTTCCCCTGGGAGGGCATGCCCACGCCCGCGCAGTGGCTGAGCGAGGTGCTGCCCCTCACGCACTACCTGCGCATCGTGCGCGGCATCACGCTCAAGGGCTCCGGGCTGACCGACGTCGTGCGCGAGCTGGGCTGGCTCAGCCTGATCCTCGTCGGGTTCGTCACGTTGGCGTCGCTGCGCTTCCAGAAGAAGCTCGGGTAGCGCGCAGGGTCGCGTTGCGGTCACACGCCCGCGAACGTAGCGCCCCTTGCAGGACTCGGTGCGTGCTCCTGCCTTCCCGGACGTGGCCGCCGACGAGGGCTTCACGGAGGTCGACGCGCTGCCGGGAGAGGGTGACTTCTCGGAGGGTTCCCCAGTCCGTGTATGAGGCGTCATCGTCCGTACACAAGATGCGCCCCACCGCATGGCTACGGTGGAAGTCGAGCTGCGCGACGCGCGCAACGTCCCGACGTACGTGGTGGTAGGGCGATCGACCCGGGGTTCCGGATCCGCCAAGGCTCGAGCGCGGGAGGACCTGCTCCCCATGGCGCAGCGCCTCGCGATGCTGCTCGATGTACGTGGGCCGAGCTGGGCCTGAGCGGAGAGGCGCGCCACGACGCGAGGCCGTGGTCACCCCGGGCTGGGGCCGACCAGCAGCCGCACACGGGGGTGTCCCGCGCCGCGCAGCGTGCTGAGGACGTCGACGACCGTCGCGTGAGAGACGTCGTCGTCGGGCAGCATCTCGATCACCTCGGCGGCGTCGAGGCTGCCCAGCGTGGGAGCGAGCTCCGCATGCGTGACGCGCGCCGACGTTCCGTCCGGGAACAGCACGCGGACGCCGCTCCGGGTGAGCTCCAGCACCACGGGCGGCGCGTCGTGCGGTGTGTCCGCGGGCTGCGCGCTGCGCGGGGACAGGTCCGGTGTGCTGGTCTCGACCGCAGCGAGCTTGTTCCACACCGCAGTCACCAACAGGAACATCACGCAGCAGAGGAGGAGGTCGATGAAGGGCACGAGGGGGATGTCGGAGTCCACCGACTTGCGCCCTCCGCTCTCCGAACCGGTCGAGATGCTGGCCATGGCGGTTCGACACCGCCGCGCGGAGTTGGTTCCCGCAAGCGCGGAAGCCACGTCCTCGTGAAGGCACGCTACCAGCCCTCCCCAGGTTGCGCGGGACGAGCGTAGCAGACCAGCACGGCCTCGTTGTCGAGGTCACCGACGACGCCGACGACGCGAAACCCGCGCTCCCCCCAGCTGGACATTCGCTCGTTCACCGTGGCGGTGGACTGGCCTTCGCAGAACTGCTCCCAGGTACCCACCCCTACGGACGGTGCCCCGAACGTCTGGGCGGTGAGCGCAGGCGCGGCGACACCCGCGACGCAACCGATCAAACAACAAATGACTGGGACGACGAGCTTCTTCATACGCTCGTCCTTACCACGGAGGACCTCACGCAAACCACGGGGTTGACCGTCGTGGCGCGGCTAGGCGCCTGGAAAACGCGCCCAAACGCGCGCCCCTCGCACCGCTCCGTCGCTTGCCGCCCGACTGGGATCCAGACCGAACGTGCCCCCGAGCGCCTCGGCCCGCTCGCGCATGCCGACCACGCCGAAGCCCCCGGGCCCGCTCCTGCGCGTTCCGTCCCCGCTCAGACCGAGTCCGTCGTCCTCGACGGCCAGCCACGTGTCGCCCTCCGCGAGGAACACCCGGATGTCCACGTGGCGCGCCTGCCCGTGCTTGATGGCATTGGTCAGCGCCTCACGCGCGATGGCCACCATCGCCTCGCAGACGAGCTCGTCGGGCTCGCGCTCGGCGTCCAGGTGGAGCGCGATGTGCACGCCGGGCATGCGGTCGTAGGCGTCCTTCAGCTTGCCCAGCGCGAGCTCGAGGCTGCCGAAGCGGCTCGGGTCGCGCAGCTCGCGCACCATGTCGCGCACCTGCCGGTCCAGCCGGTCGACGAGCCCGTACAGGTAACCGAGGTTCTCGGTGGAGAGCTCCTCCCCCGTATCCAGCGCTCGCTCGATGTGATGCAGCTCGAGGCGCGTCCCCGCCACCAGCTGCCCCATCCCGTCGTGCAAGTCGCGGGCGAGCGCCGTGCGGGCCTCGTGCTGGGTGGTCTCCACGCGATCAAGCAGCGAGCGCACCGCGCCCGCTTGATGCCGAACGCGCTCCTCGAGCTGCTGGTTGTCCTGCGCGAGCGCGGCGCTGTGCTGCTCCAGCTGCTGCTCCATGGCGAAGCGCTCCCGCAGCAGCAGCATGGCGCGGTGACCGAAGTAGAGGTCGGCCACCATGATGACCAGCAGGTACGAGAACGCGATGTGGGCGAGCGGGTAGTCGAGGTGTTCGGGGTGCGGCACGAAGAACGCCAGCATGAAGGCGACCACCATCACCAGCGTGATCACCAGACGCTCGAGCAGCGCACACGGGAGCATCATGACGAACGTGGGCAGCACGTAAGCCGAGTAGAAGAACGGCCCCTCGAAGCCGCCCAGGTCCCCCAAGAGGAGGCCACCGAAGCCCGCGATGGTGGCGTAGGCGGCGCCCCCGAGCGCGGTGGGCCAGCGCGCCCCGAAGCGGGTGTAGCGCAGCAGGACCCACACCAACGCGCACATCGCGATCTGGAACGGCAGGCGCTGGAGGATGGTGGCGAACTCGCGCGAGGGGTGCAGGCGGATGGCGTCGAGCGCGAGCGAGAAGCTGAGCATGAGCGCGAACACCCCCGCCTGACGCTCGAGCAGGTAGCGCACCGTCTCGCGTTGGTACGTGCCGAAGTCTCGTTCCGTGTGCGCGCGCTGCATGTGGTCCCCGGGTAGAACGCACGCGCGGGGCGGTCAAGCGACGACCGTGGCGGGCTCGTCTTTCGCGGTCGCCGCGGTCGGCCCGCCCAGACGGCTGGCCCCCAGCAACATCGGGAACGCGAGCAACAGCAACGCGCACCAGCCGCGCGTGAGACCTTCGGCCATGCTGGGCGCCGTGTTCAGCAGCGCGCTCGCAAGGCCGGCGCCGAAGGCCGCCCCGACCGAGTCCGAGATGCCCAGCGCAGTACCTGTGGCGCCCGACTCGCCATCGCACGTGGCGGCGAGGGCCGAGTCGGAGACCGTGTTGTAGACGAAGCCCATGCCCGCCGCGGCTACGGCCCAGAGAGGCAACGCGAGGAACGGGCTGGCCGTTGGGTCCACCAGCGCGTTGAGACCCAACACGGCGAACGCGATGGCGAGCACCCCGAAGAGCGTGATGCGCGACGGACCGAAGCGCGGCAGCAGGCGCGCCTGCACGAAGGCCGCGCTGGACCACGCCATCGCCGCGACCGTGAGCACCAGCCCCACGAACGCGCTCCCGCGCTGATGCACGTCCGTGAGCGCCAGCGGGAGGTGCGCCTCCGCTCCGAAGAACAGCCCGCACGCGAGCGTCTTCACGCCCACCGACGCGGGGAGCACGCCTCGCAGCCGGAAGACCCCGGGAGGCCACAGCACGGCGAGGCCCCCGATCACCGCGGCGCCCCCGACGGCGGGCAGCACCAGCGCGAGCGCGGCTGGAACGCCGGGCAGTAGCGCCCCATGCAGACCTACGAGCGCACCCAGGACCACGACCGTGACGGCGGTCACGAGCCGGCGTGTGCGGCGCGGTCCACCGTCGGTGTCGGCGCCAGGCTCCGCCCCGACACCCGCATCGACGCCTACCTCCGGTGACACCGTGTGGCGCTGCGCGCGCTCGGCCGCGAGCGTCGCGAGAGGGGGCAAGGTGAGCCACCCAGCGAGCGCGACGATGGGCAGCCCCAGCGCGAACACGTAGCGCCAGTGCAGGTGATCCACGATCAGCCCGAGCAGCCCCGGCATGGCCACGGCGCTCACCCCCCACGCGAGCGACAAGAACGCCAGCGTCTGTGCCCAGCGCTCGCGCGGGTAGGCCTGGTGCACGGCGGCGTAGATGACCGTGGTGAGCGCGCCGCCGCCGAACCCCTGGAACACACGGAACAGCAGCAGCAGCTCGATGCGCTGCGCGAGGGTGGCGCCCAGCAGCCCCGTGGCGGCCGCCAAGAGACCCACCCGCAGCGTGCCCCCGAGCCCGTGCGTGTCGGCGCGCACGCCGGCCCACACCAGCCCCACCAACGACCCCAGCAGGTAGATGGTGATGACCGCGCCGTACAGCGGTCGAGCGTTCATCTCGACCGTGAGCGCTGGCAGCGCCGTGTAGACCGAGAAGCCCTCCATGGCGTGCACCCCCACCCCCAGCATCAACCCGGCTGTGAGCTTGCGGGTGCTGTAGGGGGTGGTCACCGCGCTCGCGCTCTCCGGCGTGGGTTCGACCATGCCCGACTGTCGCACGACCCCCCACGAGCGCAACGAAGTGCATGCACGCTCTTGACGCCTCCCTCGGGGCACGACAGAGTGCTCTCATGCTTCGCAGCATCAACGTTTATGCGCGCTGGTGGTTTACCTCCTAGGAGGCGCCGCGCGTAATTCGTTGCTCAGTCATCGTTCGCGGCCGCCTCCTCTGGCGGCCGTTTCGTTTTTCGGCCACCAGACGTGGCGGCTCTGGCCGCCTCCGCGCGGCCGAACGAAGCGAGGACTTCAGCAGGGCGCGAGGGAGGCAAGGAGTCCCCCATGCAGCCCCTCTCGTCCGTATCCGACAGATCCATTGCGACCGACACCCTCGCCACCACGCGGTACGTCACCGCGGGCGGCGTGGTCGTCGATCGCACCACGACCCCCTTGTCCCCGAGCGAGGCCCGCGCGGCCCTCTCGGCCATCGCGTCAGCGCTGGACACGCAGCCAGGCGTGCTGCTGGGCTCCAGCTTCGAGTACCCCGGGCGCTACAGCCGCTACGACATCGGCTTCGTGAACCCGCCGCTGCGCCTCACCAGCGCCGGTGACGCCATCACGCTCGAAGCCCTCGGGGCGCGCGGCGTGCCCCTGCTGCGCATGCTGGCGCCGGTCGTGCGCGCCGTCGCGACCCTCACAGAGGTGAGCGTCGGCGAGACCCGCGTGACCGCCAGGCTGAAGCAAGGGGCGGCCCCCGAGCGCGAAGAAGACCGCAGCCGCTCGGCGTCGGTGTTCGACCTCCTGCGCGCGCTCGTGACCCACCTGCACCACCCGGGCGACGCGTGCTTGGGCCTCTACGGCGCGTTCGGCTACGCGCTCGGCTTCCGCTTCGAACCCGTGCGAGAGCGCCTCCCGCGCTCCGCCGAGGGCCGCGACCTGGTGCTGTACCTGGCCGACGACATCGTGTTCTTGGACGCCCAAGAGGGCCGCGCCGAACGGCACGCGTACGACTTCACGGACGGCGCCGCGACCACGCACGACCTCCCTCGCGCGAACGTGGAAGGAGCCCCGCGGCGATCACGGGGCACGCAGCTCGGCGCCGTGACGAGCGACCACCTACCCGCGGAATTCGAGGCCGGCGTGCGCCGTGCCCTCGAGGCGTTCGCGCGTGGGGACCTGTTCGAGGTGGTGCTGAGCCAGACCTTCCGGGCCGAGACGGACGTGCGCCCGAGCGACCTGTACGACGCGCTGCGGACGCTGAACCCCGCCCCCTACGGGTTCCTCATGAACCTGGGCCGCGACGAGCACCTGGTGGGCGCGTCCCCCGAGATGTTCGTGCGCGTGCGGGGGCGCAACGTGGAGACCTGCCCCATCGCGGGCACCACCGCGCGCGGAGCGGACGCGCTGGAGGACGCGGAGCGCCTGCGTGCGCTGCTGAACGACACCAAGGAGGAAGACGAGCTGACCATGTGCACCGACGTCGACCGCAACGACAAGGCGCGCATCTGCGAGCCGGGCAGCGTGCGCGTGATCGGCCGCCGGCAGGTGGAGCTGTACAGCCGGCTGATGCACACGGTCGACCACGTGGTGGGCACCCTGCGCGAGGACCGCGACGCGCTCGACGCTTTCCTGGCGCACACGTGGGCGGTGACGGTCACGGGCGCGCCGAAGCCCGACGCGCTGCAGTTCATCGAAGACCACGAGAAGACCGCGCGCGGCTTCTACAGCGGCGCGGTGGGCGCGGTCATGTTCAACGGCGACCTCAACACCGGTCTCACGCTGCGTACTGCGCGCCTACGCGCGGGCACCCTTGAGGTCCGCGCGGGGGCGACGCTGTTGCATGCCTCGGAGCCCGAGAAGGAGGCGCGCGAGTGCGTGCTCAAGGCCAGCGCGGTGTTCGACGCGCTGCGCTTGGCCACCCGGTCCCCCGCGACCAAGGCCGTCAGCGCGCGGCCACGCGCCGCGACCACGAGCGCACGCGTGCTGCTGGTGGACCACCGGGACAGCTTCGTGCACACGCTGGCAGACTACCTGCGGCAGACCGGCGCCGAGGTCACCACCCTGCGCGCGGGCTTCGACCCCGCCCGCATCCGTGAGCTCGCGCCGGACCTGTTGGTGCTCTCGCCGGGGCCCGGGCGCCCCGAGGACTTCGGGTGCAGCAGCGTCCTGGACGCCGCCGCGGAGACGGACTGCGCGGTGTTCGGTGTCTGCCTCGGGCTGCAGGCCATGGTCGAGCACGAGGGCGGCGCCCTGGATCAGCTGCCCACCCCGAAGCACGGCAGCTCGTCGCTCATCGCGGACCTCAAGGGCCCCCTGTTTGAGGGCTTCCCACCGGTGTTCCGCGCAGGGCGCTACCACAGCCTGCACGCGCGGACGCTGGATGGCAGCTTCCCCGAGACGCTGCGCATCACGGCCATGGGGCCACGCGAGACGCTGCGGCACCGCGGCGTGGACTACGAGGGCTGCGTCGTCATGGGCGTGTCCCACGCGACGCGCCCGTGGCACGCGGTGCAGTTCCACCCAGAGTCCATCACGACGGACCGCGGGCTGGGGCTGCGCTTGATCGAGAACGCGCTGCGCACGAAGCGGGGCGCGCACGAGCGCAGCGCATGAGGCGCGAGCGCACGAGACTCGTTCGCTCGGCCGCGCCGGGCGCGCAGCACGGCGCGCCCGGCGCGGTCGAGCGACGGGGTGCTCAGCGGACCGCGTTCGTGAGGTAGGCCGCCACGAACCCGACCTGGTTCGTGCGCGCCGGAGACATCGAAGCCGTTGATGCGGGCCTTGGTGTCTCGTCCCCGCGCTTGGTCGTTCGTTTGGCGGACCTGCATGGGTCTGAGGCAGACTCCGGCACATGAGCTACCCAGTCGCTTCCGTCAGTCGTGCCCTCGCAGTGTTGTGCGTACTGACCTCGGCCTGCCTCGCGTCGTGCGGAGACGAAGCGCTCCCCCCGCTCCCCGAGGACCCCGCGACCACCCTGGGCGTGGCCGCCGGACGACCCGCGGACATCCGAGTTCCGCGGGACTACGACGCACGGCAGGCGTACCCCCTGGTGGTGCTGCTGCACGGCTTCTCGGCCTCGGGAGGCGTCCAGAACATCTACTTCGGGCTGTCCAACCAGGTGACGGAGCTGGGCTTCATCCTGGTCGTCCCCGACGGAACTCACAACTCCGACGGCCAGCGCTTCTGGAACGCCACCGACGCGTGCTGCAACTTCGAGGGCAGCAGCGTGGACGACGTGGCCTACATCCGCGCCCTGATCGAGGAGGCGAGCGCCAACTACCGCGTGGACCCGCGCCGCGTCTATCTCTTCGGCCACAGCAACGGCGGCTTCATGAGCTACCGCATGGCCTGCGAGGCGCCCGACGTCATCACGGCCATCGCCAGCCTGGCGGGCGCGACGTTCGAAGACCCCGCGGACTGCGTGTCGGACGAGCCCGTGAGCGTGCTGCAGATCCACGGCACCGCGGACGAAGTCATCCTCTACGACGGAGCCACCGACGCAAACGGGATGTTCCCGGCGGGCTACCCGGGCGCCCTCGAGAGCGTGCGGCGCAGCGCAGCGCGCGCGGGCTGCGACGTCGAGGCGGCCGTAGCGGGTGCCGATCTCGACCTCGACAACAGCCTGGATGGGGCCGAGACACAGGTGCTCGACTTCCGCGCCGGGTGCGACCCGGGCCTCGACATGTCGCTGTGGAGCATCGAAGACGGCGGGCACCTCCCCGTCGTCGACCGTGTGGGGTTCTCGACCGCCGTGCTGGAGTGGCTGTTACGGCACGAGCGGCGCTAGCCGCAGCACGACGGCAGCGCAGCCGCGCGGGTCATGACGCCAACGCGGGCTCGAGGGCGCAACCGTCGATGGTGATGCGGTGCATGACACGACGCTGGCCGGCGTAGTCGTTCTTGGCGTAGTGCCAGGTGGCGCGGTTGTCCCACAGCGCGACCGACCCCGGCTCCCAGGCGAACTTCGCGACGTGCCTCGAGCGTGTGGCTTCGGCGTAGAGGTAGCCGAGCAGCGGCATGGACCCGAGCACCGTGTGGTGCTCGAAGCGGATGGTGAAGCCGGGGTTGACGTAGAGCACCTCGCGTCCCGACAGCGGGTGTCGCACGACCACTGGATGCACGACGTCGTCCATGGCGTCCGCCAACTCCGGGTTCTTCACCTGGTCCTGGCTGCCCACCAAGCGCCGCAGCCACGCGCCGCGCGTGCCGAAGATGTGCTTGGACGAGTGCACCGCGTTCATGGTGCGCAGCTTGCGCTTGAGCGCGTCGGGCAGGCGGTCGAAGGCATCCGCCATGTTCACGAACCACGTGTCGCCGCCAGACTCGGGCAGCTCGCGCGCCACCAGGATGGACCCGAGCGCGGGCTCTTCGTCGTACGAGTGATCGGTGTGCCAGCCGCCCCCGATGTTCGCGCGTTGGTCCGGCTCCTTCACGACCATCGCGATCTCCGGGTAGCGCGGGTTCGGCACGAAGAAGCGGTTCACGTTGATGGTGCCAAAGCGCCGCGCCAGGGAGATGTGGTCGTGCTCGCCGAGCTGCTGGTCGCGGAAGAACACGAGCCCGTGGCGTCGAAAGAGAGCGTTCACGCGCTGGAAGACGTCGTCGTCCATGGTGCGGAGGTCGACTCCCCAGACCTCGACGCCCGCGCCCTGATGTGGCTTCGTCTGCACGAGAGGCACAGTAGCCGCGCTGCGGCCGACCACGCAACCAGCGCGCCGCACCGCTTGTAAACCTCTACGCTGGCCGAGGCTCGCCCTCGGCCCTGACCCTCGCCAGGACGAGCTTCGCGAGAGGCTGCCAGACCTCACGCACGCAGTGCGCCAGCAGCTCCCGCTCGGCCCCTCCGGGCTCTGCGCCTGCGTCCACCACGTAGACGAACTCGCACCCACCGACTGTGACGAAGGCGTTGCTTTCCGGCTGGCGTGCGCGGGCCAAGACCTCGAAGCGGCGGCTCCCGATGCGGAACATGGCATGGAGCGCGTCACCGCGGGAGGAGACCGACTCGACGGTGCAGCGCCCGCGGGTCCGCCGCTCCAGGCGCGTCGCCGCGAGGTGCCGGGCCTCCTCGAGCGCAGGGTCCGCGGGACCCGAGCCGATGGCGGGGGGGCGGCTCATCGGCACATCGAGCTGGGGACGACCCCGGGGCCGCGCTTCGTCTGCGCCTTGGGGGAGGAGCGTCTCGTAGCGCCCGACGTGACGCACCCACGACGGCAGGTCGATGACCTGCTCCACGTACGGCTCCAGGTGGTCCCCGTGCGTCGCGCCGAGCGACCTCACCTGGTCGCCGGTGGCGCCACACCAGCCGTTCAGCCAGTCGCAGGCCGCGTCCAGGTCGCGAGGCGACCACCCGGGCGCTTCGCGAACTTGCAGGGTCACCGGATGGAACCTCAGGTGCTCCGCGGCGGCGTGCTCGGTCAGCAGCGCGTCCGGGAGGATCAAGCACTGGTACACGCGGATGCTGCAAGGCAGGTCGCTCACACGGCGCATGGTCTCCTTGAAGCCCTCGAGGGAGTCTCCGGGGAGACCCATGATCACCTCGACCGTGACGTCGGACACCGCCGCGAGGCGCTCGACGGCGTCCTCGAACAGGCGCTCCTTGTACCGGCGACCCTGCGTGACGAGCGCCTCGGGGTTGGTGGTCTGCAGGCCTAGCCCGACACGCGAGCGGCATCGACGCACGAACTCGATGTGCTCGTCGGTGAGGAGGGTCGGGTACAGCCCCACGTCGAGGTAGCGACCAGCAAGCGCCCCGGTGCGTTCCTCGGCTTCCACGAGGTTCCGAAACGCGCGGCTGTTCAGGTTGAGTCCGGCATCGACGACCGCCACGCCGACCGGGTCGAGCTCCGCGATGGCGTTCAGCTCGGCCTCGATGAGGTCGACGGAGAGCACGCCCTGCGATGCGTCCATCGTGCCCCACTGACAGAACTTGCACGACATCGGGCATCCGCGGAACGTCTCGAGGTACGCCGTCGCGCCTGGTCGCACCAGGTTCATCACGTACGGTGATGGGAGCGCGTTGAGGTCCAAGCTGGTGCTGGGCTTCGGCGTGCGTCGCCACCCGAGCGGGCTCGGCAGCGCGAGCCCGGGCAGGTCGGTGTAGTCCGCGGAGGGACGTAGCCCGCGCACCGCGAGCTCGACGATCAATTGCTCGCCCTCCCCCACGACCAGCGCATCGATGGAACGCCGTGTCTGCTGATAGGGGGGAAGGTCCAGCACGACGGGGCGCGCGGACGGCCCACCGAACACGGTGAGGCACCCCGGCAAGCGCCGCTTCACCTGCTCGGCCAGCAGCGCGAAGCTCGGGAGGGACCAGAGGTACGCCGAGGCGGCCAGCATGTCGGCCTCGTACGCGACGATGCGCTCGACCCACTGGTCCAACGGGATGGCGCCGCTCTCGAACACCTCGATCTGGCTCCCCTCGAGCCGTGGGTCGCTCAGCAGCGCCGCATGGAGGCGGCGGCACGCGATGTTGAACGACAAAAACAACTCTCCCTGCTTCCAGGGGCTCAACGCGACGAGCGCGATGCGCTTCGCGGGGCCAGTCATCGCCCGAAGGAACCAGCGAAGGGCGCGACGCGCGGCGTCGTGCGAGACGTCCGCGGCGCAAGACTCACTCCTACATGCCCACCCGTGATGGTCGTCATCACACCCACATGACCCATGCCCAAGCATACGCTGGCGTTCACCACAATCGCCAGTGTTTCGCTCCGGAGCCCGAGTGGCCTCAACCGGAGCTCAGGGGCACAGCGCCGTGGCCCTGGTCAGGAACCGAACGCGAACGCCGCCAGGTCGGTAGCAGGCCGAACCACCTCGGCCCCTGGGTCTGGCAGCGGGAACCGCCGAACGTCGCCGTCCGACCAGACCAGGAACAGATAGTCGCCACCATCCAGCGGCGTACCTCCCCGGAACAGAACACGTGCAGGACGGCCGTCCTCGGTGAGCTCGGCGACCTCGATGGTGTTGCCGAGCACGGGCACCGCGTCACCGACGGCGAACCGGTCGTCCGACGAGCGAACGAAGACACTCATGCGATCGTTCAGGTAGCCCCCCTCGGGCGCCAACGACAACGTGCGAGCGTCGGGGCGCGAGATGACGAGCGCCTCGGACGTCGCGCCCAGCATGATGACGCCGTTCGCCTCGAGCCACCCCCGCTGCAACGCCAGGCTGGGCGTGAGCGCCGTGATCATCTCGGGCGCGTTGACGAGCACCACCGTGCGCCCGCGCGCCTCGGTCATGGCCTCGAGCGTGGCGAACATGACCCTCTGGTGCCGCCCGAACACGCGATCCATCGTCATGGCGCGAAACGGCAGCAAAACCGCAGCGACGACGATGTGACAGATGATCAGCGTCAGGACGGCGGGGCGACGCCACGCGTCCCCGCGCTCACGGAACGCCACGACCAGGAAGCGCGCCGCCAGGCCACAGCCGCCGATCTGCGCGACCATCAAGAGCCGGTCGTTGATGAAGGCCGCACACGCAGGCCCGGCACCGAGGATGGTGACCAGGAGGAAGAAGCGCGCGTACGGATCACGCCGAAGGAAGCCGCGGAGGCTGAAGAGCAAGGCCAAAGCCCCGACGAGGGCCACCGTCCACCCAACCCAGTATTTCGTGGGTCCGAAGAACAAGAAGGGGTCGGCGGGCACCGCCAAGAGCGTGGAACCCAGGTAGATGGGGAGCTGCTCGAAGACGTGGCGGGCGAAACGCAAGGGCTCCCCGAGAGGGTCGGCGTACATGCCCGACCCGGAGCTGGCCGACTCGTTGAGGGAGTAGATGGCCCGCCAGCAGACCGCGACCAGCGCGTAGGGGGCCAGCGCGCGGAGTCGCTCCCGGAGGGGCGCCTCATCCAGGCAGATGGCGTAGGGGATGAGGATGGCGAGCGCCAGGATGCCGGCCTCGTACGTGGCGAGCGCAGCCGCGAACGCGAGCGGGCCCAGCACCCACCCAGGCCGCCATTCGGTCTGGCGCTGCTTCACATAGGCGGTGCACGCCAACGCGAGGAGCGCCACGGAGATGATCCTGGAGCGCCCGTGGATGTAGCCGATCGTCACCCCGTGCGCGTCGTCTATGGCATACATGAGCGCCGCCAGACCCGCCGTCACTGGTCCGGACGGACCCGCGCGGTCGAACAGGCGGCGGTAGAACACTCCGACGGCCACGGCGAGCCAGAAAAACATGAAGAGGCTGTGCGCGTGCGCTGGGAACGGCTGACCCGGCCACAGGCGTAGGTCGACCCACAGGAAGAACGCGCCGATGGGGCGCATCTGCCTGGGTGTCTGCGCGTCGACGGAGGCCCACCACGGCATGTAGCCGCTCTCTTGCGCCGCACGCACGATGTCGGGCGTGAGCACCTCGCGGCGCAGGAGCGAAAACGGGTCGTTGATGGCGTGATCGAACTGGTGGTAGTCGTCCGCGGACAGGCCTGTGGCGAGGACTGTGGACGACAGCAAGACGCCGACGAGGGCGGCCAGCCATGGCGCCCGGCGTCCACCGAGGATGTCTACGACTCTTGTCCTGATGCTCACGTGCGACCTCGAAGCCCGCGGGAGCGCTGGCCGGGGACGGGACGCTACCACGAGAACGTCGGCGCCGCTCTGACAGCGCACCGCCGGCACCATGGGGTAGACTTCCGCCGATGTCCGTCGAACGTCCTCCCGCGCTCTCCGCCCTCGAAGCGCTCGCCGCCCAGCTGGGCGCGGATCCCGAGCTGGTGCAAGGCGCGGGAGGGAACGTCTCGCTCGAGGACGGCGGGCTCCTGTGGGTGACGGGCTCCGGGACGTGGCTGTCCGAAGCGCTGCTCCGACCGACGTTCCTCGCGCTGGACGTGGGCGACGTTCGGGGCGCGCTCGCGCGGGACGCGGCTGCGCTCGACCCACGCGCCCTCACGCGGCGAGACGCGTCTGGGACCATGCGGCCATCGATCGAGACGCCGCTACACGCCCTGATGCCTCAGCGCGTCGTGCTGCACCTCCACTCCGTGCGGACCCTGGCGTTCGCGGTGCAGTCCGCGGCCCACGACCACCTGGCGGACCGCTTGCGCGGAGTGCCCTGGGGGTTCGTGCCCTATCGGCAGCCGGGTGTTCCGCTCACGCGCGCCGTCGCCGACGTGATCGAGGCCGCCGTTCAAGCGCCCGACGTGCTCGTGCTCCAGAATCACGGGCTCGTCGTGGCGGGCCCCGACGTCCAGTCTGCGGCGGAGATGCTCCGCAGCGTGGAGGCGCGGCTCGACGGCCCTTCGCGGCCGCCCCCCCCTCCCCAGCTGGACGCGCTGAACGCGTGGATGTCCATGGACGCGAGCGGCGCTTGGCGCCTTCCCGCGGAGCCCTGTGTGCACGGCCTGGGCACCGACCCCGTGTCGTACCAGGCCTTCTCCCAAGGCGTCTTGTACCCCGACCACGCGGTCTTCCTCGGCGACGGGTGGCCCAGCGCGAGCCTGAGCGAGCCCCTCACGAGCTCCTTTCATCGTCACCACGAGCGATCCGGCCGAGCCCCGCGTTTCTTGGTCCTGGAAGGGGTCGGGGTCGTCGTCGACGCCGCCATCCCCCGGGGTGCGGAGGCCATGCTCGGGTGCGCGGCGCGCGTGGGCGCGAGGCTCCCGGCCGATGTCGCCGTGCGGCCGCTCGACCCACGTGACGTGGGGGCCCTGACCGAGTGGGAAGCGGAGCGGTATCGGTCCCAGCTCGACCAGGCGGCGCCCTCACCGTGAGCGACACGACCGCAGGCAGCATGCAGCTGATCATCCCCATGTCCGGAACCGGCGAGCGGTTCCGGCGGGCCGGGCACACCACGCCCAAGCCGCTCATCGAGGTCGAGGGAAAGCCCATCGTCCAGCACGTGGTGGAGAGCTTCCCTGGCGTGCAGGACGTCGTCCTGGTCTGCAGCGAAGCGCACCTCGCGGACCCCGCCATCGCCATGCGCACGCGGCTACGGGACGCCGTCCCGCACGCGCGTATCGCGTCCGTCGCGCCCCACAAGCTGGGGCCCGTACACGCGGTGCGCGAGGCGTGTCGAACCCCGGGACTACTCGATCCGGCGCGGCCGGTGATCGTGAACTACTGCGACTTCGCGTGGCGGTGGGACTTCGACCACTTCGTGCGGTTCGTGCGCGAGAGCGCCTGTATGGGGTGCATCCCCTGCTACACGGGCTTTCATCCGCACATGCTCCGTTCGGTCAGCTACGCGTACGTGGACGTCGAGCGGGACGCCTCCGGTGAGAGGACGCTCTGGGGTCGGGGTATCCAAGAGAAGCGCCCCTTCACCCTGGAGCCGATGGAGGAGTATGCGTCGAGCGGGACGTACTACTTCGCGAGTGCGGAGACGATGACGCGTTGCATGGATGCCGTCGTCGCGCGCGACCTCCGGGTGGCCGGAGAATACTACGTGAGCGTTGCCTACACCCCGCTGTTCGAGGACTCCCAGCCGGTCGCTGTGTATCCGCTCCAGCACTTCATGCAGTGGGGCACGCCCGAGGATCTGGATGAATACCTCGACTGGTCGCGCACGTTCCGGGCCCTCGAGACGCACCCCCTCCCGCACGCCACGCACGAGGGGACGACGCTGATCCCGATGGGCGGCGTGGGCGCCCGCTTCGCGGCATCCACGGCGGTCCCGAAGCCCCTGATCGACGTCGCGGGCGTTCCGATGGTGGCGCGTGCGCTGACGGACTTGCCGCGGGCGCCGCGGCAGCGCTTCGTCCTCGGTCCGCAGCTCGCGTCATCGGAGCCTCTGCGTGCCGTACTGTCCGAGGCCTCGCGTGCCCCATCGTTCGTCACGCTCGCGCACGGGACCGAAGGACAGGCGCCGACCTGCCTCGCGGGACTGGACGGCGTGGACCTGGACGCCCCGCTGACGATCGGGGCATGTGACAGCGGCGTGCTCTTCGACGACGAAGCGCTCGAGCGCGCGTTGAGCGATGCGAAAACGGACGTGTGGGTGTACTGCGCACGGGGCTATCCGGGGGCCGCGCGCGACCCGTCGGCGTATGGGTGGGTCGACGCCGACGCAGACGGTCGTGTCCGACGGGTGTCCGTGAAGGAGCCCTTGTCCAACCCGAAGACCGACTTGCTCATCATTGGCACGTTCACCTTCCGGCGCGCGCGCGACTTCGTCGCCGCAGCCGAACGGATGATGGCGCGCGAGGCGCGCGTGCGCGGTGAGTTCTACGTCGACACGTGCATCGACGACGCGGTCGCCCTGGGCCTCGTGTGTCGCACGTTCGAAGTGGACCGCTATCTGTGCTGGGGAACCCCTGACGACCTCGCGACCTTCGGCTACTGGCAGTCGTGCTTCCACCAGTGGTCTTCTCATCCTTACTCGCTGCAGCGTGACCCCCGCGTGCCCGCCGACGTGGTGCCTCGACTAGAGGCCGACTGGGAGTCACCGCCACCGCCCATCCCACGCCCGCGGGACCGCTAGCAGCGGCGTGCGAAGCCTGCGCGCGGCCACGTGTGAGCTCGTGGATTCGTCTTGTCTGGCCGTGGACGCGGAGCCAGACTCGCACGGCCCCGCAACGCCGCGCCCGCATGAAGAACTCCCTGGTTATCCCCTGCTACAACGAGGCCCCCAGTCTCCCCGCGCTGATCGCGCGCTGCGAACGCCTCGTCGCCGAGTCTCCCGAGACGGAGGTGGTGTTGGTGGACAACGGCTCGACGGACGGGACCGCCGCTGTGCTCTCCAAGGAGCTCCGCGACGCGCGGATTCGCTCGGTCCGCGTCGACGTCAACCGCGGCTACGGCCATGGGATCCTCACGGGCCTGCGGGCGGCACGAGGCGCACGGCTCGGCTGGACGCACGCCGACCTACAGACCGACCCGCGCGACGCCCTCGCCGGGTTCAGGCTCATGGACGCCAGCTCGGCGCCGGAGCGGCTCTTCGTCAAGGGGCGCCGTCATGGACGCCCCTTGGGTGACGTCGTCTTCACCGTCGGCATGTCCTTGTTCGAGACCGCCCTGTTGCGGCAGGCGATGTGGGACATCAACGCGCAGCCCACCCTGTTCCACCGTGCGTTCTTCGAGCGCTGGTCCGAGCCACCGACGGACTTCTCCCTCGATCTCTTCGCCTACGCGCTGGCCACTCGCTCCAACCTCGAGATCCGACGCTTCCCGGTCGCGTTCGGGCCGCGCGCCCATGGCCGCTCGCACTGGAACGTGGACCTCGCCAGCAAGCTGAAGTTCATCCGGCGAACGGTGTCTTTCAGCCTGAACCTGAGGCATCGGCTTTGATCCGCGTCGCGCACCGCATCAACACCATCGAGGCGCTACGTCGCACCCCCAAGCACTTGGGGGTGGAGGTCGACGTCCGCAGCGAAGGGGGTCGGCTGCACCTGCACCACGACCCGTTCGTCCCTGGCGAAGACTTCGTGACCTGGCTCGCGGAGTACGAGCACCAGCTCTTGATCCTGAACGTGAAGGAAGACGGGCTCGAAGACCGTCTGAGGTCCACCCTCTCCGAGCGCGGAATCGACGCGTTCTTCTTCCTGGACCAACCGTTCCCCACCATGCTCAAGACGGCACGCCAGGGGGAGCGCCGCTGCGCGGTGCGCTTCTCGGAGTACGAGGCCCTCGCGTCCGTGTTGGCCGTCCGTGGTCTGGTGGACTGGGTGTGGGTGGACGGCTTCCAGCGGCACCCCCTCGACGCGACGTCCGCGCAAGCGCTCCGAGCGGCCGGCTTCCGGACATGTCTCGTGTCGCCCGAGCTGCAGTCGGAGGGCCTCGAGACCGACGCCATCGAGCGGCTGCGTGCGCGGCTCGAGGGCGTGCCGTTCGACGCGGTGTGCACGAAGGCGCCGGATCGTTGGGCGTGACGTACACGACACGCGACGGGAAGGCGCTCGTCATCGGCATCTCGGGCGACTCCGGGAGTGGAAAGGACACGCTCTCCCGCGGCGTGGCCGCGCTCTTCGGCGACGTGAACGTCGTCCAGGTCTCCGGTGACGACTACCACCGGGCAGAGCGCCACGACGCGCTCTGGAACGAGACGACGCACCTCGACCCGGCCGCGAACGACCTCGCCCGGCTTGCGACCGACGTCCGCGCGCTCGCGCACGGCCGCAGCGTCTCGATCCGTCCCTACGACCACCGCACGGGCCGCTTCGGCCCGGACGTCCTCGTGGCGCCTCGTCCCGTCGTCGTCGTCAACGGGTTGCACACCCTGTACACGCCCGAGCTTCGCGAGGAGCTGGACCTATGCGTGCACCTGGACACCGAGGAGGAGCTGCGCCGGCGGCTGAAGCGCCAACGAGACGTCCACAAACGCAATCACACCCACGAAGAGCTCACCCTCTTGATGAGCCGTCGAGAGGGCGACGCGGTGCGGTACATCCGGACCCAAGGCGCGCACGCCGACCTGGTGATCCAGCTCAGCGCGGAACGCCCTGCGGACCTGAGCGCGGAAGAGCTCTCGAGCGCGTTGCCGCTGGTCCTCGACGCCCACGCGACGGGGCGTTGGTCGTCCCACGTGGACGCGTTCGCTGGCTGCCTGGGCACCTGGTGCCGCGTCCTGCCGGGAGACCAGATCCGGAGCGACAAGGCGAGCGGCCTCCACGTCGCGGGACCACTCCCGACCGACCTCCTCACGAGCGCCGCCAGGTCGCTGCACGCCTCTCGGTGTGCCGAGGTGGGGCACACACGGCCCGCAGGCGTCCTGGGCGCCACGGCGCTGCTGGTGTGGCACCTCGCGCTGTGCGCCCTCGACGACCGCACGCCATAGGCACACGGCGGGCGCGAGGGGCCCCGAACGGCGCGGCGAACGAACTCGCGGGACCCGCGCCCCGGCGCCCCCTCGTCCCCGCTACGGCACCAGGCGGATGAGCCTGACCTGCAAGCGCCCCGAGTTGAGCAGCACACCGAGCGCCGCGCCCCCACGGTCCACCCCCGCCAACCGCCCGAGGTGCTCGCCCTCGGCGCCCACGCGCTCGACGAGCCCGAAGAACGTCGGCGCGACGTTCACCGTGATGTCATCGTCGGTCTCGATATGCAGGCCCAGCTCGGCCGCCATCTGCGCGTAGGAGCCTTCGCGGAGCATCGGATCTGGCCACGGGAAGTGCCCCTCGACCAGCGCGTCGGTCAGCTCGCCGGACCACGCAGCGCTCCCCGCCGGCACGAAGTCCGTGAGCGTGATCGCGCCCGCGGGGGCGAGGACGCGCATCGCCTCGCGCAGGAACGCCCGGCGCGAGGGGAAGTGGAACGCGCACTCGAGCGCCAACACGCGGTCCACGGTCGCGTCCTCGCTCGGGAGCGCACCCGCGTCGCCGAACACGAACGAGGGCGCCTCCTCCGGCACGAGGTGGGCCGCGAGGCGACGCGCCAGCCGCAGCTGTCGTTGGCTTCGGTTGACTCCCACGAGCGTCAGACCTCGTCGACGCTCTGCCAAGTCCAAGAGCGTCCCGCCGATGCCACACCCCACGTCGAGCACGCGCTGACCTGGTTCGACACACGCCACCCGGAGAAAGTGCGCCGTCATGGCGCGTTGGGCCGCGAAGACCTCGTCCATCGGCGGCTGGCGCAGCGCCCCGTCCGGCCCGCGCCAACCTCCGAGCTCGGACGGCTCCCACCACCCCATGTGCAGGTGGCGGTTGGGCTGCTGGCCGAGATCGAGGGACCGCTCCACCCACGCGAGCAGCGGCGTCATGTAGTCGAGCTCTTGGTCCTCGACGTCCGTCACTCGGCGACCGCGCCCCGCGGAAGGAGCGGCGCGACCTCGCTTGCGATGGCCTCGATGGTGCGCGTCAGCAAGAGGCTCGCGCGCTCGCCGGGGTGCTGCATGTCGTCCGAACGGAACACGAAGCTGCAGCCAGCGGCGTCATGGAACGACGGACGCCCGGGGGCGGTCCGGCGCGCGACCAGCTCGTAGGGCGCCCGCTCGATGTCCACGTGGATGACGACCTCGTGGGCGGAGTTGCCCCATTGGCAGAAGCTGCACGACATCGGGCAGCCCCGATAGGTCTCGAGGTACGCGGTCACGCCGTTTGGGACGAGGCCCATGCGGTACGGCGAAGGCAACGTGTCGATCGCCAGCGACTGGCGCGGCGCGGGCGTCATGCGCCAGCCCAGGGGGCTGTGAAGCGCAAGACCCGGGATCGCCGAGAAGCTCTGCACGCCGTGACCGTGGTGCGCCGCGAGCTCGGTGATGACGTGCTCGCCCTCCCCCAGCGCGAGCACGTCGACGAACTGCGCGGCGTCGCGGAACGGCGCGAGCGCCAGCATGGCGGGCCGCGCGGAAGGGCCACCGAAGACGGTCAGGCAACGCGGCGACCGTCGCTTGATGGCGCTGGCGAGCAGGCTGAAGGTGGGTAGCGACCACAGGTAGGTCGACGCGGCGAGCATGTCGGGGTCGAACTCCGCGAGGCGCTCGACCCAGGTGGCCAGCGACTCCGCGCCCATCTCGAACACACGCACTTCAGTCTGCGCGAGGCGGGGATCGCTCATCAGGGCCGCTTGCAGCCGGCGGACGGCAAGGTTGAAGGACACGTGCCGGGCACCCAGGGTCCATGGGCTGAGCGACACGAGGGCGATGCGCTGCGCGGGTGTGCTCATGAACGCACGGCCCGTCTGCAGACGTTCAATCGAGAGGGCTGCGGCATGGCGCGCCAGGACGCTCGCGGGGACACTCGCGGGCACCCGTGAGCCCCGGCGGTCGACCGGAGGCGACGCATGCTGGGGAGCGCCTGACGGCTCGGGCGTTCCATGAACGACCACCCGCGTTGTAGGGACACTGCATTTGTCCCGGAGCGACACGCCATCGCTCGAACGTATCGGCGCGGCTCGAGCGTGTCAATCGCGCGGCGACGGCCAGCGCGCGCGCGTCCTCGGCGAAATCGCCCACGCTGCCGCGTCGACGAGGGCGCTCCACGCGTTCGGGCGAGCCAGGCTTCCCAGGGAAGCCAATCGTGCTCTCGCGTTGAAGAACCCTCCCTTCCCCGCGCTTGCAGCCCAAGGACCACTTGCCGCCCGCTTCGGTCGCAGAACCGTCGACGTTCTGCTCCCTCGCCCTGCGGCAATTCAGCGCCGGTTGCCGGCGCGATAGGAAGGGCAGTTCTTCAAGGGGCTGCTAGTGTCCCAACGGCATGCCGTCGCTGCCCGACCTCTACTTGCAGTTCACGTTCGACCTCTTCGCGAGCGCCGCCTTCGACCACCTGCACTGGGGGCTCTTCGATGGCGTCCCGCGAGAGCCGCGGTTCCTGCCAGATGCGCAGCGCGTGTACGCAGAGCGTGTGCTCGCCCTGCTGCCCCCGGGCGAGAGAGTCCTCGACGTGGGCTGCGGGCTGGGGGGGCTGAGCCGCATGATGGTCGAGGCGGGTCGCGAGGTCCTCGCCATCAGCCCTCGCGCAGACCACATCGCGCTCATCGCGGCGGCCGGTGTCCCCAGACTGACGGCGCGCTGCGTGACGTTCGAAGCGCTACCCGACCCCGAGTCCGAGTACGACGCGTTGGTGTTCGCCGAGTCCTTCAACTTCTTCGTGGGTCAACACGCGGGGCAAGCCGCGGGCTCGCTCGCGCTGCTCGCCCAGCGCTGCGCGCGTTTCGTGAAGCCGGGTGGACGCCTGATCTTCGCGGACATCGTCACGGAGGAGATCGATCGAGCGATCCGGGCCATGCCGGGCTTCTCGTTGGTCGCGGAGGAGGACGTCCACGAGTACGCGGCCTATTCGGCCGAAGTGTTCCAACACACGCTCACGCGCGCAGTGCGGCCGTACCACGCGCTGATCATGGGCGTCCTGGAACATCAGGCCCCGGAGCTGAGCGCCGAGGTCGCGCGCGTCCTGGCCAACGTGCCGAACGTGCCCCTCCGCGGCATCTTCGGGGGGCACATGGTCGAGACCGACTTCGCGCGAGACAAGCGCTATCGCATGTACGCGCTGGAGCGGAGGCCAGCGGGCCCCTGAGTCAGCTCCAACGCAGCCACGCCGTTCTGTCGCGCGTGGGGGCCATGAACCCGCCCACGGTCCAGCGCCTACGGGGACCGACGACCGGCAGGATCTGGTGAAAGTGCCGTCCCCCGTCGAACACCAGGAGGTCGCCGTTGCGCAGGGGGATGTGCTTGTGCACGAAGCCCTCTCGGACGCTGTGGAGCACGCTGCGGTCCGCGTAGAACTCGGGCACGCGAGGGTCCGCCTGGTCCAGGTCGTACACGACGAGGTCTCCGCCTGCCTCGGGCGCCGACGCCATCACGAGGAAGCTCAGCAGGGTGTCTGGACAGATCTGGGGGAGGAGGTCGGCGTAGGCGTCGCGGCGCAGCTGCTCGAGCTCGCAGTGCGGAGGGATGAGCCCGCCCTCCGGGTAGCTGCGGACGGTGAAGGGCGCGTAGTCGTCGCCGTCGCGGGAGCGAGGCTGTCTCACGGGCAGTGGCGCTCCGAGCGCGTCGAGGCGCGCCATCAGCTCGGCCACGAACGGCTCACCGAAGCTGTCCGACACCTCGCGGGCGACGCGCGCGGCGTCGTGGTGGTAGCTGGAGCGGTCCGCCCCCGAGAGGTCGAGGATCTGACCGAACGTGTAGGCTTCGAACAGGGGCGAGAACGGGCGCGGCGCCAGCACTGTGGAGCGCTCCACCCCGGCGATGCCGCGCGTGAGCGTCGCCTCGTCGAACACGCCCTCGATCACGACGCCCGCCAGCTCGCGGCCATGGATGGCGTCGAGCGTACCCTGCGGCACCGGGTCGTTCCGCGACCATCGCGCGAGCGGAAAGAACGAGTCCATGCGGTCCTCTATCGACGGGCCGCGGGAAAGTCAACGGCCCGACCGCGCAAAGACGTAGTGGTCAGAAGACCTCCTGGACCCCTAGACTCCGCCCATGAACGACACCGTCGACCCCAGGCTTCGCGTGCTCGCCGCAGGCTCCCTCGACGACGCGGCTGGCACCCTCCAGTCGGTCGCTGGCGGCTCCCTCTCCGCGGCGCTCGTGCGAGGCGTGTACGGCGCGGAGCAAGCGGCGCAGCTGGTGAGCCGCTTGGAGCGCGGCGAGTTCCCGTCACCGTTCCGGATACGCGACGTGTCGGACACGAGCGTGCCTCAAATCCGCACGCTCGGCCTCGCGATCAGCCCGAGCGACCTCTATCCGGCCGGGCCGGACCTCGAGGCGTACCACGCGGCCGCCGTGGAGCTCCGAAACGACGCGGCGTCGTTCTTCGCACCCGTGCCTCCGTTTCCGGAGACGGCGTACGCGATCCTCTCTGCCCTCTCGGGTACGCCCGTGACGCTGGCCGCCGACGACCGCGGCAGAGCCTACGGCGCGCTGACCATCCGCAACATGCCCCACGGCTGCGGGCTGCCGCCGCACTGCGAGAACCACTACATGCACATCCGCGCGTATGACGCGCTGCGCCAAGAGGTCATGCTCGACCACAAGGTGGGGTTCTTCTGCGTCCTGCAGACGCCCCACAGCGGCGGTGAATTCGTGGTGTACGACGACGCGTACAAGGCGGGGGAGTTCGCCTTCCAGACCCGCTCGTTGGACATCGACCACGGGCGCGGGCACGTCGTGGTCCCCGCTGCGGCCGGCGACATGGTCGTCGTCGGGAGCGGCGCCAGATACCATCAGGTGACCCGCGTGGAGGGCGAGCGCAGCCGCTGGAGCGTCGGAGGCTTCGGCGCGTTCGCGACCGACTCCTCCCGCTTCGTGTGTTGGGCCTGACGGTGTAGGGCGCCGACTCGTCGTCGCGCCCTCGACTAGAACTCCGGGCGGTCTTGGTGTCGCCCGAACACGTCTCGGAAGACGTCGCAGATCTCTTGCTCGGTGCAGTACGCCTTGGCCGCCGCGATGATGGGCGGCATCAGGTTGTGCTCGGTGCGACACGTCTCGCGGATGTCCTGTAGAGCGACGCGCACGGCGTCCTGATCGCGCTCGGCCTTGAGGCGCTTCAAGCCCTCCACCTTGTGTGTCTGGATGGTCTCGTCCACTCGCAGCATGGGGATCTTGGGGTCCGCCGACTGCTGGTAGCCGTTGACGCCGACCACGACCTTCTCGCCGCGCTCCATCTGCTGCTGATAGCGATAGGCGCTCGCGGCGATCTCCCGCTGCGGGAAGCCCCGCTCGACCGCCTCGACCATCCCGCCCATCTCGTCGATCTTGTCGATGTAGGCCATCGCCTGGCGCTCGATCTCGTCCGTCATCCACTCGACGAAGTAGCTCCCGCCGAGCGGGTCGATCGTGTTCGCGACGCCGCTCTCCTCGGCCACGATCTGCTGGGTCCGGAGCGCGACCGTCACGGCCTCCTCCGTCGGAAGGGCGTACACCTCGTCGAGCGAGTTGGTGTGCAACGACTGCGTGCCCCCCAAGACGGCGGCCATCGCTTGGAGCGCCACGCGCGCGACGTTGTTGTAGGGCTGCTGCGCCGTGAGGGAGACGCCCGCCGTCTGGGCGTGGGTGCGCAGCATCATGGAGCGCGGGTCCTTCGGGGCGAAGCGCTCACGCATCATGCGGGCCCACATGCGCCGCGCCGCACGGAACTTCGCGATCTCCTCGAAGAAGTCGTTGTGTACGTCGAAGAAGAACGACAGTCGGGGCGCGAACGCGTCGACGTCCAGACCGCGCGCGACTGCCCACTTCACGTACTCGAGCCCGTCCGCGAGCGTGAACGCGAGCTCCTGCGCCGCCGTGGAGCCTGCCTCGCGAATGTGATAGCCGCTGATGCTGACGGAGTTCCAGCGTGGCACCTCGGCCGCACAGAACTGGATGGAGTCGGTGACGATGCGCATGGCCGGTCGCGGGGGGACGACCCACGCGTGCTGCGCGATGAACTCCTTCAAGCAGTCGTTCTGGACCGTGCCCCCGATGGCCTTGCGCGAGATGCCACGGACGTCGGCCAGCGCAACGTAGAAGCCCAGCAGCACCGCCGCCGGGCCGTTGATGGTCATCGACGTCGTGACCTGGTCCAACGGGATGCCATCGAACAGGACCTCCATGTCACGCAAGGTGTCGACCGCGACACCGACCATGCCGACCTCACCGAGCGACAACGGCGAGTCGCTGTCGTACCCCATCAGCGTCGGGAAATCGAAGGCGGTGGATAGCCCCGTCTGACCCTGCGCGAGCAGGTACTTGAAGCGCTCGTTGGTCTGCTCGGGTGTACCGAACCCCGCGAACATCCGCATGGTCCAGAGGCGGCCCTGGTACATCGTCGGCTGCACCCCGCGGGTGAACGGGAACTCACCGGGATAGCCGAGGTCGCGTTCGTACTCGCCGCGGACGTCGGCCGGAGTGGCCAGCATCGGGACCTCGACGTCGCTCAGCGTGCTGAACTTCGTCTTGCGCGGCGGCAGCCTGGCGAAGGCGGGCTCTACTTGCCGGGCATGCCAGGCAGTCTTGCGCGCAGCGTTGTCGCGAGCGTCGTCGGGCTCGGGGCGGTCGTTCGGGTCCGTCATGGGGCCGCAGTGTAGCAGAGATGAACCAGCATTCAGTCCGCGGGAGGCTGCCCGCCCGGGAAGGGGGTCGGCCCGACGGCCGCCGCATCCTGCGTGGAGCGTCGACGCTCACGCGCGCCCGGACCTCAGAACAGAGCGCCGTGAACAGCCTCGGCCCGGGCCTTGAGCAGCGGGTTGGCGTCGAGCCGCGCGCGCGTGGCGACGTAGTGAGGGTCGGCCGCGAGCTGGTGATATCTGCCCAGCAGGGAGAAGCGGACGCGCTCCCCGTGGTTTTCCCCTGCGCGGTGGTACGTGTTCATGCTCGTGAAGAGCGCGTCGCCCCGCTTGAAGTCCGTCGCGCGCACCTCGGCGCCGACCAGCTGATCCGGCGACAGCGCCTTCTGCTCGGCCACCCCATTGGTGGTGACGCTGTGCTGTCCGAAGGTGAACCCCCTGCGGTGACTGGTCGGCACGACGCGCAGCGCTCCCAGCGATGGGGGCGTGTCCTGGAGCGCGATCGACAGCACCAGACCGCGGTGCCCCTCGGGGTTCTGTGGATAGTAGGCGCGCTCCTGATGCCACTCGTAGCCGTTGCGCGGATCTCGTGGGACGTCGACGCGCAGTTGGGCGCCGGAGAGCGCGAGGCCATCGACGTCTTCCCCGAGCAGCCGGGCGACCGTGTCGAGGACCTGCGGCGCAGACAGCAGCCGCGTGAGGACCGCGCCGTTCTGCAGGGTGTCGCAGAACGCCTCGAACAGCGAGGGCTCGTCTCGCTGCGCTGCGCGCACCCAGTCGTCCAACCGCTTGGACTCCCACGGCTCGCTGGAGGTCGCTGCGTCCCCAGTCCACGGGTGAGCGGAGTCTGGGAGCACGTGACACACGGCAAAATAGATGAACCGCCGGACGCGCGTGATGGTGTCTGAGTCGAACAGGCCGGAGACCATCACGAACCCATCACGGTCGAAGGCCTGTCGGTACGTGGCGTCCGTTGTGGTGGTGCTGGTGACCATGTCGTTCCTGGGAGTCGGCCGCGCCATCGCAGTCGCGCTCGACGCACCATACGATGGAGTTATCGGCCGCCGAGACGCACCCGTCAAGCGCGTGTACGGGCGAACGGACGACGGGCCCTCGACGCGCGCATGGCCGCGGTGTATTTCGAGAGCCGATGGCCGCCGCACGCGACACGAACACGAGCCCGCGCGCCCGTACCGGGCTCGGGCAGGTCGCCCGGTGGTACGAGGAGCGTCGAGACGAGATCTTCGGCCGACGCTCTCCGTCCTTGGAGGTCTTGCGTCGCTCTCCCGCGGAGTACGTCGTCGTCGCGCTCGGCACCCCGCGGGACGTCGCAACCGCAGTGCGGAGGGTGATCACGGTCGGCTCGCGCTGGGTCCGAGACGATGGCATCCACGCGCGCCTGGCGCGCTGCCACGACCAGGGCTGGATCCCGGGGGTTCCCACGCGCGCCCAGCTCATCTTCGGAGGCGCGGACATGATCCGCTTCCTCTTCGAGCCGGGCGGCCGCTCCCTCAACCGCGCGCGCGGCATCGACCGGCGTCTCTACTACGTGCTGCTCACGCTGGGAGACCCCGCGACCCTGCTCGACCCCGGGGGCATGACGGCGACGCGCGACGAGGTCGTCCTCCACGTCCTCGAGAACTTCCACTTCTCCCCCGTCTACGACCTGCAGCTGCTGGCGACGTTCGAAGGTGGGCTGGCCGCGCTGGCGGAGGCGTGCACCCAGGTCCTCGACGGCACACACGAGCGGGCGACCGCCCTCAGGGCGCGCATCCCGGAGGACGACTACTTCGAGACGCTGCGCAGGTATGCATTGGAGGCCTCCGCCGGGAGACGCCCTGCCGCCCCCCGTTTTCCGTGCCGCGAGGGAGAGATCAGCGCCCCGAGCGGCACGCCGGAGGAGCTCGCCGCGCTCCAACGTGCTGCGCAGACCTTCACGGAGTTGTGGGCGTTCCTGGCCTACTGCAGCGCGCTCCCTACGGACCCGCTCGAGCTCGCCCGACGACTGCACACCCTTCGAGCGTGCCCCGTCGACGCAGTGCCCACTCTGGCGGCCGCCCCCGGGCGCCCGCCCAGCGACCCGCGCAGCGAGCGCAGACCCGCGCCGGCGAGCACGAACCGGAACCCGCGCAAGCCCTGAGTCGAGGGAGATGCTGGGGCAGAGAGCACGGCGCACAGCCGCGTCTCCTTGCGCGGTCGCGGGGTCCCGCTCTAGCTTGGCGGCCATGGACACCGGACGCGCCCCCTGGCTGACGGACGAGCGAGCGCCCGCCGACGCGGTCGGTCAGCTCTATCGTGGCCGCCTCGATGGCATCATCTTGAAGCAGCTGCTGACGCCAGACGAGTGCGCGACATGCATGGCGGCCGTGGTCGCCCACGGGCGGTGGGAACCAGTGTACCCCGACCCGCATGCGCCGAAGTCCATCGGCGTCATGTACTCGCCAACGCCGATCCACCCCACGGGTCCGCCTCGGGACTACTATTTCCCGGACGCCGCGCAGGACGCTCGGTGGGTCCGAGAAGCGCTTCATCCGCTCATCCCACGCTTCGAGGAGAAGCTGAGCGCGCTGTCCGGGACACGCAGCGTCGGCTCGCTCGATCAGCCCGAGCAACATCGCCTGGCCACGGTCCGCGAGATGGACGTCGGCTACGGCGCGCCGGCGCACGTGGACACCTACGAGCCGAGCGACGGTCTCGCGAGCCTCTTCGCCCACACCGACCGGACGACGCAGCTCAGCTGGTACGTCCTCCTGCAACCCCCGGGGTCGGGTGGTGAGCTCGAGGTCGCGGACCGCAGCGGGGCCATGCGTGTCGTCCCGCTCGAGGCAGGGGATGGCGTGCTGTTCGACGGCGGACGGCTGCAGCACTGCGTCACCTGCGTCGCGTCGAGTCCACCACGCGTCACGGTCGGTGGCTTTGCCGGCATCGCGCGCACGGGAAACCACGTGTACTACTGGAGCTGACTAGCAGCCCGTTGAAGAACTGCCCTTCCTATCGCGCGGGCAACCGAGGCTCAATTGTCGCACGGTGAGGGAGCAGAACCTCGACGGTTCTGCGACCGAAGCGGGCGGCAAGTGGGCCTCGGGCTGCAAGCAAGAGGAAGGGAGGGTTCTTCAACGGGCTGCTAGAGCACGATTCAGGATCGACGAGCCAGGCGCGCGCGGGAACAGCCCGCGTCGCCAGCGTGCTACGCTGCCGCCCGATGAGCGGCTTGCACCCCGACGACAGGATCCCCGTCACCGCGTCGACGAAGCACATGGACTACATCCTGCGCCCGTACGACCCCGTCGTGCCGCCCGCGGGGCGGCTTCAGCCAGCGTCCCTCCTCAAGCACCTGCTCCGCCATCACGGCTGGCTCGACGAGGCCTGGCCCGTGTGTGAGCGGCTGCGCGACGCGGTCGGACACGACGAGACCGTGTGGGGATTCAAGTGGGGTCCCAAGGGAACCGCGATCGAGTTCTACTACTACAACTTCACGCAGAACCAGCAGCCCAACCCCGTGTCGTTCACGAGCGTGCGGGCCGCGCTGGACGGCCTGCTGACGTTCGGGGTCGACGTCGACGAGCGCTCCCCCTACTTCATGTGGAGCTTCGAGATCACCCCAGACGGTGTGCGTGCGAAGGTCGCCGACGATCCACGCATCTACCTCGGGAGCGGCGATCAGGCGCGCAAGACCTGCGGCTTCTCGTATCACATCGCGCCAGACGGGATCCGCATGGAGAACCACTACTGGTTCTACGCGCCGCGCGTGCAGAAGGAGCTCGACGACGTCTACGGCCGCCTACGCTACTCGCCGCGCGCGGGAACGCGGGAGGCGGGACGCGCCCTGGTCCCGAATGCCCTCGAGCGCTGCCACACCATCTGCTACGCCGTGAAGCCTCGGGCGGACGGCCTCTACTTCGCCCGCATCACGACCCCGGAGCTCCGCGAGTGGCTGCGGCCCAAGGACCCGGGGCTGGCGACCATGCTCACCGAGAACGCAGAGGACTTCGCGCATCTGCGCTGGGACCTCGGCTTCGACTTCGCAGGAACCCCGTCGACCACCCACGTCGACATCGACAAGTACGCCGTGCACGGCGTCTTCTGATCGCCATGACCCGATCCGCATCACTCCCCATGTCCACGCAGCTGCTGCACGACGATCCGAGCATCGACAGCCTGACGCTCGCCGTGAACTACAACTGCAACAGCGCCTGTCGCTTCTGTTTCATCGAGCCCGAGCTGTCGCAGCGCCTATCGGACACGCCCGTGGCGTTCCTCGAGCGCGTCTACGACGAGAACCGGCTGCGGGGCGGGTTGTACCAGCGGCTCATCTTCTCCGGCGCGGAGTGTACTCTCCGGAAGGACCTCCCCGACCTCGCGCGGGTGGCGATCGAGCGCGGAGGGTTCGAGGTGGTCCGCATCCAGACCAACGCGCGCCGCCTGCGCAACGAGGCCCTCCTCGCCAGCCTGATCGACGCTGGCATCACCGAGTACTTCGTGTCCGTCCATGCTGGGAACGCCGAGCTGGACGCATGCCTCACCCGCGACCCGCGCTCGTTCGAAGAGATGCGCGGCGGGCTCGCGGCCATCCGCAAGTCGGGCGCCATGTTGGTGTCGAACACCGTCATCACGCGCGGGAGCTACCAGCACCTCGAAGAGACCGCAGACTTCTTGATCGCGGAGCAGATCCCGGAGTGTCAGTTCTGGGCGTTCATCGAGTTCGGCGACATCGGACAGGGGAGCGAACACGTCAGCTACGTGGACAGCGCGCCGTACCTGCGGCGCGCCATCTCGAAGCTGAAGGCAGCTGGGCGCAAGGTCGTCGTCAGCTGGTTCCCGGAGTGCCTGTTGGGCGAGCACGACGACACGCTCGAGAATCACCGCGCGAGCCTGCTGATCCACGACGAGTTCTCACAGCGCGCCGCGCGGTCGAGCGGCTTCTCGTGCCCGAAGCAGAGCTCGTGCGTCCGGTTCGGGAAGTCCTGCCAGGGCCTGCACGAGCGGTACATGGCGAACTCGCAGGATGACCCGGGAGCCTACGTGCCCTACAGACGAGCGCGCACGCCAGGCTGAGCCACACACGTCGAGGCGGCGCCGCGCACCGCCTCCGCGGGGTCAACCCGGCGCGAGAGTGATGAGCAGCTCGTGCTCTTCACGACCGTCACGATACCGATCGATCTGGAGCGCCGACGGCCGCAGCACGAACGGCGCCGCGCCCACCGAGAGCCTCGGGAGCTCCGCGTGGACCAGGCCCTGAAAGGGCGCTTCGACGGATCCGAGCGTCGCCTCTGGGGGGAAGATCAGGCTCCATGTCGCTTTGGGGCCCAGCGCGTCCGTCTCGTGCGTCCGCGTGAGGATCACGTGTTGACGGGCCGCGACCACGATCGACGGCGCGAAGCCAGCGTCCCACGCTGGCGCCAGCCCTCGAAGCACGTCCACGCTCCTGGCCTGGAAGTAGCTCCGCTCGCGGTAGCGACCACCGCACCAGAAGTCGCAGCCGACGCCGATCAAATGCTTCTCGTAGGGCGTGCCGAATGCCCGGGCGACGGCCGCCATGTCCCGCGCGCCGGCCGCAAAGAGCTTGAGCCGGAACCCGTGCGTCGCGTCCCACGCGAGGCCGACATGGCACCCGACTCGCGTCACCTGGAGCTCCGACATCAAGCGGTCCCACGCGTCCACCGCCTCGCCGTCGAAGTGCGCGACGCAGAGGCGTCGCGCCACCCCGAGGTGGTCGTCGCGCCCACCGTGCTCGAACACGGTCAACCCAAAGCGCTGGGCCCCGGTCGGCGCCACCCACTCCATCCCGAGGCTCCCGTCGGGCGTTGGACCGACGGCGATGACGCGATCCAGGAGCGGCTGGAAGGCGCCGACGGGCGCGCCGCACAGCGCCGCGAGCGCGTGTGTGGTGGAGGTGACCGCGTCCTGCCAGCCATCGGCGTCGCGCTGCGGGACGAGCGAACTTCCCATCGAGGGTGTGTGCCACCTCCGACTGCCGCCCGCCAGCCCCGCACCGCGTCGTTGGGCGCGACGCGCGGGACCGCCTCGCGCTACCGTCGAGATGCCCGTCGCTCTCGTGGACACGCGCGACGTCGGCTTGGTAGAGTCGGCCCAGATGGGCAGCGCAACAATCGGCGTCCCGACGTGACGGGCACCCCCATTCGACACTTGGCCATCATCCCGGACGGCAACCGACGGTGGGCGCGTGCTCGTGGAATGAGCGCGCAGGAGGGACACATCGCGGGGATCGGCGCCATCGACGGGGCCATCCGGGAGGCGTTCGCGCAGGGAGTCGAGATGGTGACCTTCTGGTGGGGCTCGCCCGCCAACCTGACGCAGCGCGCCCCCGAGGAGGTGCGAGGCATCGTCGATGCGCTGGGCGACTGGCTGGACGGACCCGCGCAGCGGCTCCTGCGCGACACCGACGCGCGCTTTGGTGCGTTCGGACGCATCGACGAGCTGTGCCCCGAGCTGCGACCGAAGCTGGATCGTGCCCTCGGCGCCGCTGGCGCGGGGCCACGACAGGTGACGCTGCTGATGGGATACGATGGCCGCGACGAGCTCCGCGAAGCCGCCCGAACGTTCGCGCGCGGCGCGTCGCAGTCGCTCGAGGAGGGTCTGTGGACAGCGGGCCTCCCGGATGTCGATCTGCTGCTGCGCTCTGGTGGCTCCGCGCACTTGAGCGCCGGGTTCATGCTCTGGCACATCGCCGAGGCGCGGCTTGCGTTCGTGGACGAACCATGGCCTGCCGTCACCCCTGCCGTCGTGCGCCGCGAGCTCGAGGCGGCCGGCGCCCAGACACGGCGCTACGGACGCTGAGCCCATGGACGACACACGAGGCCGCGCGCGCCAGCACCTGGGCGCCTCACTCGCACTCTACGATGCGCTGTCACGCGCTGGCGGCGGCCACCCAGCCGCGGCGCGTGTGCGACGGATGCTCGACCGACCCGACCGCCTGACCGCGACCGACGAGCCCTTCGCGATGAAGTACGACGGCTACTTGGCGGCCGGGACGCGCGCGGCGTGGGGCTTCACCGTGAACTCTCGCTTCGACGGCCGCGCCCTCTCCGAGTTCCTGGGCGAAGCGATCGACGCAGCCGGAATCACCAACGAAGCGGAGGTCCAGCGCGCTGCCACGCGGCTGTCCGCGGCGCTCCCACTCCCGAGCGTCGCCACGTTGTCGTTTGCGTTCGACGACCCGGGCGCGCCGCCACGGTTGAAGGTCTACTTCCAGGAAGACGCTTGGGGTGCTGGCGTCGGCAGCGCCCGCGAAGTCGACGAGGCGCTCGCGGCCGCCGAGCTGGGCTGCGCACTGCCTGCGTGGCTGGACGGCGCCCCGTCCGTCGGTGTGGTCACGCTGGAAGCGCCCCCCGGTCGCGCGCCGCGGGCCAAGGCCTACGTGGGCGCTGCTGGCCTCGAGGGCGCCTTCGCGGGCGCGCCGGAAGACGTGCGCTCGCTCGCCGACCAGATGGCGGCGGCCTGCCCGCTGGCGTCGACGTACTACTACCTCACCGTGCGGCTCGAGCGCGGGGAGGCGCCGCGCTACGCGGTCAACAAGATCTACGATCTCGCGCGGCAACGGTTTGGCGCCGACCAGCGCGCGACCCTCGAGGCGTTTCGGGACGTGAGCGGGCTGTTTCGAGCCGCGGGGAGGACGAAGGAGCTGCGCGCTGTGCTGTCGGAGCTGCGTCGCCCGGACGCGCACCAGCGCATACCCCGAGTGATCCCCACGGCGTCCGCGATCGAAGACGGCGGCCGCTCGGTGGATTTCTACTGCGCCGCGTTCGCCCTCGATCCCGACGGCGGCCGCGCGCGTGTCCCCGCGTAGGGGTTGTCACCGACACCGTGTGTGGAACTTTTGCGCGAAACCAGATTCGCCTAGCATGACCTGATGGTGAAGCAGGTGGTGGTCCTCGGGGGTGGCATCGGTGGGTTGTCTGCAGCGCACGAGCTGGCATCGCGCGGATACTCGGTGCGGGTCTTCGAGGCCATGGCCATCCCGGGCGGCAAGGCCCGCAGCGTGCGCCTGCCTGGCACGGGTACGGACGGGCGCCCCGACCTGCCCGGCGAGCACGGCTTCCGCTTCTTCCCGGGCTTCTACAAGCACATCACCGACTCGATGAAGCGCATCCCCTACCCGGGGAACGTGGACGGCGTGTTCGACAACCTGGTGCAGGCCACCCAGTTCCAGATCGCGCGCATCAACGAGACCGACCCCGTGCTGGTGGCCCGCTTCCCGCGCAGCCTGGCCGAATTCAAGGACGCCATCGTCGCGCTCGCCACGGCGAACTTCGGCATCCCCGAGCTGGAGGCGGCCTTCTTCGGCACGCGCCTGGTGGCGCTGCTGAGCTCGTGCGACGAGCGTCGCTTCGGGCAGTGGGAGCACCTGAGCTGGTGGGACTTCATCGAGGCCGACAAGATGAGCCAGGAGTACAAGCTGTACCTGGCGCGCGGACTGACGCGCTCGCTCGTGGCGATGCGCGCCGAGATCGGCAGCACGCGCACGGTCGGCTACATCTTGCTCCAGCTGCTGCAGGACCTGCTGCGGCCGGGCGAGACCCTCGACCGGCTGCTCGACGGACCGACCAACGACGTGTTCATCGACCCTTGGGTGCAGCACATCCAGCAGCTCGGCGTGGACTACCAGCTCGAGCGGCCGCTGCACGCCATCCACATGAGCGGCGGGCGCATCAGCAGCGTCGACATCGCGCGCCCCGACGGGACGCTGGAGAGCGTCACCGCAGACCACTACGTGAGCGCCATCCCGGTGGACCGCTTCGTGCACTTTCTCACGCCCGACGTCCTCGCGGCGGATCCCTCCCTGGGGAACCTGAGCAAGCTGCAGACCGCGTGGATGAACGGCATCCAGTTCTACCTGCGCGACGACGTGCCGCTGGCGCACGGGCACACCATCTACGTCGAGTCGCCCTGGGCGCTGACCAGCATCTCGCAGCAACAGTTCTGGAAGCAGCGCCTGTCGCAGGTGGGCGACGGAACTGTGCGGGGCATCCTCTCGGTGGACATCAGCGACTGGGAGTCGCCGGGCTTCCTGCTGCACAAGCCGGCGGACACCATCGACGACCGCGAGCAGATCATGGAGGAGGTCTGGGAGCAGCTGCGCTTGTCGCTGAACGACGACCCCGGCGTGGACCTGATGAAGTCCAACCTGGCGCACTGGTACCTGGACGACAGCATCGTGACCGGTGGGCCCAGCGGGAAGCCCGAGAACCGCGAGCCCCTGCTGGTGAACACCGTGGGCTCCTGGGCTGACCGCCCCGAGGCGCACACCGCCATCGGCAACCTGTTCCTCGCGTCCGACTACGTGCGCACGTACACGGACCTGGCCACGATGGAGGGCGCCAACGAGGCCGCCCGACGCGCGGTCAACGCCATCCTCGACGCGGACCACGACCCCGCCGAGCGCTGCGCTCTCTTCCCCCTCGAGGAGCCCCTCGTGTTCGAGCCCCTCAAGCTGCTCGACAAGCTGCGCTGGCGGTTGGGCCTGCCGCCGCTCGCCGCGCCCGACCTGGTCCCGTGATCGTCCCGCCCGCGCCTCTCGGCGCCCCACCCCTGCCCGGAGCATGCCCATGACCACCCTCTTGCAGCTGGACGCGACGCCTCGTGAGGGGCTCCAATGGGGACGTGGCGAGGTCGCGGAGTGCGAGATCGAGGCGTTCGCCGCGGCGTTGCCCCTCGGCGCCGCAGACCAGCGCGCCATCGTCGCAACCCTCTCGAACTTCCCGAGCGAGTGCCAGGTGCGCGGCATGTTCTTCGACGGCCTGGTGAACGTCATCAAGAAGGAGCGCGACGCGGACACCGCCGAACGCCTCATGCTCCATGCGGGCGTCCGCGCACGGGCCATCCCGTTCGCTCTGCTCCCGCACCGTGACTTTTACAAGCTGTATTTCATGGCGGCGGCGGTGCTCTACCCGGACCTCTCCCTGGACCGCAGCATGCAGCGCATCGCCGAGACCTTCTACCCCGTGTTCCGGGACAGCATGGTCGGCCGCACGCTGAGCGCGATGATGGGCAGCGACCCGCGGCGCATCCTGGCCAAGCTGGTGGACGCCTACTCCATGAGCGTCCAGGACAACTCCCACAGCGTCCGAGTCAGCGAGGAGCACGCCATGCTGTGGGAGTGCCGAGTGGAGCCGAGCCCGTTCTACGGGGGGACGTTCCGCGGGATCGTGCTGGGGACGCTGCACTCCCACGGCGTGACCGGGGGCAAGGTGGACGTGGTCTCACGTGTGGCCGACGGCCCCGAGCACACGCGCTGGGTGTTCCGCATCGGCTGGTAGCGGTCAGTCGTCGCCGCCGTCGCCCTCTTCGTCGTCGCTGCCCGGGAACACCTCGCCGCGGATGAGGTCCAGCAACCCCTCCACCTCGAGCCGCACCTCGACCTCGGGGCCCGTCGCGAGGAAGCGCTGCAGGAAGCCGAAGGCGGGCTTGCGCTCGCCGAGCTGGTAATAGCAGAGCCCCAGCAGGAACAGCGCGTCGGGGTCGTCGCGCCGCAGCATGAGCGCCTGCTTGCCCATGCGGATGGCGCGCTCGGGCTGGCCCATCATGCGCAGCGTCTGGCCCGCGCCCACGCGCGCACCCAGGTACTGGGGGGCTCGCTGCAGCGCCTCCAGGTAGGCGGCGAGCGCCTTGTCCCACGCCTCACGCTCGTAGTGGGCAGCGCCGAGGAAGTGGAACGCGTACGCGTTCTGCGCGTCCTGCACGGCGACCGCCTCGAAGTGCGCGATAGCCCCGTCGACGTCACCTTCACGGAGCAGCTCGACGCCCTCTTCGCAGGCCTCCCAGCGCGCCGCGTCGCGCTCGTCCGGGCCCGGCGCGGCGCGAGGATCGAGGTCGGGGCTGTCGTCGTCGGCGTCGTGCATGCCGCGAGTGTGGACCGCGCGAGCGGGCCCGCAAGTGGGGTAGGCTCCCGCCATGTCGCCCTTCGCCGCCTACGCCGCCGCCCTCCGCCATCTGCGTCTCCCGTTGGCGTACGTGGACGTGGCGCGCTTCGACCGGAACGCGGCGGACCTCGTGCAGCGCGTCCGCGCGGGCACGGGGCGCTCGCTGCCCATCCGCCCGGCGACCAAGTCCATCCGCTGCGTGGCCTTGATGGAGCGGCTGCTCCAGCACGAAGGGTACGAGGGGCTCATGTGCTACAGCGCCGCCGAGGCCGCCTGGCTCACACGCGAGCTGAGCAAGCCCGTCCACCTGCTGGTGGCGTATCCCACGCTGGAGCCGGCCGACATCCGCGCGTGCCTCGAGGCCGTCGAGCGGGGCGCGGACATCACGCTGATGGTGGACGACATGGCCCACGTGCGCCTGCTCGGGCAGCTGGCGGAGGACGTGGGGCAGACGCTCTCCGTAGCGCTCGATCTCGACATGTCACTGCGCCTACCGGGGCTGCACTTCGGGGTGCGCCGCTCGCCCCTCCACTCGCCGCGCGCCGCGCTCGAGCTGGCCGCCGAGATCGCCGACCACGACGCGCTGCGCCTCGACGGCGTCATGGGCTACGAGGCGCAGGTGGCAGGCTTGCAGGACGCGCTGCCCAACCAGCGCGCCATGAACACGGCCATCCGGGTGCTCAAGCGGGCATCCATCATGGACCTCCAGAAGCGGCGCTCGGACACGGTGGCGGCGCTCCACCAGGCCGGTCACACGCTGCGCTTCGTGAACGGCGGGGGCACCGGCAGCCTCGAGGCCACGGCGCGCGACCGCAGCGTCAGTGAGGTGACGGCCGGCTCCGGGCTGTACAGCCCCACCCTCTTCGACAATTTCTCCCACTTCCACCACGCCCCCGCCGCTGGCTTCGTGCTGCCAGTCGTGCGGCGCCCGGCGCCAGGCTTCGCCACGTGCCACGGGGGCGGCTACGTCGCGTCCGGCTCGGCCGGCCCGGAGAAGCTGCCCGTCCCGATGTACCCCGAGGGTCTGGAGCTGCTGCCGACGGAGGGCGCGGGCGAGGTGCAGACCCCGCTCAAGCTGAGCCCCGGCGTTTCGCTTTCCCTGGGCGACCCCGTCTTCTTCCGACACGCCAAGGCAGGCGAGCTGTGCGAGCACTTCAACCACCTGGTGCTGATCGAGCGTGGACGCGTGGTGGACGAGGTGCCCACGTACCGCGGCCAGGGGCGGAGCTTTCTCTGAGAGGCCCGCTTCCGTCCCGCTTCCCGGACAGTGCTCCTTCAACGCGCCGTCGAACGTGGTAGACACGGCCATGGTCCTCGAGCTGCCCGCTGCGCCGCCAACGCGACGCATCTTCGTCAACCGCACCCTGAACCTCCGCAGCATCGAAGCCATCGGCTTCGACATGGACTACACCCTGGTGCACTACCGCCACGAGGAGTGGGAACGCGAAGCGTACAACCACGTCCGTCAACGGCTGCTGGACATGGGGTGGCCCGTGGGCGACCTCGAGTTCGATCCTCGGCTGGCGCAGCTCGGGTTGGTGGTCGACCTCGAGCTGGGCAACGTCGTCAAGGCCAACCGCTTCGGTTACGTCACGCGGGCCTCCCACGGCACGCGGCGCCTCGACTTCGCGGAGCAGCGCAAGACGTACTCGCGGGTGCTGGTGGACGTGGCGCAGCACGGGCACTGGTACTTCCTGCACACGCTCTTCGCGCTGTCCGAGGCGTGCCTCTTCATGCAGCTGGTGGACCTGCTGGACGCGGGGCGCCTGCCGCGCTCGCTGGGCTACGCGGGCCTGCACCGCCTGGTGCGCCGCGAGCTGGACGCGACGCACATGGAGGGCACCCTCAAGGCCGAGATCATCGCCGCGCCGGAGCGCTTCATCGAGCCGGACCCTGACCTGCCCCTGGCGCTGATGGACCTTCGCGCAGCGGGCAAGAAGCTGCTGGTCATCACCAACTCGGAGTGGTCCTACACGTCGGCCATCATGCGCTACGTGTTCGACCCGTACGTGGAGCACGGCACGTGGCGCGACCTGTTCGACCTCGTGGTCGTCTCGGCGCGCAAGCCCGCCTTCTTCGAGCAGCGCAACGACATCTTCGAGATCGTGAGCGACGACGGCCTGCTGCGACCCGCGAACGGCGCGCTCACGCCGGGGGGCGCGTACCTCGGCGGGAACGCGTCGCGCATCGAGGCCCACCTGGGGCTGTCCGGCTCGCAGATCCTGTACGTGGGCGACCACATCTTCAGCGACGTGGAGGCCAGCAAGACACTGCAGCGCTGGCGCACCATGCTGGTGCTGCGCGAGCTGGAGGACGAGCTGGCGGCGCTCGGCTCCTTCTCCGCGAGCGGCGCCGAGCTGGTCAAGCTGATGGGCGAGAAGACCGCGCTCGAGTACCGCTACTCCTCCATGCGTCTCGCGCTGCAGCGCAAGACGAAAGGCTACGGACCGCAAGTGGATGCGACACCCTCCGAGATTCGCGCCGAGGTACAGCGCCTCCGCGAGCAGCTGGCAGGGCTCGATCAGCGCATCGCGCCGCTGGCGCGAGCCGCCGGCGAGCTGGTGAATCCGCACTGGGGCCCGCTGCTGCGCACGGGGAGCACGCGCAGCTTGTTGGCGCGGCAGATCGAGCAGAGCGCGGATGTCTACAGCTCTCGCGCATCGAACCTGCTGTACGTGACGCCCTTCGAGTATCTGCGCTCCGGCGGCACCAGCATGCCACACGACGAAGACTGACGCCGACCAGGCCACCCTCGGTCGCGGCCCCCATCCACCGGCCGGGTGGTCGCCGCCGCACCGTCAGGGGCTGGGCGCGAGCGAGACCGCCCAGCGCACGTCCACGACACCGTCGAAGGGCCGCACACGCAGCGGAGCGAGCGCGTCGGTCACGCACCGCACGCTCACCCCGAACGAGCCCTCGCCGCCCAGCACGAGGCCGCTGATGCTGCCGCTCGGACCGTGCAGACGCGCGTCGATGTAGAGCGTTCCGTGGCTGCTCGGAGCGCACGCCAGGACGGCCGGGAGGTTGTCCGCCAGGGCGTCGTCCAGCTCGGTCACCGAGGGCGGACCCTCGGGCTCGGGCGCGATGGGAATGTCCGTCGGGGCGTACTCGCCGGGTGTCGGCCCGTTCGGGTCCACGGGCAGGAGCACCCCGGGCTCGTCAGGGGACTCGGGCGCGCGGCACACGGCGATGCGTTGCGCTCGCGCCGCGGATCGCCGACTGCGTCCGCCGCGCCCAAGGTTGCCGAAGTTCGGCGCGCGCCCGAGGGCCGCCGACGCGATGACCAGCACGCCGAGCACGACCACCGAGCCTATGGCGCCCGCCACCGCGCGACCCGCCACGCGCCCACGCAAGGCGCGACACTGCTCACGCTGGGCCGCGGTCAGCCCGGCACCACAGCCCGAGGATGTGAGCACGAGGCACAGCGTGAGCCCAGCGGCGAGCGCCCGCGAGGGACGCGCCGGAGGCAAGGCGAATGGACGTGACACACCTCCAGCATACCCCCGCGCGGCCCGGCCGCTTCCCTCTTGGGTCTCACAGGGCCTTGCGGGGCGGTAGCACCAGGTTGGCCACCAAGAGACCGGTGACCAACGCGCCAGCCACGAGACCCACCGCGAACGCTGTGTCGACCGCGGCGACCACGTCCCGTCGCAGGAACGACGCCACGCTCCGAAAGCCCATCGTGCCCGGCACCAACAGGAGGATGCCGGGCACCATCACGAGCGCCGCGGGGCGGTCGCTGAGGCGCGCGAAGGCGTTGCTGCCCAGCCCGAGGACCAAGGCCGACACCGTGGCCGCGAGCGAGGGCCCGAGCCCGTCGTCTAGGAGCGGGGTACACAGCTGACCGGCGGAGAACGCGGAGGTGGCGACGAGCACCGTGGCCCACGCGTCCCGCCGCGGCGCGTGCAGGAGCACCATGACGGCCGGGAGCGCCACCAACAGCCCCACGAAAGGCCAGAAGGCCGCGCGGACCGGGACCGGCGCGGGCAGGAACGCCTGCGCATGGGGCGCGAGGCTCACCACCAGCACGCCGCCCAGGCTGACCCCGACGGCGACCTGGAGGAACGACACCAGCGCGCCCGCGAAGCGCGCGGTGCCCGACACGAGGTGGCCCGTGGCGACCTCGTTCATGGCCGTGGTGAGCGCGAGGCCAGGCATGAGCATGTAGATGCCGGCGACGGTGCTCAGCTGAATCAAGAGATCGGGCAAGAACAACCCGGCCAGCGACGCCGCCACCGAGGCGACGACGCTCCCGAGGAGCAGATGAAGACGGGCGATGGGCTCCGCGCGCTCGGCCCACTGCTCCAGCATGCCCACCAGCAGCCCGATGCCGCCGGAAACCAACGCTTCGAGCGGTCCGCCGCCGAGCAAGAGCGCCGCTGGCGCTGCGACGAAGGGATGCACCACGAGCGGCACCCACGGGCGTTCACGCGACGAACGCGTCACGATGGCATGGAGGCGCCCTGACCCGGTAGTCGCGTCGAGCTCGCCGCGGGCCACGGCGTTCACCAGGGCGTCGAGGTCCGCCAGCTTCCCGAGGTCCTGCTCGCCCGCCTCGCTGCGGACCAGGTAGGTGCGTTGCTCGGGGGGCGTTCCAAAGGCCACGAACACGGCGGTCGGCGTCGAGAAGTACTGTCCGTCCGTGCCCAACTTCGTGCCCAGCGCCGCGAGCAGCGCCTCGATCCGGTGGGCGGGCTGCCCGTACGCGTGCAAGGCGCGGGCGACGTCGATGACGAACGCTTCATTGTCGCTCGCGGGGCTCATGGGGTGCCGAGTGTAGTGGGAATGCCCGCCGGATCGAGCCCACGCCCGAGTGGGGCAGGCCGTTGCGCTGCTCGACAGCAGGCGCGCCGTGACTCATGCCACGCGCGATGAGCGAACCACACGAGCCGAGCGAGCCCGAGCGCCCACGGATCCCCATCCTGTATCGGGACGAGGCCGTGGTCGTCGTGGCCAAGCCCTCCGGCTTGGTGGTGCACCGCGGCTGGGCCCAGGACCGCGTGGTGATGATGTCGCTGGTGCGCAACCAGCTGCGCCGTGACGTGTACCCGGCGCATCGCCTGGACCGCGGCACGAGCGGCGCGCTGCTGTTCGCGCTCTCGCCCGAGACGCTCCGCGTGCTGAACGACGCCTTCGAGGCTGGCCGCGTGGAGAAGCGCTACCTGGCGCTGGTACGCGGCCGCCCGGACCCAGCCGAGGGGCTGGTGGACTACGCCATCCCTCGCACGGAGGACGGCGAGCGCGTCCCAGCGCAGACGCGCTACCACGTGGTGCATCAGCTCGACCACTACGCATGGGTCGAGGCCTTCCCGTTGACCGGCCGCCTGCATCAGGTGCGTCGCCACTTCAAGCACCTGCGCCACCCGATCGTGTTGGACAAGGCCCACGGGCGAGGGCGCTTCAACGCCCGCTGCCAGGCCGACTGCGGCATCGCGCGGATGGCGCTGCACGCGGCATCCATCACGTTCCCCCACCCGCTCACGAGCACGCCCGTCAAGGTGGTGGCTCCGCTGCCGGAGGACCTGCTGACGCCGCTGCGACGCTTGGGCGTCCCCGACACGCACCTGCTCCTCGACTGCCCCTCGACAAACCACCCGAATGTAGGGGAAGGTGGCGCATCCACATAGCGTACGAGTGCGCTGACGCCTCGCGCCAACAGGAGCCCCGATGACCAACTACCGCTTCGCCTTCCAGTCCTTCCAGTCTCTGCTCGTGGCCATGGCCTTCCTCTCCACTGGAGGCTGCTACGTGCGGACGACGGCCCGCACCACGCAACCGGTCACGACCGACCAGACACAGCAGCAGTCCGGCCAGGGCGGGGTCGTGGTGCTGGAGTCCAGCTGCGTGCAAGGTGCGCAGGAGATCTGCAACGGCCTCGACGACAACTGCAACGGCCAGATCGACGAAGGCTGCGGCTACTCCTCCGGTGACGTGCAGATCACGCTCGCCTGGAACACGGGGGCCGACCTCGACCTGTACGTGTACGATCCCAACGGAGCACGCATCTACTACGGCGAGCCACAGGCAGCGAGCGGCGGACACCTCGACCAGGACGCCCGCGGCAACTGCAACCCGTCGCAGCCCAACAACCGTATCGAGAACGTCTACTGGGGTGGCGGCGTGCGCCCGCCGAGCGGCCGCTACACCGTCGAGGTTCACTACTGGGCGGGGGATGGCTGCAGCTCCAACGCGGGTCCGACGACGGGTGTGGTCAGCATCTCGGTCGGCGGAAGCATCCTCGGCACGTACCAGCTGGTACTCACGGGCGATCAGCGCGCCACCTTCGCGACGTTCGACATCCCCTGAGAGAGGTAGCCATGTCCACCCGACCTCCCCTCCGCCTCGCAGGGCTGCGCGCGCTCGGCGCGGGGCTGATGCTGTGGTCGGGTGTCCATGCCGCCGGCTGCGGCAGCCCGACGCCCACCCTCACGCCAGTGGAGACCGTCCCCGCGCCGCCACGCAACCTCCTCAACCAAGACGACCTGGCGCTCGCGAGCCCGCGCGCCGATGGTACGGTCAGCCCGGCTCGCCCGGTCATCCGGACCGCCATCCGACGCTACATCACGAGCGCGGTGTTCTCTCCTGACAGCAAGCGCGTCTTCGCCGTCAGCTCGCACGGCGAGTTGGTGGCCTACGACGTGGAAACGGGCGCGCTGCGCGCGTATGCGCGCCCCTGGTTCGACGAGGACTCCCCGGCGCTGGACGTCGACGCGAGCGGCTCGCGCGTCCTCGTCTCCACGTTCCGACACGGCGCCATCTTGTGGGACTTGCGTAGCGACACCCTGCGCACGCTCGCCCCGGCGCCCTCGAGGGAAGACGAGAGCCGCCTCGTCGGCTATGCGCTGCACCCCAGGGGCGACAGCATCGCGGGTGTACGCGTGGGCGCAGACCAGCTGACGCTCGAGACGGCGCGCCCCGACGACGGCGGCCGACAGGAGACCACGCTGATCACCTCCGGCCCTCAGGACGAGGACGGCGAAGGTTGGCGTGTGCAGGTGCTGTACTCGCCGAGTGGTGCCCGCATCGCCGTCGTCACACCAGACGGACGAGACTTCACGCTCCACGACACATCCGATCTGAGCGTGGTGCACAGCGTGCGCCTCGAGGGCGACGCCCCCGAGGACCCCGACCAACGGCTCCGGGTGGCTTTCCGACCCCAAGGCGGACAACTGCTCCTCGCGCGCCCCGGTCGCATCGAGCTCGCCGACTCGCGCAGCGGGCGGGTGCGCGCAGACTTCGACATGCCGGGCGAAGCCACCCCGGACGTCACCTACAGCGCGGATGGACGTTTCATCGTGGCCGTCGCGGAGACGCAAGGCCTCTACGTCGAAGCCGAGACGGGTCGCGTCCTCGCGCGCGTGGAGCTCCCGGCGGGCGACGTCGACCCGGAGTACGCCACCTTCCGCGTGGTGCCACTCCCTGGCGAAGGTGGGTTCGTGGCCATCGACGGAAACGGCGAGCGCACGTTCTTCGACGCCCGAGGCGTCATCGGCGAGCTGCCCGCGATGGCGGGTCCCTCGGGCGAGCCCCCGCCCGTCTTCTCACCGGACGGGCGCTGGTCCCTGGCGGGGGTGAACCCGCCCGAGCTGCGACGCGGCCGAGACGCCACGCTCGGCTCGTCGTTCGTCCAGGAGGGCGCGCAGGTCAGCGTGTGGGGGGCCAGCTTCAGCATGGATGGCCGCGTCTTGTTCACCCGCTCGCGGGCGGGGGTCTCGCGCTTCGCGGCCGAGGGCATGCGCGACCTGGCGTGCGGCAGCGAGCAGCAGGTCACTCGGGGCCCGACGGGCGCCATCGCGCAGCTGGGTGGTTACTCCAGCTGCCTCTTCGACAGCGACCGCATCGTCGAGAGCAACGTCGTCAGCACGCACGATGGCTCGGTCACGGCGACCTACCGCGACGATGAGTTCGTGGTGCAGCGCTCTGGCGGAGCAGCGGATGTACGCCTCCGCCGCAGCCGCTCGTCCAAGGTGCGCTGCGAAGACCCCCGCACCTGCATGCGGATGGCGCATCTCTCCCCGGACGGCGCGGCCATCGCGTTCCTCGACTCCACGCGTGACGGCGGAACGCGGCGGGTGTGGTGGGAGGTCTACGAGACGCGCACCGGTCGTCTGCGCGCCCAGGGTAGCGCGGAGGGCTACGCGACGCTGCAGATGCTGGCCGGCGGTGCGTTCGCGGTCGTCGCGAACGAGACGTTCCGCTTCTACGACGCCCGCGGGCGCCAACGCCTCGAGGTCCCGCAGCTCGCCAGCCGCGCGGTGAGCGCCGACGGCGCCCTCGTCGCAGTGGGCACCACCGACCGCGAGGTGCGCGTGTTGGACGTCACCAGCGGCCGTGAGCGCGAGCGCTGGACGGCCTCGTCTCAGCTGCACCTGTACCAGATCACGCCGGACCACCAGCGCATCCTGGCGATGGGTGATGGCCACATGGTGGTCGCGACCCTCGACGGGAGCAGCCAACGCGCCTCGTTCTCCGTGGAGGAGCCCACAGCCACGAACTTCGCGGGCACCTTCGGGCTCGCCTGCGAGGGTGGCCGCGTGGTGCGCTTCGACCTCCGCTCGGGCGCGCAGGCGGATGTCGCCCCCTGCGAAGGACGCACCGACGCCATCTCGGAGGATGGGGCCTTCGCCGTCACGACGGTCGGCTCGAGCACCCGCGTCCACCGGCTCTCGGACGGCCGCGTGCTCACCCTCGAGACTCTGGCCGGCGCTTCGTCGCTGCGGGTCGCCTACGACGACACCGGCCGCTGGGACGTGAGCGAGGCCGACCCAACCCGGGTGCTCATCCGCGCGGCGGGGCCGGGGGACACCGCTCCCCTCGAGAGCCCAGCCGACGCTGTGGGCACGCCGGGGCTGTTCGGACTGTTCGTCACGGGCCAGTAGGCTTGACCGCGGGCCGCGCGAGACCCACCTTGCGCGTCCCCGTGCTGGCGCGCGGGGCCCGAGACCATGCACTACGACGACGACATGCCGGACGATCCGGTGGCCGCGCAGCTCGACGCCGGCTGGGAGCGGGTCGCTGAAGGCGACCTCGAAGGGGCGCTCGCCGCCGCGCTGGCGTGCCTGGAGCTGGCCGAGGCGCCCGAGGCGCACAACCTCCTCGGGTACGTGCGCGCCGCGCAGGGCGACGTGGAGGCCGCCCTGCGGCACTACCGCAAGGCCATCGCGCTCGACGAGTTCTTCACCGAGGCGCTGCTGAACGCCGCCGAGCTGCACATGCACCCGCTGCACCAGCCCGAGGAAGCGCTGCGCCTGATCGACCTGGCCATCGAGCACGCGGACTCGAAGGACGCCAAGGCCGACGCCGTACTGCTCAAGGTGGAGGCCATCCTCCAGACCGGGGACCACGAGCGCGCAGCGAAGGCGCTCAAGCGCCTGCCGGAGGGACCTTTCGAGAACCCCGAGCTGGACTTCATGATTGGCCGCGCCTACTTCGAGGTGGGCGACCTGGACGCCGCGGGTGACCGCATCCAGACCGCAGCACGCGACAGCCAGACCAACCCCGAGGTGTTCTACTACCTGGGTCTGTGGCTGGAGGCGAAGGAGGACCGCGCCGGCGCCACCGTGGCATTCCTCCAGTCGCGCGACCTGGATGGGTCGACGCCCCCGCCTCCGTGGAGCACGTCGCGCGCCGTGTTCGAGCGGCGCCTACGGGGCGCCATGAAGAAGCTGACGAAGCGCGTCGCAGACTCCCTCGAGGGGGCGCTGGTGGTGGTCGCGAACCTCCCCGGCCGCGAGGTCATCGCAGAGGGCGTGGACCCGCGCCTGTGCGCGCTGGCCGACGACGTTCGCGACGGCAAGGTCGGGCGACTCTTCGTGTACCAGCGCAACTGCGAGCGCATGGGCGGGTCGGTCGACGCCATGGAGGACACCTGCGCGGAGGCCATCGAGCGCGAGGTGAACGCCGCGCTCGACGCCACCTGACGCCTCGGCCGCACCGTGGGAAGCGAGGGTTCGAGTCGAGCTCGAGCGCACGTCAGCGCCCCGACAGGCCAGCGTACGCCGCCGCGAAGTCGGGCGGAGGTGCGAGCTCCAGCGAGAGCTCACCGCAGCCCGCCGCGAGGTCGGGCAAGCGCAGGGCCGCGCAGTGCAGCATGGTGCGCCGCGCCGTGATCACCCGCCCGTCGACACCCGTCGCCCGCGCGGGACCGCCATACACACGGTCGCCGAAGAGCGGCGCGCCCGCCGCCAGCGCGTGCACGCGCAGCTGATGCGTGCGCCCCGTCTCGGGAAACAGGTGCAACAAGCCTCCGTGCCGCAACCTCTCGGACACGACGAACCGCGAGCGGGCGTGCTTCTCCTGTGCGCCGGGCCCCGCCACGCGCTTCCTCTTGTCACGCGGGTCGACGGCGATGGAGGCGTCCCAAACCCCCTCGTCGGTCGCGGGTGGAGTGAGCGTGAGGGCGACGTAGCGCCGCCCGTAGCGCCCCTCCACGCGCGCCATGCGCAGCGCCTCGGCCGCCGCAGGGGTACGCGCGAAGGTGACGAGCCCACTCACCTCGGCGTCCAAACGCGACGTGGCGTGCAGGCGCGGCGCCCTGGGGTCCAGCGCCTGCGCGCGCCGCACCACGCAGTCGGAGTCGTCCGGCGTGGTGGTGGGTAGACCGCTGGGCTTCGCCAGCACGAGCAGCGCCGCGTCCTGGTGAACGACGCTCACCACCAACGACCGCGTGTCCGGTGGACGCGCCATCTCAGCCGCGAGCCACCCGCTCGATCACGTGGACGCGCCCCGCGCCGCCGTCGACACGGACGCGGTCGCCCGTTCTGAGCTGGCGGGTGCCCGTCTTGACGTTGACCACCGAGGGCACACCGTACTCGCGCAGGACGATGGCCGCGTGCGAGAGAGGCCCACCCAGATCGGTCACGACCGCCGACGCCACGAGGAACAGCGGTGACCACCCCACGTCGGCGCACGCGCAGACCAAGACCTCGCCCGCCCGGAAGTGCGCGGCGTCCGCGGGGGAGTCCATGACGCGCACGGTACCCGTGACGTCGCCCGCACACGCCGAGAGCCCGAGCAGCGTGTCGCTGTCCGGCGCCTCGATGCTGACTGGCGGTGGATAGCCCACGAACGTGTCGGGCGGGTCTGGCAGGCTGCGGTCACGCTCCACGCGCCGCCTGCGGCGCTGCACACGCACCGCCACGCTCTCGCTGCCGTCGCGCAAGAACGCGTCGATCTCGTCCAGGGTGAGGTAGAAGGCCGCGTCCGCGCCCGCCCCGGGCTCCACGCTCTCGATGCGTCGCGAGGTGTCGAGCGCCACGTGCCGGAACAACCCCAGGACGGCCGTCACGTGACTGCGGAGGCGTTCGCGGAGGCGCATGAAGCGCTGCACCAGTGCCAGGAGGTGGCGCACCGCCGTGCGTGTCGGCAGGGGCAGCTTCTTGGAGACCAACGCCAACGCCGCCTCCCGCGCCTGCCGCTGCCGCTCTGCCATCTGCACGGGGTTGAGCCCACGCGCAACGGAGGACGCCCCCTCGCGTAGGTAGATCTGCAGCGTCGCGAACAGGAGGGTCGGGTCTTCGGACCAACGCGGGGCAGCCACCTCGGCCTCGCGCGTCCCGCGGTGGCCGTAGGCCTCGAGGAAGCGCTGCAGGCTACGGCGCGTGGGGCCGTCCGGCAGGGCATCCACCCGCAGCTCGGTCGCGGGGCTGGCCAGGATGGCCTCGCGGACCGCTGGCTCACGCGCGCTGCTCTCCGCGATGTGATAGAGGGTGACCCCAGGCGCGGCGCTGTCCACGTCGGCGAGGCCACCGAGCAGGTCGCGCTGAACAGCTTCGGCCTGGTCGCGGACGACGAGCATCAAGACCCCCTGCAGCAGGACCACGCTGGCCAGCAGGTTGCCGTAGACCGTGAGCATGACGGCGCCCGCCTCGTCCAGCAGGTGTTCCACGTCGCGCAGGAGCGCGGCCATCGACGCAGGAGAGAGCAGCGCCGGGTTGACCGTCTCGATGCGCCGCCGCTCCGCTTCGTAGAAATGCTCGAAGGCGCGCACGCGCTCGGTGACGTTGTAGTTCTCACGCGCATAGCGAGCCGCGGTGACGGGGAGGCGCGCGAAGAAGGCCGCGCGTGAGCGGGGCACGACGTCGGACTCCAAGCGGTCCCCCATGCCACCGCCGCCCAACGCCAGGAGGGTCTTGGGGCGCAGCCCGGGCACCTGGGTGAGGATGCCCATGAACTCGGTCAGGTTGAGGTAGATCCGCCCGCGGAACTCCCCCACGAGCTCGGCGTCGCGCGGGACGCTGCACCCCAGCGAGCCGAAGGCGCGGCGGAAGCCCAGCTCGCTGAAGCTGCTGAGGATGCTCCAGGTGAGCGGGGTGGCGACACCGGGCAGCGCCTCCCCGACGTTGACGTTCGACCACACGATGCGCGCTCGGTCCACACGCGGAACGTCGCCCCGCTTGCGCCAGCTCGCGATGTCCACCGGGGTCGTGATTGGCCGCGCCTGGAGCATGAACAACTGACCACTGGCGAACGCCCACTCGAGATCCTGGGGCTGCCCGAAGCTCTCCTCCACGCGGAGCGCGAGGTCGGTCAAGGCGCTCACCTGGGCCTCGTCCAAGCACAGCTCGGCCCGCAGCGCGAGCGGCACCTCTTGCTCGACGGTCCGTGCCCCCGAGCCGCCGCGACGCTTCAGCACGACCTTCGTCCGCTTCTCGCCGATGACGCGATCGCGCGGACCGCGGGTCGCCTTGTCGACGCGGATGGTGTCCGGAGACACGCGGCCGTCCGCCACGGAGGTGCCCAGCCCGTAGGCGGCGGTGATGACGATCTCCCCACCGTCCCCCGTGAGCGGGTTGGCCGTGAACGTCACGCCCGCCACTTCGGCGTCCACCATGGCTTGGACGACGACGCCCATGCCCGCCTCCTGAGCCCCGTGCCGGCGCAGATAGGTGAGCGCGCGCTCGGTGAACAGGCTCGCCCAGCACGCGCGGATGGCGTCGAACACCTCCGCGTCGGATTCGCAGTGCAGGTGCGTGTCGTGCAGACCCGCGGCCGACGCGTCGGCGCCATCTTCACGCGTCGACGACGACCGGACCGCGAAGCTGCTCACGCCCTCGTGGCGGAGGACGTCCAGCGCGTCCCGCAGCTCGCGCGCGAGCGCCTCGCTGAAGGGGAGCTCCAACACTCGCTCCCGGATGCCGGCCAAGCGCTGCGTCGATGCGGCCTCGCTGGTGAGCAACGCCGCGGGCAGCTCGCTCGGCTCGAGGCGCTCGGCGAACAGGTCGTCGGCCAGGGTCGAGGGGATGGCGACCGCCGCGGGAACCGGAAACCCGGCCCGCGCGAGCTGAGCGAGGTGGCACGCCTTCGCTCCGTATGGGGCGGACCGGCGGGGGGCCAGGGTCTCGATTCGTCGGATGGCTCGCGGCATGGCTCTCTTTGGGGATGTGGTGCGCGTGATCGAGGGGGGAGTCAACAACCGAAGCCCTCCCCGACGACGCGGGGTAGGTACGCGCGACGCGACCTGCTACCTTCCCCGACGTGAGCGTCTCCCAGATTCCGCGCTGCCCCACCCACGGCACGGTGCTCAACCCGAAGGGGGAATGCACGCTGTGCAACCGCCGCAGCGTGACCCCCCCGGCCAGCGGCGTCCCGCTCTGGGCGAAGGCCCTCGGCGGGGCAACGGGGCTGGTCGCCTTGATTGGGCTGGGTTCGTTCGTCTACTCGTACTTCCGGGAGTCACCCGACGCAGCCACCGGCGCCGCGGCCCCGCAGGAGCCGAGCGACGGGCGCTACCGAATCCACGCTGCGCTGCCACGCACGCTGGGCCGGCGCGCTCACATCGAGGCCACCTACACGCGTCGCGTCTCCGCGGTGCAGCGGGCCGGCGGACAGGCGCGGAACGCCACGCCGAGCGCCGCGTACTTCCGGCTGGACGCCATCCAGCGCATCGCCGCCGTGGACCCCCAGGACGGCGTCACCACGTACGAGTACCAGGTGAGCTCCCTGCGGATCGGCACCACGAGCGCCGACGCACGCGATCTGCTGCACGATGCGGTGGTGCGGGTGCAGCCACGGCCCACCGGCGAGGCCGTGATCACCGTGGCTGGCGAGCGCATCGAGCCCGCCCTGGGTGGCACGTACGAGGCGTTTCGCACCATGACGCCGGTGTACCTGGGCCTCGACGAGGACCAACGCTACGGGCTGGACACGCGCCGCGCACCAGGCGACTCGTGGACCGTCACGCTCGAGAACGAACCGCTGCGACGTTCGCTCCAGCTGAACCTGCACATGCAGGATGCTGCGGCCGAGGCCCACATTCGCTTCAACGACGTGGAAATGGGGCTCGGGGCGCTGGACGTGGGCCTCTCGGTCACCGGCGCCAGACCACGGAACATCGGCATGGACGGCACGGTGGAGAGCTACACCCTCTCGGCACGGGAGCGGCTCTCGCTACCCGTCCGGCCCGAGGGCCGGCGCGACTTCGAGAGCACGACCACGTCGACCCTACGCGTCCGCGTGCCCGGCGACGACGGGCTGTCGCGGCTGTTCGACTTCGAGCTGATCGAGCTGCGCCACCAGACCAACACACCGCTGGACTGACGCCGCCCTACGCTCTTGCCTCGGTGGGGCCGTTCTCTCGGCCTATCCAAGCACGCGCTCGACCACCCAATAGCTCGCCATCAGCGCGATGACGACCGACCCGCCGCGCACCACGACGGGCTCGTACCAGGGTGTCCGACCGAGCCGCAAGAGCGGGCCCAGGACCAGCGCGACGAACGCGAGCTGTGCCAGCTCGATGCCCACATTGAAGGCCACGAGCGCGAGCACCGTGTCGCCAGCGGGCAAGCCCAGCTCCCGCAGCACGGAGCTGAAGCCGAAGCCATGGATGAGCCCGAAGCCTCCTGCCACCAGCGGGAGGCCGCCGCGCCGCTGCGGCGCCAGCGCCGTGTGTACCGCCACCGCGACGATGGACGCGGCGATCGCGACCTCGACCGGCTGGCTGGGCAGGACGACGACCTCGAGGGCCGCGAGCGCGAGCGTCACACTGTGACCCACCGTGAAGGCCGTCACGAGCCAGGCGAGCTGCGCGAGCGACGCGCGGTGCGGGGAAGGCGCCTTGACCTCGGACGGTCCAACCGGAGCGCGCGCCTCTCCCGAGGGGTGACGCAGGAGCCCGACGCCCAGCAGCAGCGAGAGCAGGAACAGTACGTGGTCGTACCCCAACGCGAAGTGCAGCATGCCCTCCCAGAGGAACGCCCCGCCCAGCTCCCACGTCGCTGGAGGGGGTCCAGTCAGCACCAGCTCGCGATGGCCCGCGCGCAGCACCGTGGCGCTCTCTCGCCCGCCCCCCACGTACACCAGCGCTTCGTGCTGCCGGTCGTCGGGGAAGACGGTGTCGTCGCGCAGCACCAGGTCGCCCTCGCCCGCGGGCGTGGCGCACCTGAAGGTCAAGTCGACGTCGATGAAGGAGCGCTGGTCGCGAGCGGTCTCTCGCGGAGCGCCCACCTGCCCCGGACACACGACGCCGCCACGCCGCAGCGTGACACCCCCAAGCAGCCAGGCGGCGATCTGGTCGTGCCGCTGGAGCACGGCCCCGACGGGGGCTTCCTCGCCCAGGCCGAGCTGCATGGCCACGTCCACAGTCTCGATGGAAGCCATGACCTGCAGGGTGGGCGCTGGCTCCGAGGCGGTCGCCCCCGTCGATGCTGGCACCTCGACGTACAGGTACTTGGTGCTGCCCAGGTGCGCACGCGCTGGCGACGCCGAGAAGCCCAGCATTATCAAGGCCGCGAGCGCGGACGCGAGCACGCGAGGAGACACGCTGCGGGGGATAGCATGGACTTGGAGCCCTTGCGGCGTTATGAAGCGCCCGTGGCGTACGACCCCGACGACGATCATTTCCGTGACCAATGTGGCGTTTTCGGCGTCTTCGGCGCGGACGAGGCCGCCAACCTGACGTACCTGGGGCTGCACTCGCTGCAGCACCGCGGGCAGGAGGCGGCCGGCATCGTGACCAGCAACGGCGCGCAGCTCTTCGCGCACCGCGGCATGGGGTTGGTGCAGGACGTGTTCACCAACCCGGTCATCGAGCGCCTGCCCGGCAACCGCGGCATCGGCCACGTGCGCTACAGCACGGCCGGCGGGAGCCACATCAAGAACGCACAGCCGCTGGCCGTGGACTGCGCGCACGGCTCCATCGCGGTCGCGCACAACGGCAACCTCACCAACGGGCTGGACCTGCGCGCCGAGCTCGAGGCCGAGGGCAGCATCTTCTCGTCGGACAGCGACACGGAGGTGCTGGTGCACCTCATCGCGCGCTCCCGCGCGTCCGAGACGGAAGACCGGGTGGCCGAGGCCCTGCAGCGCGTGCAGGGCGCCTACTCGCTGGTGTTCCTGTCGGCCGAGGAGCTGGTCGCGGTGCGTGACCCGAACGGCTTCCGCCCGCTGTGCCTGGGCCGGCTGGGCGACGCGGTGGTGGTGGCGTCGGAGCCTCCTGCGTTCACCCTCATCGGCGCCCAGTACGTGCGTGACATCGAGCCCGGCGAGATGATCGTGGTGGACAAGTTCGGGATGCGCACGCTGCGCCCGTTCAAGGGCAAGCCGCGCGAGCCGCGCATGTGCGTGTTCGAGCACGTCTACTTCGCGCGCCCGGACGCCGTGCTCAACGGGGTGAGCGTCTACGCCGCGCGCAAGCGCATGGGCCGCGCCCTGGCCGAGGACCAGCCCGCGGACGTGGACGTGGTGGTGCCCGTCCCGGACAGCGGCGTCGCGGCCGCGCTGGGCTTCGCCGAGGCCTCCAACCGGCCCTTCGAGCTGGGCCTCATCCGCAGCCACTACGTGGGCCGCACGTTCATCGAGCCCCAGCACTCCATCCGCCACTTCGGCGTGCGCCTGAAGCTGCATCCGGTGCAGGAGATCCTGAAGGGCAAGCGCGTGGCCGTCATCGACGACAGCATCGTGCGCGGCACCACGTCGCGGAAGATCGTGCGGATGATCCGCGACGCAGGCGCGAGCGAGGTGCACCTGCGCATCAGCTCGCCGCCCACGGCGTGGCCCTGCTTCTACGGCATCGACACGCCGACGCGCAGCGAGCTGATCGCCAGCAAGCACAGCGCAGAGGACATCGCGGGCTTCGTCGGCGCCGACTCAGTGGGCTACTTGAGCGTGGCCGGCCTGCACCGCTCGGTGGGCGGGGATCCGTCGGGGCACGGCTACTGCGACGCGTGCTTCACGGGCAGCTACCCCGTCGAGGTGCCTTCGCCCAGCGCGCGCCGCCAGCTCCCGCTGGTCACCGCCTGAGCGCCGCGGAGGCGACGCGGGGTCGGCGCTCACCAGATCCATCGCGCGCGCACGGCTTGGTCCGGGCCTCTACGCGAGGGTCTTGTCCAGCAACGACGCGAACCAGCCGAGGAAGCGGTCGGGTGCACCTGCGTCGGTGCCGAGGCCTGCGTCTGCCAACACGGAGTCCCCGATGAGCTCCAGCGCGAACACCGCGAGGAACGCCAACACGAGCGTGTTGCGCGTCTCGCCGAGGTCGGCCTCGGGCACGTCCATGGAGCTTGCCGCCTCCGGCGAGAGCGCCGCGGATGCCGCGAGGCTCCGTCCGTGTCCGCGCGCCCGGGCGGCCAAGCGGCGCTGACGAGCCGCGTGGGCGGCGGCGATGAACGGCTGCCACGGAGGTTTCGATGTGGCGCCGAGGCGCCCGGTCAGCGCCAACCATGCCACCGCACGTGTACGGCCACGGTCGCGGAACGCCTCGAGGCTCTCGCGAACGAAGCCGTCCAGTTCCTGCTCGCTCCCCGCGCGACGCATGGCCTCGAGCGTGCGCGCCGCCGTGCGCTGCATCAGGTGCGCCGTCGCGTCCTGCAGCAACTCGTCGCGTGATCCCACGTGATGGAGCAGGGTCGGGTGGGTCATGCCGACGTCCGCCGCGACATCGGCGATGCGCAGGGCATCCGGGCCCGCGTCCAGCAAGCGCTTGGCGGCCGCCGTGAGGATCTCCTCGCGCGCCTCCTCCTTGGTTCTGCGGCGTCTCGTCGTCGACATGCTTGACATCCTCGCACAGGTTGCTATCTACATTTCTGTAGATAGCACGACGCCCAGTCGGCGCAGCACCGCGGAGGTACTTCCATGCAGACCACTCTCTCCCACTCGGTCCCAGCCCCCTCCACCTCCAAGGCCAAGGCACCCGCGCAGGCGAAAGCGTCCGACGGGGCCACGGCCCCCACGGGGCGCTACGCTCCTCGCCGCGCGCTCCGTGCACTCGCCGCGCTGCTGCGCGACCCGAACGCCACCGATCAGGTGTTCATCATCTTGGACGCTCTGAGCGGCCGCATGCTGGACCGCACGACCGACGGCATGCGCGCCGACCCCGTGGGCGCCGCGCTGCTGGAGAACCCGCCCGCTCTCGTCGAGCGCCTGCTCGACCGCGCCGCGCTGCGCGCGCTCGGGCCCGAGACGCTCGCTCACGCGTACCTCGCCTTCGTCGAGTCCGAAGGCATCACGGCCGACGGCTTGCTCGAGGCGGACGTGCGCACGCGTGACGCTCGCTCGGACGTCGCCTTCATGCAGGACTGGCTGCGCGACACGCACGACCTCGAGCACGCCCTCACGGGCTACAAGGGCGACCTCATCGGCGAGGCGGCCCTGCTCGCGTTCGACCTCGCGCAGCATCCGTCCCCAGGGCTCGCGCTCATCGTGCTCGCGGGCTACGTGCGCTTCGGCGGCCTGGTGAGCGACTACGAGCCCAACGCGCGGCGCATCATCCGGCAGGGGTTCATGCGTGGGCTGCGGGCTCGCAAGCTGCTCCACGTGGACTACACGGACGCCCTGAGCCGCGACGTGAACGAGCTGCGCGCCGAGCTCCGCCTCGGTCCACCGCCGCAGTACCGCGCCGTGCGTCCGCACGAGGTCGACCTGGCCTAAAGCGCGCAGCGGGCCAACGTGCCCGCAAACTTGGGCTCGCGTCCGGGCCCTCGCTCGACCATCCTGAGCCGACATGGACCGCGCCTCGTTGGTGACGCTGCTTCGCGCGTGCACGTTGGTCGCTGGCGCCTCGTGCTTGGTGGCGTGCCACCGAAGCGCCTGGTGCCCAGTAGGGCGTGACTGGGGTGAGCACGAAGTCGACGACAACGCCAGCGAAGACGCTTGTTGGTCGCATCCCACCACGGCGCCTCGAGCCGCGGATCGACTGCTGCTGGACGACCCGCTCGGGTGCGGCGCAGAGAGAGAGCCATGCCTGCAGCGCGCGGACGAGACTCCGCGTGCGTTCGCCGACCGGCTGTGGGCCGAAGGCAACCGCGTAGGACCCAGGCACCCGGTGCTGGCAGTGACGTACTACCGGGCCTCCCTGAGCGTGGCCCCCGACGCCACCCGGGCGAGCTACGTTCAGGATGTGCTGGCCGAGCTCGATCGGCCCTTCGTGTGGGTCGCGGCGTCGCCGCCCCCGGCAGCGGTCTACTCGAGCGTCGACGAGCTGTGCGATGCTTTGGGCGGCGACGCGCGGTCGCGATGCCACCTCGCCAGCGGCTGGCGGCTCGCCAAGCAGAGCGATGGGGAGTCGAGAGGATATGCCATCGCCCAGCTACGCGTGGGCCGCATGAGCGACTTCGGCGCCACCCACTACCTGCTGGCCGCGAGCGGCGACGAGGTGTGGCCACTCCTGGTGCTCGGCGAGGAAGGCGAAGCGACGCGATCACCCGACCTCGAACACCTGTCGGTGGAACTCACCCAGTGGCCGCTCGTGCTGGGGGAGCAGCTCGGGGTGGTGTGGGCGTCCATGCCGTCGGATGAGCGGGGCTGCGCTCGACCGCTCACCAGAACGCTCGCTCGGTGTGACCTCTCGGGGGTTCCTCGCTGCACGGAGGTCGTCGAGCTCGGACCCATGACCGAGTGGCCGCCCCAGTCGATGCCCCGCGAGCCCGCGGCCGCGGAAGCGTGTCTGGGGCCGGCCTCGATAGCGCAGCTGGGAGAAGGCACGCCCCGCGCTGCCAGCTACGCCGCGCAGTTCTCGGTGGAGGTCACCGCTTCACAGCTCGTGGCCACGCGCAGTTGGGACGGTTGGCGAGCGTGCGCACGTCTCGAGGCCAGGCCGCCGAGGACCGCCCAAACGCACGGCCCATAGCGGACGCGAGCGCCACGCAGATGCAGCGCCCGAGCACTGTCGCTCGGGTGCGTGCAGCAGGGGCGGCCCGCAGCACGACGAGGCACCCCGGGGGCTGCGCCTAGCCACCATCCCTGGATCGGGGCACACTGGGACCGCGAAGCGAGCGGTGCCCTGACCCCCACCCGAAAGACCACCTGGCAAGCGTCCGGACTCGTGTTCGCCGGCTACGTCGTGGGCGGCGTGCTCGGGCTGCGTCTGTCGTCCGTGGTCGATGCGGTGACCCTCGTCTGGCCGCCGACCGGCATCGCCATCGCTGCGGTCGTCGTGTACGGCCGCGCCATGGTCCCCGTGGTGTGGCTCGGGGCGCTCGCCGTCAACCTGCTGGCTCGCACGGATCCGCGCGGTGCGCTGTTCATCGCGACCGGCAACGCGCTCGAGGCCCTGTGTGCTGGCTACCTGCTACAGCGCACCGGCTTCTCAGGGCGCTTCGACGTCCGGCGCGAGGTGCGGGACTACGCGGCGCTCGCGTCCCTCCTCGCGCCCCTCGCGTCGGCGCTGGTCGGCGCCTCGGCCCTGGTGGTGAGCAGCGCCGTCACGCCGAGCGACTGGCCCCGGGTGCTCGCGCTGTGGTGGGCTGGTGATGCGACGGGCGCGCTCATCGTGGGCCCTCTCGCGCTGACCTGGCTGCGCCCAGGCCGGCGCGTCCCTGCGGGTCACTGGGGCGTGGCGGTGCTCTTGATCGTATGCGCGTCGGTCGTGGCGTTCGGGACCCCTGGGGTTCCAGTCGAGTTCCAGAGCGCGCTTCTCCTGCTTCCCATCATGGCGCTGGCATGGGCCGCGCTCGAGCTGGGCCCTCGGGGCGCGGCCACGGGATGTGCGCTCGTCTGCTCGCTCGCAGTAGCCGGCACGGCCATCGCACACGGGCCCCTCGCGAGCCCTGGCGGCGCGCTGGCACCAGGCCCTCTGTGGCTGTTCATGACCTCCGCGGGCGTGCTCTCGCTGCTGCTCACGTCGCTCAACGCCGAGCGGGGCACCGCCGAGGCCGCCACCCGCGCAAGCCAGGCACGCTTCGCGAGCGCGTTCGACCACGCGCCCATCGGGATGGCCATTCTCGGCTCCGATGGAGCGGTCGTGGACGCCAACCCGCAGATGGCCCGCATGCTCGCGACCACCACGGCCGCGATGGTGGGGCAGCCGGTGACGAGCTGGCTCGAGACCCCCATCGACGCCGTGCGGGAGGCCACCGCAGCCGCCAGACCGCTCGACCCTCCGCCGTGCGTGTCCGTGGTGGACGCCCGGGGGCAGACGCGCAGCTGGAACGCGCGCGTCACCGCGGTGCCGTTGGGCCGCGAGGAGCAGGCGCTCCTCCTGCAAGCGGAGGACGTCACGGACGCGCAGGCCAACGCCGCGAGTCTCCGTGCGCTGAACGAGCAGCTCGTCCACGCCCAGCGGATGGACAGCGTGGGGAACCTCGCCGGCGGCATCGCCCACGACTTCAACAACCTGCTCCAAGCCATCGGGGCCAACCTGGAGCTGGCCCGTCTCGAGGGAACGAAGGGAAGCGTCCGGGCCCAAGCGCTGAGCGGAGCGAGCGACGCCGTCCAACGCGCCGCCACCCTCACCAGCCGCTTGTTGGCGTTCAGTCACCGGTCGCCCGTACAGCGCGTTCCGGTCGACCTGAACAAGACCCTTGCGCGCGCGCGCGACATGCTGGCCCGCCTGCTGCCGGAGGACGTGACCCTCGACGTGCAGCTCGAGTCGGAGCCCGCCTACGCGCTGGCCGACGAGACGCAGCTCGAGCAGGTGCTGATGAACCTGTGCGTGAACGCCCGCGACGCCATGCCCGCAGGGGGTCGCATCACGCTGCGCCTCTCGCAGACGGAGGACCGCATCGTACTGAGCGCCTGCGACGAGGGCCCCGGCATCCCGGCCGACCTGCGTGCGCGCGTGTTCGAGCCGTTCTTCACCACGAAGGAGCGTGGGCGCGGCACGGGCTTCGGCCTGTCCATCGTGTTCGGCATCGTGCGCGCCCACGACGGGGACATCCGCATCGAGGACGCGCCCGGCGGGGGCGCGTGCGTACGCATCTCGCTGCCTCGGACCGACGAGCGCCCCGTCGAGACCGAGCGCCCGCCGCGAGCGAGCACGAGCGCGCCGCTGCGCGTCCTCATGGCGGAGGACGAGCCCTTGGTGCGGAACGCGCTGGTGCAGATGCTCGAGGGAGAGGGCCACACCGTGCTCGCCGCAGAGGACGGCGCCGCGGCGCTGGAGCGGTTCAGTCAGGAGCAGGGAAGCGTGGACGTCCTACTCTTCGACGTACGCATGCCACGCATGACGGGCCCGGCTGCGCTCCGCGCCATCCGCGCGCGGGAACGCCACTTCCCCGCCGTCCTCATGAGCGGATACTCGGGAGACGAGCTCGACGTGGGCAGCGGCGACCTGGCGAGCGTGGAGCTGCTGGAGAAGCCCTTCGAGCTGAGCGCGCTGAACGCGGCGCTCACGCGAGCCACTCGAGGCCACGCACGCCAGACCTTGCAGCCGACCGCTCAGAGAGGATAGCGACCGAAGAATTCGAGGAGGCGGGCGCTCACCCGCGCCGGCTGCTCGAGCTGCAAGAAGTGCCCCGCCGAAGACACGACGTCCTCGCTGAAGTCCGACGCAAAGAAGCGTCGTTGCCCGCGCATCATGGCGGGGCCGATGCAGCCGTCGTCCTCGCCATGCAGGTAGAGCGTTGGGACCCGGATGGGGGTCGAGAGCAGGCGCAGGACGCCAGGGAGGTCGCGCAACGAAGCGCCGGTCACCCCCGACTGCGGGCGATACCAGGCGAGCGGCTGCGGCATGGAGGCATCGAAGCATGCCCGCAGCTCGTCGAAGTGGGCCTCCGGGAGCGTGTAGCCGGGCGACCAGACGCGCCACAGTCGCTTGATGAAGGCGTAGTCGTCGCGCGGGACCACGGCGTTGGCGAGCGGCACCAGCTGGAAGAAGCCCATGTACCAGCTGCGCCGAAGCTGCGCGGGGCTGGTCAAGCCGTTCACCAGGAAGGCCCGGATGTGCGGCACGGACATCGCGGAGCACGCGCGAAAACGCGACGGGGCACGCGCCGTGAGGGCGTACGTGACCACCGCCCCGAAGTCGTGCCCGACCAGGTAGAGCGGGCGGTCCGGCGACAGCACGCGGCAGGCCTCGAGGACGCGATCCGTGATCTCCAGCAGGTCACCGCTGCGTGGGGCCGGCGACGGGTGGTAGCCAGGGAGGTACGGAGCCACCACGCGCAGGCCCCGCTCCGCCAGCCGCAGAGCCACGGGCTCCCAGCTGAGCGGGATGTCGGGAAATCCGTGCAGGAGCAGGGCGACGGGGGCGTCTGGGCGGGACGTGCCCCACGTGAGAGCGTGCAGCTGGGCGCTGGGGAGGGCCAGGGTGGTCATGGGGGAGCGGGTCACGGCTCGAAGAAGATAGGGTTGGTCACTCCGAAAGGCATGCGCCCCGGATGCACGGGCGCCAGGTCCGTGTCTCCAGCCGCCACGAAGACCGCCCAGGTCGCCGCCCCGCCCGTCGGGACCGCCACGTCCGCGTCGAAGCGCTGCACGGGGTCGAGAGGATCCACCGTGCCCGCGTCCAGCGTGATGGTCTCGACCAGCGTGCCGCCGACGTAGACGCGCAACGTGTCCACGTCGACCCACTGAGGCGCCTGCACCCGCACGCGGACCAACTCGTCTGCGGCGGCGCTCGTCACCACGTCACCGGGACGCGCCCCGGACGCGTGCCGCGCGGTGACGTGCACGCCTCCGTTGACGACGCTGTGCCCTGCCGCCATGGCATCGCGCAGAACCCCGGGCCCCATGCTGCGCAGCGCAGTGGGCTCATCGGTACCCACCCGCGCGCAGGTGCGCGGATAGCCGAGGGGGATACCGAACACCTGATGCGTGTCCGACGAGCCCACCGCGAACACCCGGGTGCCGCGATTCAGGAAGGCGAACCAGTCGGCCACCAGGCTCGGGTTCTCGTCGAAGCTCGAGTCGTTGAACACCTCGAGCAGGTCGAAGTCCGCGCTCCACAGCTCGGGGACGGACGCCGTGTTGGTCTGCGAGTCGTAGCCCGCTGCCGTGAAGTACCCGAGCAGCGCGATGCCCTCGCGCGCGTGGTTGGCGATGACGAGGGGCGAGTCGCCGTCCACCTCGCGGGCGTGCACGCTGTCGAACACCTGCTGTGGCGACCGGCCCACCCAGTCGACGGCGCCGTTGTTGTGCGCGGCGTCGTCCACCTCGAGCGGGAAGACTCCGAAGTGTCCGTAGTCGAAGGTGGTCAGCTCCAGCGAGACCACGCCGTACAAGAACTCCGTGAGGCCCATCGAGGCGATCAGCGGCTCGAAGTCCGCCACCCACTCGTGGTCGGAGCGGAGGGGCACCTCGAGGCCCTCGGCGGCCGCCGCTCGCACCTTGAGCGCAGCGTCGTCTTCGGCGTCGAACGAGCGGTTGGTGTGGATGTGGAAGTCGCCACAGAGTTCGTCGCTGGAGTCCACGACGTGCTCGAGATCCGCCGTGACCGTGGTCGTCTGGCCCGCGCTCACGACGACGTCCTCGGTGTGCAGCTCATACTCGTAGCCACGCGAGACCGTCACCCGATACTCCCCAGGGGGCAGCGTGTAGTGGCCGTCGTCGAGCGTCTGGAAGGCCAACGCGGACAGGCCGTGAGGGGGCAAGTGCTCGCCCCACGCGCCCGGGGTCGAGGGCGCGCTGCCGTTCAGCGGCGCGATGGCGACGCGCGCTGGCAGCGCGTCGTCGGTGCCCGGCACCCGCGCGGCGACGGTCAGCGTGCCGACCGCGGGGTAGGCGACAGCCACGCTCGTCGCCTCGGCGGCCACGTCCACCGCCCCCGAACGACCGAAGCCATCGAGGTACGCCTCGAGCTGGTGCTCCCCATCAGGCAGGTGAACCTGCGCATCACCGTTCGCATCCGTCACGGCTCGGGTCACGTAGTCGCCCGCGCCGGTCTGAACATGCACCCTGGCGCCCTCGAGGCCTGCGCCATCGGCGTCGGTGACGTGCACCGCGACCGAGCGCAGCGTCTCCCCGCGGGTCCGCGCGATGCTGGCCAGCACGCTGTCGAAGCCCTGCTCTCCGATGTGGACGCGCCCCACCACCTCGCTGTGGACGGAGCACGCAGGCAGCTCGTAACGGGGGCCCGCGTAGAACTGCAGGTTGCTCACGGAGAGCAGCGTGTCGATCACGCCGGCGGGCGACTCCCACGCGTAGCTGGTGCCCTCGTCGTCGACGAACACGAGGTAGGGGAACTCACCGGACTGTGTGTCGGCCCCGACGGTGGGCGCGAAGACGGGCATGCGGTTGGCCTGGACCGCGAAGAGCGCGTTGCTCACGACGGTGGCGACGGCGTCGCTCGCGTTGGCCGCGTGGATGGTCACCTCGGCGAACTCGGCCCCGGCGTCGAGCGAATAGTCGATGGCCACCTGCCAACCGTCGTGGTTGCCGCGGAGGATGATCTGAAACAGGTCCGGCAGGAACGCGAAGGAGCGCATCGTGCCCACGACGCGGACCACGGCAGTGCGCCCGCGCCCGCCGGCTTGCAGCACGGTGGCGCTCTCGGGGTGGATGGCGTAGAGCCCCATGGTGGGCACGAGCTCCCCGTAGTCGGCCACGTCGACGATGCGACCGTCGCGCATGCGGCCCAACCCCACGATCATGCCACCCTCTTCGTGGAAGTGGTCGGACGGGCGCACATCTTCGACGATCAGCGCGACGTGCTCGTTCGCGAGCACGAAGTCACGCGCCCGGTACGTGTTGAGGCCGCGCGGATCATCGGGGAGGTGCTCGAGGTCGAGCCGTCCCGCGCGGACCTCGTCGGGACGCACGGCCAGAGGCTCGGCGTGGCCATCGTCGCCCTCTGCGAACACGACGGGTCCCTCGCAAGGATCCCCCTCGGCGATGGGCCGCATGCTGGGCGCGTCGCTCCCACAGCCCAGCTGAATCAGGGACGGACAGAGGAGGAGCACGCCCGCGAGCGACGGCCGCAGCCGGCGCCCCATGGCAGCGAGGACGAGAGACGTTTCCATCGGCGCGAGAGCGTAGCAGGAACCGTCGTGTTCCCCGAGGGTGTTCGCGCGGCTCGGGAATCGTGGGGACGACTCTTCACCATGGCCCGCCGGAACGCGGACGTCGGACGAAGCGTTTGATGGCTTCGGTGCACGGCGCCGATCAGCGAGCGTAGGTTCGGTCGAGGTACTCGAGGATGGCCCGCGACTCGTAGAGCGCCGTCGATGTGTTGGGGTCGATCAGATAGGGAACCTGGATTCGACCGCCCCGCGCGAGCAGCTTTTCGCGCTTCCCCCCCGGCACGGGCGCGTATGGCTTGCCGAACGTCAGGGTCTTCCCCGCAGGGCCGATGTCGGCGCGCTGCTCCTTCCCCAGGTTGTGCAGGAGATAGGCCAGCTCCAGCTCGGTCAGGCGCTCACGCACCAGGCGACTGAAGGGACTCGACTCGAAGCTGTACAGCTCGAGGTCCTGCGCGGCGGGCCGCCCCTCGGTGGCGCGCAGGCCGCGGCCCTTGCGGACGCGCGTCGCCAGCTTGGAGCTGGTAGCTCCGAAGCGATAGCGCAACGGCACGCGCGGGTCGTCTGGCCGATACGTCACGAAGAGGTGCCGCAAGATGGCGCCCTTGCCCTGCGCCACCACGTCCGCTCCGGCGTCGTGCAAGAGGGGTACGCGAGCGCTCCCGCCCCCCAGGGCTACGAGCGCGCCGCGGTGGCGCTGCCCCCCCTCCGGCACGGGCACGATGCGCAGGTCCACGTCCAGCTCGGTCAGCGCTTCACGCACGAGCCGGCTGTCGGCGTCTCCCTCGGCGTCGAACAACGTGAGCGTGCCTGGGGGGACCGGGAGCCTGCCCAACACCATGCTGCCGTACCACTGCCGCACGCTCGAGGCGGCGATGGAGCTGTTCACTGCGCTCTTGTGTCGTCCCATGAGCGCCGGGATACCATGAGCCCAGCGCCAAGACGCTGCTATTCTCGGTCGGTGAGCAGCTCTCCACCGCCCTCGTCCACCCGCCCGTCCCCGCCGGAGCAGGCCCCTCCCCGCAGCAACCGCCTGACGTGGATGGCCCTGGGCGCCGTCCTGCTCGTGCTCGGCGCGGTGGTGTATCAGGTGCGGCAGCGCGAAGGCGAAGCCGCCGCACAGGGTACCGTCGTGCAGGTCGCAGCCCGGGAGGAGCGCCCCGCCACGAGTCCAGGTGTGCCTCCCGGGGCCGCGGCGAACACGCCCGAGCGGCTACGCGTCCACGTGCTCCGGCGCCTGCCTCACGACCCTTTGGCCTTTACGCAAGGGCTGTTCGTCCACAGCGACGGACGCGTCTTCGAGAGCACGGGTCTGAACGGGCGCTCGTCGGTGCGCGAGGTGGTGCTCGAGACGGGCGAGGTCTCACGCAAGCGTGACGTGGACGCACGGTACTTCGCCGAGGGGCTCGCGCTGGTCGGTGACCGCCTGCTGCAGCTGACGTGGCAGGACGGCGTGGCGTTCGAGTACGACCTCGAGACCTTCGCGCCCCGGCGCGAGCTCCACTACACCGGGGAAGGCTGGGGCCTGTGCTACGACGCGGGGCAGGACCGCCTGGTCATGAGCGACGGCTCGAACCGCCTGGTGTTCCGTGACCCCGCCACCTTCGACGCGCGCGGCGAGGTGCGCGTCACGCGCAGCGGCCGGCCCCAGCGTATGCTGAACGAGCTCGAGTGCGTGGACGGCGTGGTCTACGCGAACGTCTGGCAGACCGACGAGATCGTCCGCATCGACCCCAGCGATGGGGAGGTCACGGCGGTGATCGACGCGCGCGGCCTGCTGACCCCCGAGGAGCGACGCACCACGGACGTGCTCAACGGCATCGCCTACCTGCCCGAGAGCGGACACTTCCTCATCACCGGCAAGGAGTGGCCCGCCATGTTCGAGGTGACGTTCAGCCCCGCGAGTGCCCCAGCCGCCGCTCCATGACATCCACGGCCGCGGGGTTCTCGTCGAGCAGCACGTAGCCGCGCCCGTGCGCCGCCGCAGCCGCGCCCGTGGTGCCGCTGCCCGCGAAGAAGTCGAGCACGACGTCACCCGGCTCGGTGTGCACCTTGATGAAGCGCTCCAGCACGCCGAGCGGCTTCTGCGTGGGGTACCCGGTGCGCTCCCTACCGCCCGGCGGCACGATGGTGTGCCACCAGACGTCGGTGGGGGTCTTGCCGCGCGCTGCTTTCTCTGGGCCGACCAGGCCCGGCGCCATGTACGGGATGCGATCCATGGCCTCGAAGTCGAAGACGTAGCGCTTGGGGTTCAGCGCGTACCAGAGGATGGTGTCGTGCTTGGCGCTCCACCGGGACTTGCTGCGCGCGCCGTAGTCGTAGGCCCAGATGATCTCGTTCATGAACGAGGCGCGCCCGAGCAAGCGGTCGAGCGCCACCTTCACGTAGTGGGCCTCGCGGTAGTCCAGGTGGACGAACAGGGAGGCGTCCTCCGTGAGGCACGGCAACGCGGCCTCGATGCGCGGGATGAGGAACGCCAGGTAGTCGTCGAACGCGTCCGCGTAGCGCTGCGTGTCCCCCGCGGCGTCGAGTCGGTAGCGTCGCCCAGCGAAGCCTGCGCGCCCCTCCTCGTCTGCCATGGCGCGTACGGGCGAGAGGGACTGCGTCTTCCCCGTGTTGAACGGTGGGTCGATGTACGCGAGGCGCGCGAACCCCCGCGGCAGGGTCGGTAGCAGCGCGAGGTTGTCGCCCAGCAGAATGCGGCGCACGGGAGACGACGCGTGCGCGGAAGGTGGCGGAGGAGTGGTCACGCGGAAGGGGCCAGGCGCAGCGTGCGCGCAGACGCCGAACGGTCTACCATGAGCGCCCCATGAAGCTAGTTCAGGTCACCGTCAACGGCGAAGCGCGCGACGTGGAAGAGGGCAGCACGGTGCGCGCGCTGCTCGAGTCCCTGGGGCTCGGCGACACCCTCGTGGCCGTCGAGCGGAACCGCGAGATCGTGCCGCGCGCCCAGCACGCGACCGCCACGCTGAGTGGCGGAGACCACGTCGAGGTCGTGCACTTCGTCGGGGGGGGCTGACCCGCGAGGCCAGCAGAGGGCGCATCGAGCGCGCGGACCGTCCACGGCTGGACGGCAGGTCGCACGACCCGCGTCGCCCCAAACGCGCCCCGGCGAGTGAGACCCGCGAAGCGGGAAGCAAGAACCGAGAGCCGAGAGCCGAGAGAAACCGATGAGCGAGACACAGACCGACGACCTCCTGCGCCTGGGCGACTTCACCTTCCGGTCGCGCCTCCTGACCGGCACTGGCAAGTACCCGGACCACGCGACCGCCAAGGCCGCGCTGGCCGCGTCGCAGTGCGAGGTGGTGACCGTCGCGGTGCGCCGCGTGGACCTGAGCGTGCGGGGCGAAGGCAGCGTGTTCCAGCTGCTGAGCGAAGGCGGCTACACCATCCTGCCGAACACGGCTGGCTGCTACACGGCCGAGGACGCGGTGCGCACCGCGCGCCTGGCGCGCGAGATGCTGGACACGCCACTGGTCAAGCTGGAGGTCATCGGCGACGAGCGCACACTCTTCCCGGACGTCCCCGCCACGCTCGAAGCGGCCGCCATCCTCGTGAAGGACGGGTTCACCGTGCTGCCCTACTTCAACGACGACCCCGTGGCGGCGCGCCGCCTCGAGGACCTCGGCTGCGCGGCCGTGATGCCGCTGGCGGCCCCTATTGGGAGCGGCCTCGGCGTGCGCAACCCGTACAACATCGAGATCATCGTCAAGCACGCGAACGTCCCCGTCATCGTGGACGCCGGCGTGGGCACGGCCTCCGATGCGGCCCTCGCCATGGAGCTCGGCATCGACGGCGTGCTCATGAACACGGCCATCGCGAGCGCCAAGAACCCCGTGCTCATGGCGTCCGCCATGCGCAAAGCGGTCGAGGCGGGCAGAGAGGCCTTCCTTTCTGGTCGAATTCCGAGGAAACTCTACGCGACCGCCTCGAGCCCCCTCGAGGGCGTCATCGGCTCGGACCACTGAGCGCCCGTCTCTTTCCGCCCGGAACCCTGGATCCAACGTGAAACTGCTGATCGCGACCTTGTTTGCACTCGCCATGGGGAGCGCGCCCTTTCAGTGCGCGGCGGACCCCGATCCCGAGCGGCGCATGACCGACACCCCCGCGGAGGCCCTGTTCGGCCTCAGCGAGCTCTTCGAGGCAGAGGGCAACGAGGCGGCCCGGCGGACGACCCTCGAGACGATCATCGAGCGCTACCCGAGCTCGCGGGAAGCCGCGCGCGCCCAAGACATCTTGAGCGGCGGTGACGGCGCGGAGGAGCCCTCGGGCGCCGAGCCCCCTGCAGACGAGGCCGGTCCCGAGTCGGCGGCAGCGACCACGCCCAGCCGAGGCTGAGGCGCATGAGCGGGGGAGCTGGGCCAAACACCGAGCGAACTTCGGTGGGCCCCTCACGCCCTGCGCCAGCGAACCTGCTGCCGCGCCTGATGCTGGTCACGGACCAGGACGCCGAAGATCCGCTGACGCCGCTCGTGCGCGCCCTCACTGGCGAGCACGTGGACGCGACGCGCGTGCTGGTGCAAGTGCGGCTGGCGCGCTGGGATGGGGTGGCACGGCGCGCGGCCTGCCAGGCCCTGAGCGACACTGGCGCCGCCGTGGTGGTCAACGACGATCCGGCGCTAGCCCGTGAGCTGAACCTTGGCGTGCACCTGCCGGAGCGGGCGGGTACGGTGTACGCGGCACGCGCCGAGCTCAGTCCGCACGCGCTGGTCGGCCGCTCCTGCCACGACGCCGAGGGCCTTGCGCGCGCGGAGGAGGAGGGGGCCACCTACGTGACGCTCGGGCCCGTGGGCGCCGTCCCCCACAAGGGCGCGGGCCGCGGCGTCGCGTGGCTGACGCGGCTCGCGCAGCACACCAGCCTGCCCGTCCTGGCGCTCGGAGGGGTCTCGCTGCAGGACGTGCGCCCGCTGCGCGACGGGGGCGTCTACGGCGTGGCGGTGATGCGGGCCGTCCCCGGCGCCGCGGATCCGGCCGAGCTGGTTCGGACGCTGTTGGACCTCACTCGCTGACCAGGGTGACGGACACGCGAACCAGCACGCGTTCGGTCGCGACGCGCAAGCGAGGGACTCGCACGTCGTCCCGCAGCGCATCGGCGATGCACCGTGCGCCCTCGGCGTCGCCCAACGTGCTGAGCTCGACGTCGGCGGCGCGGACGTCACCCGTGCTTCCGTCCACGGTCAGGCGCACGACGACCATCGCGTGCGCACGCGCACCCCGTGCCAGCGCGGGCTCGTAGCAGCGTCGGGCGATATGCGCCGCGCGGCCGCGAACCGGGTCGATCCACGCAGCCGCCGGGCGGACGCCGCGGTGTGCGCTGGTCGGGTCTCCGAACACGACGCGTGGCCCCTCTCCAGGGACCTCCACGCGCGCGGGGTCGTCGGCCCACGCCCTCAGCCGGTCGTACTCGGCGCGAACCACCAGCGCCCCGTCCGCGTCCAGCAGCTCCAGGTAGGCCAGGTCACCGCGCACCAGGCTCTGAGTGGCGGGTCCCCGCACGAGGCAGGCGCGCGCGGGCTGCCCATCGAAGCCGAGGAAGAAGCCCACCCGCAGTGCGCCACGGGCGGAGCGCTCGCGCAGCGTGGCCGCGCCCTCTTCGTCCACTGGGAACTCGAGCCGTTCGAGACCCGAGGGGAGGAAGGCCGCGACCCCAGCGAGCACGCGCAGGCTCGGTCGCGCATCGACGGGGAGCGCACCACGTCCCTCGTCGTAGGCCGCGAACTGCCAGTCTCCGCTCTCGACCATGACCTGATAGAGCCGCCGCGGGCCGGTGTCGCGCGCCCCTTCGCAGGCCTGCTCGAGCCCACCGTAGTCGCTGACGGGTGAGCCCCCGCGCGGAGCCTGCGCCGCGACGTTGGGGCTCGCGGCGCAGAGGCCGAGCGTCCCTGCCAGCAGCCCCACGAGCAGCGTCGTGGTGGGCGCACGGTCGAGGCGCAAACGAACGGGGGCTGGCTGCACGTGAGGAGGCATCGCGGAGACGCTCGCGCGGACGCCCCAAAGCGTCAAAGAAGCGGCGCTCGGCGCGGATCCGTCGCGCGCGTCAGCGCACCTCGATGCTGTAGGGTGCAGCCGCCAGCACGGGGTCGTCGCAGAGCAGCAACGGAGCCGCGCCCACGTCTGCCACCCGCGGCGAGATGCGTCCCGCGATCTCCAACCAGAGGGCGTACGACGCGGCCTCTCGACTCTGCGCGCCTGCCAAGGTGGAGAGCGCCTCGAGGACGCCCGCTTCGCGCGGCCACTCTTCGGTCGGAGCGTCGGCGGGCAGCTCGGCCAGCTCGCGGGCACGCTGCAGGGCTGCGGTGAAGCCTCCGAGCGTGTCGACCAACCCAGCCCGGTGACCCGCGACGCCGCTCATCACCCTGCCCTGCGCGACCGCGTGGACGTCCGCGCGCGGCATGTCGCGCGAGCTCCCGACCCGACGCAGGAAGCGCTCGTACGCGGAACGCAAGAGGGCGGTGACCGCGCCACGCTCGTCTTCCGTGAGGCCGCGGGTGGTCGTCATCCACGCCGCGCGCGCGCCGCGCGTGATGACCACTGGCCGCACGCCGAGCCGCTCGAACAGCCCCGAGGCGTCCGCCTTGCCGCCGATGACGCCGATCGAGCCCACGATGGACGCGGGTTGCGCATAGATCTCACGCGCAGCGCTGGCGATGTAGTAGCCGCCGCTGGCCGCCACGTCCCCCAACGACGCCACCACGGGCTTGCGCCCAGCGAGGCGCCGTACAGCGTGCCACATCCGGTCACTGGCCAGCGCGGAGCCCCCTGGGGAGTCGATGCGCAACACCACGGCGCGGACGTCGTCGTCGTCCGCCAGCCGGCGCACCTCGGTCACGAACGGCCCGCTGACGGCGTTGGCGCCGCTTGCGGTCTCGCCGTCCACGATGTGGCCGGTCACATGCACGATCGCCACGTGCGGCCCTGCCACCGCCTCCGCGTCGTCGCCGCCTGCCACCAGCTGCAGCAGCCGGCCGAGCCCCTCTTGGCGTTGGATGGGCAGCTCCAGCCTGCGAACCTTCGCCACGTCCCCTGCGACGCGCGCGTGCTCGCGCGCCTCATCGTCGAAGGCCACCGCGTCCACCAGCCCCGCAGCGCGCGCGGCCTCCGCGCCGTAGGGTCCCGCGTCGATCGCCGCTGCTGCCCTGCCCACGTCTCCCTCGAAGCGTCGCGCGACCGCGTCGACCAACGCCGCGTTGACGTCGTCGAGCAGCGCCCCGGTCGCCTCGCGCGCGGCGGCGGGCATGTCGGTCTCCGTGAAGACGTCGCCAGCGCTCTTGAAGCGACCCATCGCGATGACCTCGGCGCGCACGCCCACGCTCTCGAGCAGCTCACGCGCGTAGAACACCTGAGCGGCGACCCCGACCAGGTCGAGGTGGCCCGCGGGGGTCATGCTCAGCCGGTCACACGACCCCGCCGCCAGCGCGAAGCCTGCGTTGTCGAGGCTGTCGAAGTGACAGTGTACCGGCTTCCCGGCTTCCCGCACTCTCGCGATGGCTTCGGCCAGGTCGGCGACGGTGCCCCACGCCCCCCCCATTGGACCGAGACGCAGAAACAGCCCGCGCGCGCTGTCTTGCTGCTCGACGAGCCGCAGCTGGGCGAGCACCTGGCGCATGGTGGCGTGACCTCCCCCGCCGAGGCCGGAGCGCGCGGGCCCCTCGGCGGGAGGACCGTGGAGCAGCAGTTCGCGCACCTCGACTTCCCCCAGGCCGCCGGACTCGTCGCGGTCGGGCTCGGTCGACACGGCGCAACGTAGGACGCACGTGGACAACAAGCCGACCGTGAACAGCGGCCACAGCCAACGCCGCCGCGGGGGGGCTTCGTGCGGGGCGCTCATGACGGTCCGGGCGCGGCCGGCGCGGGGCTGGGAGCCGGAACCGGCGCGGGGTCTGGGGCTGGCGCCGGTGTGGAGGGGGTGGGCTCTGGGGAAGGCGCGGTCGGCGCAGGCGCTGGGCTGGGCGCTGGGCTGGGCGCGGGGGTCGGCGCGGGGGTCGGACGCAGCGCCTCGAGCCGGGCGCGCGCGGTGTTGGCCAGCGATCCACTGGGGGCGCGCTGGAGGTAGTCTTCATAGGCCTGGATCGCTTCGCTGCGACGACCAAGCGCCTCGTTCGCGCGACCGAGCCCGATGAACGCCGGGCCGTAGCCTTGGCGCGTCGCCTGGCGGAAGCGCTGCACGGCATCGTCGGCGCGACCTCTGCGCAGCAGCACGTTGGCCAGCCCGGTGGAGGCCTCGGACGAGCCGGGACGCACCTCGAGCGCCGCCTGATAGAAGAGATCGGCGCGCGACAGGTTGCCACCCGAGAGAGCGGTGTCGCCGTGCTGGATGTACCAGCTGTAATCTCGCCCTTCGGGCGGGCGTCCGTCGTCCAGCTCCACCTCGGCGCCGCGGCCGCTGCTCTCGGAAGAACCCGTCGATGGCGCGCCGTCGGCGGTCATCTCGTCGTAGGACCGATCGTCCCGCGGCGCCGACGCCCCCGCCGGAGGACTCGATGCGGGGGGCGTCGCGGCCGTCGCGTCGCTCTCGTCCGCTGCTTCTGCCGGGGCCGGCGCGACCTCGGGCTCTTCCGCGGCCTCGGGCTGCGGAGCCTCGCCGTCGAGCCGGCGCCGCACGGCGAGGGCGCCGGGGTGATCCGCCCGGGTCGCGAGCACGTGGGACACGTGTGCGCGGGCCGCCTCGCCGCTCCCAGAGGCGAGGAGCGCTCGCGCCAGCACGATGCGCGCGCGGATCAGACCCGCGTCGGCGCCGACGGCCTGCTGCGCGAGGTCCTGCGCGGCACCCAGGTCCTCCTGTTCGGCAGCCGCCAACAACGCGCCGACCGTGAGCTGGTCCGCGCTGGCCGTGGGAGCCAGCTCGCGTGACCTGTCGTAGTGGCGGCGTGAGCCGCTCAGGTCGCCCGTCAGGCGCAGCGCGTCGGCCAGCGCGACGCGCGCTTCCACCGAGTCGGGCGCCTCGCGCACGGCGTCCTCCGCCTTCACCCGCGCCTCCGCCGCTGCGTCGCGAGCCACGACGCGAAGGGCGGCGGCTTCGGCCAAGCGCGCGGGGTCTTCACCCGCGTCGGCGACGAGGTCCTGCGCGTCGAACTCGTGCATCTGCGCCTTGAGCGCGTACGCCCGAGAGAGCGCCGTCAGCACCCGCGCGTCGCGGTCCGCAACCCCGGAGGCGCGGATGAGCTCGTGAATGCCGCGGCGATAACCGTCCGCGTCGTCGTGTCGCAGCTGCTCCTGCGCGTCGGCCAGGAACGGCGCCGCGAGGTCGGGAGGTGGGCCACGCAGCGCCTCCACCTGCGCCATGATGAGGTCACGCTGCGCGTAGGCCCCGGCCGCGAGCGCGACCATGATGAGTAGAAAGACCCAGCGGCCCCACTTGGGTGAGGAGAGGCCGCGCAGCTGGACGTCGTCCACGTCGTCGTCCGCGCTGACGGGTCGCGTCGCTGGCGACGGAGCGCGTGGAGCCTGGACGGGCTCCTCCAGGAGGTCGCTGGCACGCGTCGCGGCGATCGCGCGCTGTGACGCCTTGGCCGCCGCCGCCGCCGCCGGGTTCGCGCGCTCCGGCGCGGGAGGACCCGCCACGGGTCGCGGGGTCACTGGGGTAGGCGCTGGCGCCGGTTCCGACACCGCCTGTCCCACGGGAGCGGACGGACGCACCGAAGGCGTGTGCGACGGCCTCGGCGCGACGCTCACGCTGGTGATCTGGTCGTCACTCGGGGCGCCCGCCAGTTGATGCCCCGTCGACGAGGCTGGCGGCCGCGCCGAGTCGGACACGGGCGAGTAGCCCATCAACGTTCCCTTGGAGCGCCGCGGCGCGATTGCGGAAGGCGGCAGCGACACGGGCGGGACGGAGTCCGGCCGCGAAGCCCGCGCCTGCGCGAAGAACGTGCCCAGCTCCGCGATGGACCCGAGCGGCTTGTACGGGTCCCCTTGTCGCGCGATCTCGTCGAACTCGCTCAGCTGGCCCGTGGCGATCATCTTCTGGAGGTCGCGCAGGGTCGCGACGAGCTCCTCGCGCCCGTCACGGTGCCGGAGCGTCCAGGGGCGCGCGTCCCCTCCGCCGGGCCGGTAGACCTTGAACAGGTGGGCGCACTGGGTGCACTTGACCGTGGTGCCCCGCTCGGAGACGAGCGTCTCGTCGAAGTCGTACTCGGTCCCGCAGTTCTGACAGATGACGTCCATGAATGCGCGGAGCTTACCAGCGTTTGCGCGCTGGGGGCATCCCGCCGGCGCCGCGCTCAGAGCGCGAAGACGCCGCGGTTCATGATGCCCGCCGGGTCGAGCTCGCGCTTTGCGGCGCGGAAGGCTACGCGGAACAGGTCGGGGACCTGCTGCACGTACCACGGTTGGTGCACGCGGCCGACGGCGTGGTGGTGCGTGATGGTGCCACCGTGCCGCACGACGGCCTCACTCGCGGCCTGCTTCACGGCCACCCAGCGCTCGATCTCGGCGCCGCCACCCGGGAGCACGAAGGTGAAGTACGGAGCTGGCCCGTCGGGATACACGTGCGTGAAGCGACACGAGACGAAGCCCCTCCCGGCCTCGCGCTTCATGGCGTCACGGACCGCCTTGATGACGCCAGCGTGCAGCGCCTCGAAGCGGTCCCACGTGCACGCCGTCTCGAACGTGTCCACCACCAGCCCCAGACTGGCCAGCAGGTTCAGCATGTAGGGCGCGTCGATGAACGCGCGCTTCCACGCGCCAGCGCCGCCCTCGTCGCCGCTCTTCGCGCCCTCCTCCGCGTGCAGCGCCCCCTTGGGGCACCGTCCGCCGTGGTCGGCCACCAGCTCGAGCGCACGCGCCATCGGCCCGTGGAAGGCGTGGTCCGCGCCCTCGAAGCCCAAGATGAGCACGGCGCTCCCGTCCACGCTGACCAGGTTGAGCGCGGCCTCGCGCGCATCCAGCAGACGACAGTTGGCGGGGTACAACCCAGACTGCGAGAGCGCGCGCACCGCGGCGACGGCGTCGTTCCAGGCCTTGAAGAAACACGTGGCCGTGCTGCGGTGCACGGGCTTCGGTCGCACGCGCATCCAAGCCTCCGTGATGACCCCGAGGGTGCCCTCGCTGCCGAGCATCAACCGGTCGGGGCTCGGCCCTGCGCCGCTCCCGGGCAAGCGCCGCGTCTCGACCACGCCCCGCGGCGTGACGGTGCGCGTGCTCTGCACGAGGTCGTCGATGTGCGTGGGCCCCATCGCGAAGTGCCCGCCCGCGCGCGTGGCGATCCAGCCCCCCAAGGTGGCGAACTCGAAAGACTGCGGGAAGAAACGCAGGGTGAACCCGTGCTGCGCGAGCTGGGCCTCCAAGCGCGGGCCGCTCGCGCCGGCCTGGATACGCGCGCTCCGCGAAGGGACGTCCAGCTCCAGCAGGCGCGACAAGCGCGACAGGTCGAGGGACACGAAAGGCGGGCGGGGGCCGTCATCGCACCCCTTCCCCGTCAGCTGCGACGATCCGGCCGAGATGCCTCCGACGACGCTTGTGCCGCCGCCGTACGGGACGACCACCACGTCGTTCGCGCTTGCCCAGTCCAGCACGCGCGTGACGTCGTCTTCGTCGCGCGGGAACGCCACCGCGTCGGGGGCTCCCGCGAAGTCGCCGCGAAAGCCGCGCACGATGTCGGGGTAGTTGCGCCCGTGGGTGTGCCGGATGCGCGCTTCGTCGCGCGTGTCGAACACGGCCGTCAGAGACGCCGGCGGCACGACACGGGCCGCTGCGATCTGCACGTCCCCGAGCGGCACGGGCTCGTCGACGCGCTCGGGCGCGAAGCCCAGCAGCATCTGCGCCTGCTTGCCGCGCTCCCGGCGCTCGTCTGCGCTCGGGAATTGGTCTGCCCAACCCCACCCCCAGTGACTCTTCTCGCGGGTTCCGTCGCTCATGTGCGCGACGGTAACAAATGCAACGATTCGGGCCCATTGTGACGAGCGCCTCACGAGCCCGCGACAAGGCTCGGGCAGGCCGAATTCGCGCTGCTGGATGCGTCATATGGACCCCGTCCGGCGCGCCCCTTTCTCTGCGCGCGGACGCTAGGAGACAGGATCATGACGAACAAGAACTACGCTTGGGTGCAGCGTGCGCTCGCCGTCGGCGCCACGGCCTTCGCGCTCGGCTGCTCCGACGGGGCCGACGGTATGGACGGCGCGCCCGGTACCAACGGCCAGAACGGCACCAACGGCCAAAACGGCACCAACGGTCAGAACGGCGCGCCCGGCACCAACGGTCAGAACGGCACCAACGGAGCCCCGGGTGAGAACGGCGGCGGCACGCTCGCGTTCGAGGGGATCGGCTTCCCCAGCACCGACGCGGAGAAGCGCGCGGTGCGGGCCAGCGCGACGGCCACGGTCAACGGCCAGGAGGTCGCGCTCGACGGGTACCAGGTCCTCGCGCGCACGGGTGACGTGATCGGCGGCAACGCCTTCGGAGTGCTCGTCGACGAGACCGGGGCGCCGCTGCAGACCGAGACGGGCGACGACGTGATCTCCACGGCCACCGACTACACCAGCCTCCTGCGCGTCGGCGGTCGCCTGTTCAGCTTCACGCATCTCGAGGACACCCCTGGCGGTGTGATGTTCTCCGAGGTCGCCCAGGACGCGAGCACGGGCGCGCTCAGCCTGACCTCGACGGCGCCGGTGGACCTCGCCAGCGTCGGCGGCATCTGGATCCCCTGTGCTGGCAGCGTCACGCCGTGGCAGAGCCACCTGGGCTCCGAGGAGTACCCGCCCGACGCGAAGGCCTTCGAAGGTCTGAGCGACATGGCGGGCTTCCGCGGCGCCGTGTCCGGCGGTGGCGGCGCCATCTTCGCCAGCGACTACTTCGGTGTGGACACGACGGACAGCGGCGACCTGAGCGACGCCATGGACGCGTTCCGCCCCTACCGCTACGGCTTCGCGGTCGAGCTGGCCGTGCACATCGACGACGGCGGCACGGCGACGCCAGTGCCCACCAAGCGCTACGCGATGGGCCGCATGAACATGGAGCTGGCCTACGTCATGCCCGACCAGCGCACCGTGATGCTCACGGACGACGGAACGGACGTGGGGCTCTTCATGTTCATCGCGGATCGCCCCGGCGACCTCAGCCAGGGACACTTGTACGCCGTGCGCTGGAACCAGCTCAGCGGCGACGGTGTGGGTGACGCGTACCTCGACTGGGTCTCCCTTGGCCACGCGCAGGACAGTGACGTCGACGCCGCGATCGACGAGGGCGTGGGCTTCGCGGACATCTTCGACACCACGGCGCCCCTCGACGCAGCCGCGGGCACCTGCCCTGCAACCTATCGCGCGACGCACACCGAGGCGGGCTTCGAGTGCCTGCGCCTGCTCCCGACCAGCGACAGCGACATCGCCATCGCCGCGCGCCTCGAGACGCGCCGCGTCGCCGCGTACTTCGGCGCCACCACCGAGTTCCGCAAGGAAGAAGGCATCACCTTCGACCCGACGCGCGGCACCCTCTACCTCGCGATGAGTGAGGTGGCCCGCGGCATGACCGACGGGGGCAGCAACGACCTCGGCGGTCCGAACCACATCCGCGTCGCGGCCAACAATTGCGGCGCCGTGTACGCCCTCCCCGTAGCGCCCAACGCGCTCCCCTCGGATGTCGGCGCCACGCTCGGCGGTGACGTGTTCTCGGCCTACGTGCCGTTCCGCATGAGCGGGGTCGTGTGGGGTCGCCCCGACAGCTCGGTCGCGAGCAACAGCTGCTTCATCGACGGCATCGCCAACCCCGACAACGTCACGGCCGTCCCCGGCTACGACATGCTCGTGATCGGCGAGGACACGGGCTCGGGACACCAGAACGACGCGGTCTGGGCCTACGACCTGTACCGCCACACGCTGACGCGCATCCTCACCACGCCGTACGGCTCGGAGACCACGTCGCCCTACTTCCACCCGAACGTCGGTGGCCACGCCTACCTGATGACCGTGGTGCAGCACCCCTACGGGGAGAGCGACGAGGACCAGCTGATGTCGGAGGACGAGGCCCGGGCCTACGTCGGGTACATCGGCGCGTTCCCGCGCATGGACTGAGCCTCGACGCGGTTCGCCGCGAGGCCCTCGCAAGACGGAGCATGGACATGACCCAGACAGTGAAGCGAGGCGGCTCGTGGCTGAAGCTCGCCGCCCTCTCGACCAGTGTGGTCGGGGGGGCCTCCCTCTTCTGGCTGACGCAGGAGACGAGCGTCGTAGCCAGCGCGCACGCGCGTGACGTCGCCGCAGACGTGGCGAAGGTCGGCCTCCCCCACGGCGTGGACATGGACCTGCGCTCGGACACGATCCGGCGGCCGTGGTCCTACATCCCGCCGCAGTGCTATACGCGGACGCAGACCGACGCCGGAGGACAGGTGGAGTCCGGCGTACCCGCGCACAACCCGTGCTACGCGTGCCACCAAGACTCGCGCGCACCGAACTTCCTCGACGACGCGGACGCGCAGACCGCCTGGTCGTTCGCCGAGCCGGCCGTCGAGAACCCGTGGAGCAACCTGTTCCGGGACCGACGCGCTCAGGCCGAGGCCCTCCGCGACGAAGACGTGGACGCCTACGTGCGCGGCGACAACTACTTCGACCCGGACGGGTCGATCACGCTGGCGCGCGTGCTGCGCGAAGTTCCCACCGGGTGGGACAGCAACGCGGACGGCCGCTGGAGCGGGTACACGCCCGACTGCTACTTCGACTTCGACGCGGAAGGCTTCGACCGAGACCCGGCGGGACGAGACACGGGCTGGCGCGTCTTCGCGTACTACCCGTTCCTCGGCACCTTCTTCCCGACCAACGGCGCCACGGACGACGTGCTGATCCGCTTGCCCGCGGCCTTCCGCGCGCGTGAGGACGGCACGCCCGACCGCGCCGTGTACGCCGCGAACCTGGCCATCGTGGAGGCCGTCATCCGCCAGTCGGACATCGCCATCGCGCCCACCGACGAAGCGCCGCTGGGCGTCGACCTCGACGGTGACGGAGAGCTCGGGACGGCGGTGCAGGTCCGCTACCGTGACCCGCTCGCGCACCCGGCCGCAGGCGCCCCCTCGCCGCCGCTCACGTACGTCGGCCGTGCGCGCACGCTGCTCGCCGAGGGGGATGTCCACATCGGCGCGGGCCGCTACCCGGAGGGCACCGAGTTCCTGCACAGCGTGCGCTACCTGGGGGTGGGTGGAGACGGCAGGGTGGGCATGGCGCAGCGCATGAAGGAGCTGCGCTACATGGTGAAGACGGGGTTCCAAGACGCGCGCACCCTTCGCATGGCTGCCTATGAGGAGGTGATGGAGCGGCGCCGGTTCCCTGACCGCCTGCGCCACATCGTCGGCACTGTCGAGCGTGGTGTGGTCAACGGGCAGGGTTGGCGCCTGCAGGGCTTCATCGAAGACGCCCACGGAGCGTTGCGGCCCCAGACGCTCGAAGAGAGCACCGTGTGCGTCGGATGCCACAGCGGCATCGGGGCCATCACGGACGGAACGTTCGCGTTCCCGCGCCGGTTCGCGCACGGGACGTTCCGCGACGGCTGGTACCACTGGCGCGAGCGTGGCTTCGAGGGCGTGGGCGACCCCACCCGCGCCGACGGGCGCGGCGAGTTCGCGACGTACGTACGGGCCGTTGGCGGGGGCGACGAGTTCCGCGGAAACGACGAGGTCCGGAGCCGCTTCTTCGACGAGCATGGTCAGGAACACCGGGAAGCCTTCGAGGCGCTGCGAGGCGACCTGAGCACGCTGCTGCTCCCGAGCCCGGCTCGCGCCCGCGCCTTGAACGTGGCCTATTGGGTCACCGTTCGAGAACAGAGCTTTTGGCAGGGCCGCGACGCGTCTGTGACTCCCGCCGTGAACGTCCACGCCCGCGTCGAGTTGGACGCGGCGACCGGCGTCGAGGAGCCCCTGGCCGGACCGGGCCCGCGGCTCGGTCTGCCCTGAGGGTCAAACCCTGACCAAAGTTGAAGTAATTCAAGGCCTGTAGAATACTGCCCCTGTGGACGCCATCCAGCGGCTCGAGTGGTATCGCGACTGGCTAGAGCGCCGCGGTCGCGAGGCGTTCCGCGCCGAGTTCACGGTGCCGGTGCTGGTCGCGCGGGAGAACCTGGAGACGGAGACCGAGGCCAGCTTTCACACCGCGTTCATGTCGCGCACTCAGTTCCTGGCCGAGCTCCAGAAGGCGGGCGCCGCTGGGGCCGACGACCGGCCGCAGATCCGAGCGGGAGAGGTGCGCTTCGTCCAGAAGGCGAAGGGCGCCGCCTTCGCGGACCGCGTGGGCGTGGGCCGTGCCCGCAACGCCGACGTGTGGCTGCCCAACCCCCGCGTCTCCAAGTATCACGCGTACTTTCAGGGAGCCGCGGACGGCGGCTACACGCTCACGGACGCCGAGTCGCGGAACGGCACGTGGGTGGACGGGACGAAGCTCACCCCGCGCAAGCCCGTCGCGTTGGCAGACGGGTCGGAGGTGGTCTTCGGGCCCCACCGCTTCACCTTCTACACCCCCGCCGGCTTCTGCGAAAACATCGCGCGCCGGGCACGCTAGCCTTGCGTTCGGCGCAGTGTTCATCGCAGACTTTTCCACTTTGATGGTATCCGCGTCCCGCGGGGCCAAAGGAAAGGGTCAGAATATGGTGAAAGACATCCGCTCTGCGGCACAGCGCGCCGCAATCACGATGGCCATCACGGGCATGGCGTTGCTGGTCGGTTGCGGCGGCGGCGGTGGTGGTGGGGTCGGGACGACGACGGGGCCAATCGTCCAGGGTGCGCCCGCGACCGTCGTGCTGCGTAACATGTCGCGCGAAGCGATCTTCTATGTGTACATGAGCCCGGCGAGCGACAGCAACTGGGGTCCCGACCTGCTGGGCAGCAACACGCTCGGCATCGGCCAGTCGCTCACGCTGTCCAACATCGCCGCCGGCGTGTGGGACATCCGCGTGGTGGACGGCAGCGGGCACTGGAAGGAGTGGCGCAACGAGCAGATCCAGCCCGGAACCCAGTACACGCTGGACGTCGACGGCGAGAACTGGAACTCCCAGCGCTGAGTCGAGGACCCCAGGCCCTGGTGGGTCCGGGGTCCGCCGAGGCCACCCCTGGGGGGTGAGCGTTGCCCCTATCGGCAATCACCCCCATACTGCGTCGCGATGCGCATGCCCTCCCCCACTTGGGCTGCGGTCGCGACGTTCGTTTTCGCCGCCGCAGTCTTCCTCGGTCCGCACGGAGCGGACGCGTCCCGGACGCACACCGTCCGCGCCGGCCAGACGTTGGGGCAGATCGCGCAGCGCTACCGGGTTTCGGTGGACGACATCAAGGCCGCCAACCGCATGCGGGGTACCCGCATCCGCGTGGGGCAGGAGCTGACCATCCCCACGGCAGGCGAGGTGTATGCCCGCCCGGGTCAGACCCTGGAGCGCATCGCGCGGCAGCACGACGTGAGCGTCGACGCCCTGCGACGCGTGAACCGCCTACGCGGCAACCCGCGCCTGCGCGCAGGCCAGCGGCTGATCCTGCCGGGCTACGAGCCCGCGCCGAGCACCCCCGAGAGCTGGGGCGAACCCGAGCAACCGGGCCGCGTGGAGCTGCGCCGCAGCGGTGAAGAGCCCGTGGACGCGGTGCTGCGCGTCGACGCCGGGGTCAGCCGGCGGGGACTGCGGCAGCTCGAGGGCATGCTGCGCCGCGACGAGAGGGACATCGACCGCCACACCACGCCGCGCCTGGCCCTGCTGCTGGCGCGCATCAGTGATCACTTCGGGGGGCGCACCATCACCGTGGTCAGCGGCTTCCGCGACCCGCGTCGGTTCAGCGGGAACGGCAGCCAGCACGTAGCCGGCATCGCGTCGGACATTCAGGTGCAGGGCGTGCCGCACCGCACCGTGTGGGAGTACTGCCGCACCATCGACGCCGTGGGTTGCGGCTTCTACCCCCGCAGCAGCTTCGTGCACGTCGATGCGCGTGAGGAGCGCACGCACTGGGTCGACTGGTCGCGCCCGGGCCGCCGTCCGCGCTACGGCACCCTGCGGGGTCCGGCGCGGGCCGGGCAGCGGCACATGGCCATGCCAGAAGCCACCGTCACGCTCCCGCTCGAGGTGGCCGTGGTGGAGGACGACCCGATGTACGTGGCGCCGCAGCCTGGGACCGCGCCCGTGGCGAGCACCGCGGCACCGGCCGCCAGCCGCGAAGACGACTACGAAGAGCCCTGACCAGGCCGCCACGTGGAGCAAAGAGAAAGGGCGCGTCCGACCATCGCCGGCGCGCCCTTCTCATGTCCGCGGTCGTGCGGCTCAGTCGCCGTCGCTCTTCGCCACGCGGTCGTAGGCGGTCGCGCTGGCCTTGACGAAGTCGCGGTTCATGCGCGCGATGAAGTCCACCGAGATGCCCTTCGGACAGGCGGACTCGCACTCGCCATGGTTGGTGCAGCCGCCGAAGCCCTCGTTGTCCATGGCGGTGACCATGTTGCGGGCGCGCTCGGGGCGCTCGGCCTGACCCTGCGGCAAGAGCCCCAGGTGGGTGATCTTGGCCGCCGTGAAGAGGCTCGCCGAGGCGTTCGGGCAGGCCGCCACGCAGGCGCCACAGCCGATGCACTCGGCGGCGTCCATCGCCATGTCCGAGACCTGCTTGGGGATGGGCGTGGCGTTCGCGTCGAGCGGGGCGCCCGTGCGGATGCTGATGTAGCCGCCCGCCTGGATGATGCGGTCGAAGCCGCTGCGGTCCACGACGAGGTCCTTCACCAGCGGGAAACCCGCCGCGCGGAACGGCTCGATCCAGATGTCGAAGGGGCCGTTCTTGAACTGCCGCATGTGCAGCTGGCAGGTGGTGGTCAGCTTCTGCGGGCCATGGGCCTCGCCGTTGATGACCATGCCGCACATACCACAGATGCCCTCACGGCAGTCGTGGTCGAACGCGATGGGCTCCTTGCCCTTCTCGATCAGGTCTTCGTTCACGACGTCGAGCATCTCGAGGAAGCTCATGTGCTCGTCGGCCTCGACCTTGTAGTCCTCGAACTTGCCCGGTGCGGAAGCGGACTTCTGGCGCCAAACGATGGAGCGTGATGTTGAACGTGCTTCCATGTCCTCTCTGCTCCGTTATAGCTGCGCTTGCTGGAAGCTTGACGTAGTCGAAGGTGAGAGCTCCTTGTTGAGCTCCGGCGGGCGAAGTACTCGCCCGTGCGGCCCACGCCGAGGACAGACGCGAAGTTCTCGTCGTCGCGCGCGGCTTCGCTTAGGATCCTCGTGCTCGGCGCGGAAGTGACCTCCTGCCCAGCTCTCCTCGCGCGTGAGCGCGCGTCGTCACCCATCAGCTCGCCCAGCTCTGAAGAAGTCCTCCACGCGCCCGGCGGCCTTCTCGAGCGTCTGGTTGGCGGAGCTCCTCGCCCGTGCCCGCGTGATCTTCGAAGTGCTTGTCGAACTCGGCGCGCAGCTTAGGGGATCTGGCGGAGCGCCTCCTCGAGGCCCTCTTGGTGCGCGACATGCCGCGCTTGGTCCAGATGATCTTGCCCAGCTCGCGGTGGAAGTCGTCCGGCCGTACTTGGGCTCGAGGCGCAGGCGCTCGACCGCTTGATGCGGGCCTGGACGTCCTTGAGGACCTTCTGGACCTCAGGGTGGTCTCTCGCCGACCTCGGGGAAGGTGCGCTGGCCAATCCGCTTGCTGGCCTCGGTGCCGATGTAGTTGCCCACCGTGTACGGCAGCACGAAGTAGCCGTCGGCGAGGCCCTGCATCAGGGCGGAGGCGCCCAGGCGGTTGGCGCCGTGGTCGCTGAAGTTGGCCTCGCCACCCGCAAACAGGCCGGGGATGGTGGTCATCAGGTTGTAGTCCACCCAGACGCCGCCCATCGTGTAGTGGGTGGCGGGGTAGATGCGCATCGGCGTCTTGTACGGGGACTCGCCCGTGATGCGCTCGTACATCTCGAACAGGTTGCCGTAGCGTTCGCGGATGACGGGCTCGCCCAGGCGCTTGATGGCGTCGGCGAAGTCGAGGTAGACCGCGCGGCGCTCGCCATCGACGACCGGACCCACCCCGAGCCCCTCGTCGCAGACGTACATGGCGTTACGGCTGGCCACGTCACGCGGGACGAGGTTGCCGAAGGCGGGGTACTTCTCCTCGAGGTAGTAGTAGCGGTCCTTCTCCGAGATCTGCTCGGGGGGCTTGCCGCAGTCTTCCTTCTTGCGCGGCACCCAGACGCGTCCGTCGTTGCGGAGCGACTCGCTCATGAGGGTGAGCTTGCCCTGGTACTCACCGGCCCGCGGGATGCAGGTGGGGTGGATCTGCGTGTAGCAGGGGTTCGCGAAGAGGGCGCCCTTGCGGTGCGCGCGCCAGGCCGCGGTGCAGTTGCTGCCCATGGCGTTGGTGCTGAGGAAGAAGACGTTGCCGTAGCCGCCGGTGGCCAGGACGACGACGTCGGCGACGTGAGGCTTGATCTCGCCGGTCTTCAGGTTGCGCGTGATGATGCCGCGGGCCTTGCCGTCGATGACGACCAGGTCGAGCATCTCGGTGCGGGTGACCATCTCGACCGTGCCGGCCGCCACCTGACGCTCGAGGGCCTGGTAGGCGCCGAGGAGCAGCTGCTGGCCCGTCTGACCGCGCGCGTAGAATGTGCGGGACACCTGCGCGCCACCGAACGAGCGGTTGGCCAGGAGGCCGCCGTACTCGCGGGCGAAGGGCACGCCGGCCGCGACGCACTGGTCGATGATGTTCACGCTCAGCTCGGCCAGGCGGTAGACGTTGGCCTCGCGGGCGCGGAAGTCACCGCCCTTCACCGTGTCGTAGAACAGGCGGTAGACGCTGTCTCCATCGTTCTGGTAGTTCTTGGCGGCGTTGATGCCGCCCTGCGCGGCGATGGAGTGCGCGCGACGCGGGCTGTCCTGGAAGCAGAAGCACTTCACCTTGTAGCCGAGCTCGCCGAGACTGGCGGCCGCAGCGCCGCCCGCGAGGCCGGAGCCGACGACGATGATCTCGTACTTGCGGCGGTTGGCGGGCGCGACGAGCTTGCCGGCCATCTTGTGCTGGGTCCACCGCTGCTCGATGGGGATCGACTTATCGGGTTCGTTCGAACGAAGTTCCATGATCTCTCCGAGGGGTCAGTGGTCGCTGGGGGCCAGGTCGTGGGCGCTGCCATCGTGGGCGGCGGCGTCGGCCATCGCCCGCTCGTAGCCCGCGGGGGGGTCGATGAAGCCCAGGTGAACGCTGATGGGGAACATCACGTTCGCGAGGGTGAGCATGGTGGCGAGGCCCACAGCCGCGTCGCGACGAAGCGGGTTGTACTTGGGGTGGTTGGCCCCGATGCTCTGGAAGGCGCTGAAGAAGCCGTGGAAGATGTGCAGGCCGAGGGCGAGGTTGCCCGCGATGTAGACGCCGGCCAGCACGGGGTGGCTGAGGCCCGCGTAGAAGTTCCAGAAGGGATTCTCGAAGTGCGCGGCGTTGAAGAGCTGCGGCGCGAGCGTGAAGTGGAGCAGGTGGAAGCCCACGAACAGGAGCAGCGCGATGCCGCTGATGGGCATGGCCTTGCTGGCCACGTTAGCCTCGTGGTGCTTGGTCACGTGGTAGGCCTGTGGGCGGGCGTCCTTGTTGCGCGTGACGAGCGTGAAGGCGGAGGCGATGTGCAGGCTGAAGCACACCAGGAGCAGGGCGCGCGTAGGCCAGACGATGTACCACGTAGCCTTCAGGGTCTCCGCGTACTCGTTGAAGGCAGCCTCGCCGACATAGGCGTTCAGGTTGCCGAGCATGTGGCCGATCGAGAAGCCGATGATCACGAGGCCGGACAGGGCCATCGCCACCTTCTTACCGATGGTGCTCTGATAGAGCGTCAGCGCTCTCTGCATGGGTATCTCCTGCTGAAGTTCGCGGTCCGCGCGCGATGCGTCACGTGAGCCGAATGCGAGGCCCTATACAACGTACGCTACCCCTTGTCGACGCGGAGGTGCTCACGTGCGCGTCTGGGTCGCTCCTGTTCGAGAACGGTGGCGTGGTCGGGAGCGGGAGGGGAGGCGGCCTGGGCACGGGCTCGGTCGCGCAGGCGCTCCTTGCGGTGCCTCCCCCAATTCGGCGCATCGCTGCACGATGCTTGAATTGGGGCCCCCCCGACACCCGTCGCCCAGGCCGCCTCCCCTCCCGCTGGCTACGTGGCGTTGGTACGCGGGGCGTGTGGCCGGGACGCTTGGTGCGCTTGGGGGTGCGCCGTGGAGTGGGGGTCGGTGGGGTTCGGGTCGAGGTGCGGGTGAGCGCGGATGAGCGTTTGATGGGTGTGGCGACTCGCGGGGTTCCCGCCTGAAGTGGGTCGGGTCGAGATGCGGGTGAGCGGCCTATGGGTGTGGCGACTCGGGAGGTGCGCGACGGGGACCGGGCCCGGGGACCCGGTCCCGGGACGCGTGATGCCGGACTCCGGGTCGGGGGCTCGGGACACGGGAGGCGGGGCGCGGGACACGGGCGGCGGGACGTGGGACACGGGACAGGGCGGCGGGACGCGGGACGCGGGACGCGGGGTCGGGCTCGGGGTCGGCGGACGCGTGACGCGGGAGGCGCTCGGACGTAGCGTAATGGGCTTCCGGCTGGGCCGACTGTGCTGCTCCGGAGTTGTTGTCATGAGTCTTTCTGCGACCGGTTCCTCGCTCCCCCTGCGCATCGACATCGTGTCCGACGTGGTGTGCCCTTGGTGCGTCATCGGGTACAAGACGCTCGAGCGGGCGCTGGCCGCGGTGGGCGAGGCAGAGACGGCCGTGGTGCGCTTTCGGCCGTTCGAGCTGAACCCCCACATGCCGCCGGGTGGGCAGCACCTCGGGGAGCACATCGCGCAGAAGTACGGGTCGAGCAGCGCGCAGAGCCGGACGGCGCGGGAGCGCATCACGGCGCTCGGGGCGGGGCTGGGGTTTGCGTTCCGGTTCACCGAGGAGTCGCGCATCTACAACACGTGGAAGGCGCACCAGCTGCTGCGTTGGGCGCACGAGAGCGCTGGGCCGAAGGCGCAGATCGCGCTGAAGCTTTCGCTGTTCGACGCGTACTTCACGCAGGGGCAGGCGGTGGACCAGGTGGAGGTCCTCGCGGCCGCGGCCGGACGCGCCGGGCTCTCGGCGGAGGAGGCCGCTGCCGTGTTGTACGACGAGCGCTACGCCAGCGCGGTGCGCGAAGAAGCCGAGGTGTGGCGCGACAAGGGCATCCACGCGGTGCCCAGCGTGGTCATCGACGGGCGCAGCCTGCTCACGGGCGCGCAGACCGAGGAGGTCTTCGTGCGCGCACTCACACGCGCCCTCGACGCGCGCACGGCGCAAGCGGGGGACGCTGGCGCGGGGGACGCTGGCGCAGGTGCCGGAGGCGCGCGGCCATGAGTGACGTCAGCCGCCGCGACACGCTCAAGGTGCTCGCCGCGACCGGCGCTGCAGCCGCCGTGGGTTGCCGCGTGGACGGTGGCCAGCACGGCGCGCACACCGCCGCCGAAGCAGACCCGCCCGCACACACTCCTGCCCATGGGACCCCCAGCAGCATGACCGACACCCCCTCCGCTTCCGTCAGCCCCGTGCTCAGCGCCGAGCCGCTGGGCTTCCTGTGGCGCACGAACGACCCCTTCTTGTTCTGTGCGCACCACCTCGACCAGTACCCCACAGGGAACGAGCGGTTTGGCCCCACCACGTCGCTCGCGGGCCGCAACATGGGCAGCGACTTCGAGGTGCGCGACGGCTTCCGCATGTACCACGGGATGGTCGTCCCGGGTTTCCCTCGGCACCCCCACCGCGGCTTCGAGACGGTCACGGTCGTGCGCACGGGTCTCTTGGATCACTCGGACTCGATGGGCGCCGCGGCGCGCTTCGGAGGCGGCGACGTGCAGTGGATCACGGCCGGGGCGGGTATCCAGCACTCGGAGATGTTCCCGCTGCTGTCGAGCGAGCGCGAGAACCCGCTCGAGCTCTTCCAGATCTGGCTGAATCTGCCGCGCGTCGACAAGATGGTGGCGCCCTACTTCACCATGCTCTGGAACGAGACCATCGAGCGAGTGACCACGCGCGACGCGGACGGGCGGGCCACCGAGGTGGCGGTCATCGCGGGGCGGCTGGGCGACACGCGCGCGCCCTCCCCTCCCCCCAACTCGTGGGCGAGCGCGCCCGAGAACGACGTGGCCATCTGGACCGTCAGGCTGGAGCCCGGTGCTCGGTTCACGCTCCCGGCCGCCAACACGGGCACGCGCCGGAGCATCTACCTGCACCAAGGCGCCGGCATGCGCACACGCGAGCGAGAGCTCCCCGCGCGGCACCAGTTCGAGCTGCGCGCGGACGCCGCGGTGGACCTGGTGAACGGCCCCGAGGCGAGCGAGTTCCTCATGCTGCAGGGCAAGCCCATCGGCGAGCCGGTCGCACAGCACGGTCCGTTCGTGATGAACACGCGCGCGGAGCTGCAGCAGGCCTACATGGACTACCAGCGCACGCAGTTCGGCGGCTGGCCGTGGCGCGCGGACGACCCGGTCCACGGGGCCGAGCCGGTACGCTTCGCCCGGCACGCGGATGGCCGGGACGAGCGTCCGAGCCGCGGCTGACAGCCACGTGATGGCCGCACCTCACGGCGCACTCCGTCGGCGCGGCGTGGGTGGAGCGACGGCTCGCGGCTCCCAGCCAGAGATCTGCAGGTCGAGCGCCCGGGCGATGTTGTCCATGACCCCCTCCCAGGTGAGGTGCCCGCTGGCCCACCCGAAGAGCGCCATCACGTACACCGAGAACGCGTTGGACGCCGCGACCCCTGGGTCCACGTGGGCACCGACCTCGCCACGCCGCTGGGCCGCCGCGATGACCTCGCCGACACGAAACAAGAACGTGAACGTGAGCGCCCGCTGCCTGTCGGCTTGGGGCCCCTCTGCCAAGAAGAGCCGCTTGAGGAACGCCTCGGACAAGCGGGGCCGCGCCTTGTAGTTGTCTACGAGCCCGCCAAACAAGAGCAGCAGCTGCGCGCGGAGCGCCACGTCCGCCGGGAGCTCGAGGAACAAGCGGTCCGACGTGTCGCGCAGGTCGTCGTGCAGCACGAGCATGAGCAGCTCCAGCTTGTCGCGCGCGTGAAAGAACAGCGTGCCCTTGGCGACCCCAGCCCGGCGCGCGATGGCGTCGGTGGTGGTGTCGTCGAAGCCGTGCTCGGAGAACAGCTCCCGAGCCGCGTCGGTCACCAGTCGCGCCGTGTCGAGCTTCTGCTGTGCTCGCGAGACCTTGCGAGCCTGCCTGCGGCTCCCGGGCTTTCCGGGTCCCTTTTCGCTGACTTCGGTTGACGTATTCGCCTTTGGTTTCGGCACCATGCACGAATACCACGGCGCTCCCATTGACTCCAGTCAGCGAAGACCTCAGATCCGCATACGTTCACTGACCACGGTCGACGAAAAGGAGCTGTGTGCGCCATGACTGACTTCGCTGCCCCCACCATGCTGGAAGCCCGGGATCAATACTTCGCCGACAACGGGTTCGGACCAGACGGCGGGTACGGCAAGCCGTGGGTCGACTTCAAGTTCGGTCGCGTCCCCTTCCCGTTCCCCAACACGCCCGCGCGTGTGGCGGCGGTGCGCTTCCACGACCTGCACCACGTCGCCACGGGCTACACCACGGACCTCACAGGCGAGTTCGAGATCTCCGCGTGGGAGATTGGGGCAGGCTGCAAGCGCTCCTGGTTCGCGTGGCAGATCAACCTCGGTGGCCTCGCCGCCGGCATGCTGACCGCCCCACGCGCGACGGCGCGGGCCTTCGCCCGCGGCCTGAGCAGCGACACGCTGTACGGAGCCGACTACGACGAGCTACTCACCGACAGCGTGGCGTCGGTCCGCGCACGGCTGGGGCTCGACCGCCCGCCGCGCGCGCTGGGGTTCACAGGAAGCGTGCGGCTCGCGATGGCCATGGTGGCAGGGCTCGTGGTGGGACTGACGCAGCTCATGGTCCTCACGCCGCTGGTGCCGTTCGGTGTGCTCGCGGGGCTACGCGCCAAGCACCATGCGCACCAGCTCGGCCACGGCTAGGGTGCTCAGCTCGGGGCTCGGTCGCGTCGCCGCCACCGCCTGTCCCAAGTACGCCCAGTACGCCAGGTGGGCGCGTGGCTCGGCGTGGTCAGCGTGCACACCATGCTCACGCAGCAGCTCCGCCACGTAGCTCACGCGTACCTGGTCCGTGGCGTCCACCACCCGGCGCGCAACGTCGTCCGAGATGGACCATGCACGCAGCGCTGCCTCGAGGGAGGGATCGGCGCCCACGGTTCGCCGCAACAGCTGCGTGAGTTTGGCACGTGCGCTCGGCTCCGAATCGAGCGAAGCGATGATCGCGTCTGCATAGCGTACGCGCCAGTGCTCGAGCACGGCCACGTGAAAGGCCGCGAGGTCGGCGAAGTGCCAGTAGAAGCTCCCACGACTGACCCCCAAACGTCGGGCGAGGCGGTCGGCCTTGAGTTCCTCGTGTCCATGAGCGGCGAGCGCACGCAAGCCAGCCTCGACCCAGTCTTCCCGACTCAACCTGTCACCCATGCCACACCATACACTTATGTATTGACTTTGTCGAACACCAACATCACCTTTCCATACACCACTGTATGGAAATGAATCAGCATGCATGATCTCATCACCCAGGCTTCCGGCGTCACCGCGATCGCGACCGCGGGCGCTCACAGCATCCTCGCTGAGCGACATCTCTTCCCTCTGCTTGCCGCGGAGCGGCCCCGGCTTCGCCTCGTCATGCGACTGGGTTGGCACATCGGGGCGCTGGGCTGGGCCGCTGGTGGCGTCCTCCTGATCGCGTCTCCCCACGTGATGACCCCGGAAGGGCGCGTCCTCCTCGTCGCGGTGCTGTCGCTGCTCTTCGGCGTGAGCGCGGCAGGGAACGCCTACGTCTGGCGCTTCCGGCACTTCGGATGGGGGGTGCTCGCGCTGGTCATCGCGCTGTCCGTCGCGGGACTGGTGCTGTAGCCGAGCGATGCGCGCTCCGAAGGGAACATCATGGACGCGACACCCGAACCAGAGAGCCAGGCCACATTCGCGGCCCGGCACGACCTCCGCGGCCTGGTCTACCAGAGCGCGGCGATGCACGACGTCGCGTGCCTGGCGGTCGCCGTGGCCCCGTCTGACGCGCCGGTGCTGATCACGGGCCCCAATGGCGCGGGAAAGGAGCGCATAGCAGACATCGTCCATCACAACTCCGCGCGACGAGGCGGTCCGTTCGTGCGTGTCAACGCGGGCGCGCTGCCAGAGGATCTGCTGGAAGCGGAGCTCTTTGGGGCCGAAGCTGGCGCGTTCACGGGCGCACTCAGGGCGCGTGTGGGGCGCTTCGAAGCTGCGCACCGTGGAACGCTCTTCCTCGACGAGTTGGGCAACTTGTCGCTCGCTGGTCAGATGAAGCTCTTGCGGGTGCTGGAGACGGGTGAGTACGAGCGCCTCGGATCCAGCACGACGCGCCGATGCGACGTGAGGGTCGTCTCCGCGACCAACGCCGACCTCGACGTGGCGGTCGCGACCGGGGCGTTCCGAGAGGACCTGTTGTACCGGCTCAACGTGATCGAGCTTCGGCTGCCTTCCTTGGCCGAGCGCGCCGACGACATCCTGGTGCTGACGGACCACTTGCTGCAAGCGCTTCGAATGCAGCACGGCGCCCTCGAGCTCGGACCGGGCGCGAGGCATGCACTCCTGCGGCACCGGTGGCCCGGGAACGTGCGCGAGCTGCAGAACCGCTTACGTCGCGCCAGCTTGGTGTGCCGGGGCGGGGTCATCGTCGCGAGCGACCTGGGGCTGCCGGCGGACGACGGACGCGACCTCCGCGTGCGTCGCACCGAGCGCGGAGCGACACCCATCGCCACGAACGGGCCTGAGCGAAAGGTGGTCGAGCTCGCGCTCCAGCGTGCCTCCGGGGTCGTGTCGCGGGCTGCAGCCGACCTCGGGATGAGCCGGCAGGCGCTGTACCGGCGGATGGAGCGTACCGGGCTGCGCGTCGAACGCCGAGTCAGCGAGTGAGGGCGACGGGCGCCCACCACACGCCGACTCCGCCGACGCGCTCCGCGACACGAAGCGACGCTACTCGCTCGCGCCGACGAGCCATGCAGCACCGTCGTTGGAGAGGATCACGTCCAGCTCTTCCGTGGTGAAAGGGTACTGGCGCAGCGTCGCGATAGCCTCCGCGGGTGTCTCTTCGGGCTGGAACTGAAGATAGTCGGAACCGAGCAGCACCCGCTCGATGCCCCACTGGCGAAAGCGCCACACCATCAGCTCTCGGGTTGCGAGGGGTGCGTCACGGTAGAATCGCAGGCACGCGCTCGTATCCACGAAGGCATTGGCTCGATACCCGGAGCCCGGCACGCGCAGCCAAGCCTCGATGCTGGCGTCGTCCGTGTTCCCAGCGCAGTGCGCATGCGCGATGCGGACGCTCGGGTGTGCATTGATGATCTCCGAGAGACGAGCGAACGCATCGTTGTCCAGTGGCTGACTCCAGGGGTCTCCCGTGTGCAGCATGACGGGTGCGCCACTCTCGTCGATTCGCTCGAACACCGCGGCGAGGGCCGCGACGTGGTCGAGGTTGCGTAGGTCGACCTCCGACGCAGGGAGATGAAGCTTGATGCCGACCATGCCCGGTAGCGCGAGGCATCGTGTGATCTCGTCGGGCGCGCTGTCGAAGCGGGGGTTGATGCCGCAGAACCCTATCAGTCGGTCCGGAAACGCGGCCACCTGCGCAGCGGCGTAGTCGTTCTCTGGACCCACGTACGAATCGTCGGGGAACGGCATGTAGCCAGGAGCGAGCACGACGCCGCGTGTGACCCGCGCCTCGTCGAGACGCGCCACGAGCTCGGCCCCCGTTGGCGCCGGTACCCCACCCCCCGTGAAGAAGTCGGTCAGGGCCTGGCTGGCGACGTGGAGGTGTGCGTCGAGGGCGGCGCCCTCACGCGCGGGTTCCGGGTCCTCATCGGCGCAGCCCATGAGCGCAGTCGTCGCAAGTAGCAGCGACGCCATTCGGCGGGCCCTCGTATGGGCAGACCATGCGCATGATCTCGAGGAAGGACGCAGGGGCACGTTGGGGGGAACTGGGTGCGAGTAGGGCATGAAACTGGACTCCAATGGTGGTCATGCGACGCATCCGTGCGCCGCCTGCGCCGTCCCCAGTGCAGCGCACGTGCCACACGCGCCCGCCGATCGGCGCGCCTCGTACGCCGCAGAATCAAAGCAATTTCCATCACGGGGGGCCTCCATCGAGGAGCTGCGCCGAGCGGACGACCGTCCGTTCCCGACGCGTCGCGGACATGTGTCCGGGCCCACCCGAGGTTCCGCCAGGCCCCGGGGCTCCAGGCCGCCGTGGTGCGTCCCCTCGCGCCGTGCGCGGCCGGCGCATGCCGTTTCGAGTGGAGGTGTCACGCCACGGTGCGCTAATGCCTAGTAGTGCGTGACGTCTCCGTTCCGCCAAGCTCACGCAGGCCTCGGCGCCCTGCTCCTCGTCGCGTGCGCGTCGCGCACCGTCCCTACGCACTTCCCGGAAGGTTCCGCCGCGTCGCTCGATGCGCAGGCTGGCCCGCCAGCGCCGGTGACCCGAGCGTTGGACGCAGACCCACCGCTCCCGGGTGAGGACGCGGCGGGTTGGGCGGGGCTCGGCTCCGGGGGCACGGGCGTCGATCCGCACGCGGGTCACGCCGGACATGCACGACACGGTGCGCCCACCGTCCACGACCCGTCCGCGGACCAAGACGGCTCGGCAGGACACGGCAGCGAGCACGAGGTCGCGCCATGAGGCTCGGCTGGTACAGCCTGTTCGCGGTGGCGCTCGTCGGCTGCACGCGACCTTCCATGAGTCCGGACGTGGCCCGCGTGCGCGAGCTGACGGGCGTGCAGCGCCTGGCCGCGGTGGCCGACGTGGAGGTCGACCCGGTGGCCTCCGAGGAAGCCCATCGGATGTTGGGCGAGCCGCTGACCGCCGACGCCGCGGTGCGCGTCGCGCTGCTGAACAACCGAGAGCTGCGAGCCACGTTGCGGGAGCTGGGCGTCGCCCGCGGGCGCCTGATGCAAGCCGGCGTGCTGCCCAACCCGACCGTCGAGGTGGAGCTTCAGCCGGAACGCAACTCGCGCTTCGAGCTGCGGGTGGAGTACGACCTCACGAGCGCCATCCTCGCGCCCCGACGTGCCCGCGCAGCAGCCCCCGAGCTCACCGCCGCCCGCTTCCATGCCGCTGGCGCGGTCGTGGCGCTCGGCTACCACGTACGCGTCGCGTTCTATCGCGTCCAGGCCAGCGAGCAGCAGCTCGCGCTCGCGCAGCGCATGCTGGACACCCACGCGGCCGGCCGTGACGCCGCGCGCGCCATGTACGCCGCTGGCAACGTCCCCGAGCTCAACGTGGCGAGCATGGAGGTCGCGTACGAGCGAGCCCGCATCACCGTGGCGGAGCTGGAGCTCGCGGTCGCCACCGCGCGCGAAGCCCTGCACCGGCTGCTGGGCGCGCACGGAGCAGACACGGCGTGGGAGCTGACGGGCGAGCTGCCGCCGGTGCCCGAGGCCCCGAGCATCCCGACCGCCGTCGAGCAGGACGTGATCGAGGCCAGCCTGGACCTGCGCGAGACGCGTGAGCGCCTCGAGGGGCTCGCGCGGCGTGCGGGGGTCGCGCGCACCGCGGGATGGTTACCGGACATCGCGGTCGACCTGCACGCGCTGAACGGCAACCCCGAGGACGACCCGATGGGCTCGAGCGGCTGGCGCTTCGGTGGCGGCGTGAGCGTGGGCGTGCCCCTCTTCGACCAGCAGCGCGGCACCACACGCGCGCTGCAGGCGGAGTTCGACGCGCTGCTGGAGCGCTTCTACGGACAGGCCGTGGATCTGCGCTCGGCCGCGCGCGAGGCGCGCAATCGCGTGACGTCGGCGCACGCGCGGGCCCGCCAGTACCAGACCGTCATCGTCCCCGGACAAGCGCGCGTCACCCAGCAGACGCTGCTGCAGTACAACGCCATGCAAGTAGGCATCTACCACTTGCTGCAGGCGCGGCGCGAGGAGCTCGAGGCGCAGCTGGCGCACGTGGAGACGTTGCGTGAGTACTGGAGCGCGACGGCGGAGATGACCGCGCTGTTGGCTGGGAAGCAGGTGGAAGGCGCGCCGCGCGGCGCTTCGACGATGAGCAGCGGGGCCAGCGGCGCCGCGGAGGGCCACTGAGCATGGATCGCCGAGACTTCATCCGATACACCGGCCTGGCTGCGTCCGCCGTGGTCGCCACCCGCGTGGACCGCGCGCAGGCCCAACGCGCCGCCGCCGACGCAGCCGCCGCGACGGAGGCCCAAGCCGAAGCCGCCGCAGCAGCCGAGCGCGCGCCCGGCCGCGCACTCACCGTCGCTCCCGGCGGGCAGCCCGCCGTGATCACCCCCAACGGCGCCACGCTCCCACTACGCCTCGTGAACGGCGTGAAGGTGGGGCACCTGGTGGCTGAGCCCGTCGACCACGAGTTCGCGCCCGGCCTGCGCGCGGAGTGCTGGGGCTACAACGGACGCACCCCGGGTCCCACCATCGAAGCGGTGGAGGGCGACCGCCTGCGCCTCTACGTGAGCAACCGCCTGGCAGAAGGCACCACCGTGCACTGGCACGGCATCGTGCTGCCCAACGGGATGGACGGAGTCGCGGGCCTCACCCAGCCGCCCATCCCGCCCGGTGAGACGTTCATGTACGAGTTCACGGTGCGCCACCCGGGCACGTACATGTACCACCCGCACTACGACGAGATGACGCAGATCGCGCTGGGCATGGAGGGCATGCTCATCGTCCACCCACGCCGTCCCCGCGGCCCGCGCGTGGACCGGGACTTCGCCCTGATGACCCACGAGTTCCGCTTGGACGTAGGGGCGCGACGACCCGACCCGACCGAGATGAAGGACTTCAACGTGCTCACCTTCAACAGCCGGGTGTTCCCCGGGACCGCGCCCCTCCTGGTGGGGCGCGGCGAGCGCGTGCGCATCCGCTTCGGCAACCTGAGCCCGATGGACCATCACCCGGTGCACCTGCACGGCCTGTGGTTCCACACCACCGCCACGGATGGCGGGTACATCCCCGAGTCGGCGCAACGACCCGACACCACCGTGTTGGTGCCGACGGGCAGCACGCGCGTCATCGAGTTCGTGCCCGAGGAGCTGGGCGACTGGGCCATGCACTGCCACATGACCCACCACGTGATGACGCAGATGGGTCACGGCACGCCCCCGGTGACGGGCGCCGACATGCAGCGCGTGGACCGCCGCATGCGGCGCGTGATGCCCGAGTACATGACGATGGGCACGCGCGGCATGGGCGGCATGGGCGAGATGGAGATGCCCATCCCGCCCAACAGCCTGCCGATGCGGGGCGCCCACGGGCCCGCGAGCTACGTGGACATGGGCGGCATGTTCACGGTGCTGAAGGTGCGCGAGCAGCCGGACGGAGCGGACCCGCGGGCGTGGTTCCAACACCCGGCCGGTACCGTCGCGGGTCCAGCCGATGCCGCGCAGATGCGCGCGGACGGTGTGACGGCTCCAGCTCCGGCCCGCGCGCGCCGCGCGAGCGCGGACGAACACACGGCTGTCACACGGGAGCGCGAGGCGCCGAGCGACCGCCAGAGCACGGAGCGCTGACGCGCGAAGCCCACGAGGATCGGTCGTCTCGCCGTGCCCGTGGAGGTGCATTTGTGAGGGAGCCCACAGGGTTGCACGGGGCCTTAGCGCAAGCCTCCGCGTGCCACATGGGCGTTGACGTGGGTGGACGAATCGACGAGCATCGAAGCGTCCAAAGGTGGTGGTGATGTCGAGTCGGATGGGTTGGTGGGCCTCGGTTCTAGCCTTGGTGCTCTTGGTCCCGTGTGAGTTCGCGCGTGCGCAACAGCCCGCGTCCGAAGAGGAAGCGCGCGCCTTGTTCGTGGCGGGCCGCGTCGCCTTCGACGAGGGGCGCTTCGAGGACGCACACGAGTACTTCACCCGCTCGTACGAGCTCAGCCACCGACCCGAGCTGCTGTACAACATCGGCACCTGCGCCGACCGCCTGGGCCACCAGGAGGAGGCGCTCGAGGTGTTCCGCGAGTACGTGGCGCAGAGCCCCGAGTCTCCCAAGCGGGCGCAGGTGGAGGCGCGCATCGCCGTGCTCGAGCAGCAGGTCGCCGAGCGCCGGGCCCTCGAGGCGCGCGCGGGGCAGGTGCCCACGCCCGAGCAGGCGGCGCGCATGGCCGAGCAGCGAGACGGACCGCCGGGAGCAGATCTCAGCCGCGAGGACGAGCGCGGCTCGAACACCGGGCTGATCGTCGGCTTGGCGGTCGGTGGCGCGGTCGTCGTGGCTGCGGTCGTCGTCATGAGCGTGGTGCTCTCGGGTCGCGAAGGCGCCCCGCAGTACGGCGTGCGCGGCGACAGCGGCAACGTCATCCTCACGCTGCGGAGCGCGCCGTGAACGCCCGCAAGCTCGCCATGGCGCTCCTCCTCCTGGGCTTGGGCGTCCCCAGCTGCACCACCACACCTCCCGCGTCGCAGGTGGTCATCTTCGTGTTCGCCGACCCAGGTGTGGTCGACCGCGCCGTGCGCCTGCGCGTGCAGGTGTACGGAGGCGATCGCGGCGGGGCGAGCCTCATTCCGTCCGAGCTGGTGGAGCAAGAAGACTACGACCCGGCGGTGCGCCGACAGCTCGCGCTCGCGCCCCTCGGCAACGACCCCGAGCGCCTGTTCCGGGTCGTGGCGCAGGGCATCGAGGTGGTGGGCGGTACCGAGACGCCCTTCGTCAGCAGCAGCGTGGTGAGCGGCTACATCGAGGGTGAGACGCGTGTCGTCCAGCTGCGTCTGTGGGACACCTGCGTGGGCACCACCTGCGACGACCAGACGTTGGGCTGTGTCGACGCCGTGTGCGTTGCGAACTACAAGCCGCCCACGAGCCTCGACCCGTTCGAAGAGTGCCCCGATGGGCAGCTGCGCTGCTCGGAGGGGTGTCAGACGGTCGACGACGACGTGGCCAACTGCGGCGCATGCGGGACCGTGTGCGCCGCAGGCACCCGCGGCCAGGCGGTGTGCACCGACGGCGCGTGCGGGCTCGTCTGCCCCGTTGGCTCGGCGACATGCGACGGCGACGCGAGCGACTGCGAGACCGACGTGACCACCGCCACCGACTGTGGCGGCTGCGGCATCATGTGCTCGGGTGCGACACCCTTCTGCCAGGACATGGGCGGCGGCACGTTCGAGTGCACCAACTCCTGCGGCGCGCTGACACTGTGCGGGAGCTCCTGCGTGGACACCCAGAACAGCCCGCTGCACTGCAGCGACTGCAACATGCCCTGCCCCGCCCGCAACAACGCGACGCCCAATTGCGACGGTGGGACGTGCGGCTTCGACTGCAACGACGGCTTCGGGGACTGCGACGGCGACCCCACGAACGGTTGCGAGACGAACGTGAACACCAGCGCGCTGCACTGCGGCGCGTGCGACATGGCGTGCCCGATGCGGGCCAACGCCACACCGCGCTGTACGAACCGCACGTGCGGCTTCACGTGCCAGGGGGTGTTCCGGGACTGCGACACCAACCCCACCAACGGCTGCGAGACGGCGACCAACACGACCGTGAACTGCGGCTTCTGCGGGAACGAGTGCACCCCGTCGGGCGCGCCGCCCAACATGATGCCGGTGTGCAACAACGGCGTGCAGTGCGGCTTCACGTGCCAGGGCCCCTACGGAGACTGCGACTCGAACCCGGCCAACGGCTGCGAGGCCAATCGCGACACCGACCCCTCGAACTGCGGGTCATGTGGGACGCGTTGCGGCGCGGCCATGTGCGTCAGCCGGCTGTGCACGTGTCCAGCGGGCTCGCTCGAGTGCGGCGCCGACCCCATCGACTGCTGCTTGAACGGCACGGAGTTCTGCAACGTGAACCAAGGCTTCGTCTGCCAGCCGAGCCCGTGACGCGGGCGACGGCCTGTCGGCGCTCGTGATGGATCTGTCGTCCTCGGCCCGAGCCTACGACGCGCGGGGCGCTGCTGCAGCCGATGCATGGCTGGAGGCGCTCCGCTGCGTCCGTCCTTCCAGGAGCCTTTCCATGCGCCGACCGTTCGTGGCCATCACCCTCTCGCTCGTAGGCGCCCTCGGCTGTGGCGCGTCACGCCGCGGCACACCGAGCATCGCCGAGGTCAGCTCGGACCGACCGATGGCGGTCGGGGTGTCCGCCGCGGGCCTCCCGGGGCACCTGGATGCGACGGTCCCGTCGGAGGTCGCAGAGCTCGCGCGCGAAGGCCGGCCGCGCGCCATCCAACCCGCGTTCACAGCCTCCGCCGGCGCTGTGTCGGGCGCGCGCGTCTTCTGGGTCGGCTACGTCACAGGCCCCTTCCTCGAGCTGCGCGCCCGCGCCGTGGACGAGGGCCGAGGAGACGCGTTCGACGACGAGCTCGACGCGCTGATGACGGCCTGCGAGGAGAACGACGACAGCTCGTGCGATGGCGACTACTGCGTGTCGCCGTGCTGGGAGTCGGTGCCGAACGGGCTCGCATCCACAGACCGTCAGCTGCTCGTCGTGCGTGTGTCGTGGCCCGCTGGCGGCCAACCCGTCGTCGATGGAAGCACCGCGCTTTGGTTCGGCGACGCGGACGACACCACCACCGCGCAGGTGCGCGCCGTCGAGGACATCGATAACGACGGGCGACCCGAGCTGGTGGTCGACGTGGAAACGGGGACCGAGTGGCCCGCTGGCGACGGGGGCTCGAACACGAGGATGGTGCACTACGTCGACGGCGACACCCTGGACAGGCAGCTCCGGCTGCTCGATCTGTACGAGGAAGACGGTCACGGCGGCGCCTTCACCCAGCGCACCGAGGTGACGCGCACCGACGCCAACGCCGACGGCGTGGACGACTTCGACGTCCACTACGTGACCGAGGTGATGCTCCAAGAGTGCTACGGATACCCTACCGAGGAGGACATCGCGGACGGCGCCGAGCCCGAGCCTGTCCCCGCGCAGTGCGTTCCAGCAGACGAGCGCTATCGCGCCGTGTACTCCGCGGCGCGAGACGCGTGGCTGCTCCCGGCTGGGCAACGGTGGCCCTGGGAGGCGCGCTGACGGGACCTCGCGCCCGTCGCCGCGTCTCATCACGGAGGCCTTCTGACGTGCTCGCGCAGATTCCGTGACGGATGCGCCTCTCGGCCCCCGATGACTGAGTATGCAGGCCTCACCCGTGCTCCGCCTCCTGGCGTTCGTGCTCGCCTTGTCGACATTCGGATCCGCGACCCTAGCCCACGCCCAGGAGACGTTCGTCTATCGCGATGGCCTCGACGGATACGCGGGGACACGCTCGGTGAACATCTCCTCGCTGGGTCTCGCCGACACAGGATTCGGGATGAACGGGACGACGTTCACCGACGGGGGCGACTGGTGCATCGGCGACCTCCCGGACACGATGGGCTACGACATCTCCCCGCTCCTGCGGTTCGAGGGGCTCGCGCCTCTCGAGGGCCATCGCCTGGCGAGCGCGACGCTCCGGCTGCGGGTGGTGTGGTGGGAGACGGGCGCACCGCGCGTGGTGGTGCGCTATCTGGCCGTGCCCTGGGACGCGAGCGCACCCGATGGCGAGGGCGTGGGTGTGGGGTGGCGGACGCGCGCGGCGGGGGTGCCATGGAGCGAGCTGGGCGCGGAGGGTGAAGGGACTGACGTGCTCGAGGGATACGAGGCGCTCAGCGAGCCCCTCGGCGTGGGCGAGCAGACCATCGCCATCGCGCTCGAGCCAGCGTTGGTGGAGCGGTGGCTGGACGCGTCGCAGAACTTCGGGGTCGCGCTCCACGTGGACACACCCAATCACCACGTCGGCTTCGTGCCGCCGCTCTCGGACGATCAGGCCCACCGCCCAGAACTCGAGCTAGTGTTTGCGCCTGCGGACCCGCCGCCAGACACAGACCTCCCGGAGCCGCCCGGCGCAGCCGAACGTTTCGATGGATGCGCTGTCCGCGCGCCTGCGAGTGAGCACGGCGCATGGTCGCGGGTGTTCGCCGGACTCGCGCTGGCGCTGGCGCTGCGCTCACGTGTTCGTGCGAGGCGATCGCGGGGGTGAAACGCGTTCCGTCGCGGCCGACATCCGAGCGGGGCTCACGGCTCGACGATGGCCAACCCTTGGGACGTGCGCGGCCCGATGCGCTGGAGGGGGCCACCGATCCAGAGCTCACCGTCGACCGCGAGCAAGGCCTGGACGCCAGGCGTCGCAGAAGGCGCCCACGGCAACACGGTGCCGGTGGGGTCCGTCGCGGACACGGAGAATCGTGTCTGCCCCCCGAATGTCGTGAAGTAGCCCCCGGCGTAGATGGTTCCGTCGTCGGCGATGGCAATGGCCGTGACGTTCCCGCTCGTCCAGCCGGGGTTCCAGCTCAGGTACGAACCGTCCGCGCCGACGGCCGCGATCTGCATGCGGGTGAGCCCGCCGCCGATGACGTTGAACGCGCCGCCCAAGTAGATGGTGTCGCCGTCGATCGTGATGGCCCGTACTGCCCCGTCCGGGTCGGGGTTCCAGGACGAGACGCTGCCGTCCGTTCCCACGGCGGCCACGTAGTTCCGGGTCTGCCCCGAGACCTGATGAAACGTCCCCCCGACGTAGATGTGGTCTCCACCCACCGCGATGGCGTCGACGTCGGCGTCGAACGCCGGCGCCCAGGGCGTGATCGCTCCGTCGGTCGTGATCGCCGCCGCGTGGGCGCGCGGGAGGCCTCCCCCCACGGCGCCGAAGAACCCGCCCACGTAGACCGTCGACCCCGCCACGGCCAGCGCCGTCACCGTGCCGCTCGCGCCCGGGTCCCACCCCGTCAGCACACCGGCGTGATCCACTGCGGCGAGGCGTGACCGGGTCGCGCCCTCGACCATGCCGAACGCACCACCCAGGAAGATGTCGCCACCCGCTTCCGCGAGCGCGTAGACGGGGCCATCCACCCTCGGCGCCCAGTCGCTGAGGGTGCCGTCTGCATGCACGGCGGCGACCATGCTGCGCCGCGCACCCGCGAGCGACGTGAACGCGCCGCCCACGAACACGCCGCTCGGAGCGCTGGCCAGCGTCGTCACGCGGTCGTTCGCGTGAGGCGCCCAGCTGGAGAGCGTACCGTCCGACTCGAAGGCGCCGATGTGATCGCGAAGCTCGCCATCGATGGAGAGGAACGTGCCCCCGACCATGAGGCGCCCACCCGCCCACGCCAGCGCGTCGACCTGCCCCACGACGGAGGCGCGCAGGGGGAGCACGACACCTCCGAACGTGACGGCGGCCAGGCGTGGACGCGACACGGGGACGATCAGCGAGGAGGACAGCGCTGTGAACGCCCCCCCTACGTACACGGCGTCGGGCCCGAGCGCGAGCGCGTGGACGGCCCCGTCCGCGTCAGGGTTCCAAGGAGTGAGCGCGCCGCTCGCGTCGAACGCCGCCAGGCGGCGCCGCGGGGTCGTGAACGTGCCGCTGCCCAGCGCCGTGAACGCCCCGGCCACGTACGTCGTCGTGTCGCTGACCGCGATGGCACGCACCGTGTCGTCGGGGCTGGGATTCCAAGGGAGCAGCAACCCGTTCGCGTCGAACGCGGCGAGGTGCGCGCGTGACTGCCCCGCGACGTTCAGGAAATTGCCCCCGACCAAGACCGTGTCGTCCCGCACCGCCAGCGCCAGCACGTCATCGTCCGCGTTCGGAGCCCATGAGCTCAGTACGCCTTCCGACGTGAAAGAAGCGAGGCGCGCGCGCCCCTGCCCGTCGACCTGCGTGAAGCGGCCACCCACGTAGAGGTTGGTACCGTCGAACGCCAGCGCCGTCACCGGGTGGTCGAAGACCGGCGCGAAGCTGCCCAGCTGTCCGTTGGGCAGCACGTGCGCGAAGTGTCCCCGCGACACCCCGTCCGCGAAGCGCAGGTCCCCACCCACGTACCACCCGCCTGCGCCATCCGAGACCGCCGCCAGCACCTTGCCGTCGATGTTCGCGAAGACCGAGGGCCGTTCGTCGCCCAGGGCGAGCGGCACGCCCCCGCCCGTGTTCACGCCCACGTACTGGAACACGCCACCCAGGTAGCGTGTCCCGTCGTCCCCGAGGGCAAACGCCCGCACCTCGTTGGTGCTGACGTTAGGGAGCACAAAGCGGTCGGGGTGGCCACCCACCTCGTTGGACCACACGGTGTCGTTCGCGACCGAGGCGACCCGCACGAAGACGTTCTCGTCGTTGGGCAGGCCCGTGAGCGTGTACGGAGACGCGACGCCACGCACTACCGCGCCGCCGTCGCAGGCCTCGATGTTCAGCGGGTCGCAGCCCGGCGCGAGCGCGTAGAACACATCGTAGCGCGCGGCGCCGGTGTCCTCCCACGTGAGCACCAGCGAGCCCATGTGCGCCACCGCAGAGAGCGTCACGGCCACGGCGGGTCCCGCGTCCAGCGACGCAGCGTCGAGCGCAGCGTCGTCGTGGGCCAGGTCGACGAGCGCACCGTCCTGAGACGCGGCATCGGACACTGCGCCATCGAGCGCGACCGGGCCGCCACCGCTCCCGCAGCCGCCCACGCAGATGGTGCCGACTGCCACGGCGGCGAACATCGACCGGAGCGACACAGCGGAAGACAGAGCGTGGAGAGGGTGCATCACGGGTTCGGTCGCCCGCACGCCCACGCATCCATCGGACGTTCTCGGACTTCAGCGCTCCACCACGGCCAGGCCGCGGATGTGGCGTCCCCCCACGAAGCCGAACCCGCCGCCGATCCACAGCTCCTCGCCCACCGGAAGGAAGACGTAGGCCGGACCATCCAGCACAGGACCCCACGCGAGCGGCGCCCCCGCGGCCTCGATGCCGGCGACGTAGGCATGAGGCTCCCCGGCGAGCATGGAGAAGAATCCCCCCACGTAGAGGGTCCCGTCCTCGGCCAGTCCGAGGCCATAGACCTGGTTGTCCGCCGCAGGGTCCCAAGCGAGCACGGTGCCGTCCGTGGAGACCGCTGCGAGACGCGCCCGCGGGATGCCTCCCCCGAACGTGCTGAACGCGCCGCCCAGATAGAGGGTGTCACCGCGTCGCGCCATCCTGGCCACGCGGCCGTTGGGGTTCGGGTTCCAAGCCGTGACTGCACCATCCGTGTCGACCGCAGCCAGGTCGTTCCGTGCCTGACCCGACACGAAGCCGAACTCCCCGCCGAAGTACACGGTCGGTTCGTCCACCACGATGGTCCACACATTGCCGCTGTCGAGCATGGGGTTCCAAGCCGTGACGTCCCCGTCAGCGCTGACGGCCCCGATGCGGTTGCGCACGTTCCCGTGGAGGGTGGTGAAGGTCCCACCCACGTACAGCGTGTCTCCCCCCGCCGCGATGACGTTGACCGTGCCATCCGCAGACGGGTCCCAGTCCGTGAGCGCGCCATCGCGCGTCACGGCCGCGAGCCGCAGGCGCGTGGTGCCCCCGACCGACGTGAAGTCGCCGCCCAGATAGAAGACGTCGCCCACGCGCTCGATGGCGCGCACCACGCCGTCGAGGAGCGGCGCCCACGGTGACAACGTTCCGTCCGCACGGATGGCCGCGATGTATTGGCGCGACTCCGCGTGTACGGCCGAGAAACCGCCTCCCACATAGATGCTGGCGGCGCCGCTGGCGAGCGCCGTCACCGTCCCGTTGGGAGACGGCTCCCAGGGGCGTAGCGCGCCGTCCAGGTCGAACGCGGCGAGGCGCGTGCGTGCCTCCCCACCAACGTTCGCGAAGCTCCCACCGATGACCAGTCCATCTGGCGACACGGTGAGCGCGAACACGGGCCCGTCGGTGCCCGGGTCGAACGGGAGGATGGTCCCGTCGAAGCGAATCGCCGCGACGTGCGCGCGGGCCGCGGGGACGAGCGCGGTCGCGTGTAGGCCCACGAATGCTCCTCCCAGGTAGAGCGCGTCTTCCGTCGCCACCATGGCGTGCACCGCGCCGTTCGCGTCTGGGTTCCAGCTGGTCAGGTCACCGTCCAGGTCGAAGGAGGCGGCGTAGCGCCGCACGCCCGCGAACGTTCCGCCCCCGATGGCGCGAAACGCCCCGCCCACATAGGTGGCGGCGTCGGTGAGGGCGATGCAGTGGACGTGGTCGTCGGGGCTCGGGTCCCACGCGTCCACGACGCCCGCGGTGTCCACGGCCCCGAGGTTCGCGCGCCACTGGCCGCCCAGCTGCGAGAACTCGCCGCCGACGTACACGAGGTCGCCCCGCACCGCGAGCGCGCGCACGGCGCCGTTCGCTGCAGGCGCCCAGGGCTGCAGCTGGCCATCCAGGCCGAAAGCCGCGAGACGCGCGCGGGGTGCACCGTCCACGCTGGTGAACTCGCCGCCGAGGTAGAGCGTGTCGCCCGCGAGCGCCAGCGCGAGCACCGCGCCGTCCAAAACGGGCGCGAACGCGTCCAGGGTGCCGTCGGCGCGCACGTGCGCGACGTGCGTGCGCGCTTGGTCGTCCACCACCGTGAACGTGCCGCCCACGAACCAGCCGCCCGTGCCGTCCGGGACGACCGCGTACACGGTCCCCTCCACGCTCGCGTAGGTGGTCGGGCGCGTGTCCTCGAGGGTCAGCGGCGCGCCCCCACCGGTGTGCACCCCCAGCTGCGCAAAGCTGCCGCCCAGGTACACCGTGCCGTCCTCGTCGCGCGCAAAGGCGCGCACGTCGCTGTAGCCGTCCTCTGGCAGCGTCCACTGATCGGGGCGCACACCGACCTCATTCGAGAGCGCCACGTCTCCCGCCACCGAGGCGACGCGCACCCACACGTTGCGGCCGTTCGGGAGCCCCGCCAGCGTGTAGGGCGCGCTGACGCCCGACACCAGGGCCCCACCGCACGCGGCGATGTCCGCGATGTCGCAGCCGGGCTCGAAGGCGTAGTACAGGTCGTAGCGCGCCGCCCCGGTGTCGCCCCACGAGAGCACCACGGAGCCCATGTGCGGCACGCCAGTCAGCGTGACAGCGACGGCGGAGCCCGCGTCCGCGAGCGACGTGTCGGACATCGACGCGCCATCCGGAAGCGACGCGTCGTCCGGTGTGGACGCGCCATCGACGGAGGCATCCGTGCCGCCTGCGTCGGGTGCGCCACCGCCACTGCCGCCGCAGCCTGGCAGCGCAGACGGCGCGAGCAGCGCGAAGAGCACGAGCGGCACGAACTTGGGCGCGAATGCGGACGGGTTCAGGGAGGAGCACACGGCGGCTTGCCGCGCACGCAGAGAGCGGTGTTCGGTCATCGAGGGTGGGTCGCTCGGCGCCCGCCGTTTCCATCGGAGGAACGCACTTGTCGCCGACCGCGATGCTGCGGCGCGCAAGACGTCGAAGCTCGAGAATGCACGGACGCTACCCGCCGTTCGTGAGCCGCGCGCTACGGGCAGTCGGGCGAGGCGGTCTGTGCCGTGGCCATGTCGGAGCGCAGCTCGAGCCCCGCGACGGTGTCCAGCAGCGGGCTGCCCACGAGCCCAGGCACGTCGAACAGCCACGCCGTCTCGGCCGAGGCCGAGAGCGTGTGGAGCGCGCCCGCGTCGAAGTCGGACGTGAAGCGCTCGCCCGTCGACAGGCGCAGCGATGCGAGCTGCATCGAGACGGCTGAGGCCTGGAACAGGTCGCTCGCGACATGCAGGGCGCAGGTGGCCGCGTACGACGGACCAGCCGAGGACTGGGTCTGCACCAGCCCCCCGTCGACGTAGAGGCGTACGTCGTTCGCGCCGTCGTGGACCAGCGCGAAGTGGAACCACGTACCGAGCGCCACGCTGCCGCCTGCGCCCGTGCTGGTGACGAAGCTGGCGCCGCCCGATGCGGTGACGGTGGTGCCCGCGGCGTCGACCCGGACCGACCAGCGCTCGGCCGCTCCGTCGCACGGCGCGTTCGATTCCACGCCGACGAGCTGGCCGTCCACACCAGCGGGGGCCTCGAGGACGCGCGCCCAGCCGTCCAGCGTGAACGCACCTGCCACGGTGGCGTTCGCGATGCGTCCGTTCGCGCCCGCACTGAAGGTCCAGTCGTGGCAGTTCAGCGTACCGGCATCGCCCGTGCCCACGTCGTCCGGGCCGGCGTCGCCCGACCCGCCGTCCCCAGACCCCGCATCGAGGTCGCCCCCGTCGGCCGACCCAAGGTCGACCCCCAGGTCCCCGCCCGCGTCGCCCTCGCCCTGGTCCGCGCCCAGGTCCTGCCCGGTCGCGCCATCACCGTCCGCGTCCGTCACGCGCCCCACCACGCCCACGCCCGTGGTGCAGCCGGCCGCCAACGCGACGAGCGTCGCGAGGCAGACGCTCGCGCGTGTCACGGACAGGCCCTCACCGCTTCCTCGTCGCCGCGCTCGGCGGCGGCCATTCGGCAACGTGCGCGCGAGGCGACCGCCCGACGCTCGGGCGCCAAGACACCGCTCGGGAACTGCTGAGCGTGCTCCGACGCAATCGCCAGCGCCTCGTCGTAGCGGCCGGCGTTCAGCGCAGCGCGGGCGCGGGAGAGCAGCGCCAGCTCGGCGGCCAGTGAGTCCTCGGATGGCTCGGGGTGCGCCGCAGATGGGTGCCCTCCGCGGGGCTCGCGCGCTGCTCTGGTGGACGGTTCGGTGGCCTCGGCCGAAGCGTCGCTGTCAGCGCCCCCGGTCTCTCCGTTCGGCCCGGGCGCGGCCACCCCACGCGAATCCCCCGACCCGCCTTCCACCGCGTCCTCGAGCTCGCGCGCGGCGCCCACGGTCGACTCCTCGCCCCGTCGCGCCCCCGGCTCGACCGTGTCCGACGCTGGCGCGTCCGGCGCGCTGCGTTCCGGCGCGTCCTGCGCGTCCTGCGCTGGTGCAACTTCTGTCGCCCCCTCCACTCCCGAGCCGCTCGAAGACAGCGTCCACCCGAGCGCACCCAAGGCCACGCAGGTCGCCACCCCCACGGCGAGCTTGGCGCGCGCGGTCCACCCAACCGGCGCCGCGGCGCCGCCCTCCACTGCGGCGCGCAGGCGCTCCCAACCCGCGTCGGGCACACCAGGCGCGGCCGATGCGTCTGCGCGCTCCTGGTACGCAGCCTTCTCGCGCGCGATGAGCTTGTCCAGCTCTGACCGTGGCTCGCTCATGCGGTCCCCCTCTCGCGCGCACGCACCCGTGAGAGTGCCCGGGTCAGCGCCTCGCGCGCGGCATGCAGACGCGAGTACACCGTGGGCAGCTTGATGCCCAGCGCGGCCGCGATCTCGGGCGCGGTCCACTCCTCGAGCTCCGACAGCACGAACACCGTGCGCTGCTCCTCGCTCAGCTGGTCGAGCAACACGTGCAGGTCACGCGCGGCATCGCTCCGCCCCTGCTCGCCGTGGCTCACCGTGGGGTGCTCGGCGGCCACGGCGTGCACGCGGCGGATGTGCCGGAAGAGGTTGCGCCGATGCCGCAGCACCAGGTTGCGCGTGACCCCCGCCACCCACGCGCGCTCGCGGGCCGGGGGCCGCAGCTCGGGCTCGGCGCGGGAGATCTCGAGGAACACGTCGTGCGTCACGTCGTCCACCCACGCGTCCTCCACACCAAAGCGCTCCACCAGCCGCCGCACCATCGCGTGATGACGGCGGTAGAGGCCTTCGAGCGCGACGAGATCCTGCGACGGGCGCTTCATGCGGGTGGACGACAACGCGTGGGTGATGGCGGTCATGGCCACACCGCCGCCCAGGTGACCGACGCACGATACGCGACGCGCTGCGCGCGCACGAGCCTGTCGGTGCCTGCCACACCGAACACCGGGCGCAGCAGCTGCTCCGACAGCTCCGCGTCCAGCCCCAGCTCGTGCCGCCGCCGCGGTGCCCAGCGCACACCCACCCGCTGCCCGAGCGATACGCGCGTACGCGTGGCGCGCCCCGCCTGGGGCACCTGCGCCGAGGCACGGGCCGACTCGCCAGCGACGCCGAAGAGCCCACACACGGGCACGGACCACGCGCCCCTGCGCGGGGCGTAGCAGCCCACCGCGTCGCCGCCGTAGTCCAGGACACGCACGTTCCAGCCGGGCTCACCGAGGCCCACGTGGCGGAGACCCAGCAGCGCCAGCCGGAGCTCCACCCGCATGCGACGCCGGAGCAACGCGACCGTGAGCTGCACGCCCCCTGCTGTGGCCGGGTAGAGGTGGAAGGCCATGGTCGCTCCGACCCCGAGGGCCAGCTGGACGGCGGGCTCGGGCGGCAGCACGGGGAGCGAGCCGGCGTCGGGCGGAGCGGCGGTGACGGCGTGCCCGGGGTCGAGCGGGTGCGCCTGCGCAGGGTCGGAAGCGTCGGGTCCGGGCTCGGGGTCGGCCTCGCCCTCGGTGGGGTCCGCGGGCTCGGTCGCAGCGTCCCCCGGATCCGGCTCAGGCTCGGCCACGCCGTCCGTCGCCCCGGAGGGGTCCCCCACGGCGCTCCCCAGCTCGGTTCCGTCCACCCCAGACCCGGCGGGCTCCGCCGCGGCGTCAACTGGGTCCGGCTCGGGATTGGGGGGCACATCCGGCCCGGGCTGTACGTCCGGCCCCGTCACGTGCCGGCCCGCCACGTCAGGATCGATGGCCAGCGCCGCGATCAACGCCGCAGTCTCCAGCAGCAGGTCACAGCGGCGCGCGTGGCGAACGCGACGGTGCGTCGTCGCCCCATCGGCCCGCTGCACGTCCAGGGTCAGCACGAAGCCCCGCCCCGACGCGCGAGCCACCACACGCACCGTGACGTCGTCCGGCACGGCCGCGTCCTCGGGAGCGCGCTCGAGGTAGCGCCGAAGCGCCTGGTCGAGGGTCTGCTCGGCGCAGCCCTGAGGACCAGCGAACGACACGCTCCCGCGCTCGGCGCGGGCGGAGAGGGGCGGCGATACGAAGGTGATGGCCATCGAGATGAGCAGTGCGGAGCAGGCGGTCCGGCGAGCGCGCGGAAGGCCCACTCCCCCCGGTCGCCCGCTCGGGGCTGCATCCATCGATTTTTTCTTCGCGGGCACGCGAAACGCATGATGCGCCTCGTCGCGGAGACCGGCGACCCGACTCCTGGCGTTTTTCGTGAAGGATTCCGACCGCTGGCGACGACCCCCTGGTGGCGCCCGTGTGCGCCGGAAGGAAACGTGGATGCGCGCAGGTGGCGTTGGAAGACTGGTGGGGTTGTTGGTGTTCACGGCCGTGGCGGCGGGCTGCGGCGAACCGAGCGGGACGCCAGACGCGGGGATGGGGCCCGACGGGGACACGCCCGACCTGAGCGTGGTCCAAGACGGGGCGCTCCCGGACGCGGCCGACTCCCCCGATATGGACACCCTGGACAGCGGCGCGGGCCCCGACGCGGACGGCGCCGACGCGAGCGCCGCCACCGACGCCAGCACACCCGACGACGCCGGTGGCCCAGACACGGGCACTGCGACGGACATCGGCACGTCGGATACGGGGCCCCAAGACACCGACATGGGCCCGCCCGAGAACCTGCCGCCCGCGCTCGACGTCATCGCGGACACCGGCAACGTCGCGGGCTACCCCATCCCTCCGTTCACCGTGGGCGTCTACGACGACAGCGGCGATGCCACCCTGGTCACGCTGACGGCGTGGTCCTCGAACACCACGTTCCTGCCCGACGCGAACATCGTGCTCAGCCCCATCACGGGCAACATGGGCGGCCGCGCGGCCTTCGACGTCACGCTCACCCCCGCCACCAACGGCGTGGGCGAGGCCGACGTCACCATCGAGGCCACCGACCCGGAGGGTCTCAGCAGCCAGCGCGTGTTCCACGTGTCCGTCACGGACACCCCCGCGAACGACGTCACCCTGCTCAGCCAGAACGACCAGACGCCCCCGGGCTCCGCCAACGGCACCAGCTCACAGCCCAGCGCCAGCGGCGACGGACGCTTCGTGGTCTACACCAGCACGGCCAGCGACATCGCCGGCGGCATGCCGTCCGCCGGGGACCTCTACGTGCGCGACCGCATGCTGGGCACCACCACGCGCCTCGGCATCGTCGGGCGCAGCGGCGGCGCGCGTATCACCCCGAGCGGGCGCTACGTCGTCTTCGCAAGCACCGCCAACGCGCTGGTCAGCGGCGACCTCAACTTGGTCACCGACGTGTTCGTCTTCGACCGCCTGACGGGCACGTACGACCTCGTCAGCCAGGCCACCGACGGAACGCGCGCCGACGGGCCCAGCTCGGAAGACCCCAGCTACGTGGGCGCTCCGTTTCGCCGCCCCGCCATCAGCGACGACGGGCGCTACGTGGTGTTCGCGAGCGCCGCGACCAACCTGGTCCCTGGCGACACCAACGGCGTGACCGACGTCTTCGTGCGGGACCGCGTGGCCAGCACCACCACGCGCGTCAGCGTCAGCAGCGCGTCCGTGCAGGCGGACGGCGCGTGCGGCGAGGTGGCCATCAGCGGCGACGGCGCGGTGGTGGCCTTCGACTCCGTGGCGCAGAACCTGATCGATGGCGCGCCCGAGAGCGACACGCACGCAGACGTCTACTTGTCCGTGGCGGGCGTGACGACACGCGTCAGCTCGGCGTACGCCGGAGGCGCGGGCAACGGCGCCAGCACCGCGCCCAGCCTGAGCAGCAACGGCCGCTACGTCGCGTTTTCGTCCGCGGCCACCAACCTGCTCCCCATGGTGGAGCTGTTCGGGAAGACCGACATCTACGTGCTGGACCGCACCCTGACCGCCACGACGCGCGTGAACCTCGACCTCGACCCCACGGCGTCCCAAGGCCACTGCTACGCCCCAGTCATCAGCGCCAACGGCCAGCGCGTGGCCTTCGCGAGCGACGGCTACCTCACCGGCGCCAACAACGGCCAGGTCAACGGCTACCTCTACGACCTCGGCGCGGGCACCCTTCTCTTCCTGGGCCGCAGCCTCGTCGGCGGGGCCCCCAACGGAGGCACGGGCTATGGCGTCGCCCTCTCCGCCGACGGCAGCCTCGCCCTGTTCCAGTCCGCCGCGTCCAACCTCTACCCTGGCGACCAGAACGGGAGCATCGACGTGTTCGCGCAAGCCCTGCCGTGATGCGCGTATACTCACCACGTGTCGAATCCCCCCCTCGCCCAAGCATCGCGCAGCCTCGTGCGGCGCAGCCCCCAACGTGCGCTCAGCAAGCGACTCCAACAGGCCACCGACTACCGCTCGTGGCTCGAGACCGCCCAGCAGCTCGACCACCACACCGGCATGGACGCCTGGCGTCAGCGCGAGCCGAGCCACCTGTACGACCACCGTGAGATCCGCCAGCGCCACGACCAGCTCCGCACCGCCATCGACGCGGGCGACGTACACGGCGTGCTCTACGCCCTGAACGAGGGTATCCACGGCAACATGGGGGGCATCGGTCGCGCCACCCTCTACGCGCAGGCCAAGTCGGGCACCAAGGCCCTGGTCGACGACTACGTCAACGTCATCGTCGAGGCCCTGCGCTGCGTCGCCGCCGCGAGCCCGCGCGAGATCCCGCTGGTCGAGAAGGTCGACTTCTTTCGACGGGCCAGCCACTGCTACGGGCGCTCCGCGCTGATGCTCAGCGGGGGCGGCGGCGTCATCTACTTCCATCACGGCGTGGTGCAGACCCTCGTCCACGAGCGCCTGTTGCCCAACGTCCTCTCGGGCGCGAGCGCGGGCTCGTGGCTGTGCGCGCAGATCGGCACGCGCACCGACGAGGAGCTCGAGCGAGGGCACTTCGAGGACTTCCGCTACGACCTGCCGACGCACCTGAGCCCGTTCCGCGTGCTGGCCGGCCTCGAGAAGGAGGTCACGCCCCAGGTGGTCAAGCAGATGGCCATCGACAGCTTCTGCAACGACATGACGTTCCAAGAGGCCTACGAGCACACCGGCCGCTACATCAACGTCTCCATCGCGCCGGTGGAGCGTCATCAAGCCTCGCGCCTGCTCAACGCCATCACCTCGCCCAACGTCTACATCCGCTCGGCCATCGACGCCTCGGCCAGCATCCCGGGCGTGGTGCCCCCCGTGACCCTCTACGCCAAGGGCGCCGACGGCAAGCCCAAGCCCTACCTGCCCTCGCGCAAGTGGGTGGACGGGTCCTTCGCGCAGGACCTGCCGGCCAAGCGCCTCGCGCGTCTGTTCGGCATCAACCACTACATCGTCAGCCTCATCAACCCCGTGGCCGTGCCCTTCGTGGACGACCCAAAGGTCCGGCGTCGGCGGCGCGTGTCCGACACCTTCAAGAAGCTGGGACGCAGCTTGGCCAGCGACACTCTGCTCACGCTGGAGGACGTCGGGAGCAGCCTCGGCCTGCCGTTCCTGAGCCCGGCCATCCTCATGGCGCACGGCCTCTTGGACCAGGACTACACCGGCGACATCAACATCATCCTCAACAAGCGCGACTTCCGCTGGATGAACGTGCTGTTCGACTACGACGGCGAAGACGAGATCAAGCGCTTGATCGACGCGGGCCAGCGCAGCACCTGGCCGCGCTTGGCGCAGATCCGCAACGCCACCGTCATCGCGCGCACGCTCGACGAGATCCTCGAGGAGCTCGACCTGCGCGAGCTGGGTCAGCTTCCAAAGGGTGTCCGACACATCACGGCCGCGACCTAGCGTGACCGACCTCCCCGAAGCGCTCACCTGGGTCGTCACCCAGGACGATAGCGGAGAGCTTGGTCTCTTCGTCTTCGCCGCTGACAGCGACGTCGTGCTCTTCGGACGTTGGGGCTACGAGCGCGCCCCCGGAGACCTGCGCCGCGACGTGGCTTGCCTCCGCGCGGGGGTGCTCCCGGACGCAGGCGAAGCTGACGCGCAGGCACGGTGGGATGGCCTCGTCCCGTACACCGAAGGGCAACCCGGCTTCTGGGTCGTGGCGGACCAGGACGAGGTGGTCCCGGCAGAGGCGATGAGCGCCGCGGCGTGGGCGGAGCTGGGCGCCCGTTGAACCCGAGGTCGAGCTCAGCCCGGAGTGGAAGGCCGAGACAGCCCGGCGCGGTAAAGTCCGTTCCCTGGGACGAGGTCGAGACGCGCCAAGCGAACGCGGCGCGGCTCCTCTCTCGGGAGGTTGTGAGTGCGCGCACGTCGACGTAGACTGGGCTCGTGACGTCGACCGCCGAGAAGCTCTATGAGAGCGCACTTGCGCTTCCCGAAGAGGACCGCGAGGCCCTCGCGCTGCGCATCCTCGACACCCTTCCCCGGATGGCAAGCAGCGAGGTCTCCGCCGCATGGCGAGACGAGGTCGTTCGTCGCGTCGGGCAAGTTCGACGTGGCGAGGTCGAGACCGAGTCGCTGGCCGAGGTCGAGGCACATCTGGACGCCGTGCTGAGCCGGTAGTGCGCGAGCTTCGGTTCCATCGCGAGGCCCGCGCCGAGTTGGTTGCAGCGGCCGAGCACCACGAGGCAGAGCGACCTGGCTACGGCGAGCGGTTTCGCGAGGAGATGCGCAAGCTCGTCGAGCAGGCCGCCGAGCTACCCGCGACCGGGCAACGCGAGGCGGGCTACCCTGCGGGCGTCGACGTCCGGACGTTTCGCTTCCGCGTCTTCCCATACTCACTCGTCGTCTCCATTGAGCCCGAAATGGTCCTCGTCGTCGCTGTCACTCACGGACGGCGCCGACCCGGCTACTGGCGAGACCGCCTCGAGTAGTGCTCACCACCGTCCGCAGACGGCCGGCCGAAGTGCGCCATGCCATCAGGGCCACGAGACCGGCACGAGGCCGCGAGGGAGAGTTCGTCTGTTGGTTGCGATGGGTCATGACGTCAGGGTGGGTGAGGTTCGAGGTCATCGCTGCGTGCGGTGAGCACTCGGTCTCCGTGGTGAGCCGGGGCAACGGGCTGGGCCACTCTCGCACGCGACGGGCCGAGGAGGCGACCCGGTAGCGGAGGCCACCTCAGGGACGTAGACTGGGCTCGTGACGTCGACCGCTCAGAAGATCCTCGAAGACGCCCTGTCCCTCCCCGAGGACGAGCGGGCCGCGCTTGCTGACGCCCTCAACGAGAGCCTGTCTCCGAAGGGTGACCTCAGCCCTGCCTGGAAGGCAGAGATCGCGCGGCGCATCGAGGCGGTCGAGGGCGGCGAGTCCCGTCTCATCCCGGGCGACGAAGCACTCGCCCGTGTTCGGGCCGCTCTCGAATCGCGCTGATGGAGCTTCCGTTTGAGCAAGACGCCCTCGACGAGTTCGAGGCGGCGGCGAAGTACATCGATGCGGAGTGCGAGGGCCACGGCCTGCTCTTCATCGACGAGGTCAAGGCCCGCGTTGCGAGAGCCGCGCGGTTCCCGAGAAGCGGTGTCGCGATTCCGGGGATCGACGCCGAGCGCGATGTCCGCCGGTTCGGTCTCGAGCGCTTCCCGTACTCGGTCATCATCGGAACAGTATCGGGCCGCCGGGCGGTGCTGGCGGTCGCCCATATGAGTCGAGAGCCCGGCTACTGGCGGGACCGCCTGAAGTAGTCCCCGCCCTCCCCCGCCTCCGTGAGATGCACCGCCTCGGCATCCAGCGCCCGCGCAAGCGCCTGCATCCCCGCCGCTCCAAAGTCGGCGTGCGTGCATCGCGCCCCAACGAGCTCTGGCACATCGACGCATCCCGCGTCCGCCTCCTCGACGGCACCGTCCGCTGGCTCCACGGCATCATCGACAACCACTCCCGCAAGATCCTTGCGTGGACCGTCGGCACCTCCTGCCGCGCTTCCGCCACCGAGCTTCTGCTCCGCCAGGCGGTGGCCTACCTGCCCGCGGGCAGCCCGCCGGTCACCGTCATCACGGACGGCGGCTCCGAGAACACCACGGTCGGCCACCCCGACTTTGCCGGCCTGCTCCATCAAGCCCGCGCCCAGGTCGACGTCACCTTCTCCAGCAGCATGATCGAGAGCTTCTGGAACCACCTCAAGCACCGCTGGCTCTTCCTCCACCACCTCGACTCCGAGGAGACCCTCGTCCGCCTCACCGGCATGTACGTCGAGGACCACAACACCCTCATCCCGAGAGCTGCGCTCGGTGGTCGCACGCCCGACGAGGTCTACAGCGACGTCGAGCCCGACCTGCCTGGGCGAATCGCCGCTGAAGCCGTTATCGCGAGACGCCAACGGCTCCTCTCCAACCAGGCCCTCGCCGGATGTGGAGGCTGCGACGGACCTGTCCAGCCCGTCCCCGGAAGGGAGGTCCTCGACAGCCCATAGCCGCTCAGCCAAGCTCATCACAATCTCACTTCAGCCCTTGTTTCATGCTCCGCGCGCACTTGCGCGCTCTTGGTAGGGGGAGGTCCTGACGCACCGCACCGCAGTCATCGTCGAGTCCGGCCCCGCGGCCGACGCCATCAAGCATGTCCGCCTGCGTCGCGACACCGTGCACCTCTGGCTCCTCGACATCGCGGACCACCGCGAGAAATGGGAGCGGACACACGAGCGGGCAGTTCTGAAGGACGTGCTCGGCAACCTCGTCGACTCCTACCCCTGGGTGCTTGCTTCACGCGAGTGAAACCCGGAACGAACTTCCGATCGGCGGCACTAGGTGGTCAGAATGTTCTTGAGCGTACTGAGGGAGATCTCCCGTCGATCGAGCGGAGCACTTTCGAAAGTCTCGCCCTCCCCCAGCTCGAATATTTCGTAGTCGACACCGGCGTCTTCGAACACGTCCGCTACTCCCAGAAGAACTAGGGATACTTCGTCGTGATCGTTCCCGAATATCGCTTCTGAAACGATCGGAGCGCCGTCCATAAGAGATGACCGCAGCTCACCGAGTGCGGTCCCGGTCACCCGCCGTAGCGCGCCCAACAACGAAGCAGACGGATCAACCTGGGCCCGAAGTACAATGGTTGACATCTAGAAGTCCTCAGGAAAATCTGGGTTAAGGGGAGCTCCGAACGTATCGTTTTGGTAGTTTCCACCGTGCCAGCGCCCTAAGTGCTCGGCATCCGTGGCTGGATGGATATTGGTCGGATCGTTGGCGATGTGCGGATGGTCCAGCGCGTTGTACATGTGGTGACCCTCGATGGGGGCACCATTGTGCTGGGGTGTGCGCCCTGCAAGGATCGCCTCCCGTTGCTCCGAAGTCCACTCGCGCGTCCCAGGAAGACCATCCCGGAGCCGCTGACGCTCTGCAGCCCAGAAACGTCTGACCCCGGCCCGTCGCCGATTGTTGAACCTTCGGTCCCAATCGAGGTGCGCCAAATCCTCACGCGACGCAGTTCGGTTGTTGACGCGCTCCTGGATTGCCCTGCGCTGGTTCCGCGTTAGCGGCCGGAAGGGCGTATCATACGTCGGCACTCCCCCCCCGGGGGTCAGGCCGCCCCCCGGCACGTCAGGCGTCCCGCCGTGTGGCACTGACGGCCCCGGCAACTCGGGTCCGTGGTGCGAAGCCTGGGCAGCAAACTGCGCGATCTCCGAAGCACCGTCGACCGCCTCGTCCACGACGTTCACGCCGTTCTTGAGGATGATGGCGCCCACCGCAGTTCCGAGTGCCATCTGCGCGAGCCCACCCAGCGATTGGTACAGCGTGCTCAGCACCGAGCCGACCGTTGCGCTGTCGCCGCTCCGGTACCTGTCGATGAACGCCTGTGGCGCTCTCATGATCGCCACGATCAGCACCTCAGGCGAGTCTTCCAGCACCGCTAGGAAGGTCAGCAGCTCTGAGAGACGCTCGTAGTTCCGCTTCGTCGACAGGGCCCCACCGAGCTCCGACCCTGCGATCATCTCCCCAAGCGAGAACAGCAGGTTCACACCCTCGAGCACCTCCAGCTCGAGGGCCGTCGGCATCGACTCCGAGGTGTAGACCCGGGTCATCTCGAACGGGCTCATCGTCGGCACGTTGCTCGTGTCGATGGGCTGCTGGTTCGGGTCCCAGCCTCGGTTCGCTGCGTACCCCGCCCCGCTTGTGTAGTCCCGACGTTCTCCCCACCAGCCCGTGACGCGCGTGCGCTCGTCGATGCGCTGAGTGATCTCGGCGTGGCGCTCCTCCAGCACTTGCCGCCGCGACTGCACCCAGGAGTAGGCCGCGTTGTAGACCTGCGCGGGCGTGATGCCGCTGGAGATCACGCTGTACGTCCCGCGGGGCGCGGGTGGCGTGGGACGCGCCGCCTGGGTTTGCGGTGCGGGTGCCGCGGAAGACGGGCTCGGTCCGCCGAGCGGGATGACGCTCGAGTCCTCGGGGTATGGAATCCCCCCTTGGCCTCCTGCCGCCTGTTCGCACTTGTCTTTGCCGCTCGTGCAGCCGCCCGGATACACCTCCGTCCAGTGCCCCGTCGGGTCCCAGTACGTGGCCGGGTTCCCGAGCGCATACGCGTACCGGTTCTGCGTGCCCGGGTCCCCGCCCGTACCAAGCCACGTGTCCTGCGTCACAAACCGCCCCGTCTCCGGGTCGTAGTGACGCGCGTTCATGTAGATGAGGCCCGTCTCCGTGTCGGTCTCGTGCCCCGTGTACACCTGCCGGTTGACGGGGTCGCTGCCGCTGCGCACCGCGCCGAACGGGTCCAGGCGGTAGCTGGTCAGCACGTCGCCGGGTGTGTCCGCGCCGCCGCTCCCGGCGGTGAGCGCGCCCGTGTTGCCGCGGCCGTCCAGGTGGTAGTAGCGCTCTTCGCCGCCGCCCTCGTCCAGGCGCGCGAGGCCCAGCGCGTAGTGGTAGTGCCCGAGCGGTGTCCCGGCGCCTCCGCCGCTCACCTCGTGCTCGTCCAGGGTGGAGAGCCCGTCGTACACCGTCTCGATGTCGCCGCGCTGCGTGCCGTGCTGCCGCACCCGGCGGCCTAGGGCGTCGTACTCGTACTGGCCTTGGCTCACCTCCGCGCCTGCCGGGCCCGCGAGCACTTCGCTCAGCTGGTTCTGCACCGTGTAGCGGTACAGCGTCTGCTCGCCGCCGGCTGCGCTGTCCACGCGGCTCAGGCGGTTGCCGTTCGCGTCGTGCGCGTACGTCACCGTCCGCGTCGCGCCGCCCGTCTCGCTCAGCGTCGTCAGCCGGTTCGCGCCGTCGTAGTCGTACACGCGCCGCGCGAGCTCCTGCCCGCCGCCGTCCTGCACGTCCTCCACGCGCCGGTTGTAGCCGCGTGCGCCGCTCAGCTCGAACGCGTAACGCGTCTCTCGGATGTCCTCCGGCCCCGGTGTCGCGCCCGTCTCGCGCCGGTGCAGCGTCATGCGGTCCAGCGCGTCGTACGTGTACTCGTTGCGCTCCTCCGAGCCGCCCTCCGTCACCGTCTCCAGCGTACGGTTCCCGTTGTGGTCGTACGCATACCCGTACGCCAAGAACGGCGTCCCGCCGCGCGTGTGCGTCACCCCCGTCAGCCGCCGTGTCGCCGCGTCGTACCCGAACGTCGCCACCGTCCCGTTCGGGTTCGTCACCGTCGACACCAGGTCCTCGTGCTCCACGTACGAAACGTCCACACGGTCCCCGTCCAGCTCCGCCCAGTCGATGCGCCCCAGCGCGTCGTACTGATACAGCGTCGTCCCCCCGCTGCTCGCCTGCGCCATCTGCCGCAGGCTGTCGTTGTACGTGTACGTCACGTCCCGACCGCGCTGCCCGTGCCGCGTCATCCGCCCGAACGCGTCGTGGTCCCACGTCAGCTCACGCGTGAACGCGGCCCCGCCGCCGTCCGGCTCCAGCGTCTCCGTCACCGCCGTGACGCAGTCCCCGCCGTCGTACGCCGCGTGCGTCGACAGCAACCGCGGCAGCCCCGCCGCCACCTCGCCCAGCGGCGCCGGCAGCGTCACGTCCGTCAGGCGACCGAGCCCGTCGTACGTCAGCGTCGTCTCCTGCCCCAGCGGGTCCCGCACCAGCCGCGCGTTCCCCTCGCCGTCGTAGTTCTCGTACGCCGTCACCAGCGCAGGCTCGCCCTCCGCCATGTGCTGAATCATCGCCGTCGCCCGCCCCAGCACGTCGTACGTCGTCTCCGTGTGCCGGTCCTCCGGGTCGTACGTGTTCTGTAGCAGCGGGCTGAGCGATGCGATCGGGCGTGTTCCTGGTCACGCTCGATGAGGGGACAACAAGACGCCCCCTCCGCAAACTTGACCATCAAGTGCGGAGGGGGCGCTCCTTTAGGTGCTGACCAAAAGGAGCTGTGTTTGTACGAGAAGGTGTTTTCGAATGCGAGCTTTCCGCACGCGTTGCTGAAGCTCGATGCCGACCTGGCCGCTGCTGAGCGCGGCCGCCCGTGCCGGGCGTGTGGAGCAGCGATGCACGTCGCCAACTACCCCCGCAAGCCTCGGGGCGGGCCTTGGGCTTTGGGACCGGAGCACGCGTTCCGGCACGGCCTCTGCTGCAGCCGTGAGGGCTGCCGCCAGCGCGTGCTGCCCGCGTCGGTGCGGTACCTCGGGCGCCGCGCGTACTTGGGCGCGGTGGTGGTGCTTGGGGCGGCGCTGCAGCATGGCGTGAGCGCGGGTCGCGTGACGCACCTCGGGGCCACGCTCGGGGTGGACCGTCGGACGCTGGTGCGCTGGCGGCGGTGGTGGCTGGAACAGTTCCCTCAGACGCGCGCGGGCGAGGAGCTGAGTGCGCTTCTGGTGCCGCCTGCGGAGCCATCGACGATGCCGCGGTCATGGCTGGATCGGATGACGTCGCCGTGCGTGGAGGCGCGGCTGCATGTGCTGCTGGGGTCGCTGGCTCGCTGGCTCGGGCCGCCCGGGGCGTGCTGAACGAGGGCCGACGGCCACACGCAGAGGATGCTCGATGACCGGAGTTGGTCGCGCTTCGTAGCGTTGCCGGCATGACAACAACACTCCCGCCCAGCGAACGCTGGGCCTACTTTCGCTTCGCCGTCGTGGGGTCGCTGCTGACGTCACCGCCGGTGCACGGTGCGTTGCGCGCTGCGATCAAGGCGCTCTCTCAAACGACGTTCACGCATCCCGTGACGGGGCTGCCGGTGAAGTTCGCGTACTCCACCATCGAGCGCTGGTTCTACACGGCGAGCGCGACCCAGGACCCATTCCCGCAGCTCGGCAGGAAGGTTCGCTCGGACGCAGGGAAGCGCCGGTCGCTGTCGCCCGGGCTGAACGAGGCCATTCGCAAGCAGTACCAGGAGCACCCCACGTGGAGCTTCCGGCTGCACCACGAGAACCTCGACGCGGTCGTGGAGAAGGCGCCCGAGCTGGGTCCGTTGCCCTCGTACTCGACGGTGCGGCGACACATGCGCGCGCAAGGCTGGACGCAGCAGAAGCGGCGCACGGACCACCACGCGCATCACAGCGTGCGAGAGGTGCGGAGCTACGAGATGGCCCACGCGCACATGCTCTGGCACCTCGACTTCCACCATTGCAGCCGCCATGTCCTGCTGCCCAACGGAACCTACGCCAAGGCGTATCTGATGGCGATCATCGACGACCACAGCAGGCTCTGCTGCCACGCGCAGTGGTACCTGAACGAGGGCGTCGCCGAGCTGGTCCACGCCCTGTGTCAGGCCTTCATGAAGCGCGGTCTGCCGCGCGCGATCATGATGGACAACGGCTCGGCGATGAAGGCCGCCGAGCTGTGTCAGGGGCTGGGTCGCCTCGGGATCCAGCAGAACTTCACGCTGCGCGAGAGTCCGTACCAGAACGGCAAGCAGGAGTCCTTCTTCGCGCCCGTCGAGGGCAAGTGCATCGCGATGCTCGAGGGGGTCCCAGATCTCAACCTCAAGCTGCTCAACGACGCGACCACGGCCTGGGTCGAGTACGACTACAATCGGACCACGCACGAGGGCATCGACACCTCACCGCTCGAGCGTCTGCGCGCGGCCCACTCGGAGGGGCGTGAATCGCCGAGCATCGAACGCCTGCGCGCTGTCTTCCGCGAGGAACTCGTGCTGAGTGGCGTCACGTGACATGATGGGCCTCCGATCACGAATCATGATGGACGTGTGGCGCGCGTGCCCTGGCCCGAAGACGACGACGCCCGCCAGGGTTCCTGGCGGGCGTCTCGAGTCAGAAGGGGTCGGCGTCTGGGTCCGCGCGCGGGGGCGGGATGGCGAGCTCCACCACGTAGTCGAGGTAGGCTTGGGTGGCCTTCGAGGATCCCGCGAGGGCGGCGCGTAGACGACGGGCGAGACGCACCTCGGTAGAGGGGCAGCCTTCGACACGCTCGAGCGCGTGGACGACCACCAGGGCGGCGTCGGCGGCGTTGACGACGGCCAGCAGCGCGACCAGAGGAGCGACCTCCGGAGCGTAGTGGACCACGCGGGGGTCGAGAGGATTCACCGCTTGCGTCCAGCTGCGCGGGCCGGTGCCGGCGTGGCGAAGACCTCGAGAAAGAGTTTCTCGTCGAGCCTCGGCAGGTCGCGCTCGGCGGCGACGGTGAGTAGCTCGTCGGCCAGGTTCATGAGCACGCGGTAGTTGCCCGCAGCGTGCTCGGCGAGGGTGGTGCGCAACTCGGTGGTCATCAGCTGGGGGGCCCCGGCGGCGTCGAGGAGATGGTCGAGGCAAGCGGCGAGTTCATCGCGACCCGCGGGCTCGAGCTTGAGTCGTCGACGGATCCTGGAGCCAAGAGGGAGCAGGTCGGGAGCGCGGAAGCGGTCGGGCAGCCGGGCATCGCCAGCGAAGACGACGCAGAGGAGAGAGCGCGCGTCGAGGCTCTTGCTGGAGAGGAGGCGGAGCTCGGTGAAGACGCCGGAGATCATCTCCTGCGCCTCGTCGACGATGAGGACGGGCCGGGTGAGGGTGGTGGCGATGTGCTCGCTCCACTTCTCGCGCAGGGACTTGAATCCGGCCCATCGGTTGTGTCCATGGAGGCTCACGCCGAAGATGTCGCCGAGCTCGCGATAGAAGTCGGAGGCGCGCCCGATGGGCCGCTCGATGGTGCCGACGATGAGGTCTTGTCGGCGACGGAGGCGGTCTTCGAGGACGCGCAAGGCAATGGACTTTCCGGCGCCGGGGTCTCCGGTGACCATGGCGAATCCCCCATCGGTCAGGCTGAATTCGACGCGACGACAGAAGGCGTCGACGGCCGGCGAGACGAAGAGCGCCTCGGTGGGGATGTCGGCACGGAAGGGATGGAACTTGAGGCCGTAGAGGGCTTGGAGCTTAGGATTCATGTGTCTCTTCGGGGGTGGTGTCGGTGGACTTCGGCTCGTCGGTGGACTCCGCGAGCGGGACATAGGCGGGCGGGAGGCCGGTAGCGGCGTAGTCCTCCATCAGCGCTTCGAGGAGGGGCGCGACGCCGACGTACGGGTCGTCGACGACCCCCGGTGGGGAGACGGGTTCGACGACGCGGCGGGCACCGGTGGCGTTCGCGGTCTTGTCGAGCGGCAGCAGGGTCGCGAGGTGGGTGCCGTGGCGCTCGTCGACGAGGTCGACCGTGGACAGGTCCCAGCGCGCGTAGCGCACGACCGGACGGAGCAGCACGCGGTAGCGAGACGGAATCTCGAAGCGCACGCCCGCGACGGTGAGGGTCCCGTCGCTACGCCGCTGCGTGCGCTGCACCTCCATGCGGAAGGCCCGGCGCAGCTTGTCGCTGGACCACGATGGGCGGCTCGCGGATGGGCCTTGCAGCATGCGCTCGAGCGGCGTCATGCCGAGCTCGCTGTGGACCCGTGCACCTCGTGGGCTTGCATCGACTGGCCATTGTCGGTGAGCAGCGCCCGCGGCATGCCGCGCTTCTGGAGCGCCTGCTGTAGCCCGTGCACGAACGCCTCGGCGCTCTCTTCGCGGTACCACTGCACGTGGCAAGCGATGCGCGACGCGTCGTCGAGGAAGCCGAGCAGCACGACCTGGGAGTACGTCCCGTCCGGCTCGACCACGCGGCGTGAGCCCACGTGGAAGTCCGCGTGCCAGAGGGCGTGCACGTGACCGACCTCGAAGCTGCGCCGCTCGCGCGCCTCGAACACGGGCTCGTCCGCAGGCTGCCCTCGGCGACGCCGAGGCTTGCGCACCTTGAGGAGCCCACGGCGCTTCATGAAGCGCCGCACGGTCGCCACGCTCGGCACGGTGCCCAGCTCGGGCTGCTTCTTCGCGAGCGCCACGAGGTTGTCGTAGTGCAGCTGATAGGTCCAGCTCGGGTGCGCGCGGTGCTGCTTGGTGAGCGCGTCCTCCACCGCCGCCGACATCGTCGGGTGCGTCCCCGCGTGCGCGTGGACCTTGCGCGCGAGCTTGCCCACCGGGTCACCGGTCGCGTTGCGCGCCGCGTAGAACCAACGCTCGATCGCCGAGCGCGAGAACTGGACGCGCACTCCCGGCTTGGTGGGGTGCTCGTAGCTGCGTGACGCCAACTCGTCGAGAGCCTGCACCAGCATGCCAGCGGCGGGGGGCTCCACGAAGAGCGGACCCACCACCTGAAAGCGAAAGCGAGCCCATCGCACACTCGATGACGCGTGCGTCTTGTCTGACATGACCTGTACCTCCTTCGTGAACGAGTCCGCGGGGTGACCGCGGAATCGACGAGTGAGGACCATAATCAGCCTTGTTTTATGCGGCCATCGCCATCCTCTGCGCGGCTCACCTCCCCATCGCGACTCGTGACGCTTCGGGCGCGACCGACCTCGTGGTCAGCGGCGAGACCAGTCGCAGCAGCCCCGTGACACGCTCGCTCAGCGAACCCACGAAGCGCTCGAGGAGCGACGCCGGTGCGTCCACGGCCGCGACGGGCTCAGCGAAGCGCCCCGCCATCTCCGCGAACCACGGGGTCCGGAAGAACTCCACCGCCCACCATAAGCGGTACCGCCGACGCGTCGCCCACGAGGGGGTGTCACGCGTCATCGCGATGGCCGGCGGCGTGCTGGTGTCGGCCGCGAATCCTGCGCTGACGAGCAACATGGCCAGCGCCGCGTAGACCTTCCGGCCGAGGAAGCGCACGGATGGGGGCGTCGCCCGGTGGCGGCACCCGTCCCGCCCGCAGCACAGCGAGAGCCGCTTCTCGTAGGCCCCTGCGGCCTCTCCCTCGGCGCTCAACCCGCGTGCCTTGCGGGGGTAGTTGGACACGTGGAGCCGACCACCGCAGCGGGGGCAGCCCGCCTCCCGCACACGCTCTGCCGCGCGCTCGTCTAGCGCCAGCAGCACCTCATGCACCTTGAACAGCAGCTCGACTTCATGCGACATCCGACCATCTCCCTGACTACGCGGTTGTGGAGATGGACCCTCTCGGATGCCTGCCAATAGTGGCGAGTTTTCTGAGGGGGTTTCTTATGCCCCCATCGCTATTCGTGACGCGCCTGGCCGCCCCCGCCCTCGAACTACGTGCTCGGGGTCATCGTGCGCACACAGCGTCGCGGCGACGGCACCGTCAGCGTCCACAACGTGCGCTTCGAAGTGCCCTCGCACTATCGCCACATCGAGCGCGTGCACGTGCGGGTCGCGCGCTGGGATCTCACGCGTGTGACGATGGTGGACCCGCGTCACGGCACCCCGCTCGCCGACCTCTTCCCGCTCGACAAGCAGCGCAACGCCGATGGCCATCGCAAGGCGGTCGATCCGACGCGAACGCTCGACGAGCCGCCCGCCGAGACGGGTATCGCCCCGCATCTGCAGCGCCTGATGGACAGAGCGGCAGAGACCGGTCTGCCCGCCGCCTACTTGCCGATGAGCCCCACGACTCCTTCACAACCTTCGGAAACGCCCCATGATTGACCCCCTCCGCTCCACCTTTGGTCTCCGCTTCCACCCCTTTCGCCCAGACGTGCCCGTCACCGCGCTCACCATCAGCGCGCAGGTCGAGGCCTTCCTCTTTCGCGTCGAACAGCAGGTGCGCGATGGTGGCTTCGCCTGCATCACCGGGCAGCCCGGCACCGGGAAGTCCGCCGCGCTGCGACTGCTCGCCGAGCGTATCGACGGCATCAAGGACGCCACCGTTGGCGTGCTCACGCGACCCCATAGCAACAACGCCGACTTCTACCGCGAGCTCGGCCACCTCTTCGGCGTGTCCCTCTCGCCGCACAACCGCTGGGCAGGCTCCAAAGTCTTGCGCGAGACCTGGCTCGCCCACATCGACCAGACGCGCACGCGCCCCGTGCTGCTCGTTGACGAGGCCCAGGAGATGAAGGGCAGCGCCCTCGCCGAGCTGCGCTTGCTCTCTTCGATGAACCTCGACGCGCGTGCGCTCCTGACCGTCGTCCTCGCTGGCGACGACCGACTGACCGCCAAGCTGCGGACCCCCGACGCGCTCCCTATCGAGAGCCGCATCCGCTCCCGTCTACACCTCGACTACGCCAGCAACGAACAGATCCAAGGGGCCCTCCAGCGTCTCCTCGAGCACGCCGGCAGGCCCGACCTCATGTCCGACGGCGTCCTCGTCGCCATCGCCCAGCACGCCCAGGGCAACATGCGCGCCGCCATGACCATGGCCGACAACCTCCTCGCCCACGCACTCCAGCATGACCTCCCAGGCGTCGACGAGCAGGTCTTCTTCGAGGTCTTCCGTGTGCCTGACGACCGCACAGCAAGGCCAACCAAGACCAAGACACGTCGCGTCTCGGCCTGACCCCCGGGCATGAAGATGGCCGCGCGCGCGGCCATCTTCATGCCCACAAACCCATCGCGTTGCGCGCCCGGCGACCCATCTCTCCTGCGCGCCGAACCCATCAACTATCCGGCGCCGAAACCCATCGGTGTACCGTGAGCGCCCCATCGCGGAGCGTGCTCCCCCGTCCATCGAATATCGCTCCCCGGCTCAACGTGTGCCGCAGCAGGTCCCCCGCGTCATACGCGTAGCGCGTCGTCAGCCCACCCTCCGTCACCGAAGACAGCCGGTCCAGCGCGTCGTACTGATACGTGCGCGTCTGCCCCGCGTGCAGCCCGCCGGCTTGCTGCTCCGGCCGCGCCGTGCGGTGGCGGAATCCTCAGAGGGCAGCCGACACCGGGACTGCCCTCGGTCCTCGTCCCTATTCGATTCTCAATGAACCCGGGCGGACGCCAGGACACGCTGCGCGCGCCCATGACGACGGCCCACCAAACCTACGACCATCGCCTCCGCGTCGCTATCGCGAAGACGGGCGACGCTCATCTTTTCCGCGACGTGGCCATCCCCGCCTCGACCCGTCGCTCGTGGACCACCCGGCCCATGCCCAACGTCGTCGCTCTGCACGAAGAAGACCTGCTGGTGGTCGACCTGCATGTCACTCTCGCGCAGGCACAGGCCGCCAACGCGAAGCTCCGCGCCATCATCCGTTTGCTGCTCGCCTTGGTCGCAACCCTCGGTGGCCGCCTCACCGACCGTCGCGTTCCCGAAGCCCACCACAAGCGCCGCCTGCTCTCGGCCATCCACCGTGCCTCGCCGGCCCTTGGGCGCACGGCCGCGCTCCGCATCCTGGGCCTGACGGCGGCGCGCATCCGCGACTGGGAGCGCCGCAGCCTCGCGTGCACGCTCGACGACGCCCCCTCCTGCCCCAAGCACTCGCCCCACCAACTCACCCGGGAAGAGCGCGGCACCATCCGCCGCTACGCCGAAGACCTCGCCCTCCGCCACCTCTCCACCGTCTCCCTCGCGCTCCTCGCCTCGCGGCACGGTCACCTCGTCGCCGCCGTCTCCACCTGGCTCCGCGAGATCCACCGCCTCGGCATCCAACGCCCGCGCAAGCGCCTGCACCCCCGCCGCTCCAAGGTCGGCGTCCGCGCATCGCGCCCGAACGAGCTCTGGCACATCGACGCATCCCGCGTCCGCCTCCTCGACGGCACCGTCCGCTGGCTCCACGGAGTCATCGACAACCACTCCCGCAAGATCCTCGCTTGGACTGTCGGAACCTCCTGCCGCGCAGCAGCCACCGAGGTCCTGCTCCGCCAAGCGATAGCGCACCTGCCCGCAGGCAGCCCGCCCGTCACGGTCATCACCGATGGCGGCTCCGAGAACACTACGGTCGGCCATCCCGACTTCGCAGGCCTGCTCCATCAAGTCCGCGCCCAGGTCGACGTCACCTTCTCCAACAGCATGATTGAGAGCTTCTGGAACCAGCTCAAGCACCGCTGGCTCTTCCTTCATGAACTCGACTCCGAGGAGACCCTCGTCCGCCTCACCGGCTTGTACGTCCAGGACCACAACACGCTCATCCCGAGGGCTGCACTCGGAGGTCGCACGCCCGACGAGGTCTACAGCGAAAGAGAGCCGGACCTGCCCGAGCGAATCGCCGCCGATGCCGTGCTTGCGAGACGCCAACGGCTCCTCTCCAACCAGGCCATCGCCGGATGCGGAGGCTGCGACGGACCTGTCCGAACCGCCCCACGAAGGGAGGTACTCGACAGTCCGTAGCCGCTCAGCCAAGCTCATCACAATCTCACTTCAGCCCTTGTTTCATGCTCTGCGCGCACTTGCGCGCTCCTGGTGGGGGGAGGTCCTGACGCATCGCACCGCGCACTTGCGCGCTTCTGGTGGGGGGAGGTCCTGACGCATCGCACCGCGCTTCTGGTGAGGGGAGGTCCTGACGCATCGCACCGCGACCGTCATCCCGTTGTCGCTGATGGGTCACGGTGCAGCGCCTGGTGCACGGCTGCCACGACTTCTTCGAGAAGCGGCGCAAGATGCCTGGCTGGTGGTGTGGTCACGAACGATAGGCAGACTTCGAAGGGGTCAACATACACAGGCTGCGGCGAAGATGGCCTCAGCCGCACCGCAATGCGCCCGCAGAGTCGACTACGAGGGTCATCACAAATAAGCCAGTAGCCACCGAAACGATTGACAAGAAACTCGCCAACAAAGACGGCCAGGAGACTCGTTATCCATGGGACGTCTTCGACTTCCACGTTCTGTTCGCGCATGAACAGGTCAATCTCGTGAAGAGCCGACGGCGGGTCCGCGACCACACGCGACGGTGGCACAACACCTATGTCTGCGGCAAAATCGGCGAGACGGTCGAACCTCGTTGCCATGAAGTCATCGAAGACAGACTGCTCTGTACGCACGTTGATCATGATGTGGGCTCTGAAACGGACACATCGAACACTATCGCTACATACTATTGATAAACGATGTATGCAACGTTGTGTGCCGTGAGGAAGTCGGCTAGTGCCTGACTCGGAGGCGCGTCAATGAACACCCAGCGCGGGTCGAAGCCGCCAGGGTGGTGGGTCTGCAGCCACGCATCGCGCAGCACCTGCTCTTGGATCTCGGGACTCAGTGGAACGGCGCCCCGCTGGGGCGCACCGTGGACTGTGCGCCAACGCAGATACGTCTTGACTTCCAATCCGAGCACACCGTTCGTCCCGACGACCGGCGCGTCGACGAAGCGCCCTCCCCCGCTCACCCCCGCACCCTGAGCGGGCACACTAAAGTGCTGTTGGCCGGCCGACCCATAGAGTTCCTGAACATACTGTTCACCGCCTTGCCACAAGGACTTGCCTCGCAGATTCCGAACCTGACGAAGCGTCAGCGTCGTCGGGTTCCCGGTAGTCAGCAGGAGCGGCGGAGTCGGCGTACTACCAGGCGATGGTGTGGTGGCGCCACTGCCGCTGGTGCTCGCGACCGATGCGCCTGGCGCTGCTTCTACGGTCACCCCGACGCCCCGCCCAATGCGGCCCAAGGCGCTCAAGGTCTTCCCCAACACGACCCCCCCGAGGGCCATCAGCCCCTCGGTGGTCACGTTGGCCCAGGCATCGAAGTCGCCGAGGGAGAGCGACAAGGCGCGTCGCATCTGCACCATCGGAGACATCGGCATCGTCGCTCCGAGCGGGTCAGTGATTAAGTGCTGGATGTTTCCAGCGCAGAAGCCCAGGTAGGCCTCGATGATGGCGTACGCATGCTCCCCGGCGTCTGCGAAGAACCCCTGTGCTCGGCCGACGTTGACCTCCGCCGCCTGCGAGTCGCCGAGGATGAACGCCAACGCGCCTCCGGCAGCGGTCATGGCGCCCGCGCCCAAGTACGAGCCACCTAGGAATGTGTGGCCTGCAAGGTCCGCTACGCCCCCCGCCATGTCGATGATCGCGTTCGCGCCCTGCTCGATCCCCAAGTTCGTGCGCAGAAGCCTGTTCTGCAAGAAGGCGGGGTCTGCCATTGGCACATCGAGTGCCTCCGCTTGGGCGCGACGAGCGGCAGCGGCTTCTGCGCGGTGTCCTCGCCACGCTTGTAGGTCCGACATCATGTTCTCGAGAGCGTTCGGGTTCGCCGACGTGGCGTCTCCGTCGTTCCCCGCCGTGACCTCGGTGTGCTCGTCGACGCGCCGCCCCGACCGCACGCTGGAGTAGATCGCGTTGTAAGCCTGTGCGGGCATGGCGCCGCCAGAGATGACGCTGTACGTCCCGCGAGGCGCGGGCGGCGGCGGGCGCGTTGCTTGCGTCTGGGGTGCGGGGGCCGCGGACGACGGGCTCGGCCCGCCGAGCGGGATGACGCTCGAGTCCTCGGGGTACGGAATCCCCCCTTGGCCTCCTGCCGCCTGTTCGCACTTATCTTTGCCGCTCGTGCAGCCGCCCGGGTACACCTCCGTCCAGTGCCCGGTCGGGTCCCAGTACGTCGCCGGGTTCCCAAGCGCGTACGCGTACCGGTTCTGCGTCGCGGGCGAGCCTCCACTGCCCAGCCACGTGTCCTGCGTCACAAACCGCCCCGTCTCCGGGTCGTAGTGACGCGCGTTCATGTAGATGAGGCCCGTCTCCGTGTCGGTCTCGTGCCCCGTGTACACCTGCCGGTTGACGGGGTCGCTGCCGCTGCGCACCGCGCCGAACGGGTCCAGGCGGTAGCTGGTCAGCACGTCGCCGGGTGTGTCCGCGCCGCCGCTCCCGGCGGTGAGCGCGCCCGTGTTGCCGCGGCCGTCCAGGTGGTAGTAGCGCTCTTCGCCGCCGCCCTCGTCCAGGCGCGCGAGGCCCAGCGCGTAGTGGTAGTGCCCGAGCGGTGTCCCGGCGCCTCCGCCGCTCACCTCGTGCTCGTCCAGGGTGGAGAGCCCGTCGTACACCGTCTCGATGTCGCCGCGCTGCGTGCCGTGCTGCCGCACCCGGCGGCCTAGGGCGTCGTACTCGTACTGGCCTTGGCTCACCTCCGCGCCTGCCGGGCCCGCGAGCACTTCGCTCAGCTGGTTCTGCACCGTGTAGCGGTACAGCGTCTGCTCGCCGCCGGCTGCGCTGTCCACGCGGCTCAGGCGGTTGCCGTTCGCGTCGTGCGCGTACGTCACCGTCCGCGTCGCGCCGCCCGTCTCGCTCAGCGTCGTCAGCCGGTTCGCGCCGTCGTAGTCGTACACGCGCCGCGCGAGCTCCTGCCCGCCGCCGTCCTGCACGTCCTCCACGCGCCGGTTGTAGCCGCGTGCGCCGCTCAGCTCGAACGCGTAACGCGTCTCTCGGATGTCCTCCGGCCCCGGTGTCGCGCCCGTCTCGCGCCGGTGCAGCGTCATGCGGTCCAGCGCGTCGTACGTGTACTCGTTGCGCTCCTCCGAGCCGCCCTCCGTCACCGTCTCCAGCGTACGGTTCCCGTTGTGGTCGTACGCATACCCGTACGCCAAGAACGGCGTCCCGCCGCGCGTGTGCGTCACCCCCGTCAGCCGCCGTGTCGCCGCGTCGTACCCGAACGTCGCCACCGTCCCGTTCGGGTTCGTCACCGTCGACACCAGGTCCTCGTGCTCCACGTACGAAACGTCCACACGGTCCCCGTCCAGCTCCGCCCAGTCGATGCGCCCCAGCGCGTCGTACTGATACAGCGTCGTCCCCCCGCTGCTCGCCTGCGCCATCTGCCGCAGGCTGTCGTTGTACGTGTACGTCACGTCCCGACCGCGCTGCCCGTGCCGCGTCATCCGCCCGAACGCGTCGTGGTCCCACGTCAGCTCACGCGTGAACGCGGCCCCGCCGCCGTCCGGCTCCAGCGTCTCCGTCACCGCCGTGACGCAGTCCCCGCCGTCGTACGCCGCGTGCGTCGACAGCAACCGCGGCAGCCCCGCCGCCACCTCGCCCAGCGGCGCCGGCAGCGTCACGTCCGTCAGGCGACCGAGCCCGTCGTACGTCAGCGTCGTCTCCTGCCCCAGCGGGTCCCGCACCAGCCGCGCGTTCCCCTCGCCGTCGTAGTTCTCGTACGCCGTCACCAGCGCAGGCTCGCCCTCCGCCATGTGCTGAATCATCGCCGTCGCCCGCCCCAGCACGTCGTACGTCGTCTCCGTGTGCCGGTCCTCCGGGTCGTACGTGTGCCGCAGCAGGTCCCCCGCGTCATACGCGTAGCGCGTCGTCAGCCCACCCTCCGTCACCGAAGACAGCCGGTCCAGCGCGTCGTACTGATACGTGCGCGTCTGCCCCGCGTGCAGCCCGCCGGCTTGCTGCTCCGGGCGCGTCAGCTCCGCCAAGAGCCCCGCCGCGTTGCGCCGCATCGTCGTCGTCTCGCCCCCGAACGTCACCGTCTGCGTGCGCTGCTGGTCGTTGTACGCGATGGTCGTCACCCCGCCCGGCGCCGTCACCTGCACCGCGCGACCCACCCCGTCGTACTGCGTCGTCGTCTCCCGACCGTCCGGCCCCGTCGCCAGCCGCGGCAGGTGCCGGTCGTTGTACTCCCACGTGGATACGCTGCCGTAGCGGTCCTCCAGCCGGCTCAGGCGGCTCGCGTCCGTGTACTGCATCGACGCCAGCGTCACCCCCGCCCGCGTCACGCTCGTCGTCCGGTACAGCTCGTCCAGCCCCAGCGTCGACGTGTACCCGCGCCGGTCCCGCAGCTCCGTCATCACCCCCACGTGGTTGTACTCCATCGTCGCGTACAGCGACTCCGGGAAGTCCACCCGCCGCAGCCGGTCAAGCTCGTCGTGCGTGAACCGCACCACCGAGCCCCGCCGGTCCTGCGCCTCGATCGTCAGACCGCTCTGCGTGTAGCGCACGTAGCTGCTCTGACCCAGCGCGTCGGTCGTCTTCCAGGGCAATCCGTTGGCGTCGTACTCCACCGACGTCGTCGACCCCCGGTAGTCCCGGAACTCCAGCACGCGCCCCATACCGTCGTACGACACCACGGCGGCCGAGCGCTCGAGCGTGTGACCCACGGCGTCCGTCGTCGTCAACAAGCGGTCTTCGGCGTCGTAGGTGAAGCGCGTGATCAACCCCGCGTCACGCGGGTTGCTGCGCGTCTCCACCTGCCCGTTGGGCGTGTAGGTCATGTTCACGGCCGCGCCGCTCGGGTCCACCGCCCGCGTCAGGCGCCCGAGGGCGTCGCGCATGGCGATCCAGTCCTCGCCGTCACCGTCGTTCATGTGGATGACGTTGCCGTGACCGTCGCGCCGGTAGCGCGTGTGGTAGTGGTCGGCGTCCTCCACGTCCTGAACGCGCCCCTCTCTCAGAGGACAGTCGACACCGCGACTGCCCTCTGTCTTCTCTCCTATTCGATTCTCAATGAACCCGGGCGGTCACGAGGACACGCTGCGCGCGCCCATGACCACGGCCCGCCAAACCTACGACCATCGCCTCCGCCTCGCCATCGCAACGAGCGGCGACGCACACCTTTTCCGCGACGTGGCCATCCCAGCGTCTACCCGTCGCTCGTGGACTACGCGGGCTATGCCCAACGTCGTCGCTCTGCACGACGAAGACCGCCTGGTGGTCGACCTGCATGTCGCGCTCGCGCAGGCACAGGCCGCCAACGCGAAGCTCCGCGCCATCATCCGTTTGCTCCTCGCCCTCGTCGCAGTTCTCGGGGGTCGTCTCCATGACCGCCGCGTTCCCGAAGCGCACCACAAGCGCCGTCTGCTCGCCGCTGTCCGGCACACCTCGCCAGCGCTTGGTCGTCCAGCTGCCCTCCGCATTCTCGGCCTCACCCCGGAGCGCGTTCGCAATTGGGAGCGCCGCAGCCTCGCGTGCACGCTCGACGACGCCCCCTCCTGCCCCAAGCACTCGCCCCACCAACTCACCCGGGAAGAGCGCGGCACCATCCGCCGCTACGCCAAAGACCTCGCCCTCCGCCACCTCTCCACCGTCTCCCTCGCGCTCCTCGCCGCGCGCCACGGTCATCTCTTCGCGGCCGTCTCCACCTGGCTCCGCGAGATCCACCGCCTCGGCATCCAGCGCCCCGGCAGACGCCTGCACCCACGCCGCTCCAAGGTCGGCGTCCGTGCATCGCGGCCGAACGAACTCTGGCACATCGACGCATCCCGCATCCGCCTCCTCGACGGCACTGTCCGATGGCTCCACGGCATCATCGACAACCACTCCCGCAAGATCCTCGCGTGGACCGTCGGCACCTCCTGCCGCGCAGCCGCGACCGAAGCCCTGCTCCGCCAAGCGGTGGCCTACCTGACCCCGAGCACGTAGTTCGAGGGCGGGGGCGGCCAGGCGCGTCACGAATAGCGATGGGGGCATAAGAAACCCCCTCAGAAAACTCGCCACTATTGGCAGGCATCCGAGAGGGTCCATCTCCACAACCGCGTAGTCAGGGAGATGGTCGGATGTCGCATGAAGTCGAGCTGCTGTTCAAGGTGCATGAGGTGCTGCTGGCGCTAGACGAGCGCGCGGCAGAGCGTGTGCGGGAGGCGGGCTGCCCCCGCTGCGGTGGTCGGCTCCACGTGTCCAACTACCCCCGCAAGGCACGCGGGTTGAGCGCCGAGGGAGAGGCCGCAGGGGCCTACGAGAAGCGGCTCTCGCTGTGCTGCGGGCGGGACGGGTGCCGCCACCGGGCGACGCCCCCATCCGTGCGCTTCCTCGGCCGGAAGGTCTACGCGGCGCTGGCCATGTTGCTCGTCAGCGCAGGATTCGCGGCCGACACCAGCACGCCGCCGGCCATCGCGATGACGCGTGACACCCCCTCGTGGGCGACGCGTCGGCGGTACCGCTTATGGTGGGCGGTGGAGTTCTTCCGGACCCCGTGGTTCGCGGAGATGGCGGGGCGCTTCGCTGAGCCCGTCGCGGCCGTGGACGCACCGGCGTCGCTCCTCGAGCGCTTCGTGGGTTCGCTGAGCGAGCGTGTCACGGGGCTGCTGCGACTGGTCTCGCCGCTGACCACGAGGTCGGTCGCGCCCGAAGCGTCACGAGTCGCGATGGGGAGGTGAGCCGCGCAGAGGATGGCGATGGCCGCATAAAACAAGGCTGATTATGGTCCTCACTCGTCGATTCCGCGGTCACCCCGCGGACTCGTTCACGAAGGAGGTACAGGTCATGTCAGACAAGACGCACGCGTCATCGAGTGTGCGATGGGCTCGCTTTCGCTTTCAGGTGGTGGGTCCGCTCTTCGTGGAGCCCCCCGCCGCTGGCATGCTGGTGCAGGCTCTCGACGAGTTGGCGTCACGCAGCTACGAGCACCCCACCAAGCCGGGAGTGCGCGTCCAGTTCTCGCGCTCGGCGATCGAGCGTTGGTTCTACGCGGCGCGCAACGCGACCGGTGACCCGGTGGGCAAGCTCGCGCGCAAGGTCCACGCGCACGCGGGGACGCACCCGACGATGTCGGCGGCGGTGGAGGACGCGCTCACCAAGCAGCACCGCGCGCACCCGAGCTGGACCTATCAGCTGCACTACGACAACCTCGTGGCGCTCGCGAAGAAGCAGCCCGAGCTGGGCACCGTGCCGAGCGTGGCGACCGTGCGGCGCTTCATGAAGCGCCGTGGGCTCCTCAAGGTGCGCAAGCCTCGGCGTCGCCGAGGGCAGCCTGCGGACGAGCCCGTGTTCGAGGCGCGCGAGCGGCGCAGCTTCGAGGTCGGTCACGTGCACGCCCTCTGGCACGCGGACTTCCACGTGGGCTCACGCCGCGTGGTCGAGCCGGACGGGACGTACTCCCAGGTCGTGCTGCTCGGCTTCCTCGACGACGCGTCGCGCATCGCTTGCCACGTGCAGTGGTACCGCGAAGAGAGCGCCGAGGCGTTCGTGCACGGGCTACAGCAGGCGCTCCAGAAGCGCGGCATGCCGCGGGCGCTGCTCACCGACAATGGCCAGTCGATGCAAGCCCACGAGGTGCACGAGGGGCTCGAGCGTCTGGGCATCGTCCACCCCACCACGCTCCCCTACTGCCCCGAGCAGAACGGCAAGCAGGAGTCCTTCTGGGGTCGCGTCGAGGGGCGCTTGCTGCCCATGCTCGAGGGCGAGCGCGAGCTGACGCTCGCCCGCCTGAACCAAGCGACGCAGGCGTGGGTCGAGCTCGAGTACCACCGTGAGGTCCACAGCGAGCTCGGCATGACGCCGCTCGAGCGCATGCTGCAAGGCCCATCCGCGAGCCGCCCATCGTGGTCCAGCGACAAGCTGCGCCGGGCCTTCCGCATGGAGGTGCAGCGCACGCAGCGGCGTAGCGACGGGACCCTCACCGTCGCGGGCGTGCGCTTCGAGATTCCGTCTCGCTACCGCGTGCTGCTCCGTCCGGTCGTGCGCTACGCGCGCTGGGACCTGTCCACGGTCGACCTCGTCGACGAGCGCCACGGCACCCACCTCGCGACCCTGCTGCCGCTCGACAAGACCGCGAACGCCACCGGTGCCCGCCGCGTCGTCGAACCCGTCTCCCCACCGGGGGTCGTCGACGACCCGTACGTCGGCGTCGCGCCCCTCCTCGAAGCGCTGATGGAGGACTACGCCGCTACCGGCCTCCCGCCCGCCTATGTCCCGCTCGCGGAGTCCACCGACGAGCCGAAGTCCACCGACACCACCCCCGAAGAGACACATGAATCCTAAGCTCCAAGCCCTCTACGGCCTCAAGTTCCATCCCTTCCGTGCCGACATCCCCACCGAGGCGCTCTTCGTCTCGCCGGCCGTCGACGCCTTCTGTCGTCGCGTCGAATTCAGCCTGACCGATGGGGGATTCGCCATGGTCACCGGAGACCCCGGCGCCGGAAAGTCCATTGCCTTGCGCGTCCTCGAAGACCGCCTCCGTCGCCGACAAGACCTCATCGTCGGCACCATCGAGCGGCCCATCGGGCGCGCCTCCGACTTCTATCGCGAGCTCGGCGACATCTTCGGCGTGAGCCTCCATGGACACAACCGATGGGCCGGATTCAAGTCCCTGCGCGAGAAGTGGAGCGAGCACATCGCCACCACCCTCACCCGGCCCGTCCTCATCGTCGACGAGGCGCAGGAGATGATCTCCGGCGTCTTCACCGAGCTCCGCCTCCTCTCCAGCAAGAGCCTCGACGCGCGCTCTCTCCTCTGCGTCGTCTTCGCTGGCGATGCCCGGCTGCCCGACCGCTTCCGCGCTCCCGACCTGCTCCCTCTTGGCTCCAGGATCCGTCGACGACTCAAGCTCGAGCCCGCGGGTCGCGATGAACTCGCCGCTTGCCTCGACCATCTCCTCGACGCCGCCGGGGCCCCCCAGCTGATGACCACCGAGTTGCGCACCACCCTCGCCGAGCACGCTGCGGGCAACTACCGCGTGCTCATGAACCTGGCCGACGAGCTACTCACCGTCGCCGCCGAGCGCGACCTGCCGAGGCTCGACGAGAAACTCTTTCTCGAGGTCTTCGCCACGCCGGCACCGGCCCGCGCAGCTGGACGCAAGCGGTGAATCCTCTCGACCCCCGCGTGGTCCACTACGCTCCGGAGGTCGCTCCTCTGGTCGCGCTGCTGGCCGTCGTCAACGCCGCCGACGCCGCCCTGGTGGTCGTCCACGCGCTCGAGCGTGTCGAAGGCTGCCCCTCTACCGAGGTGCGTCTCGCCCGTCGTCTACGCGCCGCCCTCGCGGGATCCTCGAAGGCCACCCAAGCCTACCTCGACTACGTGGTGGAGCTCGCCATCCCGCCCCCGCGCGCGGACCCAGACGCCGACCCCTTCTGACTCGAGACGCCCGCCAGGAACCCTGGCGGGCGTCGTCGTCTTCGGGCCAGGGCACGCGCGCCACACGTCCATCATGATTCGTGATCGGAGGCCCATCATGTCACGTGACGCCACTCAGCCTACCTGCCCGCAGGCAGCCCGCCCGTCACCGTCGTCACGGACGGCGGCTCCGAGAACACCACCGTCAGCCACGCAGACTTCGCCGGGCTGCTCCATCAGGTCCGCGCCCAGGTCGACGTGGTCTTCTCGAACAGCATGATCGAGAGCCTCTGGAACCAGCTCAAGCACCGCTGGCTCTTCCTTCATGAACTCGACTCCGAGGAGACTCTCGTCCGCCTCACCGCCATGTACGTCGAGGATCACAACACCCTCATCCCGAGAGCCGCACTCGGAGGTCGAACTCCCGACGAGGTCTACACCGACGTCGAGCCCGACCTGCCCGAGCGAATCGCCGCCGATGCCGTGCTTGCGAGACGCCAACGGCTCCTCTCCAACCAGGCCCGTGCCGGATGCGGAGGCTGCGACGGACCTGTCCGAACCGCCCCACGAAGGGAGGTGCTCGACAGTCCGTAGCCGCTCAGCCAAGCTCATCACAATCTCACTTCAGCCCTTGTTTCATGCTCTACGCGCACTTGCGCGCTCCTGGTGGGGGGAGGTCCTGACGCATCGCAGCGCGCACTTGCACGCTTCTGGTGGGGGGAGGTCCTGACGCATCGCAGCGCGTTCATCGCCCGCTTCGACGCGCTCTAGCGCTCCCCCGCCTCACCCAGGCGGGTCGATGTAGTCCACCAGCTCGCCGCGGAAGGTGCGCAGCGTGGTGCTGCCCTCCCCGCGCGCCACCACCGTCTCGGGCCCCACGGGCACCTTCCCGCGCCCGTTCGGGGTGTCCACGATGAACTTGGGCAGCGCGATTCCGCTCAGCCGCCCCTGCAGCGCGCCCATGATGTCGACCCCCGTGCTCAGGGGGGTGCGCAGGTGACCGGTGCCACGCACGGGGTCCATCTGCAGCAGGTAGTACGGGCGGACGCGCCGCTTCACCAAGCCGCGGAAGAGCGCCTCGAGGGTGTCGGCGCTGTCGTTCACGCCGCGCAGCAGCACCGCCTGGTTCATGACCGGGAAGCCGCCATCCACCAGGCGGGCCAGGGCCGCGGTGGACTCGGGCGTGAGCTCCTGCGGGTGGTTGAAGTGGGTCATGACCCAGATGCTCGGGTGCGCCGCGCGCAGCGCCTGCACCAGCTCGTCCGTGATGCGCTGGGGGATGGTCACTGGCGCGCGGGTGGCGAGGCGCACGTTGGTGAGGTGCTCGATGCGCGCGAGGCGTTCGAACAGGCGCGCGATGCGACCCGTGCTCATCACCAGCGGGTCGCCACCCGACACGATGACCTCCTGCACCTCGGGGTGACTCTCGATGTACGCGAACGCCTCGGCCAGCGCGTCCAGCGAGCGCGCGCCGCCGCCGTCGCCCACCATCCGGCTGCGCGTGCAGAAGCGGCAGTACACGGCGCAGCGGTCCGTCGCCAGGAGCAGCACGCGGTCCGGGTAGCGCTGCACCAAGTGTGGGGCCACCTCGTGCGCCTCTTCGCCCAGCGGGTCACGCAGGTCGCCGGGCACCTCGTGGCCCTCGCTCGCCACGGGCACGCACTGGCGGCGGATGGGGCACGCCGGGTCGGTCTTGCTGGCGAGGCCCAGATAGTACGGCGTGACCGACATGGGGAAGCCTCCGGCCAGCGCACGCGCGGCCCCCTCGCGCTCGCTGGGCGTCAGCTGCAGGGCGGCCTCGAGCCCCTCGAGCGTGGTCACGGCCTCACGCGCTTGGACACGCCAGTCGTCCGCTGCCGCGTGGCCGGGGGCGGCGTCGGCGTCGGACGAAGGGCCGAGCACGCTGGGGCGCTGCACCAGGAGCGGGAGTGAGCTGTGAACACGAGACACGCGGGCCGAGTATGGCGGCGATGGGGGGCCGGCGCGAGCGGGCGGCCTCCCACGGGGCCTCGCACGCGCGTGAGGCCGAAGCCGCAGCCCGCGTCGATGCAGGCCACGCCGCGTCCACGCCGCGCGTATACACGTGGAATACGCTTTGTCCGGCGCGCATGATCCGTTCCGGAGCGCCCGGGTCTACAGTGGTTGCATGAACTTCTCACCTTGGACTACCTCCGGCACCCGCAGCGGCTCACCCAGCGCGCGGGCGCTGCGCATCGCGAGCCTGGCCTTTCTGGGCGCGGCCCTCACCGGTTGCCCGCTGGAGGACAACCCGGACAGTGGCCCGCCGCGTGGCGACGGCGGCATGGCCTGCACGGCCGAGTACGCGCCTGTGTGCGGCGTGGATGGCGTGACCTACGGCAACGCGTGCACGGCGAACGCGCACGGCGTCCTGGTGTCGCACTACGGACCGTGTGAAGACCAGGTCGTGCGCTGCGGCGGCGTCTACGGCGACACCTGTTCCCCCTACGAATACTGCGACTACGGCACGGACGCGGGCGTGGCCGACCTGATCGCCCCGCCCATGTTCGACGGCGGCACCATGCCCCCGCCCCCGCCCAGCGGTGTGTGCCGCCCGCGCGAGGTGACCTACTGCACCGACGACTCGGGCTGCCCCAGCGACCAGTACTGCCAGCTGTCCGGCACCGGCATCGACCTCCCCGTCCCCACCCCCGGCGGCGATGTCCCCGAGTTCATCCCCGCTCCAATCGACGCCGGCATCATCATCGCGGTGGACGCAGGTGGTCCGCGTGACGCGGCGGTGAGCCACACGGACGCGGGCGCCCCGCCCCTCGGCATCTGCCAGCCGCGCGAGGTGCGCTACTGCTACAGCGTCGACGACCCCATCTGCCGCGAGGGCGAGTACTGCGACCTGAGCGACGTGGCCATCGACTTCGCCCCGCCCGAGCCCGGCAACCCGGGCGCGGACCCCGCGCTGCCCATCATCGCGCCGCCCCCGGGGGTGTGCCGTCCCGACGTGGACCCGCCGGGCTGTCCGGACATCGACGACTTCGTGTGCGCGACCAACGGCATCACCTATCAGAACGCATGCGTGGCCGAGTCGATGAACGCGACGGTGGCGTACCCGGGCCGCTGCGTCCCCGGCGGGCAGCGCAGCTGTGGGGGTTGGGTGGGCGACACCTGCGCCGACGACGAGTACTGCTACTTCGAGCCCGCGACGTACTGCGACTACGCCGACGCGTCGGGTGTCTGCGCGCCGCGCCCGGAGGCCTGCACCCAGGAGTACGCGCCAGTGTGCGGCTGCAACGGCGTGACCTACGGCAACGCCTGCGACGCGGCAGGCAACGGCACGTCGGTGGCGACCTACGGGCCGTGCCAGACCGACCCGGCGCCCGGTGGCGAGGGCGCGGACTGCGGCGGCATTGCAGGCCTCGGCTGCAACGCGGGGCTGTTCTGCAACTACCCGCCCGACGCCATGTGCGGCGCCGCCGACCAGCTGGGCGTGTGCACGGTGCCTCCCCAGGCCTGTCCCGACATCTGGGCGCCCGTGTGCGGCTGCAACGGTCAGATCTACGGCAACGACTGTGAAGCCGCGGCCGCCGGCATGTCCGTCGGGCCCACCAGCAACTGCCGCAACATGACCCCCTGAGCCTCGCGACACGAGGAGCGGCACCCGGGCTGCCGGGGTTGGACGAGCGCCTCCGTGCTCAGCCGACCTTGGGCAGCCCGCTGCCCATGTGGAGGGCCTTCAGCGCGCGGTCCTTGTAGCCCAGCGTGGTGGTGGACACGACGCGGAAGACCGCCTGCTGGATGCGCCAGCCTGCTTCGGTCTTCACGTAGGCGTCTATGTAGTACCCGCCGATGACGTTCAGGATCTGCGCGTTGGTGTCCAGCAGGTGGTAGGTGAGCCCCCAGATGCCCGTCGCGCGGCCACCGTCCTGCACCTCGATCTGCGGCGGGCCGCCGTGGTGGATCTCCACGATGTTGGGCTGACAGCCGACCTTCTCGAACACCGCGTACAGGTCGTCGCGGTGCCGCACAAGGCCGACGGGGCCGTCGTAGTCGATCAACACCTCGCCTTCGACGAAGCAGTCGCGCACGGCCTCCACGTTCTTCTGGTCGCAGCTGTACCAGTAGTGGGCCTTGAGCTTCTTGATGGCCTCGATGTCCTCGAGGCGCTCGATGCGGCGGAGCAAGTCGTCCATGCGGGCGACTGTAGCAGCCGCCCCGTCCCTGTCAGCGTCCTCGACCGGGGGCGCGTCTCACCCGACGTTGCCGAAGCCGAGATCCAGCAGCTCCATGGAGATCCATGCCAGCGCAGCGCTCGCGGGCAACGTGACAATCCACGCGACGAGGATGTTGCCGGCCACGCCCCAGCGCACGGCCGAGAGCCGCTTGCTGGCGCCCACACCCATGATGCAGGCGTTGATGCAGTGCGTGGTGGACACTGGGATGCCCAACAGGCTGGCCCCGAAGATGGTGGCCGCGCCGCTGGTCTCGGCCGCGAAGCCCTGCAGCGGCGAGATGCGAATGATCTTGGACCCCATGGTCTTGATGATGCGCTTGCCACCCGCTGCCGTACCGAGCCCAATGGCGGCCGCGCAGGCGACCACCACCCACTGGGGCACGTGCTCGGGGCTGGTGGGGAGCACCCAGTCGGGCACGCCCGTGTGACCCCCGGCCATGAACGCCACCAGCGCGAGGGTGATGATGCCCATGGACTTCTGCGCGTCGTTCGAGCCGTGCGAGAACGCCATCATCATGGCGGAGACCAGCTGGAGGCGGCGCGAGATGGTGTGCACCAAGGCGGGCTTCACACGTCGGAAGATCCACGTGAGCGCCACCATGAAGAAGAACGCGAGAACGAAGCCGATGGTGGGGGAGGCCACGAGGGGCACGAGGATCTTCTGCTTGAGCGCGCCCCAGTAGAAAGCGTCCACGCCCCCATGCGCCACGACGGCCCCAGCCAGCCCGCCCACCAGCGCGTGGCTGGAGCTGGACGGGATGCCGTACCACCACGTGATGATGTTCCACACCGACGCCCCGATGAGCGCCGCCAGCACCACGAGCTGTGTGACGATCGCGGGGTCGGTGAAACCGCTGGCGATGGTGCGCGCCACGGCCGTCCCGGTCACGGCGCCCGCGAAGTTGAGCGCGGCTGCGATGAGCACGGCTGTGCGCATGGGCAGCACGCCGGTGGACACGACGGTAGCGATGGCGTTCGCGGCGTCGTGGAAGCCGTTGATGTAGTCGAAGATGATGGCCGCCACGATGACGGCGATGAGGAGACTAACCATGCTTGACGGCGAGGTTGCGGAGCGTGTGGGCGACGCGGTCGAAGCGGTCGATGGCGTCCTCGAGGGCGTCGAGGACCTCCTTCTCGCGCAAGAGCACCTTGGCCTCCACGTTGGCGTCGTGGAACAGGTCGCTCACGGCGGCGCGGAACACCAGGTCCCCCTCCTTCTCGAGCGCCCGCAGCGAGCGAGACTCTTCGATGAGCTTGCCGTACTGCCGCTTCCGTAGCTCGGGCATGGAGCGGTTGAGCACCGTGGAGCACTTCTCCAGCGTCTCCATGAGGCTGACCATGGGCGCCGTCGGACGCTTGACGCCGTAGAGGACGCACACGCGCGCGGCGTGGTTCATCATGTCGATGATGTCGTCCATCTCGGTCGCCAGCAGGTGCAGGTCCTCGCGATCGAGGGGCGTCACGAAGGTCCGTGCCAGCGCGTCCTCGAGCTCGTAGAGCACACCGTCTGCCGTGTGTTCGATGGCCTGGACGGCCTCACGCACCTCCTCGGCGGTGACGCTGGCGTCGCGGAAGCGCAAGAGCGCGCTGGCGCACTCTTCGGCGAGCGTGGCCTGGCGCTCCAGGAACGTGAAGAAGTGGTCCTCTTTGGGAAGGAACCAGTCGATGACCGCCTGTAAGCCCATGAGCGCCGGGGGTAGAGGATGAGACCCCGCCGGTCAAGGGGTCTTGCCAACTCTCTCGATCCTACTCGGCGGCCAACTCGCCCTCGAGCGCGACATCCGTGTCGCCCGCGGACTCGACCGGGGCACGGATGGGCAACTGGACGGCCGTGGCCTCGCGGGCGCCGCGCTTCTTCTTGACGCCGCGCGGCTTGGCGCCCGCCTCGGAGGGGGTGCTGCGCACGCGCCCGACCGCGTCCTCCAGGGTGGGCTGACCCAAGGCGAACACCTTGGCGTACGCCAGGGCACGACTGCTGCTGCCGAGCAGGTGCTCGCTGCGGGACTTGACCACCTGCCGTGCGTCCTCGAGGGCTCGGTCGAGGGCCTCCACCTCGGCCTGCGCGTGGAGCAGCGCGATCACGTCCGCCTCGAGGGAGGCTCGGTCCACGTCGGGGAAACGCACGTCGGCGAAGGGTCCACGGAACAGCGCGAGGACGTCCTGCGCCAGCGCGGGCGTGGGGTCGATCTCGACGTCGGGACGAGCGTGACCGGGCGCCGACGCGAGGACCGGCTTGGTGCCGTGGGTGTCCTCGGCGGGGTCGCCAACGGCAACATCCGCGGAATCGGAGGCAGAGGAGGAGTCGACGGGGAGAGGGGCGCGGGAAGACGGGCTCATGAATACCTCACGGGGCTGGGAGCCGCCGCAGCGGCTGTACACCCGTTCAGTACCCCAGCGCACCCGAACGCGCAAGATACTCGTCAGACCAGCGTGGCCTCGCCGTCGTCCTCGTCGCCCTCGTCGATGACCCCTTCGTAGTAGAAGCGCTCCTCCACGATCCGGTCTCCCGACCAGCGCTGGACCGCGACCTCCTCCATCCGCATCCAGCGGTCCTCGGCGGTCTTGTAGCGGATCTGCCACTCGATGAAGGCGCGGCCGCTCCCTTCGTTGCAGGCCACCGCGAGGGCGCGGCAGTGAGGCGGCGCGGGCTGCCTCGCGAGAGACTCCCGCTCGAACGCGGCGCAGGCGACGCGGCCAGCTCGCGCCAGCTCGTGGTTCTCGAACACGACGACGTCGTCGGCGTAGAAGCGGTCGATCGCGTCGACGGAGCGGCCGGCCTCGACGAGCGCGATGAGCTGGGCGACATGGTCGTTCAGGGGGGTGGTGGGCACGCGGCATCTGACCCCGAAATGCACTCCGTGTCTACCACTCGAAAGATTCGATGATACAATCGCCCGGTGAGACGATTTTCGCTCGATTCCCGGCGTGTCCTGCGCGCGCTGTTCTGGCTGGGACTGTGCCTCGGTGGCTGCGACACCGTGGGCACCATCGGCACCGCGCCGGCGGATCGTCCGCCGCCCGCAGAGCCCGAGCTGCCCCCGCCACCGTTCCAGCCAGCGCCCGCACAGCTGCAACGCCTGACGGGTGAGCAGTTCGACAACGCCGTGCGCGACTTGTACGGCGCAGACATCGTCAGCGCCCTGCCGCTCGAGCCCGACGTCCGCGAGGGTGGGTTCTTCGCGGTAGGCGCCAGCATCGACAGCGTCTCGGGGGCGGGTGTCGGCCAGTACGAGGCGCAAGCGCTCTCCATCGGCGAGCAGGCCATGGCGGAAGGGCCCACGCGCCAGACGCTCGTCGGCTGCACGCCGAGCGCCGTCCGCGACGACGCGTGTGCCCGCAGCTTCATCACGCGCCAGGGGCGCCTGACGTACCGGCGCGCGTTGACCGAGGACGAGATCGCCCGGTTCGTGACCCTGGCGGGTGAGGCCGCGACCGTACGCGGCGACTTCTACCGGGGTCTCAGCCTGGTAGTCGCCGCGCAGCTCCAGTCGCCGTACTTCCTCTATCGCCACGAGCTCGGAGACGAGGTCGCGCCGGAGGGGGCCGAGCAACCCGGGGTGCGGGAGCTTCGTGGCACACAGCTGGCCAGCCGCCTGAGCTTCTTCCTCTGGAACACGACCCCGGACGCAGCGCTGCTCGACGCGGCCGAGAGCGGGGCGCTGGACACGCCAGAGGGTCTCGAGGCCGAGGCGCGCAGACTCCTCGACAACCCTCGCGCGCGTGCCGCGGTGCGTTCGTTCTTCTCCGAGATGCTCGAGCTGGACAAGCTGGACGACCTCTCCAAGGACCGCAACGCGTTCCTGCACTATTCGCCCCTGGTCGGCCCGGCGGCGCGCGAAGAGACGCTGCGCACCATCGAGGACCACGTGTTCGAGGAGGAGGGCGACTACCGAGACCTGATGACGACGCGCACGACGTTCATCGACCGGACGCTGGCCGCCATCTACGAGGTGCCCGCGCCAGCGCGGGAGGGCTTCGCACGCTTCGAGCACCCGGAGGGCGGTCCGCGTCGCGGCATCCTGGGGCAGCTGTCGTTCCTGGCGCTGCGCGCGCACGCGGTGCGCTCGTCACCCACCCTGCGTGGTCGCTTCGTGCGCATCAACCTGCTGTGCACCAACGTGCCGCCGCCGCCCGCCAACGTAGCGGTCGACCTGAGCGACACCGACCCCACCCTGTCCGTACGCGACCAGCTCTTCGAGCACCGCGAGAACCCAGTCTGTGCCAGCTGTCACGCGCTGATGGACCCGATCGGGCTCGGCTTCGAGAACTTCGACGGCCTGGGTCAGCACCGAGACATCGAGTGGCTGCTGACCTTCGGCCCCGACGGCGACGTGGTGCGCGACGAGAACGGGGACCGGGTGCTCCAGCGGGGTCAGGTCATCGACGCGACCGGCGACCTGGATGGCGTTCCCTTCGCCAACCCCTACGAGCTGACGGAGGCGTTGCGCAACCACCCAGACCTGCCGCGCTGCTTGACCCGCAGCGTCTACCGCTACGCGACCGGACACGTGGAGGTCGACACCGAAGCCATCGAACTCCGTGCGCTGCGTACGCAGTTCGCTGCGGCCGGCTACCGCGTGAAGGAGCTCCTGGTCCAGGTCGCGTTGTCCCCCGGGTTCCGCCGCGCGAGCGGTCTCCGCACGATCACCGAGGAGGAGAACTGATGCGTTCGAAGAAGCTGAGCCGGCGCACCATGCTGAAGGGCATCCTCGGCGGCGGCGCCGCCGTCACCATCGGCATGCCCATGCTGGAGATGTTCTGCAACGGCAACGGCACCGCGCTCGCCGACGGTTCGCCCTTCCCGAAGCGCTTTGGAGCCTGGATCTGGGGCAACGGAAACATCCCCGAGCGGTGGACGCCGCTGTCCACGGGCCGAGACTACGCGCTGAGCGAGCAGCTGCGCGGGCTCGCGCCAGTGCGTTCGGACGTGACCGTCGTGTCGGGCACGATCGCAGCGTCCGTGGCGCGTGAGCCCCACCTCGATGGTTCGGCATCGTTCCTGTCGGGGACCCCCATCACCTCGACGGGACAGCACACCATCGAGGCCGCCACCATCGACGTGATCGCGCGCGAACGCATCGGCGGCGTGACGGCGTTCAGCTCACTCCAGGCCGGCGTGCAGCCGGGGCTCGGCAACTCCACCGTGAGCGTCAACGGTCCAGGCAGCGCGAACCCGGCGACGGTGGACCCGCTGACGCTGTATCAGCTGATCTTCGGCGAGGGCTTCGCGCTGCCGGGCGAGGAGCCGGTCATCGACCCGATGTGGCAGCTGCGTCGGAGCGCGCTCAGCTCTGTGATGGAGGAGTCGGCCAGCCTGCGCGCGCAGCTCGGCACGCACGACCAGCGCCGCTTGGACGAGCACCTGACGGGGGTACGCGAGCTGGAGCTCCGCCTGTTGCGCTTCGAAGAGGACCCTCCGAACCTCGCCTCGTGCGCGCTGCCGGCGGTCCCCGCGGCCGACTACCCCGAGGTGAACAGCCGCCCGCAGATGAGCGTACGGCATCGGCTCATGGCGGACATGCTCACGATGGCCATGGCGTGCGACCGAACGCGCGTGGTCCACATGATGTTCACGCCCGGCGGCAGCAACGTGCGCTTTCCGGGTGTGGCCACGGGCCACCACGAGCTCAGCCACAAGATCGACGCCGTCTCGCAGGACCAGCTCACGCTCATCGTTCAGCAGATCATCGACGAGTACGCGTACTTCGTGCAGGCGCTCGCCAACGTCCCCGAGGGCGACGGGCGACTCCTGGACAACCTCGCGCTGCTCGCCACGAGCGACTGTTCGTTCGGCGCGGAGCACGAGATCACGGAGTACCCCATCCTCATCGCGGGCAACGCGGGCGGCGCGCTGGTCACCGGTCAGCATCTGCGCGCGATCGGCGAGGTGGCGAGCAAGGTGTCGTTCTCGCTGCTGCGCGCCGTGGGCGCCACGGTAGACCGCTTCGGTGTCAACGAGGCCGAGGCCACCACCGGGCTGAGCGGGCTAGAGGTGTGACATGAGGTGGCTGAGCGCGTCACGAACACTCGGGAGGCGTCTGTGCGGCGCGGCCCTGGCCGGCTGTGTGACCATCGCGGGCGTCGCAGCGGGGGCAGCGGGCTGCGACGAGACGGTGCCGGGTGAGACATACGTGTACGTCATCGACGACATGCGCATCCTGATCGACCCAGAGCCGGCCGACGAAGGCCCCGGCGTCATCGATGGATTCGACGTGGACGGTGTGGACGGCCCCGTCGCGGAAGGCAACGCCTGCCGCGCGGTCCAGCAAGAGGACTACACGGCGCCAGACGGGCGTCACGGCATCGACAACGGACTAGCCGGGGGCGGCCTGGTGGGGCTGGTGACGCTGCTCGCCGCGCAGGAGGAAGACAGCGCGGACATCTTCGCGGGGCTGGTGCAGAGCGCGGTCACGGGCGGCACCCTGCTGGTCCTGCTCGAGTTCCAGGACGTGAACTCGTTCGAGAACGACGACCACGTGATCCTGCGCGTCGCCCTCGGTGAGCCCTTCGACGTGGGGGTGGGCACCGACGGTCGCCTGCTGTCCGGTCAGTCGTTCGATCTGCGCGACGTCGAGCCCGTCGTCATCGAGACCAGCATCGAAGACGGCGTGCTGTTCGCGAGCGGCATCTCGCTGCAGCTCGAGGGCTCCATCCTGGACGTGGAGTTCGAGCTCCCCATCTCGCTCGGACAGCTGCGCGTGGACTTCAACCCCAACGGCACCATCACGGGCGTGCTCGGTGGAGCCCTCCCGTGGACCACGCTGGCGGACGTCATCCCGCGCATCGGCGGTGCGTCGCAGTTCGCGACGCTGGGGCGCGCCATCCTGCGCGGCATCGCGGACGTGATGAACGTGGAAACGGGCGAGTGCGACCGCATCTCGGCTTCCATCCGCGTGCACGGCGTGCCAGCGTTCATCTATGGCGACACTGCGGGCACCGCGGACGCTGGCGTTCCGTAGCGCCTTCTGCTCGTTGCTATCCGTCGCTTCGCTGGCCTGCGGCACGCGCTCGGTCGACGAGCCTCCGCGGCCGGAGCACTCGCCTCGCGCGGCGGACCCCCTGCCGCGCGGCCTCACGCTGCGCACGGTGGAGCACCTCGGCGCGCGCTACACGGTCGCCTCGCTGGATCTGAACGAGGTGGAGCTGGACCTGTACGGGCAAGGGCCCGAGGGTGGCAGTCTGAACACGGTCCCCGCCGTCCGCGCGTGGCTCACGGCGCAGGGCCGGAGGATGGTGCTCGCGACCAACGCAGGCATCTTCGAGACCGACGGACGCGCCCTCGGCCTGCACATCGAGCGGGGCGTAGAGCACACGCCGCGCAACCTGGCCGACGCGCCCGGGAACTTCTTCCTCAAGCCCAACGCCGTCTTCTACGTCGCGACGGTCGGCGGGGAGCTGCAAGCCCACGTCGTGGAGACCAGCGCCTTCGACGAACCCGTGTCGCGCGTCCGACTCGCGACGCAGTCCGGCCCGGCGTTGCTGCTGAATGGTGAGCTGCACCCGCGCTTCCTGCCGGACTCCGACAGCTTCAAGCTACGCAGCGGGGTCGGGGTCGCGGCAGGGGCGCCCCACGTGGTGCACCTGGCCATCTCGGACGGCGAGGTGCGCTTTCACGACTTCGGGACGCTCTTCCGCGACGCGCTCGCGTGTACGGACGCCCTGTTCTTGGACGGGACCATCTCCGTGCTGAACGCTCCGGGTCGCCGCGGGGTGGCCCACGAAGGGGACAGGTTCGGAGGGATCCTGGTGGTGAGCGAGCCGCGTTGACCCGCAGGCCGACAAGGTGTCAGCGAGGGTGACGTTCGCAGCCACGCCGGAGCTTTCCCACATGCGTGACAATTGACCTAGATTCAAGGCCCGAAACGCACACGACGCGCACTTCCAGGGACCCCGCAGCGCCCGCTCGTGTCATCCTCGCCGTGATGATGTCCACCCGCACCGTGGCCCTCTCCCTGACCCTCGCGAGCATGGGGTGCGGCGGCGCCGCCGTCGGCGGCGAGGAGACCACCGCCACCCCCACGGCGGCGCCCAGCGGCCTCGGGCCGTTTCGACTCGGCATGAGCGCGGTCGACCTGCGCCTCGCCTGTGTGGACAACGACGGGAGCGACTGGTCTCCCAACCAGCACGCGTTCACGCGCGGGTGCGAGGTGACGCTCGACGTTCAGGGCATCACCTTCCAGCGCTTCGAGATGCGCCTGGACGGCCCCTCGGGCAGCCTCGTGCGGCTGCGGGGGCACGCGGACGACGCCGACGAGCTCGCGGTGCGGCGCGCCTTCCCCGGCGCCGACGTCACCGCGGTGGGCGACGTCGTGCTGGTCACGCTCGAGGCGCCTACGCCGGCTCCAGCCGAAGCAGCACATCCCCCCGATTGATGTCCTCGCCGTCCACCGGCACGACCGCCAGGACGCGCACGCGTTCCGGCAGGTCGTCGCCCGTGAGCGCCAGTCGGTTGAAGGTCTTCATGACCTCCAGCAAGCACACCGTCTGACCGCGCGTGAGCACGGCGCCGACCTCGGCGAAGGCGGGCTTGTCGGGCGCGGGACGCAGGTAGAAGCGACCGCTCATGGGCGCGCGGAAGGCGAGGCCCGTCGTGGCAGCCTGCCCCTGCTTCTCGCCCGCAGCGCCTGCTTCGGCGCCACCCAGCGGCGAGAGCTGCAGCAACTTCGCGCCGTAGTCCACCGTGGGCTCGCGCTGCTCGGGGAAGAGGCGCGCGACGACGCGCCCCGACACGCCCGGTGGCAGCACCAGCCGATGCTCGACGCCCAGCACGCTGAGCACACCGCAGCTGGCCTCGTCGCCGCTGCCCGCGCCCGCGCCGCTCAGCAGCGCGCGCCCCACGCTCGGGCCCAGGCGCCACACGCCGACCCCGGGCGAGGTCAACGTCACGGAGCCGTCTTCGTCGCGCAGCACGCCCACGCGCAGCGTCTTCGGGTTGCCTCCGCTCATCGTGCTGCTCCTCGGGCGACGGCGCGCGAGAGCGCGTCCAGGTCGTGCAGGCTCCAGATGCGCGGGTTCTTCACGCGCCTGTAGCCGTAGCCCTGATAGCTGGCCTCCACCAGCACCTCGAGCCACGCGCGCAGCTCACCGAGGGGGATGATCTCGTCGGTGTCCATCTGCGCCGCTGCGACGTAGGGGTCCATGTCGGCCTCGATGCGCGCCTGCGTCTCGCGCATGCCCTGCTCGATCTGCGCGCGCTCCACCGGGTCCTTGGTCATGATCTCGAAGTCGTCGTCGAGCTTGGTGTTGTACGTGGCGATGGCCAGCGTGCGGCCGTCCATCACGCTCAGGCGCGACGCGGGCGTCGAGAGCTGCAGCACGGGGTCGTACGGCAGGCCCGCCATGGCGTAGTAGCCCGCGCCCGAGGCCTTGCGCAGCAGCACCGTGAACATGGGCGTGGTATTCGTGCTGTTGGTGTAGATGAGGTTGCTGCCGTACCCCAGCAGCCCGTGCCGCTCGGCCTCGGCGCCGATGTCGAAGCCGCTGATGTCCTGCAGCCACAGGATGGGCAGGCCGTCGCTGTCGCAGGCGCGCGAGAACGCACTGATCTTGGCGATGCCGTCGCGGTAGAGCGCCCCGCCGGCGCGCACCTCGCCGGGGTGGTCGGGGTCGTCCACCAGCCCCTGCCGGTTGAGGATGAAGCCCGCGTAGAGGCCGCCCACGCGCCCCACCCCGCAGATCATCTCGGTGCCCACGTCGGGCAGCACCTCCCAGAACAGGCTCTGGTCCGTCAGGCGCGCCACCACCTCGTACGCGTCGTAGGCCTGGCGGTGGTCGGCGGGCACGATGCCCGTCAGCTCGCGCGGGCTGTAGAGCGGCTCCACCGGGCGCGCGTCGCCGCGGTAGAAGTCGGCCGCCGAGCTGGGCAGGCGCGCGACGTCGCGCCGCATGCAGGCCAGCAGCGTCTCGTCGTCGGGCACGCGCACGTCGGCGCAGCCCGACTGGTGCACGTGCACCTCGGGGCCGCCGATGTCGAGCGACGTGATCTTGGTGCTCTTCGCGCCCTTGATGAGGGCCGCGCCGGCGATGACCATGTAGGCCTGCTCGGTCATGTAGACGCGGTCGCTGATGAGCGGCATGTAGCCGCCGCCCGCGATGCAGTCGCCGAACACGCCAGCCACCTGGGGCACACCGGCGTCACTCAGCTGGCTGTTCATCTTGAAGATGTGGCCTGCGCCGCGCTGCCCCGAGAAGCTGCGCCGCTGCTCGGGCAGGTAGAGGCCGCTGCAGTCCACCAGGTAGAGCGTGGGGAGCCGCAGCTGGAGCGCGATGCCTTGTGCGCGCTGGATCTTCTCCGGCGTGCGCGGCCACCACGCGCCCGACGCCACCGTGTTGTCGTTGGCGATGATCATGCACAGCCGCCCGTGCACACGCCCGAACACGGTGATGACGCCCGCGGCGGGGCTCTCGAGCTTGCCGAACTGCTCGCCGAAGTTGACGAACGTGCCCACCTCGTAGAGCGCGCTGCCTTCGTCGCACAGCTGCAGCAAGCGCTCGCGCGTGGTGAGCTTCTGCTTCTCGTGCACGCGCGCGGCGTACTTCTCGCCCCAGCCGTCGCGCACTCTGGCTCGACGCGCCTCGAGCTTGGCCTCGAGCTCGGCGTAGCCCGCGCGCAGCTCTTGGAAGGTCAGGTCGTCCACCACGCTCTCGCGCGCGTGTCCTACGGGGGTCAGCTTCACGAACGCCATCAGCGCGCCTCGCTCGCGGGCCATCCAGGGATGCCCGACGTGTCGTACTGGTTGCTGCGAAACGCCGTCGAGCCGAGGATGGCGCGGTGCATCGCGGTGGTGGTGGGGACGCCCTCGCAGGTGAGCGCGCCGAGCGCGGCGATCATGCGGTCAGCCGCTTCGTCACGGGTCGCGCCGCGCGTGATGACCTTGCAGAGGAGGCTGTCGTAGAAAGGCGGGACCTCGTAGCCGGCCTCGACGTGCGTATCCACGCGCACGGCGCCGGCCACCTGCTCGGGCAGGTCGAAGCGGGAGACCACACCGGGCGAGGGCTTGAAGCCCTGCTCGGGGTCCTCCGCGTTGATGCGGCACTCGATGGCGTGCCCGGTGAGCGCGATGTCGTCCTGCGTGAACGACAGACGGTGCCCCGAGGCCACGCGAATCTGCTCGGCGACCAGGTCGACCCCCGAGCGCATCTCCGACACGGAGTGCTCCACCTGGAGGCGCGTGTTCATCTCCATGAAGCGCAGCGTGCCGCCCTCGTCGAGCAGGAACTCCATGGTGCCGGCGCCCACGTAGCCAATCTGCTGGCAGGCGCGCACGGCGGCGGCGAGCGTGCGGGCCAGCTCGTCGGGCGCCAGACCCGGCGCGGGGGACTCCTCGATGAGCTTCTGGTGGTTGCGCTGCACCGTGCAGTCACGCTCACCCAGGTGCACGACGTTGCCGTAGCGGTCGGCCATGAGCTGGACCTCCACGTGGCGCCCCTTCTCGATGAGCTTCTCCAGATACACGCGGTCGTCGGCGAAGCACGCCAGGGCCTCGGCCGAGGCGTCTTCGAACGCCGCGCGGATCTCGTCGTCCGAGCGCGCGATGCGCATGCCGCGCCCGCCGCCGCCGCTCTCGGCCTTGAGCAGCACCGGGTAGCCCACGGCGCGGGCCACGCGCTGGGCGTCGTCCGCGTCCGCCAGGATGCCGTCGCTGCCTGGGATGAGGCTGAGCCCAGCCTGCCCCATGGCGCGCTTGGCGGGCGTCTTCTTGCCCATGAGCTGCATGACCGAAGGGGTGGGCCCGATGAAGGTCACGCCGTGGGCGGCGCACAGGCTGGCGAAGACGGGGTTCTCGGACAGGAAGCCCCAGCCGGGGTGTAGCGCGGAGCAGCGCGCCTGGACGGCGGCTTGGACCACGCGCGGGGCGTCCAGGTAGCTCTCGCTCGCGCGCCCCTTGCCCAGCACGACCACCTCGCGGCCGCGGGTGTAGGGGGCGTCGCGGTCGGCCTCGGACACGCCGAAGACGGGCGTGATGCCGAGGGCGTCGCAGGTGCGAGCGACCCTCGCCGCGACCTCCCCGCGGTTCGCGATGAAGAGGCGGCGGATGCCGACGTAGGGGCGGGGTGCGCTCGGTTCGCTCATGGCGGGGCGCAGTCTATCACGACTGAATGAAGATTCAGCCGGTGGGTGTAACGAGTGGCCCACGGGGGCTTGCGTGGCGCCGGAGGATGGGCCAGGCTGTTCCATATATTGGATCTTAGTTCCGCATTTCGGAACCACCCTGCGCGCCCATGCCCACCGCGACCTCCATCGAGAAGGCCCTCGACCTGCTGATCACCCTCGGTGACCTGGGCGGGCGCGCGGGCCTGCTCACGCTCGCCGAACGCGCGGGCGTGCCGAAGTCGTCGGCCCACCGCCTGCTGCAGAGCCTCGTGTCCCGCGGGTTGGTGACGCGCAGCGCGGACGGCGACTACCAGCTCGGCTCGGCCCTGGTGGTGCTGGGCGACCTGGCCAGGCGGGGGGACGCGCTCCTGACCGCGAGTGAACCCGCGCTGCGTGACGCAGCGCGACGCACGGGCCAGAGCTGCTTTCTGGTGGTCCCGCGCGAGCAGCGGCTGGAGGTGGCGCTGGTGGCCGAGGGCTCGGGCTTCTTGCGCGCCATGCCCACCGTGGGCGCCCAGGTGCCCGTGCACGCCAGCGCGTCGGGGCGCCTGTTCCTGGCGTTCGACCCGCAGCAGGTGGGGCTCGCCGACGACGCACGCTGGGAGCGCTTCACGGACGCCACTCCGTCTTCGCTGCGCGCGCTGCGCAAGCGCGTGTCCCGGGCGGCCGAGCGCGGCTACGACACCAACGTGGCCGAGTGGATGCCCGACGTGGCGGTCGTCGCGGCCCCCGTGCGCCTCGGCGAGCGGCTGGTAGGCACGGTCGCGCTGGCGGCCACGCCCGGGCACTTCCAGCGCGAGGGCGAGGCCTCGCTCGCGACGGCCGTACAGCAGGCGGCCCAAGACATCGCAGCGCGGCTCGGGCCCGCGCCGCACACGGACAAGAACGGAAGAACGACATGAGCGACATGAAGGTGTGGATGAACGGCGGCCTCGTGGACATGGCCGACGCGAAGGTCTCGGTGCTGGACCACGGGCTGCTCTACGGCGACGGCGTATTCGAGGGCATCCGCATTCGCCACGGCCGCGTGTTCCGGCTGGCCGACCACCTGCACCGCTTCGAGGCCAGCTGCGCCGCCATCGGCCTGACGCTCCCAGGCGGGCAGGACCGCGCGCGGGAGGCGTGCCTGGCCGCGGCGCGCGCGCTGGACAAGGACGAGGCCTACCTGCGGCTGGTGGTGACCCGCGGTGTCGGGCCCCTCGGCATCGACCCGACCACCTGCGGCGCGCCCTCGCTCTTCTGCATCGCGGGGCAGATCGTGCTGTTCGACGCGGCCAAGCGCGAGAAGGGGCTGGACCTGGTCACCTCGTTCTGGCGCCGGCCGCCCTCGGACGTGCTGGACCCGCGCGTGAAGTCGCTCAACTACCTGAACAACGTGCTGGCCAAGCGCGAGGCCAAGCTGCGCCACGCGGACGACGCGCTGCTGCTCAACGCACAAGGGCGCGTGGCCGAGAGCGCCGGCGCCAACGTGTTCATCGTGCGCCGCGGCGCGCTGCAGACGCCCCCGGCGAGCGAAGGCGCGCTCGAAGGCGTGACCCGCCGCAGCATCCTCGAGCTGGCGCGCGAGCACCGGGACACGCTCGGCCTGCGCGTGGAGGAGGTCCCGCTTGCGCGCGCGGACCTGCTGGACGCCGACGAGGTGTTCCTCACGGGCTCGGGCGCCGGCGTGGCGCGCGTGGCGTCGCTCGACGGCGTGGCCCTGCGCGACGGACGGGACCCGGCGGACCCCGCGGCCAAGCGCCCCAGCGAGCAGCTGCTGGACGCGCTGGTGGAGCTGGCGCGCACGGCGGGCACGCCGTTCCGTTAGACCGTGACGCGTTCGACGGGGATGGACCAAGGGCCTCCGCGTGGGACACTGACCCCGCTCGATTCTTGGTCCGCACCTGTTGGCGCCCTCGGACCGTCGGGGGTATACCCCGCCCATGAAGGGGAGCCTACCGATGAGCCGACTGTTCCCTGCGCTCGTTCTGATGTCCGCCGCGGCAGCGTGGTCTGGCTGCGCACAGAGCCACCCATACGCGCACGACGGTGACGCATCCGTCGTCGATGCCAGCGGTCCCCACGACCAAGGGGTCACGGACGACTCGATCATCGACGTCGGCAGTCCGGACGCCGGGATGCTGGACGACATGGGGACCGTGCGTGACGCCGGTCCGCCGCCGACCGTTCCGCTCGTGGCGGGGGACGGTGTCCTGATCGACGCGTTCGTCACCACGGCAGGCATCGTCGTCGTGCTGCGTGACCAGGTGCTGTTGGTGAGCCGCGCGGGTGGCGAGCTGGCCCGCTGGACGGCGCCGCGCGAGATCACGAGCGCCGCCTTCGATGGCACCTACCTGGGCATCGCCGATGGCGCCGCGCTCACGACGCTGACGGCCAGCTTGGAGGAGCAGGGAGACGTGTTCTTGACCGAGCCCTGCGCGTCGTCCGTCATCGTGGGGCAACACCGCTTCGTGTGCGGTCCGTCGAACGACTGGGACCGCGTGTTCTACACGTACGACTTGGTGACGAGCATGTTCGTGGCGAGCTCCGAACCGTACACCTACAACGGCATCCCCATGCGAGCGGTGCCTGGTCGGGACGCGTTCATCACCGTCAACACGCGGAGCAGCCCTGCGGACGTCCACTACTACGCGGTCGAGTCTTCGGGCGTGCCGACGTTCATCAACGACTCGCCGTACCACGGAGACTTCGCGGTCAACGGCGTCTATGCCTTCGACTCCGCCACCGCGACCCACGTGGTCACGCACGAGGGCGTGCTCCTGCGCATCGACCCGTGTACCGAAGCGCACGTCTACCCTTCCACATGCTTCGTCCGTGACGGCGCCGTCGGGACGCTACGCTCCGGCGAGGAGTACCTCGGACTCGACACTGGTGCCGATGGAAACCTGTACGCGCTGGTGGGCAGGGGCGCGCGCTGGGGCGTCGACTCGGTCTGCGACGACGGCTGCACCGGCCAACGCATCGACGTGAGCACGCGCACCGTGACGGCCAGCGCAGGGTGGAACGTGGTGGCGGCCCAGCTCGTCACGGTGCGTCACGACTCGGTCACGGGAGGAATGATCGCGGCCGGACACCGGGAGTGCGACGTGTTCGAGGGGGAGTGCGCGGGCTGGCGCGTGTTCCACCTGGCGTTCGAGTAGCCGCCAGGAACCCGACGCCGCGAACCAACTCGAGGTCCGCCCAGCCTTACTGACAGGGAGGGCCTTATCAATCCGCAATCAGCTCGCCAACAGCCACGAAAGATGCCGACATACTCGTGCAGCTACCGCCTACTTCAACGTCACGAGCCGAGTCTACCCAGAAGCGAACGATTCCGTCAGTCAGATTTCCACCCGACTCTGCGACGAGGTACGCGATGAGTCGCTCAAGTACTTCATCACTCAGAATTCCCCCGAAATACAGCTCGATAGAGGACTCGCCCAATGGTCGCCATAACAGCTGCGTGCTCTCGAGCTCGACCTGTAAGACCGTGTCGCCTGTGAGGTTCAGGGTGATCGGACCACCAGGCAAGGGCGGGATTGACAGGTGATCTGTTGCGAACGTGTGCCACAAGAGAGTTCCTTCGCGATCACCCAACGAGAAGAGGCTGTAGCGTTCGCAAGACAAGCGTTCGCCTGGGTCGAACTGTGAAAAGCCGATGCCTTCCGAAACACAGAGTACCCCAGCCGCGTCTGGACACGGCGAGACGGCACCCAACAGGGACCTAAGATCCAATACAGGCGAGATATCATCCGCGAGGCTGGCAAGTCCGTTGTCGCCACTCGGTCCTTCTTCCATCCCACAGGAATCACGCGTGAAGTCCAAGTCGAAGCCTTGCACGGCGCCTGCCTGGACATCGGCGTAAGGTGGAAGTGTGATCGAGACGATCCGGTAATTGCGCACTTCTCCGGGCGGATCACACACGCGATTCTGCTGCGCATCCAGAGGAGTCCCCAGGTCCGCTGGTGTGCCCATGTCGGCCACGACCTGCACATCCGCTGCGCACGCGCTAGCAAGACCACATAACAAGGTTCCCAGCAGACGGCTACAAGCGCAGATCATGAACGAACTGTAACGTGGGCCTGCCTTACTGACACGGAGGGCCTTATCAATCCGCAATCAGCTCGCCAACAGCCACGAAAGATGCCGACATACTCGTGCAGCTACCGCCTACTTCAACGTCACGAGCTGAGTCTACCAATCCGCGAACGATTCCGTCAGTCAGATTTCCACCCGACTCTGCGACGAGGTACTCGATGAGTCGCTCAAGTACTTCATCACTCATAATTCCCCCGAAATACAGCTCGATAGAGGACTCGCCCAATGGTCGCCACAACAGCTGCGTGCTCTCGAGCTCGACCTGTAAGACCGTGTCGCCTGTGAGGTTCAGGGTGATCGGACCACCAGGCAAGGGCGGGATTGACAGGTGATCTGTTGCGAACGTGTACCACGAGAGAGTTCCTTCGCGATCACCCAACGAGAAGAGGCTGTAGCGTTCGCAAGACAAGCGTTCGCCTGGGTCAAACTGTGAAAAGCCGATGCCTTCCGAAACACAGAGTACCCCAGCCGCGTCTGGACACGGCGAGACGGCACCCAACAGGGACCTAAGATCCAATACAGGCGAGATATCATCCGCGAGGCTGGCAAGTCCGTTGTCGCCACTCGGTCCTTCTTCCATCCCACAGGAATCACGCGTGAAGTCCAAGTCGAAGCCTTGCACGGCGCCTGCCTGGACATCGGCGTAAGGTGGAAGTGTGATCGAGACGATCCGGTAATTGCGCACTTCTCCGGGCGGATCACACACGCGATTCTGCTGCGCATCCAGAGGAGTCCCCAGGTCCGCTGGTGTGCCCATGTCGGCCACGACCTGCACCTCCGCTGCGCACGCGCTAGCAAGACCACATAACAAGGTTCCCAGCAGACGGCTACAAGCGCAGATCATGAACGAACTGTAACGTGGGCCTACGGATGATGCAAATGCATCTCTTCGCCGTGAAGGACGCAACAGTGAGGAGCACCTCGAACGAGCGTTCCGCGATGGACATCAGTGCGGTCGATGCCCAAGATGTGCGCCTCTCCTCGCCGAGCGCGCTGACCCGCTCGCCGCAACACGCCTGCGCTTTGCCCCCCGGGTGCTCGGCGTGTTCGGAGGAACTTGGTCCGCACGCTACGCAGTACAGAGCGTGCACCATCACCGCTCAGTCTCGCTAGCTAGCTAGCACGCCACGGGCATCACTCAGCGCTCACCGATCTGAACTTCGTAGCGCTCTTCCACTGGTTCCGCATCGGATTCATCCAGTATGGTGCCCGCCGCGTCATATCGGACGAGGTTGGCGTGCGTGACCGTCCCGCAACTGGCAAACAGAGCTCCAGCAGCGTTAGAAAGCGGTCTCATCGTCTCCGTAGCATGGGTCGCTAGCACTGAGGTGTCCGCCGCAGGGACTCTCGTGCAGGTTCTTCCGACGACCGGAGCGTTCGGGCAGATGTTAGGAGTATTGCTCAAAGAATTTCGAGGAGTTCGCTGGACCAACCAACGGTCCGGCGTTCCGACCCAAAGATGCCCGTAGACCACCACTTCAGTTCTCGCGACAGTATAACTTCCATCAGCGCCGGGCGGCATACGGATCTCGCGTACGCTTGATTCCAAGACTACGCACTCGACAGGGTGAAAGTCGATCGGGTCGATGGATCCACAGTCCTCAGGCGCCGTCGCATCATGGACTGCCATGCTCTCACTGCAGGACACTGCCGCAAGGAGCGTCACCGCAACTACAGTCAAGCACACGATGCGATGGCTCGCGGACTTCATGGACGCTCCAATGTACATTGAATCCGGAGCGGTCTCTGGCGCGGCCACGCCGCACAGTCGAGTTCTTCAGGCACCGGGAATGCACAGCTACCATCCATTCCGAACTCCCACTCCACTCCCACCACTACTTCACTGTAGGGCCAAGCCGCCGACGCTGGAGCCCACCATTGTGCAGTTAGTCGGACCACCCTTCCCGTTCGCGTATAGGACACTACGCGCCCATGGAGCGCGTCAACGTAGAAGACCCGTCCGCCAGCCGTCCGCCAGTCACTGCCACCGGCAATATCAAGAACGGATACCTCAACACCGTCGGCGAGAGTGCGAAGGAACAGTCCGTTCGAGGACGGCTGATAGTGTTCGGGGGCCTCAAACTCAGCATCGACCCGAAACCGAACAAGACTGCCAACACGGGCCACCGCTACGTCGTACTTCGTCATCGAGTACTCGCCTAGCATCGTCTCGCAACCAACGTTACTAGTAGCAGTACTTGAGTAAACAAACTGACCTTCGTAGCCACCTCGATCAACCTCTCGGGCAGCATACTGCACCGGATTCCTACCTGCGCCCGAGTCAACTATTGGTGCAATCGTGGACGCCATTCCAAGGTAGTGAAATGTCCCGTCGGCAACTCGATACACTGCCACCCCAAGGGAGTCCGGGAAGGCTGGAACAGCATAAACCGCGACGACACCATCGACCACGTCAAGCTCGATCGTCGGCTCGCCTACCTGGCAAGCGTCCCCGATTCCATCGCCCTGAGCGTCGAGTTGGCCTGGATTCGGAGTCTGTGGACAGTTGTCAATGCGATCGGGAACGGTATCGTTGTCACGGTCAGCGAATCCCTCGTCAACTTCGCCATCCGCATCGTCGTCGAAGCCGTTCAAGCGTTCGGCGTTTGGGGGGAAGACATGGTCCGTTCTAGGTGAGGTGCCTAAGCCCCCGACAGGCAGCACCGGGCACTCTTGGTTCCAGCCGATGGGGTCCAAGGGACCAGTCGTCATTCCAGAATCTGCATATCCAGGTATCAGCTCCCGATACGAGCGTGGCTGAAGATAGCAATTCCGGTCACCATCGTGCGGGATAACACTCAGCGTCATCCGTGGTACGTTTCCGCGGTCCGCCGTAGCCTCCATCCTGCGTTGGGGAAAGGGTTCACTTTCGGCGTATGGTCGTGTATCAGCGCGCACCGTCCCCGAACTGATTACACCATCGCAGTTCCAGTCGGTTCCGGGAAGGTTTCCTTCTTGCCGGAGAGTAGTCGACCCAGTCCCACTCATCTGCGGTCTGTCTTCAAGGTCGCCACAGTTCCACGTGAAGACCGGCACGAACCCGTCGTCTGAGTAGACGCATCCCTCTGCGGCGAGAGCCTGGGCCCATGCGGAGTTTGGTCGCTCGTCGAGTCGACGCTCGTTAAGTATGCCTAGGTCAGTCTGCGTGAATCTGTAGTCGATGGTCACCGCACCAGTGGACAGATTTCTACACTCGGCGCCCTCCGCGTCATCGTACCGATAGTTCATGAGGCTGCGATAGTTTGGCATCTGATTGGGTGCGCCAAGTCCTTGGTCCCAGTCGTATCCAACCCGCCCGTTCGATAGTCTTACCCGCTGCTGCAGAGTGCCGGCCTTCCCTCCGTGCCCCAATCCCATCGTGTGGCCAAGCTCGTGCGCCACGATGTTCCGCAGCCGGGTGGAGAGTCTGCAGGATGGCTGTACGTCGGCACAGGCCGACAAATCCCCCGGACAATCACAGAGCACAGGCTGTTGATTGGAGTCGTTGCGGGACGCGAGCGCAGATATGCTAGTGAACCGTCGGCGGGCTCCGCCGTCTTCGCGAATCGCGTTGAACTTGATCGCAGTGTGAGTCCACGACCATTCCGGCGGAAAAGCGTACCCAGAGGGATGAAAGTCGGACGGTAGCGCCATTGTTTGCTCGGCCCCGCGACTTTCTCCTGGAGAAACACGCGGCACTATCACCGAAGTCCAGTGCATCCGAACGCCAAGGTCGCGTAGGTATGTATCCGCAGTGAAGTTCATCGCCGCCTCGATGTCAATGCCTTCCTCAGCCATCGCGTGAACGAAGAGGTCCTTCTGACAGGGGTCTGCGCCCATCGCCGCAAGCGGGACCGAACGCCCGTCGGGAAATGTCAGTTCGGTAAACTCCCAGCCATCGAGCAGACCATCGTCATCACTATCGGGGTTCGACGGATCGGTGCAGTAGTGCGCCTCCAACGTATCCGGGAGCCCGTCTGCATCTGAATCGGTCCCCATCGCGTAGGCGAAGCGGATACTATCGGTAGCGATGCGCAAGCCATCATCCTGAGCAACGATCGTTGCATCGAACCACCCGGGTCCATTCATTGGGATTTCATAGTCGACCGAGCAGACGATGATGTTCCGGTTCCCGGAGCTAGAGTCAAGCATGCACGTGGTGTCGCCGAACGGACTGTTCGGTGAGATGCGAACGACCCTCATCTCGCCCGACGAGGTTGTGGCTCGGACGGTTAAATTTGCGATCTCACCCGCCCGCGGGCGCGCCGGCGAGAGCGTAACCTCGAGCGTCGGGGCCGGTCCTTGCTCGACGACCTGAAACGTACTCATAGCGACGCCGCGTTGCCCAGAACTGTCCTCCGCGATACAAGTAATTCTGTGCATCCCAGGTGCAACGTTTAGGGGTCGTCGGGTGACTCCGCCTATCGCTCGCGGCAGTTCGACATCTGCGTCGCCTTGTAGGCTAGTAGCGAACAAGCGTAGTTCAGTCTCCGAAAGTAGCGGCACGTCGTCGATGAAAACCGAAAAAGACGCGAGATCCACATTATCCGTAGCGCTCCATCGGAACCGCGCTTCGTCGGCAAGCACGCCGAACCCCGCAAGTACTGTAGCGTTCGTCACGGCTTCACATTGAGTGACGAATGGGGGCGATCCGTCGTCCCCGGGGGGGTCAGTGAGCGGAGAGGAGACGTCGCGACAGATCGATGCATCCCATGTAAGGATGGTAGATATGCCGTTTACGATCTCCGCGGCAGAACCAGTAAATGGCCAGACTCCCACTAAGCCCAGCGTACTTGGGTCGATCGGCGAGTTCATTCTCTGAACGATTTCTTGCTGACTGCGTGCGATCGACCAGAAGCGAGTCTCCGAGAAGTTTCCGTTCGCGCCGAACAGCGCATCACTGACGGCCCTTCCGACGGAGAACTCGTGGTTTAGTGGGACAGATGTGAATGCAGTATCTTGGAGGATCCAGAGCTCTGACCCCGGCCCACCCGGGACTTCTGTGACGACAATGCCATCAACGTAGGCGGTGAGTATCATGCCATCAAACGTGATGGCAACGTGGTGCCATTGGTCGACGAGAAACGACGACACCGGAACCTGTACGACGCCGGCTGACTGGAACTCAAGTACGGTGTCACCGCCGAAGTTGTGCACGATGACGGCCAGTCGGTTTCCGATCTCGTCGGGATCGTCTATTTGAAAGAGTACGTGGAAGAAGCTGTCGGTGTCGTCCGGCAGCGCCTTCCGCCGATACCAAGTCTCAACGGTAAACGACTCGGCGGACAGCCGCGGGTCGGGCCCTGCTATCGCACCTTCGAAGTTCAGGCTCGTTCGAACACATAGGGTAGGGTCCTGTGCTTGTGACTTCGTCGGACACCAACAGGACAACGCTATCGCGCACACAACTACTTGCAGCCCCATCCTCTTGTGCATTCGCATGTCGTATCTGATTTTCCCTAGCACGTCAACCGCTATGGTTGTCTTGGGCGGCGTTCCCCCTCGCCGTCCCGCGCCTAGGCTCCCGAAGTCGGGGGCCCCGAAGTCCAGACCGGTCCGCGCCTGCTACGCTCCCGCCCATGAGCGAACCCACGTTGCCCCCGTGCGGGCTGTACAGGACCACCCGCGCCATCGGCGCCGTCCCGGCGGGGCGGCTGGTGTACTTCCACAACCACGGCAACCCGGGGCCCGGCGTGTACCTGCCCGCCAGCTGGAAGCAGAACCGCGCGCAGTTCCACGCGGGCGGCACGACGCTGCCGAGCCCGGAGGACGCGAGCAGCCTCGAGCCGCTGGCGGCGGAGGGGCTGTACGTGGTGCGCGAGGCTTTCCACTGCTGCGACAAGAAGTGTGTGGCCTATGCCCCGGGCATGCTGGTGCAGCTGGGCTACCAGGGCAGCGCGCAGGCGCTGTTGTTCGTGCCGCGCTGGGTGCAGGGCTCGTTCACGCTGCCCGAGCAGGGCAACGCGGTGGACGCCGGCGTGGTCACGAAGCTCGAGGCGCTGCGCGTCCCGGACGAGCTGCGCGAGGGCGCGCAGGACGCCCCTCCGCCCGGGCCGGACGAGGTGCTGCACTGAGCGACTGCGCCCGGCCGAAAGCCCCACGTGCACCACGAGCACCGTCGGCGGCGGTGGGACGTGAGGGGTGAGGCGCGGCGGGACGCATGGAGCGCGGCACGTGCGCGCGGTGCGATGCGGCGTACCGCACCGACCTACGAGAACGCGAGAGCGCCCGCGCCTGAGCATCGGCTGGAACCTCCCACCGTGTGCCTTCGCAGGCCGTACGAACCCACGCCGCCGTCTCGTCGAGGTGGTCGGCGCCCCAGTCGATCGCCCGGAACGCCGCCTCCAGATCGCCGCGGTCCAACACGGCGACGGCCGCCCGTGGGCCGGGGATTGGCAGCTGGTCGAGCGCGAGGCCGAATTGCTCGGGGATGACCTGGTACGCTGCGATCTCCGCTCGGTACGGCGGCTGTTGCACGGTCGCGAGCGTCGCGAGCACCGACGTCCGCAGCACCGCAAACGCTGCGCGCAACTCGTCGGTCGTCTCGGCGTTGCCGAGAGCATCGAGCGCCGTCGTCACCGCCGCCCCCGTGCCCTCGGTCAGGAAGGCGTCCGGGTCGTAGAGCGCCTCCGCTAGGTCCCATACACGGTCGTACGCCTCCGACCCGTCTCCGCGGATCGGAGGGTCGCTGTCCAGCCACTCGAGCAACGCCTGCGCCGCGCTGAGGTGCTGCTGCTGCTCCTCGAGCCACGCGTCTTGTTCGCTGACGTACGAGTTGAGCTCCACGTGGCTGTCGGCCGAGGCCTCCACTAAGGCGTCATAGATCGCCGCGTAGAGGGCGATCGTGCCAATGGAGCAGTCCGTCGGTTGATTCGGCCGCGGGTCCTCCGTGTCGACGTACCGCTGAGTGACGGACAACGACCACTGCGAGAGCTGGAAGGGCGCGTCGCGCATGATCACCTCGAGCATGCCGGTCTGGGGGTCTTCGAGCGCCGTCTGCAGCCCGGAACGGACCTCGTCGACGGCACCTGCCAGCGGGTGCTGCTCCGCCGTGAGGCCCTCCTGCAGCTGCGCGAGGAGCGCGTCGAGCGCGCGGGCGTCAGCCACCAACGCAGCCGTGGCCTCCGTGTCGTCTTCCGCGCCCGCTGCCGTCTCGTCGTAGTACGGACCCGCCGCCTCCTCGTCGTAGTAGTCGGAGCCGCCCCCGCCCTCGTCGAGCGCCGCGTCCAGGTCGAAGCGGTCGGTGGCGGTGAGGTTCTGGAAGAAGAAGTCCTCGAGCAGCTGCCCCGTAGCGTTGCGCGGCTCGACGACGGGCGCCGCGGGTGTCGTCACCTGGGCCGTCGCCGTGGTACCTGCGCCGCGGCCGCAGCCAGCGAGGGACGGGACGAGCGCGAGCACGGAGCAACAGGCGAGCCGCACGAACCGGGAGGCACCTCGGTGGGTCATGGAGCGCATCGTACGTCACGCGCGACCGACGCGTCAGGGCCCCCCGCTCAGCGTCACGTACAGCACTGGCAGCAGCACGCCGAGGCCCACGAGCAGCCCGCGCCGGCCGATGCCGGGCCCGCGCGCCGGGATCATGAACAAGCCGCTCAGCGCGAGGAAGAGCAGGCCCACGGCGTAGGCGTCCGCGAAGTACGTCCAGGCGGCCTTGCCGCGGTTGAGGTGCAGCCAGTTCGCGACACGCAGCAGGGGACGTGGCCGTCGCGCCTCGAGCCGCGCCGTGCCGGCCTGGGTGTCGACGTAGACCACGTCCTCGCCCACGCGCAGCGAGAACGCGCCTTCGCCCTCTTCGTAGCGCTCGTCGAGCGGGCCCGTGACGTCGAGGGCCGCGAGGATGGCCGCGTCGCGCGCGTCACCCTCGTGCTCCGGGAGCTCAGCGAGCGAGACGCTGCGCGACAGCTCCGTGAAGTTGGGGTCCCACTCGCCGATGTGGTTCACCGCCAACCCGCTGAGCGCATAGACCAGCGTCAGACCCACGGCGAGGTAGCCCGCGTCGCGGTGCAAGGAGCGCAAGACGCGGCGTGCACGGGCCGCCGTCAGCCGCTCAGCCATAGCGCTCTTCACGCCAGGGGTCGCCGTGGTTGTGGTAGCCGCGGCGCTCCCAATAGCCGGGCGCGTCGCGCCCCGTGAAGCGGATGCCCGTGACCCACTTGGCGCTCTTCCAGAAGTACAGGCTGGGCACTACGGCGCGCAGCGGGCCGCCGTGGTCGCGCTCTAGCGGGGCACCGTCCAGGCGGTGGCTGATGAGCACGTTCGGGGCCAGGGCCTCACGCAGCGGCACGTTGGCCGTGTAGCCGTAGGGCGCCTCGAAGATGACGTGGCGCGCGGTGGAGCGAACACCCGCGCGATCGGCCAAGACGCGCAGGGGCACGCCCTCGAAGCGCGCACCGAGCACGCTCCAGCCCGTGACGCAGTGCACGTCGACGGTGCGCGTCACCACGCCCATGGCGAGCAGCTGCGCGAAGGTCAGCTCGAGCGGGGTGTCCACGTCGCCGATGACGCGCAGGCGCACGTTCTCGATGGACGGGTCCCCCGGCGTGCCTCCCATGGGGCGGAGACGCCGGATGACCCGCTGGTTCGGGGGGAGTCGCGGTCGCCCGTCGCGCAACGTCTGGGCCCGGGCCTCGCGGGTCAGCCCGTCGTCGATGAGCCCGTAGTACCCGAGCACGGCGAGGCTGGTGCCGCCGAGGGCCTTGGCGATGAAGCTGCGTCGGGTCTCGCGCCGCTGTCGCGCGAGGAACGCGTCGTTCTCGCGTGCGTCGGCCTCGGGGTCTGCGCTGGCGGCTGCGTCGGCTCCCGAATTAGCGCTCGCGCCTGCCTGCGCATCGAGGTCGGCGCTGGTGTCGCCCGCGTGCGCTTCGTGTTCCGTGTCCAGGTGCGCGGGCCGGGGCGCGCGCGAGGGTGGGTCGGCGTTGCTCACCCTCCCTCGTAGTCATGGTCCCCCGGATCGTTACAAGGCGGGTCATCGCGGGCGGCTCGTACAGCCTCACTCAAAACGCAACAGACCGTTGCGTTAGTGACAGGGGCCAGCTAGAACGTGTTCTCGTCATGTCGGCCCCCTCCCCGCGCGCCAGCGCCAGCGCCTCCGAGATCGCCCGTCGGCCCAAGGGCCGCAGCGAACGCGTGCAGCGCCAGGTGTTCGACGCCGCGCTGGCCATCCTCGCGCGTGACGGGCGCGGCGCGCTCTCGATGGAGGCCATCGCGCACGAAGCCGACGTGCACAAGACCACGCTCTACCGTCGCTGGGGCAGCGTCGAGACCCTCGTGCGCGAGGCCTGCGCCGACTACGACGACACGTCCATCAAGGCCCCCGACACGGGCTCGTTCGAGGGCGACGTGCGTGCGCTGGCCCAGCAGTTCGGGCGCTACCTGTCGCAGCCCATCACGCAGGCCATCGTGCGCATGGTCGTCTCGGACGCGCCGCACGACCAGGAGCTGCGCGAGTGGGCCGACGAGTTCTGGCTCACCCGCAGCGGCCCGTTCGATACCGTCGTCGAGCGCGCCATCGCGCGCGGCGAGCTGCCTGCGCACGTCACCGCGATCGAGCTCGCCGAGCCGCTGATCGGTCCGATGATCCTGCGCGCGCTGGTCACGGGCTTCGAGCTCGACGACCGCGACTTCCTCGACCGCCTGGCCACGCTGGTCCTGCGCGGCCTCACCCTCTGACCGCTGCACGAGCAGACGCGCGGCCACGTTCCGAGGACGCGCGCGGCCGAGCCGCCTGTCCTCCCGACCCCGCCCCCGAGAACCACCATGCGCTACGCCATCGACCCCCGCTTCCGCGCCATCCCCGGCACCTCCTCCCCGCTCGAGCTGCGCGCGCTGGTGCAGAACCCGTTCGCGTTCTTCGAGCAGCGCTACCTGACGCACGGGCCCATCTTCCGCTCGAGCCTGGTCTACCCCGTGGTCTGGATGATGGGCGCCGAGGCCAACCGCGCCATCATGGTCACAGACCGCGAGACCTTTTCGTACGCGGGCGGCTACGGGCAGCTCGCGTTCGGCAAGCTGTTCAAGCAGAACGTGCTGGTGATGGACGGCGAGGAGCACCTGCGCGCGCGCACGCTGCTGGAGCCGGCCGTCAACCGGCTGGGGCTGACCGAGGTCATCGACCAGGTGCAGGGCATCTGGGACAGCGCGGCGGATCAGCTGGAGCGCAAGCCTCATGGCGACGTGTACGACATCGCGCAGCGCGCGACCTTCGAGGCCTCGGCCATGGCGCTGACGGGGCTCAAGGACGGCAGCGAGCTGGACGCGATGCGCCCGCACTTCGAAGCGATGATCGTGGGCGCCATGGCGCACACCAAGGTGCGCTACCCCGGCGGGATCCTGGACGCGGGCCTCAAGTCGCGCGACGTGCTGGTGGACATGCTGCGCCCGCACATCGAGCGCGCGCGGCGCGACCCGAACCCCAAGGGCTTCCTGGGACGGCTGGCGCAGGACAAGGACGAGCACGGCCGCTACCTGCCCATCGAGGACATCATCCACCACACGCTGCTGCTGTTCTGGGCGGGCTACGACACCACGGCCAGCGCGGGTTCGTGGGTGCTGCACCTGCTGGCGCACCACCCCGAGTGGCAGGACCGCATCCGCGAGAACGTGTGGGACGTGCTGGGCGACCAGCCCTACGAGCTGAAGGGCAGCGCCAAGCTGCACACGGTGAGCTGGTTCCTGCGCGAGGTGGAGCGCTTCGGTCCGAGCCTTTCGATGTTCCCCCGCACGGCCGTGCGCGACTTCGAGTTCGGCGGCTACACGGTGCCGGCCGGCACCCCGGTGTTCTGGAGCCCGTGGATGAGCCAGCGCTGCCCCGAGGCGTTCCCGCACCCGCATGCGTTCGACCCGGGCCGCTGGGACCCGGCACGCGGCGAGGACCAGGCCAAGGGTAAGTACATGGTGGGCTTCGGCGGCGGGCCGCGCCTGTGCCTGGGCCGCAACTTCGCGCAGATGCAGCTGCGCATCCTGATCACGACGCTGGTGCGTCGCTTCCACATCGAGCCCGACGGAACGCAGCCCTTCCACATCCAGGGGCTGCCCACGCATCACCCGGTGGACTCGCGCGTGCACTTCCGCCCGCTGCTCGCCTACCAGCAGCGCGGCGGGGCGCGGACCGTGCGCTCAGCGGCCGGCGAACAGGCCGTGAACGAAGCGCTGGCGTGACGCAGCAAGTGGGGCGCGCGCGGTGATACGCTGAGCGCGCCCCGGGATGCCGACCAACGCCGCGCTCGTAGCCGCCTTCACGGCGGAGGTGCTCATCATCATCGCCCTGGTGGTGGTGCTGCTGATGACGCTTCGCCGGCGCACGCACGTGGGGTATCGCGTGGCCGTGCTGGGAGCGGCCACGTTCATCGGGTCGCAGGTGGTGCACATCCCGCTGAACCTGCTGCTGGGTCCGCTGCTGGCGCGTGCCGACCGCGTGTGGCTCACGGCGGCGACGCTGGGGCTGAGCGCGGGCTTGTGCGAAGAGCTCGCGCGCTACGCCATGCTGCGCACCGCGGCCCGCGACGTGCGCGACTCGGATGCCGCGCTCATGTTCGGGGCCGGGCACGGCGGCGTGGAGGCGCTGGTCGTGGCGCTCATGGCGGCGCTCGCGCTCGTGAACCTCGTGCTCCTCGGTGACGACCCCGCGCGCTTCCTGCGTGACCTGACCCCCGAGCAGCGCGTCACGGCGCTGCAAGGCATCGAGCAGATGCAGACGATGCCCGCGTACCTCCCGCTGGTGGGAGCACTGGAGCGCGCGATGGTGCTGCCCATCCACCTCGCAGCCACGCTGCTGGTGACGCTCTCGGTGGTGCGTGGGCAGCGGCGCTTCCTGGTGGCGGCCATCGCGCTCCACGCCGCCCTCGATGGGGTCACGGTCTGGCTGCTGCCTCGCGCAGGCGGGGCCGCGGCCGAGCTCTACATCGGGGTGGTCGCGGTGGTGAGCCTGGGTCTGCTGGTGTGGCTGGAGCGGGCGCTGCGGGTGAGGCGCGCGCGCATGGCGGAGCGGCCCGAGGGCACGGGCGCACCCGTGGAGTTGGTGGGCGCGGGCAAACGCTACGGGGCCGACGTGCGTGCGTTGTCGAACGCGCAGCTGACGCTCGCCCCCGGCAGCCGCACCTGCCTGCTGGGCCCCAACGGCGCGGGCAAGACCACGGCCATCCGCATGCTGATCGGCGCCATCGGCGCGACGGAGGGGCACGCGCTGCTGTTCGGGCGGGAGAGCGGGGACGAGGACTTCCTGGTCGCGAAGCGGCGCCTGGGCGTGGTGCCGCAGCTGCCCGGCATGTACCCGGATCTGACGGTGCGCGACTGGCTCGAGCTGGTGCGCGACCTGTACGGCGCAGGGGACGTGGACGCGGTGGCGGGTGAGCTGGGCCTCGCCGCGCTACTGGAGCGCCCCATGGACCAGCTGTCGGGCGGCCAGAAGCGGCGCGTGGCCATCGCGGCCGCGGTGGTGGCGCGGCCCGAGCTGCTCATCCTGGACGAGCCGAGCGCGGGGCTGGACCCCATCGCGTCGCGCGAGGTGCTGGACTACCTGGGCGCGCTCGCGCACACGCACACCATCCTCCTGTGCACCCACGACCTGGTGGAGGCCGAGCGCCTGTGCGACCGCGTGGTGGTCATGCTCGACGGTCGCGTGCTGGTGCACGAGGCCATCGAGACCCTGCGCGCGCGCATCGCGCCGACGCTTTCGCTGCGCATCCTGGGCGAGCTGCACGCGGACGCCGCGGCGGAGCTCACGTCGCAGGGCTTCGCGTGGGAGCGTGGTGAGGAGCCCGGCTGGGTGTCGGTGCCCGTGACGGCCCCGGAACGAGACGCCCCGCGCGTGCTGCGCGCGCTGCTGACCAACGGCACGGACGTGTTCGAGTGCCGGGTGGTGCGCCCCACGCTCGAAGACCTGTTCCTCGACATCGTGCGCGCCGACGAGGCGACGCGCCGGGTGGCCGACCACGCTGCGGAGCGTGTCCAGCCCGGCGAGCATGCCCAGCCCAGCTCTGGCGTCGGCGCCGAGACCGCCGAGGCCGCCGACGCCGTCGATGCCGTGGCGGCCATCGCCGCAGCAACGCGGCCCGCGGCCGACGGCCCACACGCAGGGCGCGAGCCGTTGCCACCGCCCGTGCCCCTGCGCGACCTCCTCGGGGCCACCACCAAGCGCCTGATGGTGAAAGAGTGGCGCCAGCTGCGGAACAGCGGCGCGGCGTTCTGGACGTCCGCGCTGCTGCCCATCTTCTTGCTGCTGCTCGTGCCGCAAGGGCTCATCGCCGCCGTGCTCCAGCCCAGCGGGACGCGGGACGATCAAACGACGGTGGACTTCGGACTGATTGGTGAGCTCACGCAAGACCCGAGGCGCGCGGCCGTGGCGTTCATTCCGGTGTTCATGGCGGTTGCGGCCCTGATCGCGCCCATGTCGCTCATCACGCACGCCGTCATCCAAGAGCGCGAGGCGCGTACGCTGGAGCTGCTGGTGGCGCTGCCGGTGCGCATCCAGCAGGTCATCGTGGCCAAGCTCGGCACGGCGTTCGGGTTCTCGCTCGCCATCTGCGGCACGTGCGCGCTGGTGCTGTGCGGCGAGCTGCTGACGTTGGGTCTGGCGACCGTGTTCGACGTGCTCGCGCTGCTCTCGTTGCTCGTCGCGACGCTGGCTTACGCAACCGCGGGCTCGCTGCTGGTGGCGCTGCTGTGCAAGGACTTCCGGACGGCCAACAACCTCGCGGGCGCCGTCGTCGGACCGGCCATCCTGGTGGTGGTGTTCGGCACCATCTTCGCGCCAGGAGGTGCGGCCCGCCCGCTCACCTTCGCGCTCGTCTTCGCGCTGGGGGCCCTGTTGATCGGCCGCGCATCGCTGCGCTCGGCAACCTTCGAGCGCCTGCTGGACTGAGCCGTATCCGGGGTCCCGGTGTCACGGGTCCCGGTGTCGCGGGTCCCGCCCACCGCGACCTTCCCATCCCGCTCGGAAAAGGGTCAGGGCCGCTGTAGGGTCCGCAGCGGAGCCCCACAGCGCTCGGCGATGTCGTACGCCACGCGCCGCACGGCGAGCGCGGCGACGCTCGTCGGACGCTCGGGGCTGGTCTCGACCACGTGGAACCAGCGCCCCTCGGCCTGCACGCAGGCGGTCAGCGTGGCGAGCTCCGGGCCGAGGGTGTGCAGGACGAGCACGACCTGCTGCACGTCGAGCGGACGCGTCGCCCCGGCCTCCTGTACGACTACGACGAGACCCGCCTCGCCGAGCGTGAGGCCCAGCGGTCGACGCGGAAGAACGAGGCTCCCGTGCCACGGCTGTCCCAGGGACCACGCGAGCCCCGCAGCCCCCCAGCGCGACACGCGCTCACGCAGTCCCAACGCAGCACCCGCGTGCCCGATCTGGAGCGACCCATCGTCGCGCACCTCCACCGACTCGACGACACGGGCCAGCGCCGGCGCGCTCCGCGGCGGAGGCGGCGTCGCCACCGGCTCGAAGCCCGGCGCGCCCACCAAGGAGAGCGGACCGTGACCGAGCTCCCGATAGGTCCCCCCGTCGTCGGCTCGCCTCGGCGCCGCCCCATGCTCCCCGCAGAAGTAGCGCACGCGGTCCACGTCGTCGCGCTGCACGACCACGCGCAAGTCGAGCAGCCACGCCACGCGGTCGACCAGCGTGCGGAGAGTGTCCCTACGCGACAGGCCCGCCACCGTGAACACCGGGCTGACCACCCCAGGCCCCAGCTCGAGCGCGACCCCGAGCCCGCCGCGCGCGTCGACGAGGAACCCACCCTGGAACGCGAGCCCGAGGTCCTCCCCCACGCGACGCGTACGCGTCCGCCGCCCCCACAGCAGGTGGCCGCGCTCGACCATCCACACACGCCCCGTCTGCCCGTCGACGCCCAGCTCGGCGAGCCGTGGTCGTGCAGCTCGCACAACCGACACCGCCCACGAGAGCGAGACGGGCATGGTCCACAGCGCGTGCCACCAAGGCAGCACGAGCCACACGTGCGCCAGCACCGTGAGCGCGAGCGGCCCCACGGCGACGGTACTGGCGAGCATCGTGCGCAACACCTCGAGCGCCCCCACGCCCGTGTCGCGCAGCACGAGGCGGCGCCCGTCCGGGTCGTCGACGACCAGCTGCAGTTCACGCTCACTCGACCCACGCATCGCGGTGCGGCCGAGGGTACCGCACACGCCGAGCGCGCCGAAAGCGGAGAGCCACCGTGCGCATCGCACCAGCGGATGGCTGCCCGCGCATCACGTATCGGTAGACGTCCGCCACGGCCGGGCCCGCCCGTGCAGCAAGCCCGGCCGCGCACCAGTCACCGAGGCCGCGTGCGCTTCAGGTAGAGCACAGCCGCCACGTGGTCGAGCGCGTCGAGCACCGGCTTCGCCCCCGCCGCGCTGAGCGCCCCGCATGCGACCGCCACCCGCACCGCCGCCATTGCTTCCTTCGCCTCGGCGTACGCCCCCTGCAGCTTCGCATCCCGGTTCCCACCCCGAGCGTACGTCCCCTCGGCATGCTGAAGCGCCACGGAGTGCAGAGCCCGCTCGGTCTGCCGAGCCAGGTGAGGCACCCGGCGGTTCATGGTGCGAATGACGGGCGTCGCCCGCTCGATGGTGGACAAGATGAGGTCTTCGGTGCGTGACATGGAGAGGCCTTCCTGCGGCGTTGGGCCGCGCTGAGACCCCGCCCCCCGCACGGAGTCGCAGCCCTGTCCCGCCGTCCTTTTCGGAACGAAAAGCGACCCGCAGGGTCGGGCGTGACAGGGCGAGCACCGTGCTACCCCGACCTCTCCGCGCGGCCCGCCCCAAAGCGTCCCAAACCTCACCCAGCGCCAACGCGCCACCAACCCCAGGAGCGCTCAGTCGAGCAACGAGAGAACGGAAACGTGACACCGGGACTCGTGACGCCGTGACACCGGGACTCGTGACGCCGTGACGCCGGGACTCGTGACACCGGGACCCGTGACACCGTGACTCCGGGACACCGGGACTCCGGGCCCCGGGACACCGGGACTCGCGACTCCGTGACACCGGGCCCCGTGACACCCTGACCCGCGACCTCGCCTCCTCTTGTCCGCCCCCCTCCCCGCCCGCTATCGTCCCGCCCCATGTCCACCTCCCCCGCCCCCACCCCGCAGACCGCGAACCACTGCCAGACCTGCTTCGGCACCGGCGAGGTCGGCGGCCAACACGGCGTCACCACCTGCAGCGACTGCCTCGGTCTGGGCGAGCTCCCGTCGTCCATGGTGCTCGTAGAGCGCCGCCTGCGCGACCTCGAGGCGCGCTACACCGCGCAAGGCGGGCAGGGCCTCGTCGACGTGCGCTGGCTGATCGACGAGGTGCGCCGCAGCCGTCACGCGCTGGTGCAGATCCTCGCGGCGGGCGCGGACTCCGACACCAGCACCGACGCCATGCGCGCGCTGACCCGCCGCATGTGCTTCCTCGCCAACGACGTCCTGGACTACTACCAGCCCGAGCAAGGGTCCGAGGCCAACTGACACGGCAGGCGCGCCCGCTCGCAAAGCCTCGAGCGTAGACACCGCGCGGCCGGACGGATACCCTCGACGCATGTGGGGTCTTTGGATCTTGGTCCCGGTGGTGTTGCTGCTCGCCCTCGCCGTACACGACCGGCGTCAGCGCACCAACACCATCATCGCGAACTTCCCGATCGTCGGGCGCTTCCGCTATTGGTTCGAGGCGCTCGGCGGCCCGCTACGGCAGTACATCGTCACCAGCAACGACGAGGAGCGCCCCTTCACGCGCGACCAACGCCGCTGGGTGTACGCGTCCGCCAAAGTGGAGAACAACTACTTCGGCTTCGGCACGGACAACGAGCTCGAGAACACGCAGGGCTACCTCATCATCCGGCAGTCGACGTTCCCCATCACGTCGCCCGTGAAGGGCCAGCCCGGCTACGACCCCAAGTACCGCCTGCCCTGCGCGAAGATCATGGGCGGCCACCGCAAGCGCAAGCACGCGTTCCGGCCGGAGTCCATCATCAACACCTCGGCCATGAGCTACGGCTCGCTCAGCGGGGCGGCCATCGAGTCCATCAACCGCGGCATGGCCATCGCGGGGGGCTGGCAGAACACGGGCGAGGGAGGGATCTCGCCGTACCACCGCAAGGGAGGCGACCTGGTCTGGCAGCTGGGCACGGGCTACTACGGCTGCCGCGACGACCACGGCAACTTCTCGATGGAGCGCTTCCTCGAGGGCGTCGCGAGCGCGCCTGTGCGTGCCATCGAGATCAAGCTCAGCCAGGGCGCCAAGCCGGGTCTCGGCGGTGTGCTGCCAGCCGCCAAGATCACCCCCGAGATCTCGGCCATTCGGCACGTGCCGATGGGCAAGGACTGCATCAGCCCCGCGTCGCACAGCGCGTTCTCGGACGTGTCCTCCATGCTGGACTTCATCGAGTCGCTGGCCGACGCGAGCGGGCTCCCCGTGGGCATCAAGGCGGCGGTGGGTCAGATGGGCTTCTGGCAGGACCTCGCGAAGCAGATGGAGACCACGGGGCGCGCGCCGGACTTCATCAGCATCGACGGCGGCGAGGGCGGCACGGGCGCCGCGCCGTTGGTGTTCAGCGACCACGTGGCGCTGCCGTTCAAGCTGGGCTTCACCAGCGTCTACCGCACGTTCGCCGAACGCGGCATGCACGAGAAGGTGTTGTTCCTGGGCACCGGGCGCCTGGGCTTCCCGCAGCAAGTGCTGCTGTCGCTCGCGCTGGGCTGCGACCTGGTGAGCGTGGCGCGCGAGGCGATGCTCGCCATCGGCTGCATCCAGGCACAGGAGTGCCACACCGGCAGCTGCCCCACGGGCGTGGCCACGCAGAAGCCGTGGCTCGTGGCGGGGCTCGACCCGATGCTCAAGTCCGCGCGCCTCGCCAACTACATCATGACGCTGCGCAAGGAGACGCTCGCGCTGGCGCACGCTTGCGGCGAAGAACACCCCGGCGTCGTGTCCCTGGACCACTTCGACATGGTGGACGGGTTCTCGACACGTCCCGCGCGTGAGGTCTTCCACTACGACCCCGCGTGGGGCCTGCCGGAAGCGCAGGAGCGTGAAGCGATTCGCGAGCTCATGCGCAGCCTGAGCTGACGCGCATCATCACGAGGCCGCCGTGGCGCGGGGCGGCAGACCGGCCGGGCGCGGATGGTGCGCCGCGCGACGAGTCCCCGGTTGTCGAGCACGGGCAGGCTGCGCTCAGCGTGCTTCGCGTCCGTGTCTTCGGCTGATAGCATCGCCGGATGGATCGCCCGTCCCCCTCCCCGCGCGCCGCGCGTGGTCGCGCCTGCGTCGTGGCGCTCTACGCCGCACTGCTGGTCACAAACGCAAGCTGCCAGCGCGGGGGCGGGGTGCAGGACCCTTCCCGCACCGAGACCCCCGAGTTGCTGGAGCTGCTACCGCACGACGCCGAAGGCGTCTTGCTGCTGGAAGTCGACACACTGCTGGCCGCCCCGTTCGTGCAGCGCCTGGACGAGCGCCTGGCCTCGGTCTTCGACGAGAGAGCACGCGCCCTGCGTGAGCTGCTCGGGCGGGTGGACCGCGTCGCGCTCGCGTACCGCTACCGGCCCGCCGAGAGCGAGAGCGGCGTGAGCCCGTTTGTCGTGCTGGCCCGTGGGCGCTTCGTCGACGAGGATGTGGACCTGCTGGGCCAGGAGCACGCTCCGGGCGAGCACCGCGCGCACCGCCTGCGCTACGGGGACGGCATGGTGCTGGCGCTCGTGGAGGACCACACGCTGGCCTTCGGGACGAGCGACCTGGTGCTCGCTGCGCTGGACCGCGTCGATGGGCTGACCCCGTCGGGCGGGCCCGGCCGGCCCGTGGTGCTCGACGCGGCTCGCCGTGTGGGGCTGGGCGAACACACGCTCACGTACGCGGCCGAGATCTCGGAGACGCTGCGTGGCGAGCTGTCCGAAGACTGGAGCCCGCGGGCGTCGACCGTGTCCATGGGCGCGCGGGTGGACATCGGCAGCGCGGTCGTGGCGCACGCATTTGCGCGCTTCACGGACGACGCGGTGGCGGAGCAGGTCATGGCAGAGCTCGAGGCCAAGCTGGACGAGGCTGCGCAGGAGCCCTATGCGGCCGAAGCCGGCGTGCTCGAGCTGCGCGACGCGCTGCGGGTCAGCACGGAGGGCCCGGTGCTCTTGCTCGACCTCTCGCTCGATCCCAGCGCTGTCGAGCGCGTGATCACCATCGTGCTGCTGGGCTTCGAAGCCGGCGCGTCCTTCGAGGCTCCAGCCGACTTCGAGGCTCCAGCCGACGCCGCGCCGTTGGAAGCGCCCGCCAGCGGCGCGTCGTCAGATTCACCCGCCGACGCCGCGCCGTGACTCCCGGACCGTGTTTCTTTCCGACTGACGTCGCTCCGAGCTCCGTCCCGGACGGTGGCGCGCGTCAGCCGTAGAAGCGGGGCACGCGCCGCGACACGTTGGTGAGCACCTCGTAGTGGATGGTCCCGGCAGAGCGCGCCAGCTCGTACGCGTCGATGTGCTCGTCCCCCTGTCGGCCGAGCAGCACCACCTCGTCGCCGAGCTGTACGCCGGGCACCGCGCTGACGTCCACGCCCGTCAGGTCCATCGAGACGTTGCCCACGATGGGGCAGCGGCGCCCGCGCACCAACACCTCGGCGCGGTTGCTGGTAGCCCGGATGAGCCCGTCGCCGTAGCCCACGGGGATGGTCGCGATGAGGCGCTCGCTCGGGGCGGTGAAGGTGCCGTCGTAGCCCACGCGCGTCCCCGCCGGCAGGCGTCGCAGGGAGATGACCTCCGTGCGCAGGCGCATCGCGGGTCGCAGCCCCGCCTGCTCCGTGCCCGGCGGCCCGTAGCCGAACAGGCCGCTGCCCAGCCGTACCAGGTCGTAGCGGGAGCTGGGGTGAAGGAACGCGCCGGCCGTGTTCGCCGCGTGCAGCACACTCGGGCGGTGACCGTGGTCGCGCACGAGCGCGACGGCCTCGTCGAAGCGCCGCAGCTGCTCGCGCGTGACGTCCGCGTCGCTGTCCGCCGAGCTGAGGTGGGTCATGCACCCGCTGATCTGCACGGCGCCCGTGGGCCCCAGCTCGGCGATGGCGCGCAGGAACGCGGGCAGCACGTCGCAGGGCACACCCAGGCGGCTCATGCCCGTGTCCACCTTGAGGTGCACGGCCACGGGCGCACCCCGCCGCTCGGCGACACGCGAGAAGGCGCGTAGCTCCGGCAGCTCGTAGACCACGGGGGTGAGGCCCGCCGCGACGACCTCCTCGTGAGCGCCGCCGTGCACACCGTTCAGGACCACGATCTCGGTCTGGATGCCCGCTGCGCGCAGCTCGAGGGCCTCCTCGGCCAGCGCGACGCCGAAGCCGTAGGCCCCCGCCTCCTGGAGGCGCTGGGCCACCGGGACCACGCCGTGGCCATAGCCGTCCGCCTTGACCACGGCCAGCACGCGGCTGCGTCCGACCAGCGCCCGCGCGACCCCCAGGTTGTGGACGACGGCGTCGAGGTCGATCTCCGCGCGCGTCGGGCGCAGCGTGTCCTCGGCGGCCTGTAGGCGCGGCTTGAGGATCAACGTGTCGCGGGGCGAACGCACGTCGGATGGCTACCCCGTCGCCCCGCGGACCGCAACGTGGCGCGCCCCAACACGTCGCCCGACGTTCATGTGGCCGGGCGCATCGACTCGAGCGCGTCGAGCAGCGCCACCTCGTAGGTGGCTCGCGCGTCCCCTCCGGTGTCCAGCAGCCACGGGACGGCTTCGCCCAAATCTCCGAACGTGCGCGCGCTGCGCCGGCGTCCGCCGATGGCGTTGAACGTGGTGAGCACGCTGCGCAGGGCGCTGGCCCAGAAGCCGTCCCCCAGCACGACGGTGGCGCCTGCACGCACGCTCTCGTGGGTCTGCTCGATGAGCTGGATGCACACGCGGCGCGCGTCCTCGGTGGGGAACTCGGTGCTGGGGTCGATGACGGTGAGTGACGAGATGGCGTTCGGGCGCGCGCGGCTGGCGACGGCGAACGCGTCGAGGGTCGCGAGCAGGTCCGGGCGGTCCATGGCCCCGTAGCAGCGCAGCAGCACGAAGTGGTCGAGCGAGGCGACGCAGCCGGCCGCCGAGCGGCGGTGCACGGTGAGGGAGTCCGTGAGTGGCGCACGACGCATCCCCAGACTCTACGCGGGTCCAGCTTGACGCGAAAGAGCACAAGCCGCGACCTTTGAGAGCGCCATGCCCCACCCCACCTCACCTCATCCAGCTCTCCTGTTCCCCTCGGTAGCCCTCGTCCTCGTCTTCGCCATCGCGCCGCTCGGCTGTGGGGGCGACGGCGGAGGGAGCACGGATCCCGGCTGGGAGGAGCGGCCGACCACGCTGCTGCCGCCGTGGGCCGAGGGCTGCGAGAACCCTCACGTGCCGGTGGTGATGGTGCACGGCTTCCTCGCCTCGGGGGACACCTACGCCAACCACGTCATGCGCTTTGTCGCGAACGGCTACTGTCAGGACCGGTTGTTCGTCTACGACTGGAACTCCATCGGAGGCGGCAACAGCCCAGCGCTCTTGGACGCCTTCATCGACGAGGTGCTGAGCGTGACGGGCGCCACCCAGGTCGACCTCCTCGGGCACTCGGCGGGGGGCGGCATCGGCTACACCTACCTGAGCGACGACGCGCGCGCAGCCAAGGTGCGGCGCTACGTCCACATCGCGAGCGGCGACGAAGACGCGCCTCCAGGCAGCGCCGGTGGCGTGCCGACGCTGAACCTGTTCTCGGCGAACGACCGCGTGGTGACGAACGACGGCATCGAGGGTGCGACGAACGTCGACCTCGAGACCGCGGACCACTACGAGGTGGCGACACGGGACGACTCGTTCGAGGCCATCTGGGAGTTCTTGAACGACGCCCCGCCCGCCGTGAGCGCCATCGTCGCGCAGGAGGAGCCCATCGTCATCGCCGGGCGCGCCGCGACGCTGGGTGAGAACCGCCCCGCGGAGGGAGCGACGGTGGACATCTACGAGGTGGACGCGGACAGCGGACAGCGCCGACGCGCCCGCCCCCGCGCCACGTTCATCGCGAACGCGCAGGGCTACTGGGGCCCGTTCCAGGGCGCGCCGGACACGCACTACGAGTTCCACATCACGCCCGTCAGCGGGCGCAGCGTGCACTACTTCCGCGAGCCCTTCCTGCGCACGAACACGAAGGTGTACCTGCGCACCTTGCCCACCACAGGGCTCGCGCGCGTGCTCGTCAGCGCGCTGAAGTTCGACGAGGACCAGCCCACCACCGTCATCTTCCTGGCCAACCGCGCGCTCCAGCCGGGCGACCAGCTGCTGCTCGACGACGTCGACCTGAGCGGGGACGCGTACACGAACCGCGACAACACCACCATCGCGCTCTTCTTCTTCGACGACAACGGCAACGACGAGACCGACCTGACGCCCGTCGCGCTGTTCCAGACCTTCCCGTTCTTGGCCGGCGCCGACTTCGCGCCCGGGGCCGACCCGCGCGTGTCCACCGTGGTGCAGCTGGGCGAGCGACGCCTCGCCATGCCGCGCCGCCCCGCCGAGCCCGACGGGGTGAGCATCGTCGTGTTCGACTGAAGGCACCAAGGCGCGTCGCTCGGCGGTCAACCCATGGCCGCGAACGGTCATTGCGCCGAGCGGCGAGTGGCCTCTATCGTTTGCGCATGAGCCCCCCACGCCTCTCCCTCGCGGCCCGCGCCTGCGTGGCCTTGTCGTTGTGCGCCACGGCGCTCGCCGCGTGCAGCACCGCAAGCGAAGACCGCGCCGACCTCTCCGAGGAGCTCAGCGGCGGCGACGGACCGTTCATCGCCTCCGTCGGGGGCGTGGCGGTGCCCGAGGGCTACGAGCTGCACGAGTACCTCGCGACGGGGACCGCGACCGCGTACGCCGCGGGTGACGGGGGCCTGTCCAACGACGGCGTGTGGACCCTCTCGCGCACCACGTCCGCCGAGTATCGCACCCGCATCGTCGTGCGGCGCCCCGTCGACCCGGCGGCCGCGAGCGGCGTGGTCATCGTGGAGTGGCTCAACGTGAGCGGCGGCGTCGACGCGGACCCGGAATACATGACGCTGGTCGAAGAGATCGCGCGGCAGGGCCACATCTGGGTCGGCGTGTCGGCACAGCTGATCGGCGTCGAGGGCGGGCCCGTGCTGGTGTCCACCGGCATCATGGACGAGCGCGCCGGCGTGGGGCTGAAGGTCATCGACCCGGAGCGCTACGGGACGCTGACGCACCCTGGGGACGGCTACGCGTTCGACATCTACACGCAGATCGCGCGCGCCCTGCGACGTGGCGGCCGCGTGCTGGGGGGCGTGCGCCCGAGCCTGCTGATCGCCGCGGGCGAGTCGCAGTCGGCCATGGCGCTCACCACCTACTACAACGGCGTGCAGGGCACGGAGCAGGTGTTCGACGGGTTCTTCGTGCACAGCCGCGGCGGCTTCACGCTGGGACTGGTAGGCCCGGGGGAGTCGGCGGACATCGGCCGCGCCATCTTCTCGCGCGGCCGCCCTGTGTTCCGCGCCGACGTGGAGGCCCCGGTGATGAACATCCAGACCGAGGGCGACATCTACACGGTGCTCAGCTCGTGGCAGGCGCGGCAGCCCGACAGCGACACCTTCCGCCTGTGGGAGATCGCGGGCACCGCCCACGCGGACCAGCACCTCTTGGGCGAAGCCGCGTCGCTGATCGACTGCGGCCAGCCCGTCAACGACGGCCCGACGCACCTGGTGGCCAAGGCCGCGCTGCGGGCGCTCGTCGCATGGCTGAGCGATGGCACGGCGCCGCCCACAGCGGACCGGGTGGAGCTGGACCAGAGCGGCACCGCGACGGCTGCGCTGCGTGACGCGGACGGCATCGCGCTGGGCGGCATCCGCACGCCGCTGGTAGACGTGCCCGTGGACATCCTCTCGGGCGTCCCCGCGAGCTCGAGCGTCATCTGCATGCTGATGGGCTCCACCACTCCCCTCTCGGACGAGCGCATCGCCGAGCTCTACAGCTCGCGGGCGGAGTACGAGCGGCTGTACGAGGCGAGCGCTCAGGACGCCATCGCGGCAGGCTTCGTGCTCGAGGACGATCACGCTGCCCTCACGGCGTACGCCCAGCCCGCGCGGGTCGCGCCTTGACGAGGGTCCCTGGACGACGCCGCCCCCGTGGCAAGCTTGACCGCGCGCCACCTGCAGAAGCGAAGAAGGGGACAGCCACCGCTGCCCCCTTCGTCGCGTCATGCGGTGGAACCCGCGCGTCCGCTACGGCGCTGGCGTGAACACGCGGTAGCGAGCCAGGCGCGAGAAGTCGCCTCGGTTTGCGTCACCCTGGAAGCTGCGCAGCGTCACCGACAGCACCGGCTCACCGATGTCGACGGTGAAGGTGCCGTTCCAGGTGACGTTGCCACCCGGGTCTGCGCAGACGTAGGGAACGAGCGCCCGCTCCTCTGCCGTGTAGTCCGTGTTGGCCTCGACGGCGTCGTGGAAGCAAGCGATGTTCGTCGTGCCGGACGCGCCGGTGGCGAAGATGTAGAGCGCCGACTCTTCCTGCGAAGACCCGAAGTAGTCGATGTCGACCGTGACCTCGCTCGACGTGTTGCCCGTGAGGTCCAGCCGGTAGGACAGCACGTCGTACGACGAGTTCAGGTCAGACCACAGGATGGAGTTCGGGCTGGTCAGCTCGACGATCTCACCCATGAGCGAGACGTTCGTCGGCATGGCGCCGAGCTCGTCGACATGGAGCGCCTGGAACGACGCCAAGGTGCTGTTCGTCGGGTCGGTCCCACGGTCCCAGTCGGAGAAGAGGAGGACCTCGACGCCATTGACGCACGCCACGGTGGTCGGTGCGGCGCCGCCCGGCCCGTCGGCGTCGACCAGGTACGTCCCGTCTCCCTGCGACGCAGCGTAGAAGAGCCCATTCGCGAAGCGCCCCTCGGCGTACTCGGCGCAGCTCGTGGCGTGCGTCCCGTCCGTGTACTCGCCGGGGTCCACGGCGGTGAGGGCGTTGGTCACGCTGTGGTCGTTGCGACGGAGGTAGACCCCGCCTGCGGTCCACTCGTACCCCTCTGGCTCACCGCCGCTTTCGTCCACCTCCAGGCGCAGCGTGCTGCTGGTGAGGCCGGTCGACGCGCGACCGTCGATGGTGCCGATCACCACGTCTGCGGCGAAGGACTGGTAGCCGCCACACGCGGTTCTTCCGAGGGACTGGCCCAAGCTCAGCACCGGACCCGTGTCATCGCCCGCGCCGAGACGCGCGTCTCCGCTCGAGGCAGGGCAGTCTCCGCCAGGGCCCCAATCACCGGTGTGGTAGACGACGTCGGTCGTCGCGCCTGAGCCGGACCGGGAGGTCATCTCGAACCCGCTGGTGAAGAGCTCGTTGAACTGGAAGCCGGTGGCGATGTCGAAGTGACAGCGGTGACTGCCTCCACCGTCCGAGCTGATCGGGTTGTCTCCGTTCAGCGCGCAGGTTCCGGCGAGCGTGTTGACCGTCAGCATGAGCTGGTTGTTGGCCAGCGCCGCGTCCACGAACGTGAAGCCGCCGCCGCCCGTCGTCATGTCGCAGGTGACCTCGAACGCACCCGTTCCGAAGGGGTCCACCAAGTACACACCGTCGCCGGTGTTGCCCTGGTAGGTGTAGCCTGCCGCGGGGTTGCGATAGTCCTGGCAGGAAGCGGCGGTGGAGCCGTCGCCGAACTGCCCCGGGTTCCCGGTCACGAGGCCACCCGCAATCGGGATGGCGCAGTTGCCGCCGTCTAGGACGAAGCCCGTGTCACACACGTCGCACGTCGCGCCGTCGTAGCCCATGTCGCAGGTGCAGACCGTCGCGCCCGTGGCATCGCTGCAGGTGCCGTGGTTGGAGCAGGAGCTGCCGTCGCCGACGCACGCGACCGTGCAGGACAGGTCGCCGTCGTTGTCCTGGAAGCCGGTCGCGCAGTCGCAGACGGGGCTCGCTCCGCTGTCGTTGCAGGTGCCGCCGTTGCCACAGTCGATGCCAGCGCAGTCGGTGACGCTGCAGTCCGCGCCGCTGTAGCCCGTGTCGCAGGTGCACGCGATAGCGCCCGTCGAGTCGTCGCAGGTGCCGTGGCTCGAGCAGGAGCTGCCGTCGCCGACACACGCGACCGTGCAGGAGAGGTCGCCGTCGTTGTCTTGGAAACCCGACGCGCAGTTGCAGACCGCCACGCTCCCGCCGGCGTCACAGGTGCCGCCGTTGCCGCAGTCGACGCCCGAGCAGTCGACGCTGCCGCAGTCCGAGCCACCGAAGCCGGCGTTGCACGTGCAGGTCGCGGTCCCGGAGGAGTCGTCGCACGTGCCCTGGTTGGAGCAGGAGCTGCCGTCTACGGCGCAAGAGGCCGTACAGGAGAGGTCGCCGTCGTTGTCCTGAAAGCCGACCGAGCAGTTGCACACGGCCGCGCCGCTGGCGCCGCTGCAGCTGCCGTTTCCGCCGCAGTCTTGGCCATCGCACACGTTCACGCTGCAGTCCCCGCCGCTGTATCCGGCGTCGCACGTGCAAGTGAGCGTGCCGGAGCTGTCGTCGCAGGTGCCGTGGTTGGAGCAAGAGCTGCCATCTCCGACGCAAGCCGCGGTGCAGACATCGTCACCGTCGTTGTCCTGCGTGCCCTGCCCACAGCCCATCGCCTGGTCCGTCGTCATGCCCAGATCGAGGTTGCCGCCCTGGTCGGCCCCGACGCCCATGTCGGCGCCAGGGGTCCCGTCTCCACCACACGCACCAAGCGCCAGTACCAGCGCGCTCATCAGCACATGCGCTGCTGCACGCCCTACACCATTCGTCTTCATAGTCCGCACTCCGTCATGAGCGCCGGTCGAAACCCACAGCGGCCGAGGTGTCGCCGCGCGCAAGGACCAGCCTTCCCCGGATCGTAGAGATGCTCGCGGAAGTGGTTCTAATGTAACACACCTGTAACTTTGGCACCAAGACGGATTTGGGTTGCTGAGGTCAACGCCCCGCATGACGCGGCGCTGACGTCGGGCGCGGGTCGCCTGACCGCTCCGTGCTGCGGGCTGCTGTGGGGCTGGAGGCTCGGTGGGAAACATGGTGATCGTCCTTCTCTCGGGTTGCAGGGACGACGGCCACGACGATGCGCGCCGGCGTCCACTCGACGCCGGACCAAGAGCAAGCGGCGCGCCAGCCCACCCGCGCGCTCCCGTCGGCGCGGCAGGGCGCGCTTCACGGGAAGTTCTCGCGCGTGTGGCGCCGGGTGGCGAGCGTCCTCTGTCGCATGCAGGCGACAGGTGTCGCTTCGAGTGCTCCCCCGTTTCGCGCGTTGTCGCGATACCTCAGGTGCGGGTCGAGATCCGCGGGTCCGTGGGGTTGTGTCGTGTCCCTCGGCTGCGGTAGCGTCGGTCCGCTGCGTCGGATCCGCCCACGTGGTGATCTTGGTGTTTCGGGTGCAGCGGGTGACAACAGTGCGTGGACTGGGTACGGGCACCGTGGGCGACGCCGCGGCGCGCCCCGCGAAGGTGCATTGGATCCCCTCGGCGCACGTGCCAATGTGCGGCCCCGCATGCCCACCCCCCTCGTGCTCGCGCTCGTGCTCGCTCTGCTCGGGACCGTGTGGGCGTCGCCGGCGGCGGCCCAGCACCGCGAGCTGGCAGCTTCGAGCGAACCGCCGACCTCCGCCGAAGCGGTGGCTCCTCCCGTCACACTCCCGTGGTGGCTCAGCGGCGGCGTGCACAGCGCGTTCCTCAGCGACGTCATCGACGGTTCGTGGCAGGGGCTGACCTTCGGCGCCGAGCTCAAGCTGGGCTTTCGCGGCTCGTCCTCGCGGCTGCTGGGCGTGTTCCTCCAGCTCGACACCTCGTTCTGGCTCGCGCCCGTGGTGGCCGAGGGAGACGCTGGGCGCCCCTTCGACTCGGTGCTGCAGGGCGCACTGAACGTGGGCCTGGGGGCCGACGTGCGCTACTTCGACGACCACCTGCGCGGCGCGTTCAGCGCGGGGCTCTCGGTGTTGCTGCGTGACAACGTGGTCGACAACGCGGGCAGCGTGGGGGTGTTCATCGACTTCCGGCCGGCCGGCGTGCGCGTGCCGCTGCGCCGCGGGGGCGTGCTCGTGATCGACCCGCTGACCTTCACCTTCCTCGCACCGGATCTCAGCCGCATCCCGCTGGTGCAGATCGAGTACCGCACGGTGTTGGTCATCGAGTTCGGCTTGGGAGGGGTGGCATGAGACGTCTTGGCTGGGCGCTGTCCGTCGCGCTGCTCGCCACGCTCGTGGCGGGCGACGCGAGCGCGTTCGAGATCCGCACCGGTTTCTCGCGCGGCTGCCACGAGCAGATCGCCACGAGTGCGTTCCTGCGCCAGGTGGACCAGCTCCCGCGCTTTCCGGACAGCGCCGTCCCCAATGACGAATGGGAGGGTGTGGCCGACGCCTACCTGGGCGACGTGGGCGAGCTCGACCGGGCCACTCGCTTCTTCCTGTTCAGCGTGGTCATGGGGGCGCGCGCGCCAGACACCGAGGGGCACTCTATCACCAACGTGCAGACGCTGCGCGCCGCGCAAGCAGACCCCGGCGGGCAGTACCTGCACTGCCTGCGCGCCGCCACCGACGACTTCGACGCTGGGAACGCGAGCGCGCTGGCCGGCTGCCGCGCGGAGATCCTGGACAGCTTCACACGTGTGGCGGACGCGGCCACGCGGTCTGGCGGTGACCGCGCGGCAGAGGTGGACGAGATCTACGTGACCCTCGACGTGTACGGCGTGTTCGAGGTGAAGGTGTGGGAGCCGGCCTACCGGCTGGGGCGTGCGCTGCACACGCTTTCGGACAGCTTCGCCCACACGCTGCGCACGGCCGACCTGCGCGGCGTGGTGCACGTGATGAACTTCGAGGCGCCGCTCGCGGGACGCCACGACGAGGAGCGCGACGGCATGGCGCACTCCGAGGCGACCGATCGCTGTAGCCACGACGGTGAGGGCGAGAACCGCGACCGCTACGCGGCCGCGGTGGACGCCAGCAGCGACCTGCTGCTGGTCTTCGCGCCCTTCTTGGAGGTGCCCGTGCAGGGCGTCCCGCCGGCGCGTGCGGCGCTGGACGAGGTGCTCGCACGCTGGCTGACGCTCACCGACCCGGCGTCGCTCGGTGACTACGGCGCGTGCACGCGGAGCAACGACTACTGCGCCTCGCCCTGGCTCGAGCTGGCCCGGCGCTCGCCCACCACGCCCGTGCTGTCGTGCTCGGTGGGTCTTCCGCCGCAGCGCTCGCACGTGCCGGCCGCACCGCTCGCTCCGCTCGTGGTCATGACCCTGGTGCGGATGGTACGTCGTCGCGCTCGGCGCCGCGCGCCTCTGGAGGCCGCATGACGCGCGGCGCGCTCGTGCTGGCTGCGTTCGTGGTGTTGGCTCCGGGCGCCGCCGTCGCGCAAGCCGAGCCCGCCCCCAACGGTGTGGCGAGGCGCGACGTGTGGCTGGGCGCCGAGCTGCACGGCTCGTTCTTCGGCGACCTCCAGGACCGGTCCACCGTCCTGCCGCGCTTCGGCTATGGGGTGCGCGCGGGTCGCCGCTGGGGCCGCTACGGACTGTTCGGGCTCGTGGACCGCGACCACTGGATCGTGAGCGAGCTGGACGTCGAGTACGTCACGGGGGTGCTCAACCTCGCGCTCGGCGGCGAGCTGCTCTACGCCGGTGGTCGGGTCAGCGCATCGGTCGCCGTGGGGGTCTCCATCCTGCTGCAGGATCAGGTGCTGGACGACCGCGGCGCCACCGGTCTCTACGTGGCCATCCGCCCCACCAGCCTGCGCTACCCGGTCCTGCGACGCGCCACCGTGCAGCTGGACCTGCTGAGCCTCGTGGTGGAGGCGCCCGTCCTGCGCCACCCGGTGTTGGTGGAGGTGCAGTACCGGGTGGCGGTCAGCGTCGAGTACGGGCTCGGAGCGAGTCGCTGGTAGCCGCAGCGAGGTCGGGGCGGCGCGCTTGTCGCCTGAACCGCCGCTGAAGCCATGGCCCCGTCGGCGGCTACCGCGCGAGGTCGCGCATGCGCTCCTGCGTCTCGCGCTGGAAGCGAAGCTGGTAGCTTCGCGCGACGGGTGCACCGACGCGCGCGAGCACCCCGTGGGGGCGCGAGAAGGCCTGCACGTCGTAGCGCACCGCGTCGCCGTCGAGCGTGACGCTGAAGCTCTCCTCCCCGCTCTCGGCGTGCCCTGGCAACGTTCCAAAGCCGAAGGCGAAGCGGCTGGGCTCCCGCTCCACGTAGATGACGCGACACGGGTGCACCGACGCGAAGCCCAGGTGCCTCGCGACGGTCGCGAACAGAGAGCCCGGCGCGAGCTCACCCGGTGTTCGCACGACACGCGTGAAGGAGGGCGGGTAGTTCTCGAGGTTGGCGAGCGCAGCGCACGCGCGCTCGAACACCTCGTACCCCCGCCCGAGCTCCGTTCCGTAGCGGTCCAGCACGAACCCCGCCGGCGCGGCTGAGAGGGGTGTGCGCGTGAGGCCTACGTCACGGTAGGTGAAGGGCCGGTGCGCGCGAGCGCGGACCAGCGCCAAGACTCGGTCGTCGCTGGGCGGCGCGAGGTGGAACATCGGACACATCCGAAGACGCCCGCTACCGCCTGCGCCGTCCCGCGACCACCACGCCGAGCAGCAGCATCACGCCGAGCGCGCCCGCCGTTCCCGTCGGGGCGCCTGGCCGAACCGCGCAGCCCGAGCCCCCGCCCGACGGCGGCGTGCCGGCGTCGATCGCGCGGCCCTGATCCGGGCTCGTCGCCTGGTCCGCACCTCGGCCGCCATCTGCGCCCTGGTCCGAGACAGCGCCCGCGTCCGTTCCACCCGCTCCCTGGTCCGAGACAGCGCCCGCGTCCGTACCGCCCGCGCCCTGGTCCGAGCCGCCGGTCCCTTGGTCGGCGCTCCCCGCATCTACGACGGTCGAGCCCATGTCGGCGGGGCCCATGTCCTCCGGACCCATGTCGGTGGCTCCCATGTCTGCGGGCCCCATGTCCGCCACGCCGAGGTCCGGCATGCAGCAGTCGCGCGTCACCGTCTGCTGGCAGGTCGCCGTGTTTCCGGACGAGTCGGTCGCCGTCCAGGTGACGGTCGTCGTGCCGAACGGGTAGCCCGCCGCCGGGGCGTCGTTCGTCACGCTCACCTGGAAGCAATTGTCGGCGGCCGTGAGATCGCCCAGCGTCGCCGCCACGACGGCCTCCTCGCTCGGCGGCAGCGTGACGTTCCCGGGGCACGTGATCCAGGGCATCGTGTTGTCCACGATGGTGACGATTGCGTCGCACATGCTCGTGACGCCGCTCTCGGACACGTAGAGCGTGTCGAGGTTCGCTCCGACGTCCGAACAGCTGAACGAACGGGTCGTCGCGGAGATGGATGGCGTCCCACACGCGGCCGTCGAGCCGCCGTCCACGTCCGCTTCGGTGATCGTCACGGTCCCGTTCCAGTTGAGGAACGCCGTGGTGTTCTGGCAGAGCGCCGTCGGCGCCGGTGGCACCACGCTCACCTGGGAGGTGCAGGTCGTGGAGCTCCCCGAGCTCGTCACCGTGAGCGTCACGGTGATGGGGCTCGAATCGACGTCGGCGCAGTCGAAGCCGCTCGGGGTCACGGAGAGGCTCAACGGGCGCCCGCTCGCGTCGCTCGAACCGTTGTCGACCGTCGTCGCGGCGAGGGTCGCCGTGCCATCGCCCCCGAGCGTGACCGTAACGGACGGATGGCAGACGGCGGTCGGCTGCGCGGTGGCGCGGGACGGAGCGAGCGCGACGACGAGGAGCGCGGCGGCGAGGGGGAGGCGCAGACTCATCGCGGCACGATAGCGCAGGTCTACGCTCCTGGGCGGTGTTCCAGAGTACCGAAATCCGGCTTGCACACGGTCATGGCGGCGCCGCTCGTTCGTGCCGCGCGGACCGACACGTCGTGAAGTTCAGGCGTGTACCAGCCTCCTCGTCCGCTGGTGGGAAGCGCAGGCAGACGGGCGAGAACCCGAGGCCTCCTCAGAGATCGTCACGCACCGTGATCGGCACGACGACGCACTCCGTGTCGAGAGAGCCCCCGGGCACGCTGTTGGTCGCGCGGCCGGACGGTGTACACCTGAGACGCACTACCGACGGGGGGTCGTACGCGCCGTGGCAGAACGCTCAGTCGGGCATACACCGATCGCCGAGGAACTGCCCCGTGACGGTCTCCACGCAAGCGTACCCGGTCGGGCACTCGAAGCCGGCTTGGGTGCAGTCCGCACCGAAGCAGCGAAGCACCTCCATGCCCCCGCTCGTGGGACGACTCTCGCACACCGTCCCCACCACGCCGGGGCACGGCTCACCCTCGTTGTCGCACTCCACACGACAGAAAAAGCCTTCGCCGCTCGATGAGCAGGCCATCCCAGCGCCGCAGAAGGGATCCTCCGTGCTGCACGCCTGCTGGCACTCCCCAGCGATGCAGAGGTCGCAGTCGGAGTTTGACGTGCAGGCGGTACCTGGAGCCTTCAGGCAGACCCGCGGCCCCGAGTGCGGGCTGGAGCAGTTGCCCTCCGCACAATCCGAGTGGCGCGTGCAGGCTTCTCCCTCGAGGGCGAGCTGGAAGCAGACGGCCTCGAACCGCTCGCCACGGCACTCCTCGCCCGTGTCGCAGCCGCACATGTCGCAATTGAGGTCGCTCACCTCGGCTGTGACCGTGTCGCAGCCCACGCAGCCCGCGTCCGTGCAGGCCTCCCCAGCAGCGCAGCCGCAGACGCGACACTGCTCGAGGGTGTCGAGTGGCGCGTCGTCACACCGCTGCGGCGCGTCGCCAACGCACGGAGCCGTCCCCACCGAGGCACTGACGCGGAAGGCATGCCGGTTGGAAGGTACGACCTGTAGGAGAACGGTCTCAGGGATCCACGTCGGCCGCGCAACGGAACCCGTACCAAGGGGCCGACGAATCGCCTGGAGTGTCCGCAACGTCCACGAGACCGCCCCCGGAGATCCAGTCCGCCCCGGCGACCACGGGGTCGCCTCGTTGGTCCTCTCCCTCGCCCAGACGGACGAGCTCGCCGTAGTACGTGGAGGTCCACTCGCCGACGTTCCCAGCCATGTCCAGCACGCCGAAGACGCTGGAGTCACGCCGGAAGGAGCCGACTGGCGCGGTGCCCGCGAACCCATCGTCGTATGGGGCGTACCAGCGTTGCGTGTCGAGTCCGAGGGCGTCCCGGTGTCGCTTCAGCGCTTGGTCACCCCAGTTCGTGACGTCCCCCGTGTCGACGCGAGCATCGCCCCACGGGTAGCGACGCCCATCGAGTCCTCGCCCCGCATACTCCCACTCCTCTTGCGTGGGTAGACGCTGGCCGTGAGCCGCACAGTAGGTGGCGGCCTCATCGCGGGTGACACAGTTCATGGGGTGGTGCGCCCGGTCAGCGTGACCGTAGTTGCAGAGGCTGATCATCCACGCCCGCTCGGCCTCCAGCCGTGGCTCACGAGGAGCCGCGAGCGGCGCGGGCGTGGCGTAGGGCGCACACGCCCCGCCGGACACGCACTCGGCATAGGCGGCGACGGTCACTTCCGTACGGTTGATGCGAAAGCTGCTCAGGTACGCGATGCGCAGCGGGTTCTCGGGATAGCCCGCTTCGCCGAGCTGCGGTTCGCCGGCCGGGATGAGCAGCAACGGGTTGCTCGACGCGCCGACGTCGCGCGGCGCCGGCGCTCGGCCGTCGACCTCGGCCGCTGGAAGCGACGGTGCACGGGCTGGCGCCTCGGTCTCGTGGTGGGCCATCGAGGCATGCTGCTCGGCCGCGATGCGACAGCCGGGTTGCCAACCCAGGGTCGCGACGAACAGCGCCACCGTGCGGCACCCTGACCTGCGGGGGCGGAGCAACGTCATGGGTCCAAGCTCGCGACGCGGAGGCGTGGCTGATCGAAGGGGAGTGGCATGGTGGGTATGTCGACATGGACGGGAGTCAGCGATGGGTGCCGGCCAGCGTGAGCGAACGGCGCCCACATTCTGGAGGCGAACACCCAAACCCGACCTGCAGCGTCGAGCGCGACGGCGAAGTCGGGACCCAGCCGAAATCGACTGACGTTCGGCAGAGCGGCCAGCACGGTTGCGCCATGCGCACACGTCAGCGTCCCCGTCGCGTCGAGCGCGCACGCGAGGCCTTCGAGGGTGTCCCGCTGCCCCGCGCCAGGAAGGCGAGTGTCCAGCGCGCGCAAGAGGTATTCGCTCTCCGTGTGAACGCAGCGCTGCTCGCCCCCGTCGGTGACCAAGCAGAGCGTCGCGGGGTCTGCGCCCGCAAAGCCCGCGAACGTCGTGCCACGGCGCACGATGGGCGTCACGTCGCGCCCGGCAGGCCGCGCAGTGCATTGGACCCTCCCCGACGTTGATCGGGTGCAAACGTAGATGTCGTCTGCACGAACCTCGACGACGGGCTCGTCTCGAACGATGCGCCGCACCCGCAGGTGAACCTCTGGCAAGTAGCTCTCGAAGCAGTACACGTGTCCGTCTCGCCTCAACGCGCACGGGAGCGTGTTGCCGACCAACGCCACCACGTCCGGCATGGTGCGGTCGCGGCTGATCAGGACACCGTCCTCCGTCAGGCTGGCGCGACCGGCGACGTAGGCAACGTCCGTGCGTCCGCCGGCCCAGGGCGTCAGCACGACCCGCGTCGTGGCCGCGTCGAGGTCGGTGCAGACCCACGTGCGATCGAAGAGCCGCGCACACGCGCTGAGACCGTTCGCGGCGACGTCGATGCCGCTGACCTGCACGCCGTGAGCGTCGCGCAGCGGGACGAAGCGGTCCGCGTCTGGGTCCTCCACCCACCCCGACGGGAGCGCCCCTGCGCAGCGCAACGTCCCCCGCACCACGCCGCAAGAGAGCGCGTACGACACCGCCAGCCCGCTGCTGGCCGCCAACCGCGGGACCAGGACCGGCTGGTCATGCGGAAGCATGTCTCCCACGCCCAGGTGCGCGGTGGCGTTGGAGCCCCAGCAGTGCACTTGCATGTCGTCGGTCTGAGCGCAGCCAGCGTCATCCCCCATACTCACGTCGCGCACCGGGCCGAGACCAGGCAAGGGGTCGACGCGACCGACGTGTGACGTTCGCGCCGGACGACAGGAGAGCGTGCGGTCGCGGTGCTGGATGCAGACGTCGTCGGACCCGACGAAGACGCGCGCCGCGTCCGTCACACCGCGGAGGCGCCGCGCCATGAGGCGACCCACGCACGCCGGAGCGGGCTCGAACGCATCGTCGCCGAGCTCGCCCCAGCAGTATGCGTGGCCCTCCGAGGTGACCGCGCACGAGTGACCGTCGCCCGCCGCCACGTGCACCGCTCGACCGGTGCAGGCGGTGTTCCACGAAGGTGGCTCGTCGTCTGGGTCACTGCGCTGGTCGGCGCGCGCGCAGATCAACTCGCCCGTCACCGTGTGGGTCGTGCAGAGCGTGTCGCCCTCGACGCTGATGGCGTTCACGCGACGTGCGACCCGCCGGATGCGAGCAGCCGCCCGCTCGGCGCGCATCGTCACGGCCGCTTCGCAGCGCGAACCGTCGCGGTCCCCCGCCCAACAACGCTCAATGGCCGACTCGACTTGGTCGAAGTCCGGTCTGAACGCGTCGACGCCCCAGCAATAGACGTCGTCGCCGGTGGTGCGGGCGCACGCCAAGCCCTCGCCGAGGGACAGCTCGGCGACCCGCCCGGGGAGCCGACCCACCGTGCTGAAGTCGTCGGGCGACTCGCGATGTCGGAAACAGCGCACCTGGTTGTCGCGCATGACGACGCAGCCGCTCGGGCCCTCGACCCCGACGAGAGACACGGCTTGGGCCGACGACCCCGCAGGGCACATCGCCATCCCGAGGACGCACGCCAAGGCTGCGCGGATGACCCGTCCCGACCGTGATTCGCTCCCAGCGCTCATGCAGTCACCATTCCTACCGAGGGATTCCTCCGAGGCTGACCTTCGCCATACATCGTCAGCCAGCGCCTCACTCCGGACAGACTGGGTGCCCTCTGGCGCCGACGTGGACCTGCTCGAGGGTCGTGAGCGGGCGTTGGGCACGAGCGGCATCCGCGGCGGCGCCGATGCACGCGCTCGCATCCAGCGCGGTGCACAGCACGCGACGCGCGCGGACCCCGACGGCGTCCTCTCGTTGGGCGAGCGCTCCGCAGGCCCGGAAGGCGGGCGTCAGCTCGCAGGCGCTCAGCAGGACCGACACCGCAGCCACGTCGCTCGTCCCCGCCATCAGGTCGAGCAACGCGACGGCGACGCACGCGGGCGACTCGACCTCGCAGGCCTGGACCAAGGAGGCCCGCAGCGACGCGCGCGCCTCTCCGGTCCACGCCTCCAAGCGAAGCACGTCGAGCAGCGCGTCCAACGACTCGCCCTCGCTGAGCGCCTCTGCGATCCCCGCCCGCTCCGCGGTACGCGCCCACTCGTGCCTCCCCACGGCGTGCAGGCTGCGCGCGAACTCGAGGCACGTCGCTGGGCGGCCACATGCGTCGCACAATGCGCCGACGCGATGGAGGGCGCGTCGCGCGCGTGCTCCCAGCCGGGCGGGCGCCCGCGCGCGAGCCGGACCCGGACGGGGAGCGCGCGGCTCGTCGACGGCCGTGGGGCTCGCAGGCGGGCGACACGATGGCGCGGTCGGCGCGGGCGTGTCGAAGTCGTGGACGAACCAGGTCTGGACCAGCGCCGCGTCGGCATCCGCTCCCTCCTCGGCGTCCTCCTCTTCGAACTCGTCCCATGCCTCGTCGTCGTTGCGAGGGGCGAAGCTAACCGTCCCGACCAGCTCCGGACGCCCGTCTCCATGGAGGTCCTGCCAGCCAACGTGGAACGTGTCGCTCGAGGCGGACCCACACTCGCTGAACTCGTATCCGACGACCCCTCGCGCGAGGACGTGGCCCCGGTGGTCCAGCACCACGACGTGCGCCGTGCGGCTCTCGGAGTTGCACCAGCATCGGTTGCTGGCGGTGTCGTCGGAGTCGGACCACACCAGCACGAGCACGTCGCGGCCCGACGGCAGGCGATGCACTTCGGCGGACATCTCGTACACCTCGTCGATGTCGTCGATGCTCCCGCCCAGAGGATGTCCGAGCGGGACACCGTGGGAGAACCTGCCGCTCGGCTCTTCGAACACCAGCGCCCCTATCAGTCGTGGGGCGCGCGACGTGCACTCGTCGTAGGACCGGCCCCCGCAGTCCATGGCCCAGATGCGCTCGAAGTCGCGGCGCGGGATGCGGTACGCGCGTTGGAGCTCCTCGGCCAGCGCGCTGAGTCCCGGGCCATCCGAGAGCGGCTCGGAGGGAGGCCCGACCAACGCACGGCGCTGCTCGGGGCTGATCTCGAACTTGTCCCCCGGCTGCTCCGCCTCGGTGCTGGTGAGCACGACGCGCACGTCCCCAAAGCGTACCGTCCGCAGTCCCGAGTCGAGCGGTTCGGCGGGGGCGGGGGCGGGCGCGGGGGCGGGCGCGCTGGCGCTCGGCGCGTCGGCGACTTGCCCCGGCGGGGCGCTGGATGCCGACGAAGGAGGCGGACGGCTGGCGCAGCCGATGACCCCCATCGCGACTCCGAACCACCACGCGCTGCGCCTCCACGTCCTCGACATCGCCCCGAGGTCGCACGTCGACACCTCGCCGTCAACGCCTCGCGTCGTAGCTTGCCCCGCGTCGCCCCCCCGCTCCCGCGTCGTTCACTACGACCCATCGGGCTTCCCGTGGTATCTAGCAGCCCCCATGTCTGCGAACGACGCCGACGCTGACGCGCCCGAGGAGGCGCAATCAGCCCCTGCCCCCGAGACCCGGAAGAAGCGCGTACCGCGCGATCCGAACCGGGCCGTCGGCGCGAGCGCACACGCACAACCGGCGCCCCCTCCCCTGTGGAGGACGGCTGGGGTCAAGCTCCTCACCGCCATCATGAGCCCCATCGCCGAGCTGGGCGCGCTGTCGCGAATGCTTGGCCAGGTGGTCTTCTGGGGCCTGCGCCCGCCGTACCGCGGCCGCATCTTCATCCACTGCATGGAGTACGTGGGCGTCCAGTCCATCTTCATCGTGGGCATCACGGGCTTCTTCGTAGGCGCCGTGCTGGGGCTGCAGCTGGTCAACGGCTTCCGTGACCTGGGCGTGGAGAGCCAGACGGGCTCGGTCGTAGGCTTCGCCCTGTCGCGTGAGATCGGCCCCGTGTTCACGGCGCTCATGGTCTCCAGCCGCGCGGGCAGCGCCATGACCACCGAGCTCGGCTCCATGCGCGTCACCAACCAGATCGACGCGCTCATCACGATGGCCGTGAACCCCGTGCAGTACCTGGTGGTTCCGCGCGTCGTCGCTGGCCTGCTGATGGTCCCCATCCTCACCATCTTCTTCGACGTCATCGGCATGTCCGGTGCCTGGCTGGTGTGCACGAAGCTGCTGGGCCTCGACAGCGGCGTGTTCCTCGACCGCATGCGCTGGATCGTGGACTGGAAGGACGTTCACTTGGGCCTGACCAAGGCGGCGGTGTTCGGCGTCACGGTGTGCCTCATCGCCTGCCGCCAGGGCTTCTACGCGAAGGGCGGCGCGGCGGGCGTGGGCCAGGCGACGAACCGCTCCGTCGTCCACAACGCCATCGCGATCCTGTTGTTGGACTACCTGGTCACGGGCATCGTGCTCGGTGAGGGGCTCGGCTGATGGGCGTGCGTCAGTGGTTCGACAGCTTCACCGGCGCGTCGGCCGAGGCGGTGCGCCGCGTGGACCCCGAGGTCCTGGCCGACCCCGTGCACGTGCGCGTGCGGGACGTCCACAAGCACTACGGGCCGCACCACGTGCTCAAGGGTCTCAGCTTCGACATCATGCGGGGCAAGACCAACGTCATCATCGGCCCCTCCGGGTCGGGCAAGACAGTCTTGATGCGGCAGCTCATCCGGCTGGAGAAGCCCGACGCGGGGCAGATCCTGGTGAACAACCGGGACTTCGTGGTGCTGGACGGCATGGAGCTCGACGCCATGCGCCGCACCATGGGCATGGTGTTCCAGATGTCGGCGCTGTTCGACAGCATGACCGTGTTCGAGAACGTGGCGTTCCCGCTGCGCGAGCACACCAAGATGAGCAACAAGGAGATCCGCGAGCGGGTGATGGACCGCCTCGAGTCACTGGGCATCGGCCACGCCTGGAGCAAGTCCCCCGCGGAGCTGAGCGGCGGCATGCAGAAGCGCGTGGCCGTGGCGCGCTCGATGGTGCTCGAGACGGATATCCTGATCTACGACGAGCCCACGACGGGGCTCGACCCGATCACCACGTGCACGGTGGACGACCTGATCGCGGAGGCCGAGGAGAAGTTCGGCGTGACCAGCATCGTGATCAGTCACGACATGGCGAGCGTGTTCCGCATCGCCGATCGCATCACGTTCATGTACTTCGGCGAGGTGCAGGCGTCGGGCACCCCGCGCGAGCTGCTGGAGAGCCTGAACGAGCCCACGATGGAGTTCATCCTCGCCTCGGGTGTCAGCCGGGACCTGATCGACGGCCGTCGCAACGAGTGAGCCGCGCGCCGCGCCCGGTCGGCGCAGCAGGGAGCGCCGCGACGCGGCTGTGCTTCGCTCCCTGATGCGGTCCCCGAGACCGGACAGACGCTACTGCACCCAGCGGATGCGGTTGTACTGGTCGATCATCTCGTTGTACTCGCGCACCATCCGCGGCGGCGCGGCGTCCACCATCCAGGCGCCGCCGCCGCTGCCGAGGGTCATCATCTCGCCACGCGAGAAGCTCTCGTTGTCGCGCACGCGGCGCATCACGCCCTTCGCCTGCGTGAGCAGCTCGCTGGCGTTGCTGGCGTAGCTCGACAGCCAGTGTCCCGACGTGGAGTCCACTGCACTGGCGCCCTGCCCGGCTCCGATGGCCGCGGTCAGCTGGTCCGTCAGCGTCTCCAGCTGCGTGACCTGCGCCGAGAGAGCTTCCGCGTCGATGCCGGTCAAGTGGCCCCGCTCCACGTTCCAGTCGTGGATGGTCTTGAGCGTGTCGTCGGCCAGCAGCAGGTGGCGCTCCACCAGCACCTGCACAGCACGGCGCGGGTCGCTCGCCATGCGCGCGATGCGGCGCTCGGTGATGCCGCGGTTCGCCGTGTTGACCCGGTCGTCCAGCTCTTGGCTCGCGACGCGGAACGCGTTGAACGCCGCCATCAACCCCGCGTGCATCGCGCGGCCGCGCTCGAAGCCGTCGTCCCGGTAGTTCTCGCGCTCGTAGTACGGATACGCGTCGTTCACCTTGGCGATCACCTCCGTCAGGGCCGCGCCGTACGCCGTCGCCGCAGCCTGCAGCTCGGGGCTGGCCGGAGGTGCAGCGTTGGAGGTCTGGATGGCCGTCTGACAGGCGCTCGGGTCCCCACTGATCTGGTACAGGCCGTAGACGTTGCGCTCGCGCCCCGTGGGCCCGCGCTCCTCGCTCTGCACCCACTGCAGGTAGCGCCCCCGCGAGCGGCCCACCGCCTGGTCGAAGCGGTTGAGGCAGTCTCGGATGAGCGGGCCGATCTTGTCGTTCATCTGCCGGTCCGCGAGCGCGGCCGCGTCCTCACCGGGCGGCACCTGCGCAGGGGCTCCGGGAGGCGGCACCTGACCGGGCTGGGCGACCTGTCCCGGCGCGCCGGGCACGCCTGGCGCGACCCCGGTGTTCTGTGGCGGCGCCACGAGCGGCGCCGGCGGGGGTGGGGGTGGGCTCTCTTCGCCGCAGCCGCTGCCCGCTACCGCCCCACCCACCAGCCACAGCGTGGCGACCATGAGCGCGGCGTTGCCCACGCCAAGAACCGAGTCTCTCGTCTCTGTCATCATTCTCCTCCGTCGCCGTCCCCCTGGACGACCGGCAGGGCATTCTGCCGCACGCCTTGCCGTTCTGCGAGGCTCGTGATATCTGGCCAGCCCTTTTGAATTGCGGAGTCCACCGTGTCCAAGGTCTGCGAAGTCACCGGTAAGCGCGCCATGCGCGGCAACAAGGTCTCTCACTCCAACGTGAAGACCACCATCTTCAACCAGCCCAACCTGCAGGTGAAGCGCTTCTTCGTCCCCGAAGAGAACCGCTGGGTGAAGCTGCGCGTGAGCACCGCGGGCATTCGTGAGATCGACAAGCGCGGCATCGCGGCCGTGCTGCGCGAGATCGCCGCTCGTAAGAGCGCCCCCGCCAGCTGACCTCGTCGTAGGTTCGCTGCTAGCATCGCCAAGAGCCGGCCGGGTCCGCCCGCCGGCTATTGCTGTTTCCGTCGCTCGCGTGGCAGGCGGCGCTCGGGTCCGGCTCGGCGCGGTCGACCGGGCGCCCTTCCCCCACGAGGTCCGCGCTTGAGTCAGCTCCGAAAGATCGTCCTCACGGGGGGCCCCAGCGCCGGCAAGACCGCCGTGCAGCAGGTGGCGCGCGAGCAGTTCGGGGACCGCCTCATCCTGGTCCCCGAGGCAGCCACCCTGCTCTTCTCCGGAGGCTTCCCGCTGCCGACCAGCGACGAGACGCGTCGCGCCGCCCAGCGGGCGATCTACTTCGTGCAGCGCGAGCTGGAGGCCACCTTCACCGCGCACGCCCCCGCCGACGCCGTGGTGCTCTGCGATCGAGGCACGGCTGACGGCGCGGCCTACTGGAAGGGCACCCCCGACTTCTTCGAGGCGGTCGGGTCCACCCGCGAGGCGGAGCACGCGCGCTACCACACGGTCATCCACATGGCCGTCCCCACGGCGAGCGGCGGCTACAACCTCGCGAACCCTACGCGCAAAGAGACGCCCGAGCAGGCGCGCGAGGTGGCCGCGGGGATCGCGCGGGCCTGGGCGGGCCACCCGCGCCTCTTCGAGGTGAGCAACGAGACCGACTTCGTGCAGAAGCTGGAGCACACCCTCGACCTGATCCGCGAGGCCATGGGCATGGACGCGGAGCACGCACTCGACGTGGGCGACTGAAGCGCCAGTACCAGACCCGTTCAGAGGCTCAGGCCGCCGTCGAGCGTGACCACGCTGCCGGTCATCCACTCGGCGTCGAGGACCTGCACGATGAGCTCGGCCACCTCGGCCGCGTTCCCGAGCCGGCCGAGCGGGTGCAGGTAGGCCAGCGCCTCCAGCTGCTCGGCCACCATGCGGTCCCGCTCGGCCCCGACCGGCACCTGCGTGCCCGGCGCGACACGCGGCTGACGCACCATGTCCGTGTCGACGACCCCTGGGGCCACCGCGTTGACGCGGATCGAGCGCGCGGCGAGCTCCTTCGCCAAACCGCGCGTGGTCGCCTCGAGCGCGGCCTTCGTGCCCGCGTAGCCCACGGTCGAGGGCGCGGGGCGCTCGGCGAGCGTGCTGCTCACGGTCACGATGGAGCCGCCGTGGCCCTGCTGCACCATGATGCGCGCGGCCTCCTGGCTGAGCAGGGTCGGCGCCAGCTGGTTCACGCGCCACATCATCTCGAGGGCCTGCGGCGTCATGGTGCCCACGGGCTCGTACTTGACCAGGCCCGCGCAGTGCACCACGCCGTCGAGCCCGCCGAGGGCTTCGGCCGCGTGCCCGACCAGGAGCTCACGTTCGTGCTCGCGCGCGAGGTCGCCCACCACGGCCGTGACCTGCCGCGACGAGATGCGCGCCACCTGCATGAGCGCCTCTTCGTCGCGCCCGACCGCAGCGATGCGCGCGCCGCACTCCACCAGGTGCGCCACGACGGCGCGCCCGATGCCACGGCTCGCCCCTGTGACCAACACTCGCCCGCTGCTCACTCTCATCCGCCAACTCCTGCGTAGGGGCCCCAGGGGGGCTCGGGGGGTACGTCGGCGGGTTCGCCGCTCACGGGACACTCGTCTTCGGGGATGAACGCGGGCGAGTCCACGCACAGGATGGTCTGCCAGCGCTCGGTGGGGTTGTGATAGACGTGCGCCGCGCCGCGCGGCCAACGGTGCACCGTGCCAGGAGGGACGGGCGCGCGCTGGCAGTGCAGCCCGCTGGTGAGCACCATCTCGCTCTCGCGCATGACGCGGTGCACGTGCAGCGGGATCTCGCCGCCCGGCTGGATGTTCAGGCGGTAGATGCCGGCGTCGCGCGTCTCGTGGATGATGTCCACGGTGCCCCACGGCTTCTGCTCCTGCACGAAGGTGGCCCAGCCCTGGCTGCGCTCGATCTCCACCGAGGGGTCCGCGAAGCCTCGCAGCGCGCCCGGCTTGGTGAGCTGCACGCGCACACGCTGCACGAGCGCGCGCTGTTCGTCTGGCGAGGGTGGCGCCAGCAGGTAGCGCGCGATGACGTGCGCGGCCGTCTCCAGCAGGCGGAAGTGGCAGCTCTTCAGCAGGAACACCACCTGCGCGGCGGCGGCCGCGTAGTGCACGGTGTCGCGCACGCGCTCGCTCTCGGCGGCCACCTCGGTGTCCAGCACCAGGTCCAGGTCCACGTGCAGGGGCTGGCTGGCTTCGCGCTCGTGCGGGTACACACCCACGACGCACTCGACGTGCAGGCCGCGGATGCGGATGGTGTCCAGCTGGGTCCCGGGCGTCACGCGAGCGAGCGTACCAGGCCGACGACGGAGTGGCGACGCTGGTGCGCCGCGGCGACGACGGATGACGCGTGTTCCCGCATCGCGGTACAACGGTCGTTCGAGTCATGGAGGTGCTCCCGATGATCCCGTCTGCTGGTCTCCTGTCGCGCCGCGTGGCGTTCGCTGGGTTGGAGATGGCGTGCCTGCTGGCGACCGGCTGTGTGCGCCCGCGCGCCACCGCCTCGGATGGGCCGGAGGGCGCGGCCCATGCCCCCGAGGACGCTCCTGCGCCCACCACGAGCACCGCCGGAACGAGCGGGGCCGACGGCGAGGGACAGCACGCAGGCGCACCGGGATCCGACACGCAGGGAGGTTCCGCCAGTGGCCCGCCTGCGTCCGGACCACCCATCGCAGGGGCGCCACCAGCCGTTGGAACCACACCCGAGGGCGCCGCTCCGCAGTCCGCGCGGGCACCGGGGCAGGTGGAGGCCCTGCGCATGGGCAGCGAGGTGCTGATGCTCGAACCGCGCGGAACGTGGACCGTGCTCGCGGCGACACACACCGTCGCGCAGGGCAGACAGGTGCGCGTGGTGCTCCGCAGCGAGGTCGACCCCTTCGGCCCGCGCACCCCTGCGGCCGTCGCGTGGGTCGAGGCCAGCGCGCCGCTCGCGGCCGACCAGCTGGTGGGCACCTGGGCCGTCAGCGGATCCATCCCGAGCCCGGGCGGGGCCATTGGCTGGCGGCGCGAGTACCGCCTCACCGCGGACGGGCGCTACACGTTCTCGGCGTACCCGGCGCTCACGGGTGAAGGCACCTGGACGCAGCGCGAGCCAGGCTCGCCGTTCCTCGTGTTCGGTGGAGTCAACCAGGGCGAGGGCGTTTTGCTGCGGCGTGACCCGACGCGGGAACCGAGCGAGCCTGGTCCGCTCGCGAACGAAGCGGTGCAGGTGACCCAGACCGACGCCTCTCCCCCGCCGATCCCGTCGGACGCCCCCACGCTCGACCCGTCGGTCGTCGTGCCATCCGAGCCGCCGGCACCACCGCGCACGATAGTGACCGAGCTCCACACCGACGCTGACGGGACTCTCCGGATCGTGGTCGCGTCGTGGGCGCGGCAGCTCATCCTGGTCGACCAGCGGCAGCGGCGTGTGCAGCTCGCGCTGTAGAATCGGCCACGCCGCGACCGCTGCGGGTCGGGAAGCCGACGCCGCCCACCCGGGAGCGTGGCGGGCGACCCATGTCGGTGGTTGCAGGGAAACGGAATCGAGCGCAAGCGTCCGTCCGTGACGTCCCCGGCCGACGCGCGCCCCGGCGCGCCTACCCTGTTCCGCAGCAGGCTCACCAGCCGCTGGCACGAGATCGACGGCTCGCGCGTCGCGCGCCCGCGCGTGCTGATGGACTTCATGGAGCACGCCCGCGCACAGATCCCGACGCACGACGCGGTGCACCATGCGCTGAACCACGGGCTGGCCCGCGCGATCCGGATCGAGCTGCACGCACAGCTCCTCGAGCCTGCGGACATCGACGTCGCGGTGTGGCTCTCGCGCTGCGGGACGAGCAGCTACGCCATCGAGCACGAGCTCACGCGGGCCACGGACGGGGCGCTGCTGGCACGTGCCCAGCTGGTGTTCGTGCGGGTGGGCGCCGACCGCAGGCCCGCCCCGGTGGATCCGGCGGTCACGGCGCGCGTCCATGGACACCCGCAGCCCCTGCGCCTCGGGCGCGACCTGCCAGTGCCGGCGGGAGCACCGCGCTACACGCGCGCGTTCCAAGTGCTGCCCAGCGACGAGAACCGCGGGCGTCACGCAGGCCACACGCAAGTGGTGGACTACCTGGACGACACGCGGCGCCTGGCGCTCCTCACGGGGGCCCTGCCAGGAGCCGCCGGAGAGCACTTCCAAGGGGCTACGCAGGTGGCGGTCGACTACGAGGGCGAGCTCCACGTGGGCGACTGGGTCGAGGCGCGCGTGTGGAGCACATCCAACCGCGCGCCGGGAGCGCTCGTCGCGCTCACGCGGCGCGCCGATGACAGCGTCGTCGCGCGCGGTCAGCTGCTGTGGAGTCCGCCATGAGCGACGGGCGTGAGCCGGAAGCGCGCGAAGCGGCCCCGCCCCTGCGCGTCGCCATCGTCGGCGGCGGCCCGTCCGGGTGGGGAGCCGCAGAGGCCCTCTCGCACCGGCGCTGGGGCGGTGCGTTCGAGGTCACGGTGTTCGAGCGCAACGCCTACTTCGGCGGCAAGTGCCACACGGTGTTCCCCGACGGTACACCCTGCAACGGCGCACCGGGCGGCTACGAGCTCGGCGCCGGGGTGCTTTCCAAGGACAGCTGGAGCACCGCGGACCTCGAGGCCCTGCTCGCTCGCCACGGCATCGCGTACTGTGACGCCGCCGAGCCCCAGCGCGCGAAGTACCGCTTCTACAGCGGAGGCACGCCCGTGACGGGCCGCACGTGGGCGCGTCTGCTGGTCCTCCGGCCGTGGCTTCTCCTGCTCGGGCTGCTCGACTTTCTGCGCTTTCGACTCGGCCTGTTCCGGTACTCGCGGCGCCCCACCCTGGACTACGCCGGGCGCCCCCCAGCCCTGCACCGGCCGTTCAGCAGCGTCCACACGAGCACCCTCAACCGCGCCGTGAGCTTCGGCATGCAGGCCTTCGGGTACGCGGACACGAGCGCCCCGGGCCTGACCGCGCCGCTGCTGTACTACCACCAATACGCGCGCCCCGACGTGCTGTGGAACCCCGTCTACCGCCTCGAGCGCGGCATGCAGGGCATCTGGTGGCGGGTCGCGAGCGCGTATCCTGCAGCGCGCGCACGGCTCCACGCGGAGGTGCTGCGCGTCGAGCGGCACGAGGGGTCCGTGACGGTCGAGACGGCGACCTCGCGGGAGACCTTCGACCACCTCGTGATCGCGGTGCCGCTGCGCCCGCAGCTGCCCTTCCTGGACGCGACCGAAGACGAACGCGCGCTGCTCGCGAAGGTGCGCTGCAATCACTACGTCACCGTGCTGTGCCGCGTCGCCGGGCTGACGGACATCGCGCACGTCGTGGTGGACAACGCGGTGGAACCGCAGCGCCTCGGGGGGGTGGTGTTCGCCTACAAGCGTTACCCCGACTCGGACTGGGTGACGCTGAACCTCTACGCCGACCCCGCGCACGAGCGCACGGACGCCGAGATCCTGGACGTCGTCGAGCGCGACCTCACGCGCGAGCTGAACGCCACCATGGTGGACCGGGCGAGCGCCAGCGTGCACCACCACCCCGACTACTTCCCGCACCTCGCGCCCGAAGACCTCGCCGCGGGCTGGTACGAGCACTTCGAGCAGCGTGTTCAGGGGCAGCGACGCACGCTGTGGGTGAGCAGCGGCCTGCACATGGAGACCGTCGGCTCCTCCGTCCAGTACGCGACGGCCAAGGTGAACGCGCTCGCGCCCATCTGGCTACGCGAGGCCCAGCGAGAACGCTACGCGGAGACGCCGGCCTTCAGCACCGTCGCGCAGTTGAAGGAGTAGATGTACGTGTGGTCGTCCTCCTGAAGCTGTCGCTCGAGCTCCCCATCGCGCTCGATGGCCCCCGGGAACAGCGTGTGCGGTTCGTAGCGCACCAGGAAGAAGCGCTCGCACACACGCGCGCCGGGAGCGGCGGCGTGCAGCAGCGCCTCCCACACCGAGCGGTACATCGTGGGGTCGGCGTAGGACGAGAAGTCGGACACGGAGAACGCCGTGTAGGCGCCTTCGTGCTCGGCCAGGTGGGTCACCAAGGGTGCGTGCACCAGCTCGATACGGTCGAGGCGCCCGCGGAGAGCCTCGTAGTGGCCCGGCTGCAGGTGCAGGGGCATCGCCTCCTCGTGGTAGCCGTCGCCGAACATCAGCTGGATGTAGGGGTTGGTCCACAGCAGCCGCTCCGTGGCGGCGCGCTCGAAGCTCGCCATGAGGTGGTCGGAGACCGAGACCGACTCGGGCACGAACTCGATCCCGGGCTCCTTGAGCACGGTCTTCCACACCCAGCGCCACCCGAGGGGCTTCATCCCAGCCGCCCACACCCAGTTGTTCCAGCGCGCGTAGAGCGCCCGCTGGGTCTCGAGATCCTTGGCGGTGATGAGCTGCTGCAGCAGCTTCCGGCGCGGCATCACGCGCTTCACCTTGCGCATGTAGCTCTCCCAGACGCCGCAGTACATCACGCCCCCCTCGAGCGCAGCGGGCTCGGACCGCCAGTACGCGCGGGCGGCGTCGGAGAGGCGCTCCTCGAGGGCAGCGAACTGGGCCATGCGCTGCGTGCCCGGCGTCACGCCCAGGAACGACAGACACTCGTCGCGCTCGAACTGCGCGATGGCCGCCATCTTCAGCTCGAGCAGGTGGTTCTGCCGCACGTTGAAGTCCACGGCGACGATGCGCTCTGGACCGTCGATCAGGAGATCGAGCGGGCGCGCCCCGCTGCCCGTGATGCACAGGACGCGGTCGGTCGGACCGAGCCGCAGCGCTCGGCGCTCGGACTCCGGATCCTCGTTGGCGGCCGAGTAGACGATCTGCTGGAAGAAGGTGTCCATGCTCATGGTGCGGTTCCTGTCAGAGGTGTGCGTAGAACGACGCGGGGCCGCCCTCGCCCAGCCAGCGCTCGATGCGCTTGAAGCCCGTCTCACGGTCGACGATGGGAGCGTAGTCGAAGTCGCGGCGGGCAGCGGAGAGGTCGTATGTCGCGCTGTGGATGAGGAGCGACGCCAGGTAGCGCGACATGGGTGGCGAGCGCTTGTGCGCGAGGAAGGGCAGGCGCCAGACGACGTCGAGGACCGTGGCCAGGACCCACAGCACCCGCGGCGAGAGGGTGCGCGCGATGGGCGGCACCTGGAAGCGCGCGGCGAGCTCGTCGCAGAACGCCCACACGTCGATGGGCTCCGCGTCCGCCACGAAGTAGGCCTTGCCTCCCACCCGGTCCGAGCGAGCGGCCAACATGCACGCCTCGGCCGCGTTCTCGCAGTAGCAGATGGACGCGACGGTGCGCTTGCCCCCGGACACGTTGGGCAGCTTCCCGTCGTGCATGCGCTTGACCATCTTCGGCATGGCGCCCTGCAGGTCGCGCGGGCCCCACACGCCGCGCGGGCGCAGCGCGCACGTCGTGAAGCCGGGTTCGTTCGCCGCCAGCACCGCGCGCTCGGCGATGGCTTTGGTCTCGGAATACAGGTTGAGGTAGCGGTCCGGGTACGGAGCGCTCTCGTCCACGTCCACCTGGTCTGCGCCAGCCATCACCACGCTCGGGCTGCTGATGAACACGAAGCGGGGCACGCCCGCGCGCTTCGCCGCAGCCAGCAGCCGGGTCGTGCCGTGCACGTTGGCCTCGAGGAACTCCGCCCGCGAGCCGTAGTCCAGCACGCGCGCCGCCGAGTGGTAGACCACGTCGATGCCCCCGAGCGCGGACACCAGCGCACCCTCGTCGGACAGGTCGCCCACGACCAGCTCCACCTCGGCGAGTGAGCGCAGGTAGGCCGTGTCGCTGGTGGGGCGCACCAGCGCGCGCACGCTGTCGCCGCGCGCGAGGCAGGCGTCCACGATGTGGCTCCCGAGGAAGCCCGACCCCCCCGTCACGAAGGCTCTCACTTCGCCAGCTCCTTGGCGCTCACCCCAGCGAAGGGGCGCCAGTAGGTGGCGCCGAAGATGGTGGTCATGCACGCGATGTAGAGCGTGCCGTGGCCCACACGCCGCGCGACGGGCAAGCCCGGGATGATCTGCAGCGGGTGCACGACGAAGTGCAGGAACATCACCACCCACCACAGCGCCCAGAGCGCCGGGTGCGGGAACGGCCACACCAGCGGCAGCAGCTGGTAGAGCCAACCCAGCAGCGGGATGACCATGAGCACGTGGAACGCCGGGGGCATGCGCAAGAGTCCCAGCTTCGCACCCGCCCACACCGCGAGCTCCTCGCGGCCGATCTTGGCGTTGTGGCGTACATCCACGGGGAAGCGCGGGTGGACGATGTAGCGCGTGAGCCCGCGCGTACACTCGTGGGCCTCGGCGAGCGTCCGCAGCTCCTCGAACAGGGTGGCAGGCGTTCCCTCCGCGGCCGCCTCGGGCGTCAGCTCGACGCACACGACGGGGAGCTGCGCCCCGTCCGGCCCGACCCCCACGAGCGCGCTGCGTTGCACGGCCGGGTGCGTGTTGAACACGGCCTCACACATCATCGTGAAGCGCGGTCCCTCGGCGGTGGTCACCGTCTGCGCCTTGCGTCCACACATCCAGATGCGCCCGCGCTCGTCCAGCCAGCCAACGTCGCCCGTGCGGTGCCAGGTCCGCGGGCCGTCGGCGATCTTGTGCAGTGCGTCGTGCTCGGGCGCGTTGTGGTAGCGCTTGCTCACCACCGGGCCGCACAGGGTGATCTCGCCCGGCGTCCCGTCGGGCTCCACCAGCGTGTCGTCCCACGTGGGGATGGGCTCGCGCGTGATGCGCAGCATGCGCGCCTGCATACCGTCGATGGGCGGACCCATGCACACTCCCGCACCGTGGCGCGTGCGCTCGTCGCAGCCGTCTTCCAGCGCGCGCAGGTCGATGGTGGCGATGGGCAGCGCCTCGGTCGCGCCGTACGTGGCGTGGACCGTCGGGTCCCCCTCCAGCGCGCCGCGCACCTGCTGCAACAACGGGAGCGGCGCCGCCGCACCCCCGCACACCACCGTCCGCAGGTTGGGCAAGGGCGTTGCGCGGGCGGTCAGCGCCGGAGCGATGCGGCGCAGGAGCGCGGGAGAACCGAACATGTGCCGCACTTCGTACTGCTCGAGCGTCCCCAGGATGACGTTCGGGTCCACGTCGGCAGGGCGCGTCGGGTCCATGGGCGCGAGGACCGCGGTGCACCCTGTGAAGAGGTCCACCAGCGCGAAGAGCGAGAGCGTCACCAGCCCGCGCTCGCCGTCGTCCAGTGGGTACGTGGAGCGCACCTGTCCCACCAGCGCGTCGAGCATTGCGTGCGTGTACTCCACGCCCTTCGCGGGCCCCGTGCTGCCCGTCGTGAACACGAGCATGAGCAGCGTGTCCGGCGTCACGGGGGGCAGCACGAACGGCCCGCGTCCTGTGCGGTACAGGTCCGCCAAGCGGTGCTCTCCGAAGGCGCCGTCGCTGACCGTGATGCGCACCGACGCGAAGAACTTCGGTCGTGCGCGGCGGATGACGTGTGACAGCGGGATGCCGATGAACGCCTCCGCGCCGACGCTGCGATAGCAGTGCAGCATGCGCGCGAAGCCCATGCCCGGATCCAGCACCACCGGCACCGCGCCGACCTTGTAAAGCGCCAGCAGCACGACGAAGAGCTCGTCGCTGGTGCGCAGCATGAGGATGGTCTTGGTGCCCATCCCGATGCCGATGTCCGTGAACCCATGCGCGAGCGCGTCGGAGCGCGCGTCGACGTCGGCGTATGTACGCTCCGTGAACGGGATGGGCCATGGTCCCTCACGCCGCACGGGCGAGATCAGCGCGGGGCGGTCAGGCGTGAGCGCGACCTGCGCGCGCAGGTGGCGGACGACATGCTGATCGGCGGAGGCGTTCACGGAAGGTTCGACGGCGTTCACGAGAGGCTCTCCTGCTAGCCCAAAATGTTCGTGTGTCGAGTGGACGCACATGTAGCACAGTGACATACAGTACCGAGCGTGCTTGCGCCTTCGCCCGGGCCCGTAGACTGATCGCGATGACCGCTCCCACGCCGCAGACCCAAGACCACCATGTCCGCTTCGAGAGCCTGGGACTCTATCTTCCAGAGCGAACCGTGACCACCCAGGAGCTGGTGGACCGCCTGCAGGCGCCCCCGGTGTTCGCGCTGGAGCAGGTGACGGGGATCGCCTCCCGCCATGTGCGCGGCGACGGTGAGGACACCCTGAGCATGTCCCTGCGGGCAGCGCGCGACTGCCTCGGCCGCTCGCGCTACCGCGCCGAGGACCTCGACGTGATCATCAGCGGAGCCATCACGCGGGTGAAGGGCGAGGCAGAGTATTTCCTCGAGCCGGCCATGAGCCTCTGGGTCAAGAACGCCCTGGGCGCAACGCAGGCGCTCAACTTCGATGTGTCGAACGCCTGCGCCGGCATGTTCACGGGCGTGTACCTGCTCGAGAACCTCATCCGCACCGGGGTGGTGAAGAACGGCATGGTGGTGTGCGGCGAGTGCAACAGCGCCATCTCGGAGACGGCGGTGCGCGAGATCAGCTCACCCTTCGACGAGCAGTTCGCGTCGCTCACCGTCGGTGACGCCGCGACCGCGGTCATCCTGGACGGCGAACCCAGCGCGGACGACCACGTCGGCTTCGTGGAGATGATCTCTTGCACCGAGGCGGCGCTCCTGTGCCTCGGGAAGCCGAGCGAGCTCACGTCGGGCATCGCGCTGTACACGAAGAACAGCAAGCTCCACGCCGGCGACAACCTGCGCCTGTGGCCCTTCGTGGTGGAGCGTGTGCTGGCCGAACGCGGCTCCACGTTCGAGGAGGAGGCCTTCGACCACCTCGTGCCGCACCAGCTCGGACTGCGCTTCACCGACAAGAGCGTCAGCATCGCGGAGGAGGCGCTGGGGACGAAGATGCCGCCACCCATCCACGTGCTCGAGACCTGCGCCAACACGTCGTCCACGTCACACTTCGTCGCGCTCTACGAGGCGCTTCGCGACGGGCGCGTGCGCGCCGGCGACAAGCTCCTCTTCTTCCCTGCGGCCTCCGGCATCGTCACCGGCGCCATCTCCGTCACCGTCAGCCGGATGGGCCTCTGAGTGGGACTCTACATTCACAGCACCGGGCTGAGCTCGGTCGACGCCACCGTGGACTCCATCAGCCACAGCGCGGCCGCGGCGCGCGCCTGCCTCGAGCAGGCCGGCCTCGCCGTCGGCGACGTGGACTTCCTCGTCAACGTGGGCGTGTTCCGGCACCACAACATGTGCGAGCCGTCGGTCTGCGCCCTCATCCAGCACGCCCTCGAGATGTCGCCGGACATCCGGAAGTTCCCAGGCACGCGCGAGGTGTTCTCCTTCGACCTGAACAACGGCGCGTGCGGCCTGCTCAACGCCGTGACCGTGCTGCGCGCCATGCTGACCACGCGCCGCAAGGAGTACGCCCTCATCGTCGCGGCCGATTGCCCGCCCTCCGGACAGCCCGACCCCACGTTCCCCATCACGCCCCTGGGCTCGGCCATGCTGCTGCGACTGGCGCCCGGAGACCGAGGCTTTGGGGCCGTCCAGCAGCGTACGTCCCCCGTGGCCTTCGATGGCCAGACTGGCTCGTGCGACATCGCCGTCCGCGGCACCAAGAGCCGCACCACCATCGACGTGGTGCGCGCGCCGGACTATCTGGAGCGCTTGCAGGCGTTCGCGCGGGAGACGGCCAACGCGTTCCTGGACGAGACGGGCGCGCAGCGTTCCGCTCTGCGACTGATCTGCTCGGAGCCCAGCGAGACCTTCGGCGCGCAGCTCGCGGAGGGTCTCGGCCTGCACCCCGGCGCCCTGTTGAGCACATGGAAGACGCACGCCGACACCCACACCTCGGCCTGCACGCTCGGCTGGCACCTGGCCCGTGAGCGCCAGCCGCTGAGTGACGGTGAGCGAGTGCTGTTCGTGAACGCGGGCGGCGGCCTCACCGTGGGCTGCGCGCTGTACGAGCACGTCGCGCGCTGACGCGCTCCTCGGAGGAGCGCTTTCTGGCGAGGGCCGAGCCGGACCCGAGGGCGCCGAGGGTGAGATGACACGGGATCAACGCGCGGGCTTGGCTGCCTCATCCAGACCGCCACGGGTGCGTCGAGGTGCCACGATGTGGGGGGCCCCCTTGCATCACCCTTCAGCAACAGGCAGATATTTCCGATGCGTTTGTCAATTTGCGCCACACTCGTGGCGGTTGCGGTCACGTTGGCTCCATCGCTCCCCGCTCGTGCGTCCACGACGGTGTCCGACTGCACGCCTGGGTTCTTTGGCACGGCGTGCACCAGCGCACCCTACACGGCTGGGGCGGGCGACATCTTCGTCGGGCAGTCGCGCTGCGAGGGCTCGGGCGCTGGCACGCTGTTCGTCGAAGAAGAGCTCGTGCTGAACTCGGGGACGTTCACCACCGTCGGGTCGGCGGCCTATCAGGGGGCGATCTTCGAGGCGAACTGCACCCGGGCGCAGGTGGTCCCGATCTACCCTGTAGCGGGGCGTCGCTATCGCATCCGGATGACCAAGGGGTCCAACTCGTTGGGCGTGCGCGGGTCCCTCTTGCTGGTCCGCAGCATCACCTCGGCCACCAGCTCGCCGGGCAACTGCATCGCGCACACGGACAGCGGTGAACCGAACTGGTTCCTCTACGCGCCGACCCTCACCGACACCACCGACTCGGTGGCCACGACCAGCGCGAGCGGCTTCGGCGGACTCGACACCCAGACCCGACGGCTGAGCGACTCCGCGATCATGTGCACGGGTACCGCCACGTGCACCTTCCAAGCGAACCAGGGCATCTCCTATCTGATCGAGTCGGAGGAGAGCCGCACGAGGAGCAACGGGCAGCTCTGTCTCCAGTCTGCTGCGCCGCTGCTGCACGTCAGCATGGTCGGCGTGGAGCAGCGCGGGCGCATGCTGACGTGGGAGACCTCGTCCGAGACTGGGACGCTGGGGTTCATCGTGGAGCACGACGACGGCACCGGCTTCGCCCCCGTGTCCGAGCTGTTGCCCGCGCTCTCCGAGCCCGGGGGTGGCGTGTATGCGTTCCACCTGCCCGTCGGGCTGACGGGTGCGCTCCGCGTGGTGGAGCTGGATGTCAGTGGGGCGCGCGCCACGTACGAGCTGGGCGGCGAGGCTGTCTCCGACGACCTCTCCGTCTCGACCGCGGCTCCCTTCGCGTCACTTCCGCACACAGCCCCCATCGTGGTGCGCGCCAAGGACGCCGACGACGAACCGGGTGACGTCGCGCGGGTGCTCGTGCCGTCCGAGGGTCTCGTCCTCGTCAGCAGCGTGGCGCTCGCGGACGCGCTCGGCGTTTCCCTTGGTGCGGTCACGTCGGCCATCACGACCGGCGAGCTCACGATCAGCGGCGCGGGGGCCGCGGTGCCGTACGAGCGCCACCCAGGGGGCGTGCTGTTCTACGCCGACGCGCCCGACCACGTCTTCTCGGATGTGCGTCACTACCTGGTGCGCCTCGACGGAGGCGGCAGCGCGTTCGCCACCGAGGACGCCACGCCCGACGGCGGCGCGGCGTTGGACACGTACGTACGCAGCATCCACCTCGAGCAGGAGGTCTTCGCCGGCATGGTGGTGGTGGAGGATCCGCGCAGTGACTTGTGGTTCTGGCAGACGGTCTCGCCGACCGCCCCGCTGCGCACCTCGTTCGCGCTCGCTGGAGCGGCCCTGGACGACGCCTCGGTCACGGTCGAGGTGCAGACCATCCCCGGCTATGACGGCGGCGACGTGTCACTGCTCGTGGACGGGACGCTCGTTGGCACGCGGACCCCAGCCGGCGGCCGAGAGCCGCTGACGTTCGAGGTGGACGCGGCGCTGCTGTCGGCTGGCACGCACGCCGTCGAGGTGCGCACGAACGTGGGGTTCCTCTACGTGGACCAGCTCGACATCGCCGTCCCGAGCGCGTTCGGCGGCGAAGCGGGTGCGTTCGACGCGAGCGCAGACGGCGTGGTGACGGTGCCCGAGGACGAAGGGCTCCGTGTGCTCGATGTGAGCACCCCGTCGGCGCCGCGCATCCTCGAAGGCCTCGCCGTGGAGGCCGGGACCGTGAGCTTCCGCGTGATGGCGGGGCGCCGCTACTGGATCGACCGCGGCGAGACGCTCTCCCCCAGGTCAGTACGAGGCGCGCACCCCACGGACATCTCAGGCGACCTCGCCGCGGAGTATGTCGTCATCACGCACCGCAGCTTGCTGAACGCCATCGCCCCTCTGGTCGACGCGCGCGCTGCGGACGGCCTCTCCACGGTGGTGGTGGACGTCCAGGACATCTTCGACACGCACTCGGACGGCGTGCCCGACCCCGAGGCGATTCGTACCTTCCTCACGCGCGCCCGCAGGGAGTGGAGCGTGCCGCCGCGCTACGTCCTCTTGGCGGGACACGGCACGTACGACTTCCGCGACCTGCGCGGGTTCGGGGACAACCTCGTGCCCAGCCCGATCACGCGCACGGTCGGGGGTCTCTTCGCCACGGACGGGTACCTCGTCTCCGACTCGCTGACCTCCGGTCCCGCGATCCCGGTGGGACGCCTCCCAGCGAGCTCGGCGGCCGAGCTCAGCCAGATGGTGGAGCGCATCCTGGCCTACGAGCAGCGCGCACACGAGACGCTGCTGACCGTCGCCGATCGCCCCAGCATGGGCGACGACTTCGTCACGGCCGCGGCGGCCGCGAGCGCGCAGGCTCCGACCCACTTCACGCTGGCCGCCGTAGCCCAGAGCGGCGCAGTCGCGGACGCCCGCACGGAGCTCCACGCGGCGCTGGCGGAGTCGCCGGACGCCGTCTTCTACTTCGGGCACGGCGGCTTGGACCGCATCGGGCGCGACGGAATCCTGCGGAGCCAGGATCTACCCGGCCTGGACCCGAGCGGTCTCCCTGCGCTGCACTTCACGATGTCTTGCTCGGTGGGGCGCTTCGACGTGCCCGGCTTCCAGAGCATCGCAGAGGAGCTCGTGCGACTGCCGCAGGGCGCTGTCGCGGTGTTCGGCCCCTCCGGGCAAACCACGCTGGCGGATGCCGACGCGCTGGCGGGCCCCGTCGTGGCGACGCTGTATGCGGACAACGCGCGCTTGGGCGACGCCACCCTCGCCGCCACGCGGTCGCTCGGGGGTCAGTACGACGCCGCACGCCTCTTCAACCTACTGGGCGACCCGGCCATGCGCACGGGCCGGGTCGTCGCGCCCGAGCCCCCCTCGACCGGAGGTGGCTCCGACGTGTTCATCCCCATCCGGTGCTCCGCCTCGGTGACCTCCCACGGCGGCCCGGCGGCGCTTGTCGGGGCGTGGGTCCTCGGGCTCGCGCTCGCCGTCCGTAGGCGTTCGCGCCGCGCGGTCAGCGGTGGCTGCGGATCATCTCGCCCAGACGCGCGAGGGCCGTCTCGATGACCTCCATGTCGGGCCCGAACGAGAAGCGCACGTGGTGCCGGAAGCGGCTGGGCCGGCCCATGCGCCGCTTGCCGGGGTTCACATCGAAGAAGTGCCCGGGCACGCAGATGACCTTGTGCTCGAGCGCGGCCTTGAAGAAGTCCTCACCGTGGCGGATGGACTCGGGCAGCGCGCTGAGGTCGCCCCACGCGTAAAAGGTGCCCTCGGGCTCCACGGCGAAGGTGATCCCCAGCTCGCGCAGGCCCGACACCAAGCGGTCGCGCTTCTTGATGAACGTGCTGCGGATGGCCTCGGTCTCGGCCAGCGTCGGCGCGACCTGCACCAGCTCCACCGCGGCGCGCTGCATGGGGGCCACCGCGCCGCCGTCCAGGAACGAGCCCGCGCTCGCGACGGACTCGATGAACGTCTTGGGGCCCAGCACCCACGTGGTGCGGAAGCCCGGGTAGCGCCAGTTCTTGGTGAGCCCGTCGAAGACGACGATGGGGTCGCGGTTGACGTCGTCGACGTACTCCGCCGCGCTGACGATGGGCTTGTCCCCCACCCACACGTAGTGCGAGTAGAACTCGTCCATGAGCAGCGCGCAGTCCAGCTCGCGCGCCGCGTCGACCCAGGCGCGTAGGGCCTCGCCGTGCACCAGCTTGCCCGTGGGGTTGCACGCGTTGCTCATCAGGATGGCGCCCAGCCCGCGCCCCATCACCTCGCGCCGCAGGTCGTCGGCCGTGAACTCGTAGCCCTGCGCGGGGTCCAGCAGGATGGGGATGGGCTGGAAGCGCCGGAACACGTCCAGCAGCTCTTCGTAGGCCGTGTAGTCCGGCAGGAAGTGTCCCAGATGCACCGGCGCGATGGCCGCACAGGCGCGCATGATGGACACCCGCCCGCCGCCGCAGATGGCAACGTTCTCGGGGCCGTACTGCGAGGCCTTCCCCTTGCGAAAGAGCTCGTTGTACAGGTTGGCGACGGCCGCGCGCAGCTCGGGGATGCCTGGCACCGGGGCGTAGTCGAGGTCGTCCGCGCCCACCGGGACGCTGGTCACGCGAGGCGGCGCGCCGGGAAGCGGCCCCGTCTCGGGCTGCCCTTGTCCGAGGTTGCACCATCCCTCGGCGCCCAGCTGGAAGCCCCGCTTCTGGGCCTCCACGGTAACGTAGATGACGCCTGTGCGGGGCACGTTGCGAAAGGCCCCCATGAGCTCGAGCGCGCTCGTGTGATCGGTTCCGGGCTCGGTGTCGCTGCGAATGGTCATGGCGGTGGCGAACGATAGCAGCCACGCACACAGTCCCGGCCAGCCGCTTTTTTGGGCGACACGTACATGTGGGATAGCGTCGCACACATGGCTACCCCCGCCGCCATCGCGCGCCTCCCGCTCCAGAAGATCCCCATGGGTTCGGTCGTCCCGGCCCGTCCGCTGCGCGACCTACCGCGCCCCTCACCCTTCATCAAGTGGGTGGGTGGCAAGGGGCGCCTGATGGGGCAGCTGGAGCCGCTGCTGCCCCCGGGCGTGGCGCGCATGCGGCATGTGGAGCCCTTCGTCGGCGGGGGCGCGATGTTCTTCGCCCGGCAGCCGCAGCGGGCCGCGCTGAGCGACATCAACCCCGACCTGGTGCACGTCTACCGCTCCATCCGCGACGACGTGGAAGGCGTCATCCGTTCCCTCGCGCCGCTGGCGGCCGCGGGGCACGCGCCCGACACCTACTACCGCGTGCGCGAGCGCTACAACGCAGGCGAGGGCCACAAGCAGCCGCTGCGCGCGGCCATGTTCATCTACCTGAACAAGACCTGCTTCAACGGGCTGCACCGCGTGAACCAACGCGGCGAGTTCAACGTGCCCGCGGGCAAGTACAAGAACCCCACCATCCTCGACGCGAGCGGGCTGCGCAGCGCGAGCGCCGCGCTGGCTCACGCCGACGTGCGCCAGGCTGGCTTCGAGGAGCTGCTCGACCGCGCGCGCCCGGGTGACTTCGTCTACTTCGACCCGCCCTACGAGCCCGTCTCCACCACCGCCAGCTTCACCAGCTACGCGCGCGACGGCTTCACCCAAGCGGACCAGACGCGCCTGCGCGACGTGTTCAAGGAGCTGCACCGTCGCGGGGCCAAGCTGATGCTCAGCAACAGCGACGTGCCGTTCATCCGCGAGCTGTACGCGGACTTCCACATCAGCACCATCGAGGCTCCGCGCGCGATCAACTCGAACGGGCTGCGCCGCGGCAAGGTCAGCGAGGTGGTCGTGCGCAACTACGCTTGATCGGGCTGCCGCGCGAAGAGCAGCAGCCGCAGGTCGAGCTCGTGGCGCAGGTAGTCCGGCTCCATGTGCTGGCACAGCCGGTAGAACGCCTTGTCGTGCTCCTTGTGGCGCAGGTGCGCGAGCTCGTGCACCACGACCATGCGCAGGAACGCGAGCGGCAGCTCCTTGAACAAGCTCGCGATGCGGATCTCGTTCTGGCTCTTGAGGTTCGCGCCCTGCACGCGCACGGCGTAGGTGTGCAGCCCGAACGCCTTGTGGAGCGTGCTCAACTTGTCGTGGTAGCGCACCTTCGCCAGCGGAGGGGAGCTGCGCAGGTGCTCGCGCTTGATGCCCTGCGCGAAGTCGTAGAGGGCCGCGTTGGTGGTGATCTCGTGGCCCAGCGGGTAGCGCTCCAGCAGGCGACGCTCGAGCGTGCCCTCGCGCCGCGCCCGAAGCGCCTTGTCGCGCAGCTCCTCCGGGTAGCCACCCAGGTAGTCGACGGGCGCCGGGTTCATCTACGGCACCTCGAAACCGGCGTCGCCCAGGAGGTCGGTCAGCGCGATGAGCGGGAGCCCGATGATGCCCGTGAAGTCGTCCCCACCGATGCGCTCGAAGAGCGTGATGCCGCGCCCCTCCACCTTGTAGCTGCCCGCGCAGTCGAGGGGCTGGTCTGCGGCGACGTAGCGCGCGATGGCGGCCGCCGAGAGCGCGCGCATGGTCATGGGGTGCACCGAGAGACGCTCGCGCACTTGGCCATCGGGGTGTCGCAGGGCCACCGCGGTGACGAGCTCGTGGGTGGTGCCCTGCAGCCGCGCGAGCTGCGCCTCCGCCCGCGCGGCGGTCCCCGGCTTGCTGAGGATCTCCTCGCCGAACACGCACACCTGGTCCGACCCGAGCACGAACGCGCCCGGGTGGTCCAAGGCCACGCTCTCGGCCTTTTTGCGCGCCAGCTGCATCGCCAGGTCGGTGGGCCGGGTTCCGCGGCCCTTGAAGGCGTCCTCGTCGCAGCGGTGGGCCACCGCCACGTACGGCACGCCCAGCCGCGCGATCAGCTCGAGCCGGTACGGCGAGGTGGTCGCCACGACGAGCCTCGGCGCGGGGTCGACGGTCGCGTTCGCGAGCGCCGTGTCCGGGTTCGTACCCGCGTCGCCCGTGTTCGTGCCGGTGCGACTCATGGGATGGCGTGCCGCAGGTGCAAGCTCTTGAGCCGCGTGAAGCCGTCGAAGCCAAAGCGCGACAGGGTGCAGCCGCGCCCCGAGTCACGCACGCCCACCCACGCCAGCTCGGGGTCCAGGTAGTCGCAGCGGTTCATGAACACGGTGCCCACGTCCAGCTGCGCGGCGAGCTGCTGGGCGCGCTCGAGGTCGGGGGTCCAGAGCGACGCCGTCAGCCCGTAGGCACTGTCGTTGATGCGCGCGACGGCCTCCTCGTCGGAGCCCACGGGCATGACGCCCACCACGGGTCCGAAGGTCTCGGCGCTCATCAGGTCGAGCTCCTGAGTGACCCCCACCACGACCTCGGGCGCGACGTACTGCGAGGGCAGCCCCTCCGCGCTCCCTCCGACCAACCCGCGCGCGCCGGCGCCGTAGGCCTGCTCCAGCTGCGCGCGCACGACGGCCGCGTTGCGGGCGCGCACGAGGGGCCCGAGGTTCGTCGCGGCCTCCCGCGGGTCGCCCAGGCGCAGCGCGCGCACCTCTGCGACGGAGGCCTCCAGGAACGCGTCGAGCACCTTCTCGTGCACGTACACACGCTCGACGGCACAGCACGACTGCCCCGCGTTGTACATCGCCCCGTCCATCACGTTGGCCGCCGCCTTGGCCACGTCCGTGTCCTCGCAGACGTAGGCCGCGTCCTTGCCGCCCAGCTCGTAGCCCACCGAGATGAAGCGCCCCGCCGCGGCGCGCGAGATGGCGTGGCCGCCCTCGACCGAGCCAGTGAACGCCACCGCCCCGACACGCGCGTCGCGGACCGCGTTCGCCGTGACCTCGTGGCTCATGTGGATGTGCTGCAGCACCCCTTCGGGGAGCCCCGCCCGCAGCGCGCTCGCGCTCATGCGCTCGGCCACCAACGGCGTCTGCTCGGCGTGCTTCAGCAGCACGGCGTTGCCGGCCAACAGCGCGGGCACCACAGCGTTCACGGCGGTGAGCCAGGGGTAGTTCCAGGGGGCCAGCACCAGCACCACGCCCACGGGGACGCGCTGAATGGCACGGGTGAAGCCATCCTTCGCCGGGGGCACGTAGTCGGCCAAGGCCTCCTCGGCGAGGCGCGCCATCGTGCGCCCACGGTCCAAGAACCCTGCCAGCTCGGACGGCGCCTGGCTGATGGGGCGCCCCATCTGCAGCATCAGCTCGCGCGCGGCGTCATCCTTCTCCGCCTCCACGTCGGACAAGAAGCGCAACACGGCCTCCACCCGCGCAGCGAGGGGCGACGCCCCCCACGCGCGCTGCGCCTTAACGGCGCGAGACAGCGCCCCGTCCAGCTCCGCCGCAGTCGCGAGGCTCCCTTCGTACACCACGGAGTCATCGGCGGGGGACACGACCACGAAGCGCGCGCTGTTCGTCATGCGCGCATCGGGTCACACGCGCGGGCGCTGGTCAAGGTCCGAGGCGCGTGGCGTGCGCGTGTGAAGCGAGCCGTCATCACGCACAAAGCGGCGCCCTGAAGACCAGAGCGCCGCTTCGCGCGGAGGGGCCGTCGGGTTCAGCGCCTCATTGACAGCGCCCCACTCCGTCGACGCCGGTCCGACACCGCTCGCCGCTGGCGCAGCTCACCGAGGAGACGACGCCTCGCGAGCACAGTCCGACGTGCGTGGCGTCGAGACACGTGCCGGTCCCGGGCGTGAGCGCCGCGTTGCTGTCGTCGCAGTCGAAGGCGTTGGTGACGAAGCCAGGATCGTTCCAGCACCCCGCGAACGTGCAGGACGCATCCCCGAAGCCGTCGCCGTCGACGTCTCGGTACAGCGGCGCCGACGCATCCTCGTCGATGAGCCCGTCGCAGTCGTCGTCGCGGTGGTTGCAGAGCTCGGCAGCGCCCGGATACACGCTGGCGAGCTCGTCGTCGCAGTCGTCCCCCTGCTGATTGAGCCACGGCGCAGCGGGGAACACGTTGCGACACGCGGACGAGACGTACCCGTCGCCATCGAGGTCGGTGTCGCCGACCGTGCTGGGGTCGCAGTCCTCGTCGACGCCCTCGAAGTCGCAGATCTCTTGTGCGCTCCCGAAACGACGCGGATCGGTGTCGTCGCAGTCGGGTCCACCACAGACGACGGAGGCGAAGCCATCCCCATCGTGATCGGAGAGCGCCGGGTCTGCCGGCAGCGTCTCACCCGTGTTGGGGTCGGTCCGCTCCCCACAGTTGCCGCAGCGGCGCAGGTGCTCGATGCAGTGCGGACCAGAGTTCAGCGTCGCGCAGATGGCGGTGTAGTCCGGGCCCGCCACGCACCCGCGCGGATCCGAGTTGATGTTCGTCGGCTCGCAACGAGAGCCGTGACACCAGCCGCCGCAGTCGCCATCGTCGCGGCAGCGTTCGGCGGCCTCGGCGAACACGCGGCAGGTGTGCGTCCCCTCCCAGCAGTAGCCGAGGCGGCTCCTGCACTCGTCGTTGGGCGTGGGACCCGGTCCGACGACGCAGCCTGCCGCGTTGGCCGCGGGATCGCTCGGGTCGCAGACCTCGCCTCGGCAGTAGCTGCATCCGGCGTCGCTGGTGCACTGCCGGCAGCCGACGGCCGGGTTGCAGGACTCGCGCGAGCACCCCGGGGTCGTCACGCAGCCACGCGCGTCCGCAGCCGGCGAGGATGGGTCACAGCTGTGCTGGTCAGCGCAGAGGTCACCCGTGGCCCCGCACTCGGCGTCGGTCGCGCACGTGCGCACGGGGGCCTCGCAGAGGAGCGGCGGGACACACGCATCCTGCACTTCGTCGCAGACCTCACCCACGTCGCACGGGCTCTGTCCGGCCACGCAGCCGCGAGCGTCCGCTCCCGCAGCCGTGGGGTCACAGCGCGACGTGCCGAGGCAGAACAGCCCCGTGTCGCACTCGGCGTCCACCAGGCACGTGGAGACAGGCGGCACCCCCGCGTCGGGGAAGATGACGTCCACGCCCACGTCCAGCTGTCCGGGCTCGAAGATGACGTTCACGTCCTCCACCTGAAAGACGAAGCGCACACCCGCGACGGCGTTGGACTCGACCCGGATCGTCATGGGGTTCATGGAGACGAGCGACGCCGCGACCGGGCCGTCGTGCTCGTCACCAGCCGAGCGCACCAGCGTCCACCCCGAGCGGAGCGTGACCTGGTAGTCGCCGGGAGGGAGCTGGAAGCTGTGCACGGACTCGGCTGGGAAGTCCGCCGTGTTGAAGTCCACGTCGCTCGGACCTCGCACCCGAAAACGCGCGTTCTCGAGTCGATAGAGCGCGCCGTCAGGCCCAGCGCTCACGAGTGAGACGGCTGCGCCGCCCGCTGGAGCTGCGTCTAGTCCCGAACAACCGACCGCGCCGAGCCAGGCGCAGGCCAGAACCATCTTCCACATGTCCTTGCACATGCGCGTGAGGTAGGGTGTAGGTCTTTGTTGGTCAAGACCTACCATGATAGACACAAACTTACACCAACACCATCACCCCCAGCACACCGTCGGAACTCGTCCGGGGCTCACGCCGACTCGGACTGGACCATCCAGCTCCCAGACCTAGAAGCAGCTCAGGGGTAGGCCCAGCACGCCCGTGCTGGTGCCCGCCCTCACCGTGACGCCAGCGGCGCCGCTGGCACTGTTCTCGAGGACGAGCTCGTGGTCCGCCACCCCACCGTCCACCAGGAGCACCGGGCCGGCAGTCTCCACGGGGAGGCCATCGAACGCCGCGAGGCGCTCCATGTACAGCGCCCCCTCGCGGTCGGACGTGGTGCTCGTGGCCGGGGACGCCAGCGAGTCCGCGCCCGCCCACGTGACGTACCACCCTCCCCCTGCGTTGCCGACCGTGGCGCCGCCGCGCTCAGCGTCCTCGGTCAGGAACCCCTGCGGGGCGAAGCGGATCCGTGGCGCGGCGTAGAGGCCGGCCTCGGACAGTGACACCAGAGGCGCTGCCTCGAGCGAGCTCGGGTGACCGGACGCGTCCAACGCCAGGGTGGCGCTACGGAACCGCAGTCGGCCCGTGGCATCGCACGCCGAGCGCCAGGCGAGTCCGACGCGCACGCTGGTCGCGCTCGCCGTCACCTCTTCCGCCGCGAGGACCAGGGAGTTGCTGCCCGCGTCGCCGGGAATGGTTCCGACCAGGCGGATGCCCGAGAGCGGGCTCGTCTCCACGCCGTCTCGCGTGGTGAGATCGACGGGATCGATGCCCATGTCTGGATCGGGGAGAGGATACGCGCCCAGGTTGGCGGGAGGCGCCGGCGGCGTGGGCACGAAGTGGATCGCGATGTCCCCGTCCTCGTCCGGGAACGCAACGAGAAAGCCCTCGTCACCCAGCGCGGCCACGGCTGGACCCGTGCCCGACCGTGTGCGGCCGAGCGTCGAGGGGACCCCCTCGCCCGTCACCTCGACGCGCGGAGCGATCTGCGCGCGCTCGGGCTTGGGCCGCACGTAGACGCCGAACGCCTGCACGTCCACCTCCGTTCCGTCGCCGCAGGCCTCACGCGTGGCCGGCGCAGAGAGGAACGCGAGCAGACCGGCCGTCGTGCCGAGCGCGACGGTGGGGTGACCGACGCCGCAGACACTCTGGACCGACGGGCCGCCGACCACGGGCGGCATGGCCATGGCATCCGCGGTGGCCTGCGCACACGCGTCGGTCGTGTTCATCGAGCAGAAGCGCAGCGTGGGGTGCGGGAGCAAGCCCAAGTAGGTGTTGGAGCGGCGTTGAGGGCCCGTCGCATACAGGACCTCGGGCTGGCCCACGCTCGCCACGCTCAGGCGCAGCTGACCGCCCGCACAGCCGGTGCGGAACGTCTGCGCGTACACCACGTGCTCACCATCCGTCGCCATGGCGTACTCGCTCGCGCCACAGCTCGCCAGCGGGGCGTCGGGATCGCGTCGATAGCACATGTCCGCCGTTTCGGCGGTGAGCACCTCCGACACCAGCGTAGACGACGAGTGCGTCACATAGACGGGCTCGAGCCCCACCAGGGAACCTGCAGCACCCTGCGTGGTCTCCAAGCGCCCGATGAAGTCGTTCGCCCCCGCCCCCTCCGTCCACGCGACGATCTCGGGGCTGCCCGTCGCGGCGGTCAGCGCCGAGACGACCCCGGCGCGCAGGTTCACCTGGGTCTGCCCGATGACGGCCTGACCGCTGCTGCGTTCGTCGATGAGCCCATCGCAGTCGTTGTCGCCTCCGTCGCACACCTCTTCGACGGTCACCAAGACGCAGACGTTGCGATCCTGCGCGTCGTCTCGTTGGCACACGTACTCCTGGCAGGAGGCTGGCAGGCTCGGGTCGCCCAGCACCCGGCAGTCCTGGCTCGAGCTGCACTCGCCGAGCGGGAAGTCCCAGAGCTTGGCGAGCGTGCAGCCGCTGGCGGCGGCGACGGCGGTCGCCAACGACAACGAACGCGCGAGGCGCCACAGCGGGGCGAGCCCGCAGCGCCGTGTCCTCATTGCGTATCCCTGCATCAGAACGCCCCCTGCAGCCGGAAGTCGAAGCCGTTGCGGTCTACCCCGCCGTCGAAGCGCAGCCGGACACGCGCGGACTCGGTTGCCGTGGCCTCGTCATCGCCCCAGTCCGTGGTGAACGCCAGCACCAGCGCGGTCACCCCGAACACCAGCGCGCCTCCGAACATGACGTCTGCGCCGATGGAGAGCCCGCGGATCTTGTCGCGCTCTTCCCGTGTGGCGATGGCGACCGCGGTCGCACCGCCGATGGCGTTCGCGTCGTCCACGCGGTTGCGCCGGCCGCGCACCACGCCAGCGAGCGCGATGCCCCCGACCAGGCTGGCCGCAGCCACACCGGAGGCCGACCAGAAGAGGGCCGGGCTCACGCCGCCGTACTCCTGCGCCAGCGCGTGCAGTTCGAAGTCGACACTGCGGGTCTCGCGCGCGGGCAGCTGGACCTCTTCGCGCCCGGCCTCGTGTCCCGCCGAGCGCACCTCGATCTGGTGCGTGCCCCCCGGGACCATGAAGCGACGCTCGTCCTCGCCGACGCGTTGACCGTCGATCCACACCTCGAAGTGCTCCACGTTGACGGTGATCTCGATCGTCCCGAGCAACCCCTGAAGCACCTGGATCTTGGCACGGACCTCGCTCGCGTCGGCTTCTTCGGCGCCCCCCTCGTCCAGGTAGCGCCGATAGAACTCCATCGCGCGCCCGTACTGGAACAGCTGCTCGTAACACTTGCCGATGTTGTAGAGCACCAAGTAGTGCAGCGGGTGGTCGGACAGCAGCTCGCCCGCGCGCTCGAACTCGGCCAGCGCGGCGTTGTAGTTGCCGCGCTCGAACAGCTCCTCGCCGGTGGCGATGCGGGCGCGCGCCTCTTCCAGCGCGGGGTTGGGGGGCGGGGCTTCGATGCCTTCGGGCGCCAGGACCCCTTCCGCGGCGGGCCCGTCGTCTCCACCCGGAGCCTGCGCCCGCGCGACAGGTCGTCCGTAGGTCAACACCATGCCCGAGGTCACGAGGGCCACCCACCAAAGTTCTCGACACATGGTCGTGACGATACCAGGCCAGCGCCGAGACAGGAACTCGGGTGATCCGCCTCAGAACCGTATCTGCTTGAGCGCCATGTTGGTGTCGGCTGCGGGTTCCGTAGGTGGTGTCGGCGCGGGCGTCGGCGCTGGTGTGGCGACCATCTCGCTCGCCACAGCCATCGGCGGAGCTGGCAACTCGGCGGCCGCCATGGTGCTGGTCGGTGGGCTCGACGCGGGTCGCGAGCCGCTCGAGCGTCGCGTCGCCGCAGTGGAGCGGTCGTCGATGCCGGTGCCGCGCAGCAACGTCAAGCGCACGCGCTGGGGGAACTGGAGCACGAGATCCTGTGCAATGGTGGTGTAGCCCTCGGCGCGTACCTCCAACCGGCGAGGATCGGTGGTCTGGGGGAGCTCGCCGTCGAACGGATTCGGGATGCGCATGCCGTCCAGGTAGACCTCGGCGTTGACGGGCTCCGTCGTGATCTGCACGGTGACCGCCGCCGCTGGCGTGGAGGTCGTCCCAGGGGGTTCTTCCGTCGGAGGCACGGGGGCCGCCGCCTGCACGGGTGTCGTGTCGCCGCCTCCGGGATCCGTCGTGTGGGCTTCGTGACTGCCAGGTGCCTGGGCGCTGGGCGCGACCTCGGGATCATGCCCACCAGACGAGAGCGCCACGGCGGCGCCCACCGCGACCGCGACCAACAGCGCCGCGCCCGCTACGATGGGCAGCGCGTTTCCCCGGGTCGGGAGCGCGGGGGCGGGGTCGTCCATCGCGCCAGGGGCGGCCGTGGCGACGGACGTGACGGGCACCCCGACCGGCGTCACAGTGGCGGCGTGCGCCAAACGCAGCTGTGACTCGCCGAACGAGAGGTCCGTCTGCCCGCCCGCGCGCGCTTGCATCGCCGAGGCGGTGAAGCTGGCTGTCTTCGGGGCGTTCTCGTCCAGCTGCGGCGCGTCGGTGACTTCACGAAAGGCGGACAGCGCGCGCTTCAGCGACGCGCAGTCCTGGTAGCGGTCCGCTGGGTTCTTTTGCAGGCACTTGTCGACGATGTGCGCCAGCCCGGCGGGCAGGTCTCGACGGAAGAGCGCAGCGTTGGGCGCGGGCTCCGTACAGATCTTGAGGACCAACATCGGGTAGGCCTCGTCGTCGAACGGATATTGTCCCGTGAGCGCTTGGAACAGGATCACGCCGAGCGAATAGATGTCCGAGCGGTGGTCGATGTCCTTGCGCCCCTGAGCCTGTTCGGGCGACATGTAGAACGGTGTGCCCATCGCCGTGCCCGTGCGCGTCATGCTCTGGACCGTGTCGGTGTCCTTGAACTTCGAGATACCGAAGTCCACCACCTTCACGAAGTCGGGGTTGCCCGCGCGCTCGATGAGGAAGATGTTCTCGGGCTTGAGGTCGCGATGGACGATGTCCTTGTCGTGAGCGGCCTGCAGGGCATCGCAGACCTGCTCCATGATGCGCACGGTCTTTCCCACCGCCTGGGCTCCACCGCGCTCGAGGTCGTCGGCCCAGTCACGTCCCTGCAGAAACTCGAGCACCATGTACACGGACTGATCGGGGAAGCGCCCCATGTCCGTGACCTCGACGATGTTCTCGTGACCAATGCTCGTGACAGCCAGCGCTTCTCTATGGAAGCGCGCGACGATCTCCGGGTGCGTCGCGAACTGAGCGTGCAGGCACTTGATGGCCACACGGCGTTTGATGAGCACGTGCTCGGCCTCGTAGACCGCTCCCATGCCCCCCTCGCCGACCTTCCGGATGATCCGGTACCGGTCCTGCAGGACCATCCCGATGTTGGGGTCCGCGGACTCCGGCACGTGCAAGGCTTCGCTCATGGTCGGTTCCTAGACTACGCAGCGGCGCCCAGAGGTCAATGTGGGTGCACGGTTACAGAGAGACGCAAGAAGGGTCGGACTCCGATCACACCGACCCGATCCGGGCGTCCGCGCCTCTCGACGAGCCAGCCGCGGCTGGCCCCCAGCGCTTCATGTGGCGTCGGGGCGCTCGCCGGGGCGATGCTCCCAGTACGACGCGGGCCCCTTCGTCCACGCGGGACCGTCGCCCCAGTCGAGGCGTGTGCGCTTGTCGCGATGCTTCGGGTCGTGCTTCTTCAGGGCCTTCTCGTAGTCGAGGTAGCACTGCACGCTGAGCTTCTCCGCCCAGTAGTCCTCCTCGCGCGACCACTTTCCATCGCCCGCGTACTGGAGCACCGTCATGCCCGGGAAGTCGAGGTAGCCCTCGCCGCTCGGGTGGTCGCGGCGGTTGTCCATGTGGAACACGACCCGCCCGTTGCCGCTCGGGTCCACCAAGTGCCAGTGATAGATGCCATAGATCTCACCGTACTTCACCATCAGCGGCTTGATCCACGCGCGCACCGTCTCGCGGCCGATCATGGTCCCGAGCACCCGCTCCTCATAGACCACGTCCTCGGTGAAGAGATCGGCCCACGCGTCCCAGTCCTCGCGGATCATGCCGGTGTTCCAGTAGAGCCGGAAGGCCTCCTCGATCTCTGCCACGTCCCAGGTCTTCATCGCTTCCTCCGTCTCACACGCCAGGTACTCTCGGGCCACAACGAAGAAGGGCGGCCCTGTCGCCGCCCTTCCCACATCACTCGTGCGCGACCTACTCTGCCGCGGCCTCTTGCTGCGGCGCGGCGTAGAACTGCTCGCACCAGCGGCGGAACATGCCGATGGGGCCGTCGCCGTCGCACAGCAGGGGCTGCTTGTGCTGGACCTTGTTCTCCCAGATCGGGATGTCCTGGCCCAGCTGACGGCTGACCTCCTTCACGAACGCCGCGCCCACGCCCTTGGCCACGTTGGCGCCCGCGCTCTTGTTCACGGAGAAGGCGAAGCGCACGTGGACGTGCTCGTCGTCGATGGGCGTGGTGCAGGCCACGTTGAGGGTCTCGACGATGCCCTTGAAGCGCACCAGCGCCAGGCCGAAGCCGTAGGCGAGGCTCTCCACCGAGCCGGGCACCGGACCGCGCGGGGTCTCCATGCCGGTGTTGCTGAACACGCGCAGGACGTGGTCGCGCACCTCGGCCTCGGACTGCGGCATGTTGGTGGCGCCGTGCACGTAGTGGAAGTGCGCCGAGTCGACCGAGTTCTCCGCCATCTCCTGGTTGGTGGTGCGGATGGTCCACTCGCGGATCTCGTAGTCGGTCCAGCTCTCGTTGCGCTCGCCCGCGGCGGTCCCCCACTCCGGGATCTCCTCGGGGATGTCCCACTTGGGCTCACCGCCGTCGGGGTGGTGCCAGGCCATCACCAGGCCGCCGACCTCCTTGAGGTGCCACTTGGGCAGGCAGGCCTTGCGGGGCAGGCGCTGCGCGTAGGGCACCGCCGAGACGTTGCCGTCGGTGGCAAACTGCCACGCGTGGAACGGACACTCGATGTTCTCGCCCTTGACCTTGCCGCCATGGCCGAGGTGCGCGCCGAGGTGCGGGCAGAACGCGTCCAGCATGACCGCCTCGCCGCTCTCCGTGCGGTACAGGACCAAGTCCTTGCCGAAGTACTTCAGCGGCTTCACATCGCCGGCCTTCAGCTGGTCGGTGTACTCGACCTGGAACCAACCGATGGGGATGCCTGGGGTGTAGTAGCGATTCTGCATGAGCTTGCTCTCCGGGGCTGCGCCGCTGTCCTACGGCGACGACCATACTAGAACATGTTTCAGTTTTGGCAAGCGCAACCGCTCGGACGCGAAACCAAGTGGTGTGTCGGGCGCTGCCTGGTAGTCTCCGCGCCATGGCGACGCGGAAAGCCAAGAGCTCCGGATCCACGGTGCGCGCAGCGCGCGCCGAGCTGTATCGCGCTGCCATCCTCACGGCCGCCGAGCGCGTCTTCGCGGAGCAGGGCTACGACGCGTCTCGCATGCAGACCGTCGCGGCCGAGGCGGGCGTGGCGCTGGGCACGCTGTACAAGGTGTTCGCGGGGAAGCAGGACGTCCTGGACGCCATCCACCGTCAACAGGGCGAACAGCTGATCCACGCCGCCACCTCCCACGCGGACTTGGCGAGCGGCCCCCTCGAGGCCGTGCTGAGCGGCGTCGACGCCTACATGCGCTACCTGGCCGCGCACCCGAACTATCTGAAGATCCACCTCGCTGGCGGCCATGCGTGGGCGCTCGGCAGCGGCTACATCAGCCCGGAGCAGGTGCGGCAGTTCGACACGGGCCTCCAGATCATCGCGCTGTTCCTGACGCGCGCGATGGACGCCGGGGTCATGGCGCGCGAAGACCCGCTCCTCTCGGCGCGGCTCATGATCGCGGCCCACCAGGTGATGCTGGCCGACTACGTGGACCGCGGGGATGACGACGTGGATGCGTTGGTCGCCCGTGTGCGGCGCTACATGCTACGCGCGTTCGCGCCGTGAGCGAGCGCCTGCGGGTCTTGTTCGTGTGCAGCCGCAACCAGTGGCGCAGCCCCACCGCCGAGGCCGTGTTTCGTCGGCACCCTGCCGTCGACGCGCGCTCGGCAGGGACCAGCCCGAAGGCTCGCAAGACGGTGAGCGCGCGCGACCTCGAGTGGGCGGACGTCATCTGCGTCATGGAGCGCAAGCACGCCCAGCGCCTACGCGCCGACTACGCGCGGCTGCTCGGTGGAAAGCCGCTGCACGTGCTGGAGGTCCCCGACGAGTATCGGTACATGGACCCGGAGCTCGTGGCGTTGCTCACACAGGTCGTCAGCGAGCGCCTCGGTCTGTGACCACGCACGGCGTGGAGTTGATAGGCTACCGCGATGCACACCGAGCTACTGCCCTACACCCACGAGGACGAGGACTTCGACGTCTTCCTCGTCCGCCCCGACGGCGACGAGCCGCGCCCCGCCGTCCTCATCTGCCACATGTGGGGCGGACGCGAGGGGTTCATCGAGGACAAGGCCCGAGCGCTCGCGAAGCTGGGCTACGTGGCGGCGGGTATCGATCTCTACGGCGTCGGGCAGCGCGGCACGGACGTGGCCTCGAGCCGCGCGCTCATGACGGCGCTCGTGACCCAGCCTGCGGTGCTGCGTAGCCGCCTCGCGAAGGCACACGCCGTGGTCCGCGACGCGCACGGCGTCGACCCCGAGCGCATGGGCGCCATCGGCTACTGCTTCGGAGGTCTGTGCGCCATCCTCATGGCGCGCATGGGGCTACCGCTGCGCGGCGTGGTCAGCTTCCACGGGCTGCTGAAGATCGGCGAGCCGCTCGACGCCGAGGTGCAGGCGCAGATCATGGTGCAGCACGGACAAGACGACCCGATGGTGCCGCCCAGCGACGTCGGGACCTTCGCCGAAGAGATGAAGCGCATCAACGCCGACTGGCAGCTGCACTCGTATCCCGGCGTCGTGCATGGCTTCACCAACCCCAAGGCGAACGACCCGGCGTTCGGGACCGTGTACGATGAAGACGCCGCGCGCCGCTCCTGGATCGAGATGCGCCGCTTCTTCGAGGACACGCTGGGTTGAGGCGCCGCGCGACCTCGGTAGGAGGTTCGCGTCGCGCGCGTCCGATGATGCGGGCGCGCGGGAACTTCGCGCACCCGCCGTTGTCCAACGCCCATGCGCACGCTCGATGCCCGCAAGAGGAAGCTGCTCCGTGACGCCGACCGCAGGCTGAGGGCCGCGCGTGACGCCGGCCCCGACAGCGCCGACGGGGAGCTGAACATCGTGCCGTTCCTGGACGTGGTGGTGAACCTCATCATGTTCCTGCTGATGACGGTGACGGCCACGCTGGCGTTGGCCGAGGTGCCCGTGCGGACACCCGGCACGGCGGACCCCGCGCGCCCCGTCACCCAACACACCCCGGCAGGCGAGGTCGTACCCCTGGTCGTGCACCTCGGCACGGACGGGCTGCACGTGTTCGCGAACGGGCAACGCCTGGCCTCGGGCTGCGCCGCGCCCGGGGCCGACGGCGCGACCATCCCGTTGGTGGCGGGCACGTACGACTGGCTCGCCCTGCGGGGGTGCGCGGCATCCGTCGCAGCGGGGCTCGGGCCCGCGGCAGCGACAGGGCAGCCTGGGCAGGCGCGCCCCCGCGCGGTGATGCTCTCGGCCGTCCCTGACGCCACGTACGACGACGTGGTGCACGCCATGGACGCGCTGCGCGGGACACCCAGCATGCCGCTGTTCGACGACGTGCGCTGGGTGGCGGCGGGGGCGGGGCGCTAGACACGCAGCTGCGGGCGTGCCCCATCCGCAAGACCGGACGAGGCGACCTGAAGCGACTGGACGATTCGAGGTAACGTCTCTCGCGTCGCGGACGACGTACGCCCCGACGCCGGCCCCGGGTGACCCCGAGGCGCACCGAGGAGCCCAGCATGCTGACGACAGAAGCCTTCCGCGAGCGCATCGAAGCCATCGAGCACGCCATCCACGAGCGCGCCTTCGACGACGCCGAGCAGCAGCTGGTGTCCCTGCACATCGCCGTGCATGAGCAGGCCGCGCTCCATCAGCGGGTCCACCTGCTGTGGTTCCGTCTTGGGCGAGCGCAGCGGAGCGTGCGCATGCAAGCGGGGCAGGTCTTTCCCATCGTGTTTGCCGTCCCCGTGTCGCTGGTGCACCGCTACTTGGGTCTAGCCGTGGGGCGGCACCGCGAGCCGGTCTGACCGAACCGAGAGCCTGGGTGGCGAGGGAGCCTCCGCCCAGATGGCGGTCCCTCGCGGTGTGCCATCAGCGAATCAGGTTGGCTAACGACCGATAGCGTCTACACTCGCCGGATGCTGCAGAAGTTCATCTACTGGACCGGGATGTCCGACTTCCTCGTCGGGCTCGCCACGTGGGGCGGCGCTGTGGGAGTGGCGATGGCCGATCCCGTCAAGGGGCAGTTCGTGCCGCTGATCACGCTCGGCACGTTCCTGCTCATGGCGGCGGCGCTGCTCGTGTGGGCGTCGCACGACATGGCCCAGCGCGCCCCGGTGTTCTTCTGGCAGGGGCTGGTGCGCCTGTCTGCCATCTGCGGCGTCATCTACGCGGTGCCCCACCAGCTGTCGGAGACGTGGGAGTACGGCCTGCTCGCCATCGACGGTCCGATCGGGCTGGTCTATGTGATCGGCGCGATGAAGGTGACGGGCTGCTCGTTCATGGAGCTGATGCAGTGCAAGACCACGCCCAAGACCGCGGCGAACACGGGCGGCTGATGGGGAGGGTTTCGCCCACCCCGACGAGCTCGCGCCACGGGACGTGCACGGAGCCGCGCGCTCCGCTGGGCCGGCCCACCCAGACTGCTACAGTCTCGTCATGAAGCGCCTCCCCGTGCTCAGCAGCCGCATGGCGACCTACGACGCGCTCGCGTCGTATCCGCCCACGCCTGCGCGCTTCGGAGACGCCGGGCTCCCGCCGCTCAGCGACGGGCAAGGGCGCCGCTACACGTACGCGCGTATCAGCCTGACCGACCGCTGCGACATGGCGTGCGTGTACTGCATGCCTCCCGGCGGCGAAGAAGAGCACGCCCTGCGGGACGAGCTCATGTCGTTCGAGGAGGTGGCGCGGCTGGTGCGGGTGCTCAGCGAGATGGGCGTCACGCGCGTGCGCTTCACGGGCGGCGAACCGCTCGTACGCAAGGACATCGTCCGGCTGGTGGCGCTCGCCCACGCCGAGGCTCCCTCGGTCGAGCTTGTGATGACCACCAACGCGGGGCGCCTGGCCGAGCTCGCGGGCCCGCTGGCCGACGCGGGGCTGCGCGGCGTGAACGTGAGCATCGACTCGCTCGACGCGACGCGCTTCGCCGAGATCACGCGCGGGGGGTCGCTGCCCGCCGTGCTCGCCGGGATGAACGCGGCGCGAGCGGCGGGCCTCACGCTGAAGACCAACACCATCCCCATGCGCGGCGTGAACGACGACGAGCTGCGCGCCCTGGTGGAGCACAGCTGGTCGCTGGGGGGTACTCCCCGCTTCATCGAGCTGATGCCCCTCGGAGAGGGCGCGAAGCTGCCGAGCACGCTGCGCATGACGCGCGCCGACGTGGAGCAGGTGCTGGGTGACCTGCTGAGCCAGGACGCCTTGCTGGTCGCCACAGGCGCAGACCGCGGCCCCGCCCGCTACGTACGCGCCGCCAACGCCACGCCTCCAAACGCCCCCAAGCGTTCGGTGCACGAGCGCCGCGTCGGCTTCATCACGCCGCTGAGCAGCACGTTCTGCGACAGCTGCAACCGTATCCGCGTGACCGCGCGCGGCGACCTGCGGGGCTGCCTCGCGTCGCGCAGCGCGCTCAGCTTGCGGGACATCCTGCGCGCGGGAGGCACGGACGCCGACATCGCCTGGGCCCTGGGCCACGCGCTCGGCCGCAAGCACGACGGCCACGGCTTCCTGGACCCGAACGAAGCCGAGCACCACCACGTGGGGATGAGCCTGATCGGCGGCTGAGGCAGCCCCCGTCGTGCGGTGGGCCCCGTCGGATGGCCAGGCAGCGCCGGGATTCTTGGCGCTGTCTTTCGTCGCGGTGCACACAGTCTGCCCATCGCCCTCGTGAGCGTGCTCACGCGTCCTCGTCCTCGTCCTCGTGCTCGTGCTCGTGCTCGTGCTCGTGCTCGTGATCGTGGTCGTGCGCGTGCGCGTGCGCGTCCTCGTGAGTGTGCTCGTCCTCGTCCTCGTCCCCGTGATCGTCCCCGTCTCCGAAGCTCAACGACACATCCTGGTCAACATGGCTACCAACCGCACCAAGAGGACCTTCGCCTCGGCAACACGCTCTTCGTCAGCCAGCGCCTGCAACCGAAGCAGATCGAGGATCGCGCCACACTCCATGGCCGATCCTCGCGCGATCGCGTGAAACCGTGCTCGGTCCTTGTGAGTCGGCTTGCCCGCGCCCTCCGCGATATTGAGGGGAATCGAGAGAGTCGCCCGTCTGAGCTGGTCGGTGAGTTCAGCGTGGCCACGGGGCACGCCGTTCAGGATCTGGAGGGATTGCGCCGCAAAGCGCAGGGCGCACTGGTAGGCATCGAGTCTCTCGTGGTCGAGCATGCTGAAGGGTCGGCCTGACGGCATCGCGGTTGCGTCTTTGGCGCACAAGGGCGTGCACTCACGACCACGGGGACGGTCACGAGCACACTCACGGGGACGGTCACGAGCACACTCACGAGGACGCGCACGCGCACGCGCACGACCACGAGGACGAGGACGAGGACGACCACGGGGACGAACCCAGGAACGGGGAGGACCGGGGTTTCTTCGGGGGAGCGCCTCTAGAACGGCTGTTCCTGCCGGAGAATTCCGTCAATGGTTTCCGTATGCTGCAGGATGTCGCACGATAGCCGCTTCTCCCGCTGCCCCTTGCGACCCCACATGACTCCGCACTGCCCATGATCGAAGCCGCGCAACAATCCCTCGATGCCGTGCTGCGCACGCTCGCGGTGGACGCCGACACGATCCAGCGCGCTCCTCAGCGCACCATCGAGCCGCGCCTGCTGCCCGACGAGTCCGCCAAGCGCGCGCTCGAGCTGCTGCAGTCCATCACACCGAGCGAGTCGCGCGGGCGCGCGGTGCACGTGGGCGAGCTGCTGGGCCAGGGCGGCATGGGCGAGGTGCTGCTCGCCGATCAGGTGTCCATGGGGCGCAAGGTCGCGGTCAAGCGCCTGAAGCGCGAAGCCACCACCGAGGCCAACACCATCAAGCTGCTGCAGGAGGCCTGGGTCACCGGCTACATGGAGCACCCGAACATCATCCCGGTGTACGACATCACCGTGGACGAGTCGGGCACGCCGCTCATCCTGCTGATGCGCATCGAGGGGACGCAGTGGGGTCACCTGATGGACGACCCCGAGACCGTCCGCGAGCGCTTCAACACGACCGACCTGCTGGAGTGGAACCTGCGCGTGCTGATGCAGGTGTGCGACGCGGTGCACTTCGCGCACACGCGCGGCATCATCCACCGCGACCTCAAGCCCGAGAACATCATGATCGGAGAGCTGGGCGAGGTGTACGTGGTGGACTGGGGCATCGCCGTCAGCATGCGCCTCGAGCACACGGGCCGAATCCCGCTCGCGCGGCACGCCACGCAGATGGCGGGCACCCCCTGCTACATGGCGCCCGAGATGCTGGGCGGCGAGCACAGCCTCCTCAGCGAGCGCACCGACGTCTACCTGCTGGGCTCCATGCTTTACGAGATGCTGTCGGGCACGGTCCCGCACGGGGGCAAGAAGCTGCCCGAGATCGTGGCGAGCATCATCGCGTCCCCGCCGCCCGCGCCCGACGGCGTGCCCCACGAGCTGGGGCGCATCTGCCGCCGCGCCATGGACGCCAACCCCGCGCAACGCTTCGAGTCCGCGCTGCAGTTCAAGCTGGCCATCGAGAACTTCCTGCGTCACCGGGGCTCACGTCAGCTGGCGCGCCAAGCCGCGGGCCGCCTACGCGAGCTGCTGCGCGAGCTGGAGCGACCGGACGCGGACACCAGCGACGACGAGCGGCACCTGCACCTGCACAACATGTTCGCGGAGTGTCGCTTCGCGTTCCGCGAGTCGCTCAAGGAGTGGCCCGACAACGGCGCCGCCATCGAGGGCATCCGCCGCGCCACGGCCGCGATGGTGGAGTACGAGCTCGGCCTTGGAGACGCCAAGGCTGCCGCCACGCTGCTGAGCGGCCTCGAGCAGCCTCCCGCGGAGCTGCGGCAGCGTGTCGAAGAGGCGCAGGTGGTCAAGGCCGCCGAGCAGCAACGCGTGGACGAGATCGTGCGCGACAACGACTCGGCGACGGGCGCGCGCACGCGCGTTCTGCTGGGCGTCATCATGGGTCTCAGCTGGACGCTCAGCCCGCTGGCGTTGAACCGCTGGCTGCCACGCGTGACGGGCATGACGCGCGAGTCGCACCTGGGGCTCATCTACTCGACGGGCGCGTTCCTGCTCGTCGGGATCGGCTTCGCGTGGTGGGCCCGGGACTCCATGACCAAGACCAAGCTCAACCGGCAGCTCATCACCACGGTCATGTTCACGATGCTGGCCCAGATGGTCATGAACCTGGTGTGCGGGGTACGCGGCATCGACGTCGAGACCACCATGGTGCTGAACTTCTTCCTGTGGTTCGCCATCGCGGGCATGGTCACGCTGTTGCTCGAGCACCGCTTCTGGGTGGCCACGGTGGGCTACTTCGTGGCGCTGGGTTCGGTGACGTTCCTGCCGGAGTATCGCTACTGGATCATGAGCGCGAGCCACCTGCTGCTCACCGTCAACGTGCTCGCCATGTGGGGTCCCACAGCGCTCGAGATGATCCGCCGCGGCGAAGACCCCCCGCCCCTGAACCAACCCCTCATATTGGCTACAGCTAACGACATGTCAGAGGACTCCGAAGAGGTCCGCGAAGAACTTCTGTTCGCGTAGGAGCTCATCGAACTTGTTGAGCAGGATGTGACGTCGATGAGCGGGGGCATTCGGAAGGAGCGCGAACCATACGCATCCCTGACGAAAAAGAGAGTGAGTGCGCGTGGTGACGGTATTTGCCTTGAGCACCCTGTCGAGACCGGTGGCTTCGCTGGCGGCGCCGAGGACTGTGAGGAGCGCCTGGGCGAGCGCAGCCAGTAGAATCAGGCGGTCTCTGCGTTCCGGACGCTTGACTCGCACCTCCGAGAGTCCGAGTCCGTAGCGAGGGTTCTTCGCGTCGCGAAACGTCTCCTCAATTGTGAATCGCCGGCCGTACATCGCTACGATCTGGCTGGCGGTCAGGTCAGTGCGGTTTGTGGCCAGGCACCAGGGGTCCTTCATGTCCTTGGCCTTCACCGTGACGATGCCCGCGACGGGGTGCTCCTGAGTGGTCAGCGTCACGTTCTTCCACAGCCGCGCACGCCCCTCGGTCGAGACGAGCTTGGAGGCGGCCTGGAGCGGCTTGTTGGACACTCGGACCTTGATGTCCTTGCGAAAGCGGATGACGAAGTGCCAGCGCTGCTCGCTCAGGAAGTCGTAGAGAGCGGTGCCACCGAAGCCACGGTCGGCCACGATGGTGACGCGAACATCGTCTGGGATCGCGGAGCGTAGGCGAAGCAGCAACGTGTCCTCGGCGTCGATGCGGCCTCCGTCGCTCAGCTCTGCGCTCGAAACGGTCTTCCAGCAGAGCGGCGTGGCGCGGCCGTGCGACGTGATGACGTTGGCGGCGATGACGCTGTGACCGTCGTGTGCGTACTCGGTCCAGTCGAGCGCAACGATGACGTCCTTTCGCTCGCCGAGCACGAAGCGCGTCCAAGGTACGTCGAGCTGCTCAAGCTGCAGCTTGGGGTTCGACAGCAGGCGGTCCACCTGTTTGGTCGCGTGCTTCGGGTCGAGCCCCTGCGAAGTCGCGAGCGCTGCGCCGATGACCGCCACGCCCAGCGAACCCGCCTGCATGACCCCCAGCACCCCGTCCGCGAGCGAGCCCTCGAGCTTGGCGTGGAGCTCATTGTCTGTCGCCTGGCCGACCATCGAGCGCACTCTAGCCAAAGACACTCCCCCTGTGGTCTCGGATCGACCTGCCTTCCGCTGCCCGGCAGTCGCCGAACAGTCACGCGTCTCAGGCTCTTGAGGGTAGGCCAGTTTCGTCGGGGAGGCAGGCTTCGAGGTCTTCATAGCCCTTGAAACAAGCCTCGTGGCGCAAAATTCCCGACCCGCGGCGATATGTGCTCATGTGCGTGCGATGCGGGGATCCCTCAGCCCCCGCCCTACCCCAAGCTCCCCGAAGTGGACGGCTCACTCATCCGCAGTGGTCTGACCAGCCTGCGTGAGCTGGCCCCCGGCGCCGAGGCGAAGCCCGACAAGCGCACGGTGTCCGAAGAAGTGGAGCTGCGCGACGGGGGCCCACCGCCCACCCCGATGGGCTGACGTCCCTTGCCGTTCGCAAGCCAAGAGCGTCCCACGCCACGTCCGTTGCCACGTCTACGCTCCCGGCGAGGACGCGGGCGCAGGGAGCGCACGCCCCTACGGGAGCGCCTGCGTCGTGATGACCGGCAAGGCCCGCAGGTTGTGCCCCGACGCGTCGGGCTCAGGCGTACCCCAGCAGACGACCTCCGCGGAGTCGTCCGCGCCACATGCCCCCTTGTCGAACAGCCAGATTTGCGTGAACGGCATGCCGAAAGCTGCGGCCACCGGCGTGGGCACGACGCCAGCGGGGACACCCCCGAGCTCGGCTAGCGCATTGCCCCCCCAACCAACCCACGTGAGGTCCGCTCGTTGCGCCAAGCACGACGCACCCGCACAGACGATGGCCTGCGCATCGGTCACCCCCGGGACCTGCACCGGGACGTTGCGATTCGCCGTGGAACCGTTCCCGAGACGATGGCTGCTACCACTGCCAAAGCACCACACCGTGCCGTCTCCACGCAACGCGCAGGTCGAGCTCGCCCCCAACGCAGCAGCGACCACGTCGTCGAGTACGCCAACCCCAGACGGCCCTACGACCTGCCGCGGATAGGCGTAGGTCGCGTTGTTGCCCCCTCCGAGAGTCCCGGTCGATCCGTCGCCCCAGCAGTAGAGGTGTCCCGAGGTCGTGACACCACACGCGTGTGCCGTACCCACGGCGAGTGACGCGAAGGTGAGCCCGCCACTCACGGGGACGGGCGTCGCGCAGGACGTGGTGCTGTTGCCGCACGCCGATGTCTCGCCCCAGCACCAGATCGCAGCTTCGTCGTCGAGGGCGCACGCTACACGATAGCCACCGGCCGCGACGTCCACGACAGGTCCCATGACCGAGTCGTCAACACGCAGCGGCACGTCCGAAGTGTATGTCGAGGCCGAGTGTCCCACGTTGCCCGTGCCCCAGCAGTGCACGCCGCCCGCGTCGTCCAGGACGCAAGCGCGTGACCCCCCTGCGGACACCTTCGTCGCCCCTGGCACGGCGAGAGGCACCGGTAGGGCCCTAGCCAAGCTGTCGCCAAAGCCTGCGCCCATCCTTCCCCAACACGCGAGCCCCGTTGCGTCCACCGCGCAAGCGAAGCCCGACGCGCTCGCGAAGGAAGTCGGATGGTCCAGCCCAGTCGGCCGATTCGGTTGGGTGAAAGGATATCCGGCATGTACCCCGGAGAGGTACCTGCCCCAGCAGGTCACTTCGGAGGTGCTTCGGGCGCAACAGGCCAGCGTGTTGCATTCGAGGCTACTCGCCTCACCGGGGAGGGGAATCCCCACCGCAGCAGCCGGCGCGCGCGCAACCACGCTCTGGACAGACTCACCGAAGCGAGAGTTGAGCCCCGAGGCTCCCCAGCAGGCCACATCGCCATCGGTCAGGGAACACGCGACGCCATCGTGTGTCGACAGTACCGGCGGCACCTCGCCAAACGGGACGTGTGTCGGTGTCGATAGGTCTCCGAACGTCCCCAGGACCGCGGCGCGGGTGTCATCGCCCCAGCAGAACCAGCCAGCATCGGTCCGCGCGCAGACGGAGCTCCCTGTGGAGGACGCCGTGAGTTCGCGCGCGCCCTCCAAGATGGGGACGGGCGTCGGCGACGAGTTGAGGGTGCCATCCCCGAGATAGCTTGCCCCCCAGCACAGCACCTGCCCATCCCCCCTTCGCGCGCAGGTGCGCTGGTTCGACAACGCGATTTCGACGATCCCTTCGGCCCCGTCGATCGTTGTGGGTTGGAGTTGGAAGAACCCTCCCATGAGCGGCCCAGCCTCACCACTGAAGTTTCGCCCCCAGCACGAGACGCGACCATGTTCACTCAGCACACACGCGTGCCCGCTGCCAGCAGACAACGCCACGACGTCGCTCACACCGTCGGGACTCACCAAGCCACTGACGGGATCGCGGTGCCCCACACCGAGCTGACCGCCCGAGTTGTCCCCCCAGCAACGGACGGTACGGTCGCTGAGCCGCACACACGCGAAGCTCCCACCCATCGCTACCTCTTCGACTTGGGTGAGCCCGGGCACGAGCCCGACCTCCGGTGCAAAGCCGGCGCCCCAGCAAGCTACTGAGCCCTCGCCGAGGACCGCGCACCCTGCCCCACCGCCGACCGCCAGGTCTCGGTGAGACACGCAGCCCAAATCGCAGGTGTCCCCTGGTGCGCACACGTCCCCGCCCGTCTCGTCCACCATTCCGTCGCAGTCTTCATCGAGCGCCGAACACAGCTCGGGAGCGCCGCCATGGACCTGTGCGTTGCTCTCGTCGCAGTCGTCCGCGGGATACGTGCCTGGCTGGTCGGAGACGCACGTCGCGTCGCTCGGTGCGTGCCCGTCTCCATCCGGATCCTCGTTGACGTCTGGTCCCCCAGGGTCGCTCACGGACGAGCAGTTGTTGTCGACGCCATCGCAGAGTTCCGGGGCGCCAGGATAGATGAGGGCGTTCCCGTCGTCGCAGTCTCCCGGAAGCGCGCTGTAGCCCTCGGGGGGGGTGCACGACAGGGACGTGGTGGCTGCGGCCGTCTCTCCGACGCCATCCCCATCCAGGTCACGATAGAAGGTGTACGAGTCGCTCTGCTCGTCAATCGTGAGGTCGCAGTCGTTGTCTCGACCGTCGCACAGCTCCGTCGCGAACGGACGAACGTCCTGGCGCGTGTCATCGCAGTCGCCGCCGACCGAGGCCATCCCCTCCGGGCGGGCACAGGCGAGCGTCGGCGTCGCGTTCACGTCACCTGCCTGGTCCATGTCGGCATCGGGCCAGAACGACTCGAGGGTGAGGTTCTCGTCGACGCGCGTGTCGCAGTCGTCGTCGGACCCGTTGCACGTCTCGGCCTGGCCAGGGTTGACCGCCATGTCAGCGTCGTCGCAGTCGAGGCCGCGCACTACCCCATCCGTACTGTCCACCCGAACCGCGATACCGCAATTGAGCACCGTCCCGGATGGAAGCGGGTTCGTGCACAATGCGGAGATGAAGAGGTCGTTGTCGACGTCGCGCGCACCAACCGTACAGGGGTCGCAATCCTCGTCGTGTCCCGCCGCGTCACACACCTCTTGGTTTCCAGGGAAGCGATTCGCGTCTTGATCATCGCAGTCGTCCCCCCCACAAGTGACCGAGAGATGATCGTCAGAGTCGGCGTCGGGACACGCGGACTCACACGACGCCGCGACTTCATCGCACGACCCTCCGGGACACGGAGGCACCCCGCTCACGCAGCCATTGCTGGCGGCGTTCTCGCTGTCGGGCATGCAGCGCTCTTCCCCTGTGCAGTAGAGGCCGTCATCGCACGCAGCGTGCTGCGTGCACACCTCGACCCCCCCATCGACGGCAGGTGCACTGGGCCCACCGCAGCCCACCAGCGAGAGAATGAACACCGACGAGACGCACTTCCACGCAACGTGACGCAGCATCAACGACTCCTTGCACCGTAGACGGCCGCCACGTTCGAGGCGCCTGCCGTGCACGATGCCATGGGACCGCGTCCACGACAACGGACCTGATGGGAGGTTCTTGTCGACGGTGTGGTGGGTTACAACCGTCTCGACAAGCATGCTTCAAGGTGCGTCGTCACGCGTGATACGATTCCGGGAGCACCTCCGAACTCGAGCCCGCATGCCTCCGTACTCGAACTGGTACGTCGACCACGATTCGACGCTCGGATGCCCACGTGGCATGCCCGGCCCCGTGCTCATTCGCGCATCAGGGGACCCGACACCGCCATGAACACGTCGACCTTGAACAGCTGGATCGGTACCGTGCTCGCGGAGCGCTACCGGCTCGACGCGCTGCTGGGGCACGGCGGCATGGGCGCGGTGTTCGAGGCCTTCGACGCCACGCTCCAGCGGACCGTCGCGGTCAAGGTGGTGCTCCCCGAGCGGGTGACTGACGCGGAGGCGGTGGCGCGCTTCCTACGCGAGGCGCGCTCGGCGGCGGCCATCGCCAACCCCGGCATCATCACGGTGCACGACGTGGGGCAGGCAGCGACCGCGCACGGGACCATCCCGTTCCTGGTCATGGAGCGTCTGCGCGGCGAGCCGCTCGCGGCGCGGCTGAAGCGCGGCCCGCTGTCCGTGGACGAGGCGCGCTCGCTCGCCGTGGATGCGCTGGAAGCGCTGGCGCTGGCGCACGACGCGGGCATCGTCCACCGAGACATCAAACCCGACAACGTGTTCCTGCGCGCGCCCCACGGGAAACCGACCATCTTGGACTTCGGCATCGCCACCATGAGCGAAGGGTCTTTCGTCGGCGCGCAGCTCACGCGCGAAGGGCAGAGCCTGGGCACCCCCGTGTACATGGCGCCCGAGCAGCTGCTGGGCGAACGCGTGGGACCCGCCGCGGACCTCTACGCCATGGGGGCGCTGCTGTACGAGGCGGTCACCGGGCGCCCGCCGCACATGGCAGAGACCTACCCCGCCCTGATCCACGCCAAGCTCTCGGTCACGCCCGACCCGACGCCGCTGCTGGCCCGGGCGGGTGACGGACCGTTCGCAAGCACGGTGCTCGCCGCGCTGTCCCGCGCCCCGAGCGAGCGTCCCGAGAGCGCGCGGGCCATGGCGCACGCCCTCGGTTCGCTAGGACAGATCACCGCAAGAGGGTTCGGCGTGAGCGCGTCATTGCCTGTGGACGCGCTGGCCTCCACGGAAGCCCACGACACGCCGAGCAGCGTGCCGACGCCGGCGCCCGTGCAGGCGCTCACCACCGCGTCGCAGTCCAGTGTCGGGACGTCCGCGCTCGGCCGCGCGCTGCTCGTCCTGCTCCCGCTGGCGCTGCTGGGAGGCACCGTCGCATGGCTCTTGTCCAAGTCTCCGCGAGGTCGCGGTGATGCCCCCACGGACACGTCCGACCCGGCGAGCGGCGCGCAAACGGCACAGGCCAGGCCAACACGGACGCCTACACTCGCGCTCGGCGTGTTGCGGGACTTCCACGAGGCGAGCGGCGCGGCCCGGGCCCTGCTCGAGAGCGCCGAGGTGTGGGAGCAGTGCAACGACGACTTCGCGCTCGCGCTCGGGGAAGCCCAGGAGCCCAGCGAGTGGGTCGCCGGACAGGCGCTCTGCGACGGCTTCGCGAAGCTGCTGCGCGGAGAGTCTGCGGAGGCCCTCCTGCGCTGCGAGGTGGCCGTGTTCACCCGCCCGGAGTGGGCCGACGCGCGCGTGCCGCTGGCCGAGGCCCTGTTCAGCGCGGGCCGTACCGACGACGCGGTCGCTGCCCTGCGTGCCGCCATCCGCCTGGACCCCTCCTGGTGGGTGCCGCACGCCAAGCTCGCGAGCCTCTACGCGCGGGCGGGCGAGTTCCCCGAGGCCATCCAGGCCTACCGTCGTGCGCGCGAGGTCGCACCGTCGGAGGCGCGCATCATCGACGCCCTGGCGATGACCTACCACGCGGCCGAGCTGGACCAGCTGGCCGACGAAGCTGCCGCGGAGGCCATCGCGCTCGACCCCGAGGTGCCGTGGGCGCACCTCATCCTCGCGGAGCGTGCGCTCGAGCGGGACGACGGTGAGGCAGCCCTGGCCGCGGCAGAGCGGACGCTCGCGAGCCACCCTGCGTCGGTGACGGCGGTGCTCGCCCGCGCCGACGCGTTGGCGCTGCTGGGACGCGACGACAGCGCGCTGCGGGCCTACGCGCAGTTCCTGACGCTCGTCGGGGACTCCGCGGCCGAGGCGACGGGCGTGCCCGCGGGGCGTGTGGAGCTCGTGCGCAGCGCACTCACGCGCGACGAGCTCCCCGCCAGCCGTACGCAAGTCGCCACGACACGCGGCGACGGTCCGCGCACCACCGCGTCAGCACCGAGGACGCGCTCGACCGGCTCCTCACGCGCCGCGCCGCGGTCGGCGCCACGCTCGGCCCCGGCGGACCCGTTGGGAGGCCTCGACTTCTGACGCGCGGCTCGACGGCCGGCCAGTGCAGGTCGGCCTTGGGCCCCGTGGCACCGGCTCAGGGGATGACCGTCACGCGGCCGGTCCCGCGCAGGCTCACGACGACCTGATCGTCGACCACCTCGAGGCCGATGGGCTGCTCCCCCATCGGCAACGAGAAGCGCTCGATCTCGGCGAGCGTGAGCCCGTTGAAGTGAATCACCTCGCCCGTGTCCCGACTTGCCACGTAGAACGAGCCGTCCGACGCAAAGCCGATCCCCTCCGGCGCCATGAACGCAGGGGTCGCGGTGACCTGGTCCAACAAGGCGCCGGTGACACCGTGGAAGCGCATCACCACGGAGCTCAGGCGCGCCGCCACGTAGAGGTGACCGTCGGGTCCGAACGAGAGGCCCTCCGGGCTGCCCAGCAGGGCGTCGGTCGCGAACTCTCCGAGCAGCGTCCCGTCGCTGCCGAAGCGGACGACGTTCGCGGTGTTGCGGCACGTCACGAAGAGGCTTCCGTCGGGGCCGAAGCGCGGCGTGTTCGGACCATCGATGCCCATGTCCGCGAAGATGTCGATGAACGCGCCCGTGGTCCCGTCGAAGCGCAGGATGACGTTCCCGCTGCCCCGCGCGGCCACGTACAGGTTCCCGTCCGGGCCGAAGTCGAGCCCTTGGAAGCCGGTCCCCGCGGTGGGCTCCGAAGCGAACGCGGTGACGGCCCCCGTCCCCTGCTCGATGCGATGGATGGTGTCGCCGTGCGCGACGTAGAGCGCGCAGTCGGGCCCGACGCGGACGCCCTCGGGCGACGTACCGGACGGAATCACCCCTCCTGCAGGCAGCCCCAACCAACCGGGGCACGCGATGGCCGTGGGAAAGCCGCTGTCCACGGGCCCCGCGTCCACGCTGAGGTCCCCGCCCGCATCGAGGGCCTGGTCGACCGCCGTGGATTGATCGTCGGGCGCCATGGCATCCGCGGCCTGGTCTGGCGGACCCTGATCGGCTCCTTGATCGGCCGTCCCGTGATCGAGCGTCCCCTGCTCGGGTGTCCCTGCGCCCTGATCGGCCGCGGGTCGGCCGCTGTCCTCGTTGGGCACCGTGACGCCATCGGCGCCGCAACCCGCCACGAACGACATGCAAGACGCCGTGGATACGAAGTACGCGAGCACCGCGATGCGCGGCGCGAGATGTCTGGGGGGAGTCGACGCCATGGTCAGGTAGGGTGCCGCACACGACGCGCCGAGGCCACCTTGGTGGCGCTCGCTCGCCTCGCACAGCGGATGCACCCGTCCCCGCTGGAGCCCCTCGCTTGCCGCGTGCCGACACGAGATCCGGAATGCGCCAGCGACGGTCCCAGCCCTCGTGTTGACGCCGTGAAACCACCGTTCTACGTTCCGCGCCATGAGCCTGCTCGCGGAACACCCTGGCAAGCGCGCCGTCGAGCGCTACTGGCTGCTCTACACCCCCGTGTGGGGCGCCATCAGCGCCGTCGTCATGATCGGGGGCTTCGCGGAGCACTGGGGCGACACGGCCTGCATGATCTACGGCGTGGTGCTGATGCTGGGCGCCATCGTCCCGCCCGTGTTGCTGCGGCCCGAGGAGGAGCGCGGGCGACCGCTGTGGCGGACCACCAGCGTCAAGTACGGGCTGAGCGTGACGGGCCTCGCGTTCGCGCTCAACTACAGCCAGACGCCGTACTTCTACGACGTGCTGCACATGCACTACGGGTTCAAGACGCAGATCAACATCCAGAACAACCCGGTGTTCTTGTACTTCGTGAGCGTGGCGTACTTCAGCACGTACGCCGCGCTGTGCTGCATGGCGTTCCGCTTTCTGCGCCGACGCTTCGAGGGGGGCCCGCTCGCGTCCGCTGCGTGGTTCGTGGCCCCCATGGCGATGGCGTTCCTCGAGACGGCGCTCAACGCGAACCCGTTCATGACGCAGCTGTTCTGCTACGACGACCTCGGGCTCATGCTGTGGTTCGGCACGGCCAGCTATGGCGCCGCGTTCGTGTTCGCCCTGCCGATGTGGATGCACATCGACGAACAGCCGGGCGACGACGTCAGCGCGGCGCAGGTGCTCATCTGGCTGGGAGCGGCCATGTACGCGGACGTGCTGACGCTGGACGTGCTGCGCTACCACGTGGCGCCCCTCGTCACCGAGGTGGTCCCGCACGCAAACGGCCTGCGTGACTACGCGGGCAGCTGCCTGACGCCGCCCGCGCCATGACAGGGCGTGGCGGGTACGGGACGAAGGGGGTGCCAAGCCCGTCAGTGGTCGCGGTCAGGTGATGCGCCCGTGCGAGGCGTCGAGGCCCACGTTGCCTGCGACGCCCGCGCCCCACGCGGACACTCAGGGGGCGTAGCCGAAGCGATCGCAGAAGCGCTTGGCGCCCGCGTAGACGCTCTCGCGCGTGAGCCCGAAGTCCGCGAGGGTGTACTCGTGGGCGCTCTCGTAGCAGCGCTGCGCGTGCGTGAAGTCGTACAGGTTCTGCTTGAACGCTGGGGACATCTCGATGCCGAGCCAGTCGTAGATGCGGTGGACCTCTTCGTCGGGGTCCTTGGTGAGCTCGTCGTAGCGCACCACCAGGATGTGCTCGTCCCCGTAGTCGTCGAGCAGGTCGAGCCCGTACTCGTAGTAGTCGAAGGCCAGGCGGATGAGCTGCTGCGCCTCCACGCCGTCCTTCTTGATCTCGGGCGTGTGCGAGACCCACTTCTCCCACCACATGCTGAGGAACGAGGGCAGCGACTCGGCCGGGTCCCGCACCAGGTACAGGAAGCGCGCGTCCGGCATGCGCTCGATGACCGAGCGCACGCGTGGCGTGAAGAAGACGTTCTTGTTCAGGAAGCGCTTGTCCGGTGCGCTGGCGTAGAGGTGACGCTTGATGCTCGCCTCGTAGAAGTCCATGAAGCGCGCGCGGTACTCGGGGTCGATGCGGTCGAAGAAGCGCATGCTGCCGAGCTCTTCGGTGTAGGGCGACAGCAGGTTGATCGTGATGGAGGTCATGCCCATCGCCCAGGTGGCCTCGTCCTCCTCGTGCTGGTCGATGCCCAGCTTGTGGATGCCGTCCCAGCCGTCGAACATGATGTCGTTGATGAGGTCCACCCCGGCGCGCATGGGGTGGCCCGGCAGCTTCTCGTCCAGGTCGCCGAGGGCCTGCAGGCCGCGCTGCACGGAGACGTTGTTGAAGGCGCTCTGGTACAGCTTCATGCCGCTGAACGTGTCCTCGTCGATGGACATGAGGCGGTGCAGCATGGTGGTGCCGCTGCGCGCGTTGCCGATGATGAACACCGGCTCCCGAATGGGCTGATCGCGCCAGCCGGGGAACAGCTTGTCGTCGAGGCGCTGCGCCCCCTGCAGCATCGACACCACGCCGGTGTACACGGAGGAGAACAGCGCCCACGTGGGCAGTCGGCGCAGCTTGACGTGACGCATCACGGCCGCCTTCACCTCGGCGACACCGGGCGCGAAGATGGGGATGCTGCCGTACTCGGGGTCGTGGGGGTTCGAAGGCCGCATCGTCCGAGGCGGAAGTCCGCTGGCAGCGGACGCGGCGGAGACGGAGGCTTTGGGGGACGCCGACATTTGGCCCGCATGTACCCATGAAGCGGGGGGGTGGTCAATGCGGGATGCTATCCTGAGGCCGTGGAGACCCGTCAACGATGGGCCCTTCTGGGCTCCGTGCTCTCGGTGCTGGCCACCGTCGGGACCGTGGCTTGCCTGCGCGGCACGGGGCCGTCAGGACCTCGGCTGCCCGAAGAGCCGGACGTCGCGGAGTCGCCCCAGCCGGACGAGGGACCGACGGAGGTCGTCGACCACCTGCCCCGCATCGAGAGCCCCAGCGACTGGGCGCGCCTGGCCACACGGCCCGAGGCGCATGTGGTGGCGCGCACCGAGACGGTCAAGTTCGTCATCGACACGCAACAGGACGACCGCGTCTACTTCCTCCAGTCGGCGCGCTGGGACCTGCACTACGCGTTCGTGCAGGAGTTCATCGACCGTCGGGCCGACCACGCGCGCTTCAACATCAGCGAGTACCGGCGCGACGACCGACGCTTCCTGCTCGGTTCGCTCATGTACTACCAGGACGGCGAGCAGTTCACGCTCGAGCTGGTGGCCGGCGACACCATGTCGGGGGAGCGCATCGCCAAGGTCTTCGCGCTGGTCCGCGAGCGCGTGTACTTCGGCGACGCGCTGCGCTTCCGGCCGCTGTCGCCCCTGCACGAGCGCAACATCGAGGGGCTCGGGGACCGGCTCCCGGTGCTCCCGGCCGACGCGGTGAACGCGTCGGTGCAGTACCAGCCGCTCGTGCTCGGTGTGGCGTACGGCGTGCTGCGCATCGTGCGCGGCCCCCTCGACCCGGCCAGCGCGCGCCCCAACGACATCCTGGTCACCGAGACCGTCCCCGACGAGATCCCTCCCGTCGCCGCGCTCGTCACCAGCCAGCTTCAGGCGCCGCTGGCGCACGTCGCGGTGCTCAGCCGCAACCGCAACACGCCCGACATGGGTCTACGGGGCGCGACCGAGCGCGCGGACGTGCAGGCCCTCGAGGGCCGCATCGTACGACTGAGCGTCGGCGCGCAGGACTTCACGCTGCGCGAGGCCAGCCGCGAGGACGCCGAGGCCGCGTGGGCGGCGGCGCGCCCAGCGAGGGTCGTCCACCTGCAGGCCAACACGGACATCCGTGCCCTGCGCCCGGTGTGCGGCTGCACCGCAGAGTATGCGGGCGCGAAGGCGTCGCAGCTGAGTCAGCTGTGTGAGCTGGGTGGCCTCAACCTGCCGCCTGGCTTCGTGGTCCCCTTCGCGTTCTACGCCGCACACCTCGAGCGCGTGCGGTCTGCAGCGCAGCTCACCAGGATGCTCGCGGACGACGCCTTTCGCGCCGACGCCACCGTGCGCGCCGATCGACTGCGAACGCTGCGTGACGCCATCCAAGCAGCTCCGGTAGACAGGCGCCTGCTGGCCCAGGTCAGAGCGCAGCTGGCGCGTCTCGGTACGGGTGGACGCTTCATCTTCCGGAGCAGCACCAACGCGGAGGACCTGCCGGGGTTCAACGGCGCGGGGCTCTACGAGAGCGTCGTGGTCCCCGCGGACGCCACCGACCAAGCGCTGGCAGACGCGCTGCGCCGCGTGTGGGCCAGCGTGTGGCTGCAGCGCGCGTACGAAGAGCGGGAGTGGTTCCGCGTGGAGCACGCCGCGGTGGCCATGGCCGTCTTGGTGCAGCCGTTCGTGGCGGACGTGGTGGCCAACGGGGTCGCGGTCACGCGCAACCCCTACGACGAGGCCCGACCGGGCGTGTTCATCAACACACAGGTCACGGGGGGCAGCGTCACGGGGGCGACGGGCGACGAGCTGCCGGAGCAGTTCCTGGTCTACACGTGGGCCGAGGAGCTCGAGCCCGAGCTGCTGAGCCGAAGCTCACGCACGGGTGGCGCCCCCATCTTGAGCGAGGCGGAGGTCATGGCGCTCACGCACCAGCTGACGCGCATCGACGCCAACCTCACGCGGCGCTACCCGGGGACGGCGAACGCGATGGACGTGGAGTTCCTGCTGACGCGCGACCGCCGCTTCGTGTTCGTTCAGGCGCGACCCATCAACGTGCTCTACACGGAGGGCCAACGCTGGCGCTACGACTGAACCCAGCACGTCACACATGGAGCGCGAGCGGAGGTGGTGCCGGGGCGCGTGAGCGAGTGGGGACGAGTTGACAGGCAACCCGCCGCGGGCGCTGCCACACACCGACCGCGCGCGCTCAGACCACGTCGAACGACTCGCCGCAGCCGCAGTCGTTCTTGGCGTTGGGGTTGATCCACTTGAAGCCGTAGCCCATCAGCCGCCGCTCCCAGTCCAGCGTGGAGCCCTTGAGCACCTCGATGCTCTTCTGGTCCACCACCACGTGCAGTCCGTCGAAGTGGTACACGAGGTCCTTGTCGGGGCGGATTTTGGTGGCGTAGTCGATGACGTAGCTGTACCCCGCGCAGCCGCCGCCCTTGACGCCCAGACGCAGCCCGTACACGGGCTCCCCGGCGTCGAGCAGCTTGTTCTTCGCCATCTCCACCGCCTTGGGCGTGAGGGTGAGACGAGGTTCTGCGAGCGTGACGCCATCGGGCAGGGGCAGGGACATGGTCCGGGAAACATAGGGCGCGGCCCCAGCGACCGCCAGCCCCAACCCGCGATCTGATCCGCGCCGCGCCCGCGAGACGCCCCCAGCGCGGACAGCCCGCGAAGGCGCGAGGGAGCGAAGCCCGCGCGCCCGACTCGGATCACCCGCCGCGGAGACCCGCGCGGACCTCGCCGAGCACCTCCAAGAGCACGTCGGGGCAGTCGGTCATCACCGCGTCCACGCCCAGGTCGTAGAGGCGGCGCATCTCGGCGGGGTCGTTGATGGTCCAGACGTGGACGTGGATGCCGTGCGCGTGGGCGGCCTCGACGAAGCGGCGGTCCACGACGCGCAGAGGTCCGTGCTGTACCGGCACCTGGAGCGCGTCGAAGTCGAAGCGTAGGAGCCGATGCACCCCGAGCCGCACGCTCAGCCAGAAGGCCACGATGCCCCGTGCCCCGGGGGACGTCACCACCCGCAGCCCGCGCGCGTCGCGGAGCGCGCGAAAGCGCCGCGTCAGGTCGTCCCGTGCCGACGCCACCAGCACGCGCTCGGCGACCCCGTGGGCCTCGATGAAGTCGAGCAGCGGCGCCACCATGTCGGGCGCGCGCTGCTTCATCTCCAGGTTGAGGCGCAGACCAGGATCCACCGCGAGTGCTTCCTCGAGGGTGGGCACGGTCACCCCTTGGCCCCGGTACGGGAAGGTGCGGCCCCCGTCCTGGGTGAAGCGGTAGCCTGCGTCCAACTCCCGCAGCTCGCTCAGCGTCAGCTCCTTGAGGAGCCCACGCCCGTTTGTCGTGCGCTCGAGCGTCGCATCGTGAAGGCACACGATGTGGCCATCGCGCGTGAGGTGCACATCCGTCTCGATGTGTGTGTACCCGAGCGCCACGGCCCCACGGAACGCGACCAGCGTGTTCTCCGGCCAGCGCTGCACGCCGCCGCGATGTGCGTAGGCGTAAGGGGACTGGCCCAGGTAGGCAGTACGTTGGCGGCGCACGGCGAGTCGGGGGTCGGTCATCGCGCGACGCAGTCTAGCGACGCGAAGCGCAGGGGCCACGTCTCGGCGGCTTCGTCACGGTCCTGGTACACGACCAGGTAACGCTGACCCTCGCGGACCACGTCCGCCGGCAGGCGTGCGGCGGGTCGATCCGCGAGCACGGTGTCTGGCGGCAGCGGGTCACCCATGGCGTTTCGCCGTCGGAGCAAGAGGCGCGTGCCTTCCTCCAGCAGGCGCGCCGGATCGCCCGCTGGGAAGGGCGCCGGCAGGGCCGCTCCAGGGGCGAGCGCGGTCGGTTCGCCGTGCATGGCGCCGGTCGCGTCGATACGCAGCAGGAGCGGCCGAGAGAACTCGAACGTCGCGACCACCCACACCTCGTCGTCGACGATGACCATGGCCTCGATGTCCGCGGCGTCCTCGAGCGCTGGGACGGGCACGCGTGCGTTGGCGGTGGCGAGCCAGACCTGACTATCCGCAGCCTCCGCGGCCCCCTCGCGCACGATGGCCGCGAAGCCACTGTCGTCGAGCGCGACCCCCAGGAGCTGCACCGCGCGGGCGTCGGCCAGCTCGACATCGGGGCTGAGTGCGTGGGGGCCGTCGAAGCGCAGGCGCGCATCCCCCGAGGCGTCGGGGTCGTGGTGGACGGGCAGCGCCAGGGGCGGGTGACGACCGTCCGTCCACACGAACAGCGCGCGGCCCCCAGCGACGCTGCGCCGCACCGCACCGCCCGCGCGCGCCGGGACGGGCAGCGGCAGCGCCACGTCGTCTTGACCGTCCGCACCCAACCACGTCGCTCGGAACGTGGCCTCGGAGCTTGCCGACCCGCCTCGGGAGAGCGTCAAGACCCGCCCGGCGAGGCCAACGGCGGCGTCGAAGCGCTCGGCGATCACCCGGCGGGTGAGCACGCCCAGGGAGGCGTCCAGCAGGAGGAGCTCGGTCTGCTCCCCCTGGCCCTCGACCAGCATCGCGTACACGGCCGGGTTCGCCCCCGCGAGCGTGAGCAGCGTCAGTCGCCGCTGGCGATCGTGCATGGGCAGCTCGGCCGAGCGCACCACGCGGCACGGCGCCACGTCCTGCGCAGGCGCACCATGCGCGTGCGTGTCTCCCACGACCCGCTCTGCGCCAGCGCCGACCGTCTGTGCGCTCGCGAGGGCGGTCCGCTCGGAGGACGCTGTGCCGACACCCGTCGGAGTTCCGAGGTTGGCGCCCTCGTAGGCGGGCGACGCGCCCTCATGGACGGGCGACGCGTCCTCGCTGCCGCTGCCGCAGCCGACGAGCAACCCGGCACACAGGGCGATGACGGCGAACGCGCATGCTCGACGCGTCGATGGCGCGTCTGGCGACGATGTGCGACGCGCGGAGATGCGATCCCCGGCGACCCCTGATATATGGGCCCGATGGCGCCCACCCCGCATGTTCACGCGGTCCAGATCTACTACGAGGACACGGATCATTCCGGGGTGGTCTACCACGCCAACTACTTGAAGTATTTCGAACGTGCGCGCGAGCACTTCCTGGGCGTGCCCGAGCTGGTGCAGCTGTGGGAGAAGGAGGGCGTGGGCTTCGTCGTATACAAGTGCGAGATGACCTTCCGCGAAGGCGCAGTGTTCGGCGACGCGCTCGAGATCCGCACGCGTGTGGAGCGCGAGTCCGACTACCGCCTGGTGTTCCACCAGGACGTGCACCGCTGCGCGGACGGCAAGCGCTTGGTCGAGGGGCAGGTGCAGCTGGTGTGCGTGAACCAGCACAAGACTCTCGTGCAGTTGCCCCTCTCGGTGCTGGCCCGACTGACCGCGGCTCAGGCCGCCGCGGGCCCCGAGCCCGAGGGCGGCTGATGGGGGCGGACGGGCCGAGCGACGGACGCGCGGGGCGGGAAGCACGCGGTGGAGCACGACGCGAGCGCAGGGCGCCGCTCGGCCGCGACCTCGAAGACCAACTGCTCTCGGCGCAACCCCTGGACGACCCGGAGGACCCCACGTCGGGGCGCAACCTCGCCATCCTGTTCGGCTGCCCTACCGTCGTGGTCCTGCTGCTCTGCCTCGGGGGTGGTCTGGCCTGGCACTTTGCCCGCGGGTTCACGGGTGACGCCGGGGACCCCGGCGCGCCGCCCACGACCCCGCTCGACCCGACCCAAGGGGGGGCCCCGATCCCGCCGCCACCTCCACCCCTCCCCGCAGGGGGTGGGGTGGGTGGTACGGGTGGCTCAGGGAGCGACCCCGCGCAGGCCGCCATGCGCCCGCGCTACCGGCCGGGTCCATACGTGACGGTGCAGGGCCTGCTGCCCAGCGGTCTGACCAACCAGCAGCGCCTGACCACGGACCAGCGCGTCGGTCGCACCGTCGAGACCCCCTGGATCGTCCCTGGCGCCGAGCTGCGCGCGGCTCCGCCCCCGGCGGCTTCGGGGCCAGGCTCGCCCGCGCTGCGCATCGAGGGCGACCTCAGCCAGCCGCTGACGGTCATCGCCGGATCTCCCTCGCAGCTCGCCGTGGTGGCGAGTCCGGGCGACGGCACGGAGGGCGGCGTGCAGGCGCTGCAGATCTCGTTCGACGGGTATCCGGGCCACTTCTGGCTCCCCGCCGTCGTGGACAGCGAGCTCGGGCACGTGCGGGTCACGGGCGTGGACGCGGCCGCCTTCCGCTTCGGGATGGACGCACCTGTGGGTCCCGGCGGCGCGCCCATCACGGACAAGCCCTTCCTGGACGTGGTCATGCGTGTGTCCTCCGTCGACGAGGCCGGGCGTGTCTCGCCACCAGCCGCGCGCACCGTGCGCGTCATGACCCTCGGCACGGGCGACGTGGAGGTGACGCTGTCCATGAACGCCGCGACCGACCTCGACCTGTACGTCGTCGAGGGGACGGGGACCATGATCTACTACGGCAACACCACGGCCCCGTCGGGCGGTCACTTGGACCTGGACGCCAACGCAGGCTGCGGCAGCCAGATGGGTGTCAACGCCGAGCACATCTTCTGGCGCACGGGCCAGGCACCGGCCGGCACCTACCAGGTGCGCGTGGCGCACTACCGCAATTGCCGCGGGAGCCAGCCGGTGGACTACACCCTCACCGTGCGCAACTGCGGCGAGACCGCCGTGTTCTCGGGGCGCTTCGAGGGGCCCGGCAGCCCGGACCACTGCACCCAGGATCCAGGCACGCGACGAGACTGGTGTCAGACGGTGGTCAACTTCGACGTCTCCCCGTGCCAGACTGCGGCTCCATGAACGAACACCACGCCTGCTGTGCTCACCGTCGTTCTGCGCTAGGCCTCGCGCGGGGCACCGGCTTCGCCTCGACCACCGCGTCCGCGCACTACGCGCCCGACGTGCGCGTGCTGCCCGAGCACCTCGACATCCACGTCGCCGTGGACGTGGATGCTCGCGCGCTGGAGGTGACGCTGGGAGTACGTGTGCGCGCGCGCGTCGCCCAGGCCACGCAGCTGGTGCTGCACGGGGTCGACCTCGTCGGTGTCCAGGCGGAAGGCGCGAGCTTGCGCTACACCGGCACGGAGCTGACCCTGGGCTTCGAGCCGCCTCTGGCGCGCGACGAGGCGCGCGAGCTCACGCTGCGCTACCGCGTCGAGTCGCCCAAGAGCGGCGTGCTGTTCTCGAGCCCCGAGCCGCATCGCCCCGACGCGCCGCGCTATGCCGTGACCGACCACGAGACCGAGCGCGCTCGCCACTGGCTGGCGTGCATCGACCTGCCCGCGGTGCGCACCACCCTGGCCTGGCACCTGCGCACCCCGGCCTCGTTCACCGCGCTCGCGAACGGGGCGCTCGTCGGTGAGGACGTCCACGAAGGCGGCGAGAAGACCACGCACTACAGGTTGGACACCCCTTGCCCGAGCTACCTGGCGTGCTTCGCGGTGGGCGAGTTCGTGCGCGCCGACGGCGAGCCCGTCGGAGACATCCCGGTCGCATCCTTCGCTGCTGCCCCGTTCGACGCCGAGACGCTCACCCGCACCTTCGGTCGCACGAGCGAGATGCTCACGTGGATGCAGGGCGTGCTGGGCCCCTACCCGTTCCCCAAGTACTTCCAGTTCGCGGCCGAGGGCATCGGCGGCGCCATGGAGAACATCTCGTTGGTGTCGTGGGACGACCGCTTCCTGCTCGACGAGGCGCTCGCCGCGGAGGAGACGCTCCTGGCGGACATCATCAACGTGCACGAGATGGCGCACTCGTGGTTCGGCGACGACGTGGTCTGCCACGACCACAGCCACGCGTGGCTCAAGGAGAGCTGGGCCACGTACATGGAGACCTGCTGGTGGGAGCACCGCTACGGGCGCGAGGCGCTCGAGTACGACCTCTACCGCTGCCAGAAGGCCTACTTCTCGGAGGTCCGCGACCGCTACGCGCGGCCGATCGTGACGCGCACCTACGACTCGTCGTTCGACCTGTTCGACATGCACCTCTACCCGGGCGGCGGCTTCCGGCTGCACATGCTGCGCCGGCTGCTCGGGGACGACGTGTTCTTCCCGGCCGTGCGCAGCTACCTGGCGCGCTTCCGCGGCAAGACCGTGGAGACGGACGACTTCCGCCGCGTGCTCGAAGAGCACTCGGGTCGGTCACTGGGGCGCTTCTTCGACCAGTGGCTGCGCTCGCCCGGGTACCCCAAGCTCGAGGTGGCGGTGCAGCACGACGACGCGACGCGTGAGACGCGCATCACCATCACACAGACGCAGCGGGACGAGGCCAAAGGCATCCCCCTGTTCGCGTTCGACCTGCCCCTCGAGATCACCACCAAGGACCGCACGTTCACAGTCACGGTCGCGGTGAGCGACGCGCGCCACGTCGTGCTGTTGCCCCTCGACGCGCCCGCCGAGCGCGTGCGGGTGGACCCGACCTGCAGCGCCTTGTTCGAGCTCGTGTGGGACCCGGGCGCGCCGGCGCTGCGCGCGCAGCTGACGCAGACCGACGACGTGCGTGGCCGCATTCTGGCGGCGCACGCGCTGGTCAAGACGGGACACCCGCGAGACACGCGTGCCGTGGTCGACGCGTTCGAGCCCGAGCCCTTCTGGGGTGTGCGCTGTGAATGGGCCGAGGCGCTGGGCGACGCACAGACCGAGACGGCCCTGGGCGGCCTGCTCGCGCTGGCCGAGACGCACCAGAACCCCCTCAGCCTGGCGTGTCTGCTGCGCCAGCTAGGGCGCTACCGCGATGCGCGCGTGGTCGCGTGCCTGAAGCGTCGGCTCGACGCGGGTCTGCCTCCACGCGCCCATGAAGCCGCCCTCGAGGCGCTGGGTGCACAGCGAGAGAACGCGCCGCGAGACCTGCTCGAAGCGCACGCGTCGCTCCGACAGCACGGCGGGTTCGCGCCCCGCGGCGCCCTGCGTGGCCTGGGCAAGACGCACCAACCCGAGGCGCGCGACGTGCTGCGCGACGCGCTGCGCCCGGGCGGCCTACACGACCTGGTGCGAGTGGCCGCCGCAGACGGCCTGGGTGAGCTGTGCCCACACCTGAGCGATGCGGCCCAGGGACCCGCCAAGGACGCCCTCGAGGACGCGCTGCGCGACCCACACCCGCGGGTGCGCAAGGCGGCCGCTGGGGCGCTGGTGGCCGCGTCGGCCAGCGAGCGGGCGGGCTCCATCGAGGCCTACGCAGCGACGCTCGCGCATCAAGACAGGGTGACGGTGCAGCGCATGCTGGGCGGCCTGAGCAAGAGCGGGCCAGACGCCAACGCAAAGGCACTGGACGCCCTGCGCGACAAGCTGCGCGCGCTCGAGGAGCGGCTCGTGGCGCTCGAGGCGCGGCGCTCGGACGGGGACGCGGGCGGCCCGGGAGGAGGTGCTCCATGAGCACCGACGTGTTCGATGGCAAGGTGGTGTTCATCACGGGCGCGGCGTCCGGCATCGGTCGGGCCCTGGCCGCGGCCTTGGCCAAGCGCTCGGCCACGCTGCTGCTCGCTGACATCGACGCGGACTTGCTGGAGCGCACGGCGTGGGCGCTGGGCGGCGAAGCCAACGACGTGCACGTCTTCCCCCTGGACGTGCGCAAGAGCTCGCAGTGGGAGCACGTCGTCGCCGAGGTGTACGGTCGCTTCGACCACGTCGACTACTTCTTCAACAACGCGGGCATCGCCGTCGCCGGCCTGGTGCGCGACACCCCCATCGAAGACTGGGAGCGGCTCTTCGACGTGAACGTGCTCGGCGTCGTGCGTGGTGTGGACGCGTTCTACCCGCGCATGCGCGACCAGGGGCACGGTCACATCATCAACACCGCGTCCATCTCGGGCCTGGTGCCCACCTCGCTCATGGCCGCGTACAGCGCCAGCAAGCACGCCGTGGTCGCGTTCAGCGAGACGCTGCGCGCCGAAGCAAAAGGCGACGGCATCGACGTCAGCGTGGTGTGCCCGGGCATCATCGACACGCCCATGGCGCACACCACGGAGCTGCGTGGCGCAGACGGCACCGACTCGGTGTTGGCCAAGCTGCCCAACCCGCCGTTCTCCGTGGAGGAGGCCGTCGAGCAGATGCTGCGGGGTGTCGAGCGCAAGCGCGGCATCATCGTCATCACGCGCGAGGCCTACGCGCTGTGGCGGCTGTACCGCGCGTCGCCCGAAGCAGTGCTCCGCGTCAACGAGAAGACCGTGCGCTTCTTGCGGCGCCTGACGGGCGCGACGGCCAGGCGCTGAGACGCGTGGCCCGAGACGCGACGCCCGCGGGCGAAGGCGGCGCAGCGCGTCAGCTGCCCGGTGGGTACTTCACGCGGATGCGGCGCAGCTTGTCGTGCACCGCGGCAGGCAGATCGGCGCCGATGCGGTCTGCCAGCATGAGCACGCACAGGGTCACGTCGGCCAGCTCGTCGAGCACGCGCTGACGCGAGTCGTCCGCGCGACAGAACGCGTCGGCCTCTTCGCCGGGCACCCAGCGCAGCTCGGCGGCCAGCTCGCCAGCTTCGGACACCAGCGCCATCACGAGGTTCTTGGGGTCGTGGTAGGGCTCCCACTCCCGCTCCGCGACGAACGCGCGCACGTCACGCAGCAGCTCGTCGAGGCGGTCGGGCTCCCGCGGCGGCGCGTCACTCACTTGGCGGTCGGGTCCACCATGCGGCCGAAGCCTGCGCGCAGGGCGGCGTAGAAGTTCTGACCGAGCGCACGCTTGGCGCGCCACAGCACCTTTCCGTCGGTCTGCGGGATGATGTAGAGCGTGCCCCGCAGCAGCTCGTCGACCGCCACCTTGGCCACCTCCTCGGCGCTCCACTTGGCCTCCGTCACCAGCTTGTCGGTCTTCTCGCCGGTGTTGCCGCCGAAGGCGCGCGCGTCCTTGTGGATGTTGGTACGCAGGAAGGTCGGGCACAGCGCGGCCACCGTCACACCCTTGGGCCCGATCTCGGCGAAGAGCGTCTCGGACAGCGCCACGACGCCCGCCTTGGTCACGTTGTAGGGGCCCATCGTGGGTGCCGCGAGCAGACCCGCCGAGCTCGCCACGTTCAGGATGAAGCCGCTCTTCTGCGCGACCATCTTGGGCCCGAAGTAGTGACAGCCCCAGATCACGCCCATGAGGTTGACGTCCACCTGGAACTGCCACTCCTCCACCGGGATGAGGCCCAGCTCGCCCACCACGGCGAGGCCCGCGTTGTTGACCAGCACGTCGGTACCGCCCCACAGCTCGGTCGCATAGGCCTCCATGGCCGCGACCTGCAGGTGGTCGCGCACGTCGACGGTCATGGCGTGCGCCTCCGCGCCGCTGCGGCGCAGCATGTCTGCCGTCTCCTCGGCCGTGCCCAGGTTGACGTCGGTCACCAGCACGCGGGCGCCACGCCCAGCCAGGTCCTGACACAAGGCCCGTCCGAGACCACTGCCACCGCCGGTGACCACTGCGCGCGCATTGTTCGGGAGTCGTTTCATGACTGCGAAGGTACCCCCGTTGCCGGCGCTTGGGGTGGACGATATGCTGAAGGCCTCATGCGCACCCACCTCCTGTCCCCGCGACGGGCGGCGACGCTGCTCGCCGTCTCCTTCGCCCTCGGCGGCTGTGTCAGCTGGGACGAGCTGCCCGCTGGTGCCACCGGCTTCCTCGTGGTGGACGAGGCGCGCGTCAGCGGTACCGTCGACGGCGAGCGGATCGTCCCAGGCAGCACCCGCGCCTCGGGGTACTGCCTGCCGGACGGATGGCGCCTCGAGCTGGACGCCACCACGGAGAGCGGCGCGGAACTCACCCACACGATCGAGGTCCTCGACCTGGACATGCAGGAGCGCACCGCTACCGTGCAGTTCGTACGCCAGGGTCCAGCGCTGCTCGTGCGCGACGCCCGCGAGGCCGGGCAGCTCAAGGTCTGGACCTGCGTCGGCGACGAGGCCGCGCCGACCTTCGAGCAGGAGGCGAGCGACGTGACGCTGGAGATGTCCACCAACGACCAGGGCGACATCGAGGTGGCGTACACCGCGACCTTCGACGGCGGAGATCAGGTGCAAGTCCAATTCGAGATGGAGATGCCGGTTGTCGACTGACAGCCCGAGTGGTCGGCGCACGGATGGGACGTAGCGCGCCAGCCACCCATGTGCTGTCGGTCGTGCTCCTGCTGCTCGCGCCCCGCGCGTCCACCGCGCTCGCCCAGACCGATGGCGCCGCGGACCTGGCAGAGCCTACCCCGGCGCGCCCGACACTGGGCGCAGAACCAACCCTCGCCCCGTCAGCGCTCCAACCCGACCGGCTGCGAGCCGACGCACCGACGGCCCAGCCCCCTGGCGACGCGGCCGACGCACCGTCCGATCTGCCACCGCCCTACGCCACGGCCCCCGACCCATACCTCTACGGGGAAGCGTCCCCCATCGCCCCTGCAGAGGGCTTGCTGGTGGAGGTCCCGCAGTATGTGCCCCCAGCCGTCGCCACCGGGAGCGACCCCGACGCTGCGCGTGCAGCTCGTCGGGAGCGACGGGAGGCGCGCTGGGCCCCTGCGCGACGCAGCGGTCACCGCGTGTCGTTGTCTCTGACGGGCTTCGGCGGCGACATCGATGGTGCCGCGTTCGCGGGCGAGTGGCGCTTCCGCGCCCAGCGCGCGTTCTTCTCGCTCCTCCGTCTCGGCCCGCTGGCTTACGGGGTCGCCGAACGCGATCACATCGGGGTCGCGGACGCGAGCGTCGTCGCCGGGTACGAAACCCGCCTGGTGGCCGCTGGCGTGGGCGTGGGCGTGACCTACCTGCGCGTGGACGAACGGACCCGCCGCGCCCAGGGGACCGCGGCCATCGCGCGCCTCCATCTGCGGGCCGGCGCCCTGGACGGCGTCCACGCGCAGCTCGACCTGGGCGGCACCGTCGTCGACCGGGAGGCGGTCGGCACCCACGGGAACCTGCGTCTACGCTTCCCCCTGAGGCGAGAGCGACAGCTCGACCTGCTGTTCGAGATCATGCCGTCGGCGTCCTGGGTCCAGATCCAGGTCGGGACGACCCTGAACCTCCCTGGCCTGCGCGACTCGCGCTGGCGCGTCCGACCCTATGGCGGCCTGGTCGAGATCATCGACGCGGTTGGCCGCGATGGGGGCGCCGCGATCGGATTCGGCGTACAGCTGATCTACCTCGAAGCACCATGACCACGCAGCCTCCTCCCAACCGCCCCAAGCTCCTCGCCCTCGTCATGAGCCTCGCGCTCCTCGTCAGCTCGTCGATCTCCAGCGTCGGCTGCGCCCATGGCGCCAGCGCGGCGCAACGCCGCGAGTGCCGCCAGCTGCGAGGGCGCGCCGTCGCGCGCGTGATCGGGATGACGCTGGGAGCCGTCGTGGTGGTAGGGGTCGTCATCGCCGCCGCCGCCACCAGCGGCAGCACCCCGAACTTCGGCGGAGGGGGGCGTCGCAGTCGCCGCAGCCAAGCGAGACGCGAGGCGCGCTGGGCCGCGTGCCGGGACACGGGCCCCGCGTCGCCGAGCGACTCCACGCCCAGCGCCGCGCCGGTCGCGGCCCCCTCGCCGACTGTGGTGGAGTTCTCGGACGTGGCGGACATCCCCATCGTCCCCGTGGAGAACGGACCCCCTTCGGTCGAAGAGCTCGACGCGGCCATCCAGCCCCACGCAGACGCTGTGCGCCTGTGCCACGGGCCGAACGCCGGCACGCTCTTCGTGGACGCGCGCCTCGACGGTGCGACCGGATCCGTCGTAGGCGTCCTGCTGCACGGGCCGGCGGCCGAGGGCGTCGCACCGAGCTGCGTCTACCACGCCCTCGACGCACTGCGGGTGCATCCCTTCGACGGGGTGGTGGACGTGCGCTGGGCAATCGACATGGCCGGCGCGGCGCACTGAGGAGGCCCGAACGGCCCGTCGGAAGAGGAAGGGAGGGTTCGTCTATGGGCGCACAACTGCTACTCTCTCGCCGTGTACGCCCCGCCACCGCGTCCCACCCCACGCCCTCGCTCGGGCTCCCTCCGCTGGCCGGGGCGGTTGTCGCTCCTGCTGCTCGTGCTCGCATCGCTGGGCTTCGAGTGGCAGGGCCGCGTCGACCACCTGGCCGAGGAGCTGCGCGTCGCGGAAGCGGGCCGCCGCCGTGACATCGTCCGGCTGCTGGCGGGCTATCCGTCGCCGCGCGCGCGGAGTGCCATCCTGGGCGCCCTGGCCGATCCAGACGCCGACGTGCGCAACGAGGCGGCCGAGGCGTGCGGACGGCTACAGCTGACCGAGGCCATCCCCGAGCTCAGCGAGTGGCTCCTGGACCCTCAGGGCGACACGCGCGCGTCGGCGGCGCGAGCCCTGGGTGCCATGAACGACGCAGGCTCCCTCCCCGCTCTGATCCGCACGCTCGGCGACACCGCTGCCGACGTCCGCATCGCTGCGATCGACGCGCTCGCGTCCATCGGCGGCACCGACGTGATCACGCCGCTGCTGGGGCGCCTCGACGACGACGACGTGACGGTGCGGATCGCGGCCGCGACGGCGCTCGGCGGTCTACGCGACGAGCGCGCCGTGGTCCCACTGATCGGGCGCGCGCGTGATGACTCGGCCGAGGTGCGCGTCGCGGTGTTCGCGGCGCTCGGATCCCTCGGAGACGTCCGCGCCCTCTCCGCGCTCGCGCTGGGCACGCGCGACACGGTCGAGGAGGCGCGACTCACGGCGACGCTCGCGCTCGGTCAGCTGCGCTCACCGCGCGCGATCGATTCGCTGAGAGGCCTGCTCGAGCAACCCGACGTGCGCCTGCGCGCCGCCGCTCTCGACGCGCTCGCGCCCATCCCGGATCCACGCGCCTCGCAGGTCATCCTCGACGCATTGGGCAGCATCCCCGGAGCGCAGACCATCGCGATGGACGCCTTGGTGCAGCGGGCGCGCTCCAACCTGGACGATGCCCTGGTGCCGGCGCTGGCGGATCGCTTGGCCACCGCGAGCCACCAACATGCGACGGCCATCGGGCGCATCTTGGCGGAGGTCGCCGAGACCCAGCCGGACGAGCGCGCCGTGCCCGCGTTGCTGGAGGCGCTCCGCACGGGCCGAGGCGCCGCCGCGCCCTTGCTGCTGGCGCTTGGGCGTCTGGGTGGGGACGTGGCGCTCGTGCCGATCCTGGAGCACGTGGGCCACGCCGACGCGGGCACGCAGAGCGCGGCGCTCGACGCGCTAGATGCCTACTTGGCGCGCTTCGGCGCGGATGGTCGCGCGGCAGACCCGCTGCTGGATGCCCTCCCCAACGCGCGGGGCGAGGCGCGCCTGCGGATCGTTCGGCTGCTGGGCAGCCTCGCCGAGCCGCGTGCCCTCCCCGCGCTGCGACCGCTGCTGTCACACTCGGACGCCGCGCTGCGCCGCGCCGTTCTGCGAGCCCTGGGCGCGTTGGGAGACCCGGGGAGCAGCGACGCCCTCTTCCCGCTGCTCGCCGACACGGACGCAGAGACCCGCTACGAGGCTGCCATCGCGCTTGGCCAGGTCATGGACGAGGCCGGCGTCGAGCGCGTCGCGACCGAGCTGATGAGCCGCGCCCCCCGCGACCGCCACGCGCTGCTGACGGCGCTGACGGACGCGCTGCGGCGGCTAGGTGCGCAGCTCGCGGACGCGCGCCGCGCCACGCTGGCGACACAGCTCGACGCGCTGGTCGACGGGCGTGATCGCGCGCTCGCGTCCCGGGCCATGCACGCGCTCCTGGCCCTCGGCCGGGTCGACGAGCCCGCTCGCGAGCGTCTGCGGGCCCACGCGCAGCGAGGTCATGGCGCGCTGCGCTACCAAGCGCTCGCGGCGCTCGGAGAGCTGGGCGGCGCGGGGTCTCTCGCGGTCCTCCGCGATGCGCTGGGAAGCGGAGATGCACGTGTCGCCGCAGCAGCAGCCTCGGCCATGGGCCGCGCGGCGACACTGCGTGACCTGGACGACGAAGACGTCACGCGCTTGGTCGATGCGACCGAGCGCCCCTTCCCCATCCCCACGGCCGTCAGCTACGTCCTCGCACGGCTCGCGACGCAGCGCGGCGCACCCGTCGCAGACCCAGAGGAAGGGCGCGACCCACTGCGCGACGCGCTGTGTGGCCTGTTGGACCGACGGGAGCCTCACCTGCGCGCCAACGTCTTGGTGGGTCTACGAGCGCTGGGCCACGAACGCTGCTCGTCGCGCCTGTCTGCCTCAGCGCTCGCCCAGCGACCTCACCAGCTCCCAGTGCGGGCCGCGGCGCTGCAGTTCGTGGCGTCTGCCGCCGTCGCGCCGGGCGCCACGCATGCGGCGATGGAGGAGTGGTCGCAGGTCCGCGCCCGCTGCCTGGCGAACGAGCTCACCGACACCCTGTTGGGGTTCTGCCGGCGCGCCACGCCGATGCCCGCGGAGGCTCGCACGCGCGACGTCCGCACGTTCGCGTTCGCGGGCGACGAGCGCACGCTGCTGGTCAATCGGTGGGTGGTCCTCCGCTTTGCTGACGGCAGCGCCTTCGCGGCGTTCACGGACCTGAACGGCTACCTCACCCTCAACGCAGCGCCCCCGGGGGACGTGCGGCTCGAGCTCCCGGAGTCCGTGCCGCTCGAGCCGTGACGGCCGAGGCCGCATGCCTTCGTGCTCCCCAGGTCGCACCGTGAACCCCCCGCGCACCGGTCCACCCCCGCTCGACGCACCGCCGCGGCGGCGCACGTCGCTCGGCCGTAGCGCGTTCACCCGGACGACGGTCTGGGCCCTCGCGTCGAGCGCCCTGTGGCTGTGGGCGGGCTGCGCCACCATCCCCCGCGACAGCTACGGCGTGCACCGGCTGCGCTTCGAGGGTGTCGAGGATCTCGACGCGAACGCCCTCGCCGCGTGCTTGGCAACACGGGAACGCAGCAGCGTGGGCATCGACTTCGGGACCGCTTCCGACCCGACGTGCGGCGAACCACCGTTCGACGGTGGAACGAACACGCTGAGGTTGTGGCGCTGGCCTTGGTCGGACTGGCCCACCTGGGACCTTTCCGTGTTCGAACGCGACCTGCGCCGCATCGAGCGTTGGTATCGCGCACGCGGGTACTACGACGCCGAGGTCGTGCACGTGGAGATCACCCCCGAGGCCGCGGCAGAGTCCGACCGCGTGGAGGGCGACGGAGACGATGCCCCGTGCGAGCGCAACGGTCGGAACCAGGGCTGCGAAGTGGAGGTCACCGTCCACGTCTCGGAAGGAGAGCCCGTCGTCACGCGCCAGGTCGTGTTGCTCGTGTCGCACGAGCAGCGCGCAAATCCTGCGAGCCCAACGCCGCCCCCGCCCCCCACCTCCGACGACCCAGACGCGCAGAGCCAGGACGAAGGCCAGACACCAGCTCCCGACGCGAGCGAGGAGAGCGCCGCCGCCGATCCCGACGCCCAGCCGGAGAGCGCCTCAGAGTTCGCGCGCGTAGCCGACGCAGGCCTCCCCCAGTCCATCGCGTCGGCGCTCACGCGCGCCATCGAGCTGGAACCCGACGCGCCCTTCGACGAGGCCATCTACGAACGCAGCAAGCGCGCGCTGAGTGACGCGCTGGCGCGTGAGGGATACGCGTGCGGCCACGTGGAGGGGCGCGTCGACATCAACCGCGACGAGCGGCTGGCCGACGTCAAGCTGTGGGTGCGCCTGGGACCCCAGTGCGTGGTCTCGAGCGTCACCGTCGAAGGCGACGACGTGCCGACCGCGACCATTCGGGGCACGGCGGACATCCGCCGTGGCGCCCCGTATTCTGAGCAGGCCATGCGGGTCGCCCAACGCGCGGTATACGGACTCGGCGCCTTCGCGGAGGTGGACGTCATCGGCAACCCGCGGCGCGACGAAGCGGGGCTCTGCACGGGTGAGGTGGACGTCACCATCCGCGTGCGCCGTGGCCGCAACTTCCGCTACGGCGTGGGCGTGGGTGTGGAGACCGGCCAGGTCGTCGACGAACAGAACACCTCCAGCAGCACCCCCCAGTGGGACGCGCACGTGCTCGCGTTCGTCGAGCACCGCGACTTCCTGGGCGGCCTGCGGCGCGTCCGACTCGAAGACCGGCCACGCCTCATCTTCCAGACACGCTCCGAGAACGGCATCCAACCGCGCTTCGGTAACGTGCTGAAGCTCGAGTTCCGACAACCCGCGTTCATCGAGTCGCGTACCACCCTCACGCTCAACAGCCACTGGGACCTCGGCCCCGACCCCAACCAGGGCTTCTTCCGCCACGATGTAGACGCTGCCGTACGCGTGAGCCGCCCCTTCTTCGGCGGCAAGTTGATCCTCAGCGGCGGCCTCCACTCCAACTTGCAGCGCACCACCGACCAGGTGCGCAGCTCGGACTACTCCGTGCTGTTCTTCGAGGAGTACGCCCAGGTCGACCTGCGCGACGACTCCCGTTCCCCGCATCAGGGCTTCTTCCTCTCGCTCGGCTTCCATCAAGCCCCGGCCTTTCTCGGCTCGTCGTGGACGTACTACCGCTTCACGCCCGAGGCCCGAGCGTACGCGCCGCTCCCGCTGAACATGGTCCTCGCCGCGCGCTTCGGGCTCGGCGTCATGCTCATCCGCTCCGCCGATCAGTCGCTCGACCAGGTGTCTGCGCTGCTCGGACCTCAGCGGTACCGCCTGCGCGGCGGTGGCCCCAGTTCGCACCGTGGCTTCGCGCCCGGCTTCCTGGGGGACCAGCAGGCGATCGGGGTGCAACCCGCGTGCGCACGCAACAACCCGCCCCCCGACACGGACTGCTCGGAGGCCAACTCGGGCGGCCTGCGGCGCTGGGAAGCCAGCATCGAGCTGCGAGCGCCCATCACGCCAGACTTCGGCGTCGTGCTGTTCGCGGACATGGGCGACGTCAACCGCGGCGACCGCTTCCGGTTCGACCAGATCCACCTCGCGGCGGGCTTCGGGCTCCGCTACCAGACCTTGGTGGGGCCCGTGCGCCTCGACATCGGGTTCCTCTCGAAGCGCGCGCAGGTGGTCGGTGGCGGGGTCAACCTGGCGCCCATCAACTACGTGAACCTCGGCTTCGTCCGCTTCCCTGGCGCCATCCACCTCACCATCGGGGAGGCGTTCTGATGGTCGCGCGGGTCTTGCGCGGCGGGCGTGATGGGCTGCTCTGGCTGCTCGTCCTCTTGCTGCTCTTGCTGCTCAGCGTGCTCTATCACCTCAACTCGCCGCTGGGGCATCGCGTGCTGGGCCGGGGGCTGACGGACTGGGTCTCGTCGCAGATCGACGGGTCGCTCGAGATCGGACGCATCGACTACGTGGGGCTGGACGAGATCGTGGTGGGCGACGTCATCCTGCGCGACCCGAGCGGCCGTCCCGTGATCCGAGGGAGCCGCATCTCGCTCGCCATCGACTACGCGGCGCTGCGAGACGGCGTGCTCCGTTTCTCGCACGCGCACCTGACCGGCGGTGAGCTCGAGCTGATCGACGATGGCGAGGGCACGCCGACATTCCTCTTGGCGTTCGAGCCGACCGACAAGAGCCCGAGCACGGGCGAGCCGTTCCACGCGATCGTCGACGATCTGCGGCTCGAAGGTGTGACGGTGTTCGGGGAGATCCTCGGGCTCTCGGGTCTGCGCATCGAGGGCACCAACGCCCATGGGCGCATGGAGTTTCACGAGACGACCGAGATCCGCGTCTACGCGCTGAGCGGCGACGTGGTGTCTCCCTTCCCTCGGCGGGGTCGCATCGAGAACCTGGTGGGCGTCATCTACGGCGACGAGCGCGGCACACAGGTGACCACGCGGGCCAGCATGGGAGACGAGCAGGTGCACGTGGCGCTGGGGTACGCCCCACCCCCTGGAGAGCCCGAGGCGACCGCGGAGCTGGACCTGCTCGTCCACGCTGAGCCCGTCAACGGGGAGACCCTGTCCGAGCTGGGGTTCGAGTGGGCGTCCATCCTGACCGGGCGTACGCAGGGGTTCGTCCGCCTCAGCGGTCCACCCGATCGGCTGGCGGTGCGCGGCACGCTCGAGACCGCGGGTGGACCCGTGTCCCTCTCCGGCGAGCTGCCGAGTGAAGGGGACGTCGAGGTGCGCATCCACACCGACGGCCTGAACCTCGGCCCGGTCCTCGCCAGCGCGCCCGAGCTCACGGTCCGTGGCGACCTGCGTCTGCGCATCCCGGCGGCTGGCCCCGAAGGCGAGACGCAACTGTCGGCAGACATCGAGCCGTTCGAGTACGAGGGCGTGCGCGTGCCTTCGGTCTCGGCCAACGCCACGCTGCTCGCGGATGGGAGCGTACGCATCGACAGGGTCGAGACTCCGTACGGCGGCGGACACGCCAGCGCGACCGGCACGGTGGACCCCGCGGGTGCGGTCCGCATGCACATCGTGGGCTACATCCCGCAGGTGGCCCGCGACCCCAACATCGCGGAGGCGGTCCCCGGCCTACGCTCTTCTCTGCGCTTCGACGTGTGGTTCGAGCGCAGCGCCGACGAGATCCCGCGTTACGACATCTCCGGGACCGCGACGCTCGCGGGAGTGCGCTACGGGTCCGTCGAGGCCGCTCGCGTCCCTCTCCGTGGACGATTGTTCGGGGACCTCGCCGCTCCTTCATTGGACGCGAACCTGGCGCCCGTGCAGTTGGTCGTGTCCGGTGTGCCACTCGGGAGCGGCAGCGTCAGCCTGGTTGGCGGACCACACCGCTACCTGAGCGTTGGTGAGCTCCGCGACGAAGGCAGGCTGATCGCCTTCGAGGTGGAGGCCGAGATGGGCGAAGGAGCGACCCACGTGGAGGCGCCCCTGCTGCGCGTCGCTGCCGGGGACGCACGGCTCGCGGGTACGGTCAGCGGCCTGGTGCTACACGACGACGGCCGCATCGACCTCGGCACGACTGCGCTGCGCAACGAGGGCGAGAGCGTCGAGGTGACTGGCTCCTACCACCCCCGCCGGAACGATGACATCCGCGTGGCGGTCGAGGGCCTCACGGTGGCGCACATCGCAGACTTCGCGGGGGTGCCCATCGACGCCTCGGGGAGCATCGACCTGAGCGTCCAGCTGGACGGTGACCTCGACCACGCGCCACACGTCTACGCCCGCGGGCGCCTGCACGACGGGCGCTGGCTGACGGTGGATCCCATCGAGATCGAGCACGCCTGGGCCGAGTACGAGCCCGGGGACATCGCCGCCGCGGCCGAGGTGCGCTTCGGTGACCGAGGGACGTTCATCGTGAAGATCAGCGGCGCTCCGGACGACGAGGAGGCCGACGTCGCCGTCGCGCTCGCGGAGAGCGCGTACTACGTGGACATCAGCACGCGTTCCATGGACCTCGCGCTGGTCGGAGACCTCTTCCCCAGCGAGACTCCGCTCCAGCTGAGCGGCGCGCTCGAGGGACACGCGCACATCGCGGGGACCGTCGACACGCCCACGGTCGACGCCTCGTTCAACGTGCCGACGTTGGGCTACGCCGACTGGCCCATCGTCAACGTCAGCGGCGACCTGCGCTACGACGAGTCCAACCTGATGATGGTGCGCACGACGGCGACCGACGCCCAGGGGCTGCTGCTCGAGCTGGAGGGCAACATGGTCCTCGCGCTAAGCAGCCTGACGGCAGAGGACAGCTCCGCGATCGAGCTGCTCTCCTACCTGCCCTGGCAGATCTCGGTGCGGGTGCCCCCTCGCACCGTCGAGGTGCTGCCCCCCTCCGTACGCGAAGGGCTCCCAGCGGGCGCCGAGCAGCTGCGGCTGGCGATCGATGGAACGCTACGCGGCGGCGGCGGCTGGCCGCTGCACGGCAACGTCTTCAGCGCGGTCGACTGGTTGGGGGACATGAGCGACGAGCTGTGCGCGGCAGACAGCAACCCGCGCGGTACGGTCTTCGTGACGCTCGACGGGGGGCGCGCCGAGGCGCTCATCGAGGGCGTGCTGGGCGAGTACCGGGTGCTCACCATGAACGCAGGCGCCGACATCGATCCGCTCGCGTGGCTCGCGTCCGGCGTCTCTTCCTGGCCCGAGATCGTGGTGGCGGGTGCCATCCGCGGCGCGGAGATGTCCTCGCTGCCGAGCGTCTGCCACTTCGTCGGCGGTCCCCTGGACGGCGACTTCGAGGCGCGCCTCTTCGGCGAGGACCCGTACGTGCGCCTGAACCTCGACGCCATCGGCGCCAGGGCGCGGACGCTGGTGCGCGGTGTCCGCCGCAGCGCCGTCGTCCTGCGCGAGACCGACCCCTCGGACGTCCACCTGGTGGTGGAGGCGACCTCCGACGCCATCTCTGGCGCTGTCGACGCGGAGTGGTGGAACGGCGGCACGACGCGTATCGAGGGTCGCGTCCCCATCACATGGGAGGGCGACCCGCAGCTGCCCGCTGTGGGGGAAGAAGCGGAGGTCGAGGCGCACGCCCTGTTCACCCACACGCCGCTCGGCGCACCACTGGCGTGGCTCAGCGACGTGGCGGGGGTGGAGGGCCTGCTCAATGGCGAGCTGAGCGCGCGCGGGGCCGCGCTCGACCCCTCGTGGTACGGCTCGTTGGCGCTCACCGATGGCCGCGTCGAGCTGCGCTCCATCGGACAGCGTCTGCGGGATGTGGAAGGAGACATGATCTTCGACGGGCGCGAGATCGAGCTGCAGCGCTTCCACGCGGCCGACGGCAACGGAGACGTGACCTTCAGCGGTCAGCTGGGCTTCGAGCGTCTCAGCCCCAGCTACATCCGCGGCCTGCGCGCTCGCGCCGATGGCTTCCCGGTGCGTCAGGAGGGGTCGGTAATGGCCACGCTGGACGGAGTAGCCGAGCTGAACGCGTGCATCTGCTCGGCAGAGCGGTCGTGCGAGCTCGACAACACGCAGCGTGAGTGCAACTCCGACACGCTCTTCGGCGAGATCGTGGTGGAGCGTCTGGACGTCGGCTTGCCGGATGACGGCGGACGCTCCTCCATCTCGCTGGCCGCACACCCGGACGTCTACGTCTATGGCGAGACGCACGAGAGCGAGAGCGAGACGGAGGTGCCGTTCGTCTGGCTCATCGACGTCGATGCCGCGAACCGCTTCTGGGTGCGCAGCGCGGCGCAGGACTTCGCCGCCCAAGTCTCCGCGCAGCTGCAGGTGTCGATGGCGGGCGACGCCTTCAAGATCCGCGGCGACGCGCGCTTGCACCGCGGCAACTTCTCCGTGTTCGGCAAGGTGTTCGACGTGGAGAGCGGCTCGATGCTGTTCCGCAACACGGAGGAGGTCGACCCGGTGGTTTCGCTCGTCGCGACGCACACGCTGCGGAACCGCCCAGGCGACACGGTGGGCGTGGAGGTCAGCGGCACGCTGAGCCGGCCCGAGGTGCGCTTCACCACCAGCATCGAGGGTGTCAGCGACCAGGGCGAGATCATCTCGCTGCTGCTGACCGGCGACACGCGCATCGACCGGGCGCTGCAGTCGGACAGCAACAACCCGCAGGGCGCCGCCGCCGAGGCCACCGACTTCCTGGCGGGCGTGGCCTTCGGTGTCGCGACGCTTGCCCTGCGCGAGCAGTTCGGCGAGATCATCCCGACCATCCGCATCGAGATGGGAGACGAGGGCTTCCGCAGCCCCATCATCCGCGCCGGCATCAACGCCGACTCGCTCATTCCCCATGCCTTGCGTGACTACGTGCGGGGTATCTACATCGAGGGCTACTTCACGGCGCGGCGTGCCGATGGAACCGAGGACTCGACCCGCCAGTCGCACGACAACGGCTTCCTCATCGAGCTCCAGTTTCCGCGCAGCATCGTCGGCCGGAGCGACTACGCTCCGCCCAACAGCTGGAGCTTGGACATCACTTGGGAGCCGTGAACGCGGCGCACACGAAGACACGCACATGACTCGATCTCTCTTTGGCACGGACGGCGTCCGCGGCCTCGCCAACGCTGGCAACATGACCCCCGAGACCGCGTTCCGCATCGGCGCGGCGATCACCTACCAGGCGCGGACACGCGTGAAGCACCCACCCCGCGTGGTCATCGGGAAGGACACCCGCATCTCGGGCTACCTCTTCGAGACGTCACTCGCGGCTGGGGTGTGCGCCTGGGGCGGGCGCGTGATGCTGACGGGCCCTCTACCGACGCCCGCCATCGCGCACCTCACCAGCAGCATGCGCGCGGACGCGGGGGTGGTCATCAGCGCTTCGCACAACCCGTACGAAGACAACGGCATCAAGCTGTTCGGGCCCGACGGGTTCAAGCTGCCCGACGAGACCGAGGTCGAGATCCAGGCGCTCATGGAGGACGGGCGACTGGACAAGGGTCGCCCCACCGGCAAGCGCGTGGGCACGGCCGAGCGCCTGGACGACGCGCCGGGACGGTACGTAGCGTTCGTGAAGGCCTCCTTCCCGGACGAGCTCACGCTCGAGGGGCTCAAGGTGGTCGTGGATGCCGCACACGGCGCGGCGTACCGCGTGGCCACGGCCGTGTTCCGCGAGCTCGGCGCCACGGTCTACAGCCTGGGTGACAAGCCGAACGGCACGAACATCAACCACCTGTGCGGCGCGCTGCACCCCGAGGCGTGCGCGCGCGAGGTGCGCAAGCGGGGCGCGGACATCGGCATCACGCTGGACGGCGACGCCGACCGCGTGATCATCGTCGACGAGAAGGGCAAGGTCGTCGATGGCGACGCGCTGATGGCCCTGTGCGCCACGCGCATGCTGCGCCGCCGCGCGCTGCCGAAGAAGACCCTGGTGGCCACGGTCATGAGCAACCTGGGGCTCGAGCGCGCGATGGTCCGCGAGGGGGGCAAGCTGCTGCGCTGCGCGGTGGGAGACCGCTACGTGGTCGAGGCCATGCGGCAGCGCGGGCTCGCGTTGGGCGGCGAGCAGTCGGGCCACCTGATCTTTCTCAAGCACGCCACCACAGGCGATGGCTTGGTCGCCGCCATGCAGGTGCTCGCCATCCTCCTGCGCGAGCAGCGACCGCTGTCCGAGCTCGCCGGCGAGGTCATGGAGCGCGTGCCTCAGGTGCTGGTCAACGGCACGCTGCCCGTGCGACGCCCGCTGCAGAAGATGCCGAAGACGACCGCAGCCATGCGCGACGCCGAGCAGACGCTTGGCGCCGACGGGCGCGTGTTGGTGCGCTGGAGCGGCACCGAGCCGAAGCTGCGCGTGATGCTGGAGGGGCCCAGCTTCAAGCAGATCGACCGGTTGGCCCGCGACATCCTCGCTGTGGCGAAGGACGAGCTGGCGACCGCCGCGCCCTGAGGTGCTGCGCCGGAACAAGCGAGGACGGAAGAAACGACCCGGTCAGCGGCGCAGCTGACCGGGTCGCGGGTGCCTCTCAGAGGATCTTCAGTAACTCAGAGGGTCGTGGAGGATTCGGGGATCGCCCGCTGCATCGGCCGTTGGGCCTCCGCGTTGGTTGACCTTACCAACGCCTGGATACAACACACGTATCATCGTATCAAGAGAAATTGCTGGGGTCATGACGCACGAGGGACGGTCGCGCGTTGATTCGCGTGGTGTTCGGTGTGAGCCGCGCACGCTCAGCGAGCATAGCCCGTCGACCACGAGGGCTGTCCCGCGTCTGGACCCTGGGGGGCGTCCGGCGTGGCCGTGGGCGATGCGTCCTCTGCAGGCGCCTCGCGCTCCCCGCTGTCGCGCCCGGTCGGCGCATCCCCCTCGCCTCGCTCCGACATCGGCTCGGGGGTAACGACCGGGGGCGCGGTGTTGGGCTGCCAACGCAGCCCGATGCCGAGCATGTCGCCCTCCATCGCGTAGCGGCCGTTGCCGATGTACGCCGGACCGTCCGGAGCCATGTCGCCCGCTGCTGGCGGGCGGATGGGGTTGGGCTGCGTCACCTGACTGTTCGTGACGTTCCGGTTCTGCAGGAAGAGGTGTGCGTAGGAGACGTCGAGGAAGATGCCTGGCTTGACCTCGAAGCTGGCACCCAACCCAAGGATGTACTTGCGCGTGTCGAGCGTGAGCACGGTCAGGTGCGAGTCGCTGAAGCTGGACGTCTCGAACATCAGACCGCCGCGCACGCTGAGCCGCTGTTCGAACGGGAGCGTGAGCTCGCCCCCCACGCGTACGGAGTACGTGTCACGCATGTTGCGGGGAATCGACAGGCTGCCCACCTCGTAGTCGCCGATGGCGAGCGCGTCGCGGATCCACACGTCTCGCGGGTCGACCGTGACCTGAGACTGGCTCGACCAACGCTCGAAGACTCCAGCCACTTCGAGCCGTAGGTACGGCGTGGGGCGCACCTCGACGCCCGCGCGCAGCGTGAGCGGGAACGGCAAGGTCACGCGCGCCTTGTTGCCCTCCACGCGCGCCCCCTCGAACAGCACCGCGCTCGGCAGGCGCACGTCGATGGTGGCGTCGCCGCGGATGGCCTTGGGCCACCACAGGAACGAGAAGCCCAGCGACAGCACGTCGTTGCGGTAGATGACGCCACCCTGCAGGCCGGGCTCGATGACCGGGTTGATGGACAGGCGCGCATACCCATCCCACTCGGGGTTCTCGGGCTGCGTGCACAGGAAGCGGTCGCACGCGGTCATCGCCACCACGGCCTGGAACACGCCCACCATCATCTGCACGCCGAGCCCGATGGAGAGCTCGTCGATGGGCCGGTACGCGACCGACAGCGCGAGGTGCGCGAGCGCCGAGCCGTTGAGGTTGATGAGCGAGTAGCGCTGCGGCGCGGGGCCGCAGTTCGGGTCATCGTCCATGTCGCAGGGGTGACCCTGACCGTCCAAGCCCGAGGGATACTCGCCCAGCACCGCGGTGGGGACGAACAGCCCGGCCCCGAACGTCCAGCGCTCGAGACCGAAGTTGTCCGAGTACGCCAGCATGGGGAGCGGCAGCAGCGGCACCTCGGCCTCCACCGTGGGGAGCGTGTTGCCGCCGCTGTCCACGCGCGTGTAGCTCCCGCGGAAGAACAGCAGGTTCGCGTCGATCAGCAGCTGTTGACCCGAGAAGCCGAGGCCCGCCGGGTTGTACCAGAGCGCTTGTGGATCGTCCGCGCCCGCCACGAACGCGAAGCCGCGGCCTGCCGGACGCACACCACGATCGCTGATGTAGAACCCGCCCGCGTGGGCCTCGGTGGGGAGCGCGAGCAGCGCGAAGGCCGCGAGCAACAGCGCGGGGGTGAGACGTTGCGTGGTCACTCTGCGATCTCCCGGTTCTGGACGACCTGATAGATGCGCTCGATGCCGCGGATCTCCCCGGTCAGGAAGTGGTGCACCGACTCGAACACGTCGAAGTGATCGGCGGCGCTCATGGAGCCTCCCTCGTTCGGCACCTGCCGGTTCACCTCGGCCACCACCTCGATGATGGTCTCGAGGGGCGTCTCGGCCGGCCCTGCGGGCGGCAGCGACACGAGGTTCTGGAGCACGCGCGTGATGGTGTGGTTCGCGTCGCGCTCGTTGATCTCGCGCAGCAGCGCGAGCGTGCGGTCCAGCGTGCTCCCGTCGATGTTCACGTCGCCGCCGTTCTCCGCCGCGTCGCGTACGCCGATAGCGAGCGCCTCCGACAGACCCGTCAGGATGGGGTCCATGTGGGCGTCGTCGTCCAGCACCTGCATCAGGTCGGCGATGGCCGCGACGGTCACCGCGAACGACTCGTAGGGCGCCTCGTCGTCCATCAGGTACGCGAGGAAGTGCGCGAACGCGCGGCGCGCGTCCTCGTCCGCTTGGATGGCCTCGAGGAAGCGCAGCGCCGCCGTGCTGACCGCGGAGCCGAGGCTGGTGGACATGCGCTCGTCGAGCCCTGCGGCCCACGGGACCAGGTCTCCCCCGTCGCGGTGCGCCTCGATGCGCTGGCTGGCGAGCGCGGTCAGCGCGCGCAGCGCGGGCGGCGTGTGCGGATTGTCGAAGCGGTGCCCCACCGAGGTGCGCGTGGTCAGGCCGAACGCGTCCACGAGCGCGCTACGACCCGCGAGCCAGCTTTCGTGGCGGTCGGCCTCCGGCTCGAAGAGCGCGTCGATGCCCGCGAGCGCGTCCAGCAGCTGATACAGCGGCGTGACGGGGATGCTGCGGCCGCCGTTGGTGCGCGTGGTGCCCGTGCCGTCCAAGTTGCGCAGCCGCGTGTTGCGCGCCGGGTCGATCAGGCGCTCGCCGAGGGCCGCCAGCGCGTCGATTCCGTCGACGCCCGGGCGCACCTCGATGCCATCCAGCACCTGACCGAGCTCGTGCAGGCGCGTGATGAACTGGGCGCCACGGCTCGCGCTGCATGCACCAGGCGCGCCGACGCAGTCCGCAAACAGCGTCGCGACGATGGGCTCGTAGTTCACGCCCCCATCGCGATGCGCGAACGCGGGCGCGTTGGGGTTGCTGCCCTGCACCATGTCGTTGCCCGTCGTGGGCCAGTGCAGGTGCAGCGCGCTGATCAGCTCCGTGAACAGGAAGCGCCCTCCCGTGCGGCGATCGTACTGATGGAAGGCGCGGATGAGCGGCTGCGCAGCGTCCAGGAACGTGGTCTGGTCGCGCGTGCCGTTGCAGGGCGCGCCATACGGGATGAGCACGTCGTTGCAGAAGTGGTACTCGCGCTCCCACGCGAACACGACGGGCCCGTGGCGCTGCTTGAACAGCTGCCCGTCGCGCGTGAGCGGCGGGTCGATCAGGCCGTCCACCACCGGGCTGTCCACGAACACCAGGCGATTCAGCGCGTACGGCGTGGGGCTGGTGGTGAGTCCGTCGATGCCCGTCAGCGCCTGCAGCAGGTTGTTCACGATGCCGCGCAGCAGCGGACCGATGACGGGCGCGTTGAGCAGGTCGTTGAACAGCTCGATGGAGAGCGGCAGCGTGGCCTCGCCGATGAGGGAGAGCGCATAGGTCTCGGCCACGTCCTCGATGCGGAACAGGTCGCACTCGCCGATGAAGTTCAGCGGCAGCGTGATGGACTGGGGGTTGCCGAAGATGTCCCGGTACTGGAGCACGATCTGCGGGTTGGCCTTGTTGCAGACCGACACGTAGCCGAGGTCGTGGATGGCGGAGATGGTCTGCTGGAAGACGCTCTGGTTCCCCCGCGCGTCGGGCGCGTTGCGGTTCGGCGTGACGGCCCAGTCCTGGTCCGCCAGGTGCAGGTTCACGTCGTTCGCCGGAGGACCCTCCGTGTAATCCTTGTAGGTCATCATCTCCGCGAAGATCTGCCCGAAGCGCCGCGCCTGCGGGTCGGCCAGCGCGCGCAGCAGCGCCTCGAGCAGGCCGGGCTCCTGCACGATCCACTGCGCCACCTGGATCACGTCGTCCCACAGCTCGCTGCCCTCGACGAGGTCGGCGCGCGGGGTCAGGTCGCTGCGCGCGTCGGTCACGTGGCCCGCGTGCACCAGGCCCGCGACGAGCCCCTCGTGATCACGCAGCAGCACCTCGAGGGCGGCGATGGCGTCCGCCGTCTCCGTCTCCGACAAGAGCGGCGCGAGGGCGTGCACGAGCGGACGCAAGGCCCCCTGCGAGTCGTCGTAGCCGGCGTAGTCGAGCGTGATGGCGCCGACCTGCTCCTGCGCGTCCGTGTTGGGGCCCAGCAGCACCGGCAACCCGCGCAGCGTGTCCAGGAGCCCGGGCTGGTCGGGATCCAACAGCGGGGACACGTCGCGCGCGAGCCCCGCCAGCAGCGTGCGGTTGAGCTCGTGGTACGCGAACAGTGGGCGCGCCTGGTCGTCGAGGGCGCGCTCGTCGGCGTCTCGCGCCGGGGCGCCGGGCTCTCCCAGCAGCGCGAAGGGCGCGGGCAGGCTCAGCGGGGCGCCCGACGCGTCGAGGTAGCGCCCCTCGTCGTCCACGTCGGCGAGGCCGTCGGCGTCCAGGTCCACGAAGCCCAGGCTCCCGTCCAGCGCTGCGGGGACGGCCATGCCGCGCGCGTCGCGCTGTGGGATGAGCACGGGCGAGCTGGGCCCGTAGGCGTCGTCGTGGCTGAGCATCAGCTCGCGCGCCACGGCGAGCGTGCCGCGTCCGTCGCCGGTCGGCTCGGGCACGGGGTCGTCCACCGCCAGGTCCGCCGCCAGAGCCTCCACCAGCGCGCGGTACTCGTCGTGCGCGGCGCCCCCCTCGTCGATGGTGGCCAGCACCGTCGTCGCGAAGTTCTGGAAGTCGTCGTAGGCCAGCACGGGCCGCGCCACGCCGAGCGCTCGACGAAGCGGCCGGTAGCCGCGCCGCACACCCACCTGCTCGAGCGCCGTCAGCACCGCCTCGTCGCTCATCAGCTCGTACACCAGGCTGGCCGCGCCGCGTGTGGTGTTGGGCAGCTGCTCGTCCGGACGGTCGTAGAGGGGGAGCAGGTCCAGCAGCAGCGTGTCGAGGTCGTCCTCGAGGGCCTCCGGGAACGTGGCGTCCAGCGCCGTGATCAGCCGCGTGCGGTTCTCCGCCAGCGCGCGCAGCTGCGGGCTGGGGGCGCTCTCGGGGGGTGCCTCGCCTGCGCACAGGGCCCGCGTCTGGCCCCCCGACACGTCGCTCGGCAGCGCCTCGGACGAGAAGCGCTGGCAGACGACCTTGTAGATCTCTGCGCCGATGGTGCCGCGACCGAGCGCGCGACGCTCCGTGTCGAACGGGGCCGAGCAGGCCGCGAACGAGGTCGAAAACAGGGCTAGAACCGCGATCCAAGGGGCGTGTCGCACGTCGTCGTCTCCGAACAAAGAAACAAACAGACGATACTCGTATCACACACACCCGCACACATTCAACTCACCGATAGGTGAATTCGTCATTGGGGTCCGATGGCCCGCGGGACCACGCCTGCCGCGAGCGCGCGAGACGCAGTTGGCGCCGGCGCCACCCGTCTCCGCTCAGAAGAGCTTCACGCTACGCACCTCGGTGTAGCTCTGGCTGCCGTGCGTTCCGTCATTGCGCGCCTCGATCCGCACGTAGCGCGTCTCCACGACGTCACCGAAGTCGATCCGCGTGGGGGACGTCACCAAGCTTCCATCCGTGTCGTCGTGCGCCCCCGGCCCCACCATGCGCTCCGGCCCGAGCGCCTCCCATCCAGCGTCGTCCCACGCTGGCGCCGAGCCCCCCAGCTCGGGATGCACGAAGAAGCGAATGTGCGTGAGCTTCCCGTCGCTGAACATCTGGAACACGCTCGCTTCGGTGAAGCTCACCGTGCTGCAGCCGCGGGCGCAGGCGTCGATGATGAGCTGCCCCGTGACGAGTCCACTCTGACCGTCCCGAGCGCTCCATGTCGCACCCGTGTTCTGGTTCGTGCGGAAGCTCTGCGTGGCGGAGTCGCGGGTGGTCGGCGAGCTACCATCGTCGTCACACAGCGTCCCACTCGGCTCCCAGCTCGCCTCACAGGCGGCGTTCAGGTCGTCCGAATAGACATAGGTGGCGTCCTCGGCGCCGCTCGAGTCGACGGCGGTGATCGCGACGACGCGTGCGTTGCCGCCAGTCTCGACGCCGCTCAGGACGTTCGCGTATGGGGTCGCGTCGGCACCGCCCCCGCAACCGGCGAGCGCAAGCGCAGCGCCCAGAATGGCAAGAGGGAGACGGGTGTCATCAGGCGTCTGGGGAATGGTCATGACCGACCATAGCCCGAACCCGACGCGCGGGGCACGCTCGAGCGCATCGAGCCCACGAGTCCCGCTCCAGCAGACCCGTGGCGCGCGATGCGCAGGAGCGCCGACGAAGGGCAGCCGGGATGGAGCCCCAGCCACCCTTCGTTCAGGCGGTCACAGTCGCAGGTTGAGCGCCTTCAAGCTGCTCCCGCCGCACCGGGTGAAGATGCTCTGCGTGATGATGGTGGTCGTCGTACTCGTGTGCGACCAATCGGTCGGGATCGTGTACCCGCCGGTCCCGAACGGGTCGAGGATGGCGGCGATGCAGATCTCCGGGCTGACGGCGCTGGGGTCGAACGTGTTGAGTGCGCTGTCGAACACGTAGAACGTCGTGCCCCCCTGCGAGAACTGAGCGCGGATGAAGCCCCCCTGCTTGTACCGCGAGCTGATCGCCGCAGCGGGTGGGTAGCGCCACTCGAACCCAAAGAGGTCGTTGGTCCTGTAGTAGAGGTCCGCGAAGTCCCACGTGGGCACGGTGTAGGGGTAGGTGACCCCTCCGTACGTCACGCTGGTCATCGTGTCCCACTCCGAATCGACGAAGTCCCACAGCTTGACCGTGACGTAGCCCGAGTCCGGGGCGTAGCCGTTGACGGTGTTGTATCCGTCATGGTCGATGTCGTCCCCGTCGTAGTGGGTGGAGATGCAACCCACCGAGAAGACGAACGATAGAGAAACAAGTAGCAAGCGCATAAGTGGCAAACGAATTCGGTTCATTGGCTTCCTTCCAAATTCGGAGACGACACGTCCCCTCTCAGCGCCCACGCCAGGCGTGAGCAACGGGAGGCTCGCACAGTCCGCTGCCCATTTGGTTAAATATATCACTAAACAAAAGATTTAATACACACCCCGTCTTGGTTACATCAACTACTCTTTGTGAAAGCAAGTACGTCCTCGAGAAGGAGCGGAAGGGCGCGCGTCTCGAGCGGTGCCCTTGTGATCCCAGATGTCTGCCGATAGCATCAATGGTCTGTCCTTCCCTCACCAGGCCCTCACCAGGAGCGATGCATGCGCGCGAGTCCTCCCCCCGAAGCCGCCGACGACCAACTCACCGTGTTGGTCATCGAGGACGACCCGGACATGCAGCGCCTGTTGGTGGACCTCGTCATCGCTAGCGGGCACCAGGTGGTCGCGGCCGAGTCCGCCGAGGAGGGCCTCGCGCTGCTGACGCAGTGGTCGTTCCAGATGGCCATCCTGGACCACAACCTGCCCGGCATGGAGGGCATCCTGCTGGGCGAGTACCTGCGGCGCCACAACCCGCACATCACCATCGCGCTGGTCACGGGCGACGACGACCCGCGTCTACCGCGCGAGAGCCGGCAGCACGAGATCGAGTTCGTGGCGAAGCCCTTCGAGCCCGAGCGCATCGAGCGCTTGCTGCGGGACGCCGTGATCGCCGGCAAGGAGCGCATGGCCGCGGAGGCCGCGCGTGGGCAAGAGACCTTCGAGCCGCCCATCGCGGCGTACGTCGATCAGGTGGGCCCTTGCTACGACATCCCCAAGGTGCCGGACCGCCTGGCCAAGCGCTTGGTCGACACGCTCAAGCGGCACCTGAACAACCTGCGCAACGCCAGCCGCTACAACGAGCGTGACCGCGTGGTGGCCTTCTCGGGGCTGCTCAGCGCCAAGGTGCTGGGGCTCGACCTGCCGCGTGCTGCGTCGGGCAAGACGCTGTACGAGGAGTACGACGCGCTGATGCGTCAGCATGGACGCCGGCCCGAGTTCGACGAGCGCGCGGCCTGAGGCGCCGCGGCCCGACGGGCATCCGAGCCGGGACCGCGCACGGCAGGCTCACGAGCGGAGCAGGCGCACAGCCTGGAGGGCACAGCGGCTCACGAGCGGAGCAGGAGCACGGCGGTGAGCACCTCGTCGCGGAGGATCGGCAGCGCCACTCCCCACGTCAGCCCGGCGTGGGTGGCGTCGCGATCGGTCGCGTCGTTACCTCCGTCCTCCCGTGTCCAGACCAGCGGCTCCTTTGCGCTCGCCGCGCGCCCCGCGGCGCCCTCACCGGGCATCAGGCACGTGGTCCGGCTGGCCCGAGCGAGCGCTTCGAGGCCCGGCAGGTAGGTGCCGTGCTCGAGCCACAGACGACCCTGTGTGTCGGGCACCCAGATCTCGATCGCGCTCGCGGGCGGGACGCGCTGCGCCGTGAGGAACACCAGCACGTGCTCCACCGCGCCGCCCCGCACGATGGGGACGCCCAGCCCCACGGCAAGCGCGTGCTCCCGCGCGAGAGCGGCGCGCAAGAACAGAGGTGAGGCGCGCACATCGTCGATGATGTGTGGTTTGCAGCGATCCCACGCGATGCCGGGGAGCCCGATGCCTTGCGCGAAGCGCGCCAGCCGGCTGGACAGCTCGAACTCGGTCAGCGTCCCGTAGAAGCCCTCGGCGTGAACCAGGTCGCCGCGTCGGCTGGGCTCCCAGACCTCGATGCCCCCGCCCTGCCCCGACGGGCTGTGGCAGCGCCACACAGCCACTGTCGCCAGCCGGGCGCCGCAGTACACGGGTACGCCCACCAGCACGTCTTCGCGACCGGAGGGAGACAGCTCGGGGCGGCAGGTGGCCAGCACGCGGCGCACCACGCGAGCCGCACCCGTGACCCCGGCCTCGATGGAGGCCTCGCGCTCCTGCTGGCCCGCGGCGCTCGCGACGACGCACCGGAAGAGGTTCCCGCGGAGCGGGGACCAGAGCTCGACCTCGTGGATGAACGCAGCGCCGTGGAGCATGACGAGAGCCTCTCGATGACTCTAGGCAGCCCCACGGAACGGTCGATGTAGGCATCGCGCGCCGTGCCTCTATTTACCCTGCGGACACGCGCGCGAAACGCCCCGGCGTCAGAGCCTGATCACAGCTTGATGTTCGCGAAGGGGTTGTGGCTGAAGCCGCCCTTCTGCTGTCGGTCGCCGCCGCCCTGCCCGCCCTGACCACCACGGCCGCCGCCTTGTCCACCACGGCCGCCGCCGCCTTGTCCGCCGCGGCCGCCGCCTCCGGGCCCGCGCCCGCCACCGCGTGCGTCTGCGCCGCGATCGCGTCCACCGCCAGCGCCGCCGCCCGAGCGACGCGCCCCCGGCTCGGACTTGGCGCTGAGCGCGATGCGCCCACGCTCGAGGTCCACCTCCATGACCGTCACCTTCAGGCGCTGGCCGACCTTGACCACCGTGCTCGGATCCTCGACGAACTTGTCGGACAGCTCGCTGATGTGAACCAGCCCGTCCTGCTTCACGCCCACGTCCACGAACGCACCGAAGTTGGTGACGTTGGTGACGGCGCCCTCCAGCACCATGCCCTCCTGCAGGTCGGACAGCTTGGTCACGTCCTCACGGAAGTTCGGGGCCTCGAACTCGTCGCGCGGGTCGCGACCCGGGCGACGGAGCTCGGCGAGGATGTCGCGCAGCGTGGGCTCACCCACGCCCTCACCCACGTAGCGCTTCACGTCCACGCGCGCGACGTGCTTCTCGTTGCCCACGAGCTCCTCGAGCGGCACGCCCAGGTCGCCCGCGATGCGCTCCACCAGCTCGTAGCGCTCCGGGTGCACGGCCGATCCGTCGAGGGGGTGCTCACCGCCACGCACGCGCAAGAAGCCGGCGGCCTGCTCGAACGCGCGGGGCCCGAGGCCCGTCACCTTGAGCAGGTCCTTGCGGCTGGTAAACGCGCCGTTCTGCTCGCGGTGCTGCACGATGCGCTTGGCCAGCGAGTCACCCACGCCAGCCACGAAGCTGAGCAGCGGCGCGCTGGCCGTGTTGAGCTCCACGCCGACCGCGTTCACGCAGCTCTCCACCACCTCGCCCAGCTTCCGCTTGAGCAGGCTCTGGTGCACGTCGTGCTGGTACTGGCCCACGCCGATGGACTTGGGGTCGATCTTCACCAGCTCGGCCAGCGGGTCCTGCAGGCGGCGCGCGATGCTGATGGCGCCGCGCACGGTCAGGTCCAGGTCGGGGAACTCTTCGCGCGCGATGTCCGACGCGCTGTAGATGCTGGCACCCGACTCGCTCACCAGCACCACGATGGGCTTGGGGCTGGGCACCATCGGGTCGCGCAGCACCTCCCGCACGAAGGTCTCCGTCTCGCGCCCGGCCGTGCCGTTGCCCACCGCGATGGCCAGCGGGTTGTGCCGCGCCAGGAAGCGCAGCAGCTCTTGCCGCGCCCGCTCCACATCACCCGCGCCCTTGAACGGGTAGATGGTGTCCGTGCCCAGGTAACGCCCGGTCGCGTCCACGGCGGCCAGCTTGCAGCCCGTGCGCAGGCCCGGGTCCACGCCGACCACGCTGCGCTGCCCGTAGGGCGCGGCCAGCAGCAGGTGCCGCAGGTTCTCGGCGAACACCTCCACCGCGTCGCGGTCGCTGCGCAGCTTGAGGTCCACGCGCACGTCGGTCTCCACGCTGGGTGCGAGCAGGCGCTTGAACGCGTCCTCGACGGCGGTGCGCATCGGGTCGGCCCACGGCGAGCGCGGGTCGAGGCTCATGGCCGCCTGCATGCGCGGCAGCAAGGGATCGGGGTCGACCTCGATCTTCAGGCGCAGCACGCCCTCGCTCTCACCGCGCCGGATGGCCAGGAAGCGATGCGACGGGATGTCCTTCGCGCCCTCGCGGTAGTCGTAGTAGTCCTCGAACTTGGTGCGCTCGTTCTCCTTGCCGCGCGCCACCGAGGTGATGACCTCGCCCTTGTTGGCGAACGCGTCGCGCAGCATGGCGCGCACGTCGGCGTGGTCCGCCACGATCTCGGCCACGATGTCGCACGCCCCCTTGAGCGCGTCCTCGGCGCTGGCGACCTCCTTCTCGGCGGACACGAACGTGGCGGCCTCGTCGAGGGGCTTGCCGTCGGCCGGCTGCGCCAAGATGCGCAGCGCCAGCGGCTCGAGGCCCTTCTCCTTGGCGATGGTCGCCCGCGTGCGCCGCTTCTGCTTGTAGGGCGCGTAGAGGTCTTCGAGGGCCGCTTTGGTGGTGCAGGCCAGGATGCGCTTGTGCAGCTCCGGGGTGAGCTTGCCCTGCTCGGTGATGCTGGCCAGCACGGCCGTGCGCCGCTCGTCCAGCTCGCGCAGGTAGGCCTTGCGCTCTTGGATGTCGCGGATCTGCACCTCGTCCAGCCCGCCCGTGACCTCCTTGCGGTAGCGCGCGATGAAGGGGACGGTCGCCCCCTCCTCCAGCAGCTGGACCACCGCCGCGACCCCCCGGGGCGGCAGCTGGAGCTCCACCGCAATGGGGCCCACCACGTCGAACTGGCTTCCTGTCGGTTCCGTCATTTGCCTCTCCGCATGTTCAGGGGGCCGGGTCTTAGCGGTCGGGGTCGAGAACCGCAACGGTGGTGTGCGCCCGCCCGCGATCATTCTTTACCCCACGACCGTAGAATACACACCCGTGCGCGCGGTTTCGTCACGCTTTCCCGGCACACACGACAGATTTCAGCACTTGGAAGCGAGGTACGCGTTGCAAACCCACACTGAATTTGTCAAGTTAGGCCGGCTCACCATGGATGCACTCGACCCCACCCCCGGCGATCTCGATCTCCAGCGTGCCAATCAGGAGCTGCGCGACGCCAGCGCCGAGGAGGTCATCTCGTGGGCGGCGCAGCGCTATGGGGAGCGCCTGGTGGTGTCTACCAGCTTCGGGGCGACGTCGGCGGTGATGCTGCACCTGGTCGCCCGCGTGGCCCCCGAGACCAAGGTCGTGTGCGTGGACACCGGCTACCTGTTCCCCGAGACCTACCGCTTCGCGGTGCAGCTGGAGCAGCGCTTCGGGCTGGACCTGCGCTGGGCCACGCCCGCCATCTCGGCCGCGCGGCAAGAGGCCCTCTACGGCAACCGCTGGGAGCAGGGGGACGAAGGCGTGGCCGAGTACCTGCGCATCAACAAGGTGGAGCCGCTCGAGCAGCTGCTGAACGAGCTGGGCACGGAGGCGTGGCTGGCAGGGCTGCGCGCCAACCAGACCGAGCACCGCGCGAGCCTCCCGCGCGTCGGCCGGCAAAACGGTCGCGTGAAGCTGCACCCCATCCTCCCGTGGAGCGACGAGGACGTGGACGCCTACATGGAGCAGCACGACCTGCCCTACCACCCGCTCTACGCGGAGGGCTACCGGTCCATCGGCGACACGCACTCCACGCTGCCCACCACGGCCGACATGGACCCGCGCGATGGGCGCCTGCTGGGCAAGAAGAAGGAGTGCGGTCTGCACCTCCCGCTGACGCCCGCGCAGAACCAGTCGCTGAAGTCGTCGGGCCTCTAGTCGGTCTTCTCCATCGTGGCGGCGGGCGAGCACGGTGCGACGCGGTTGTTGACGGCCGACCCCGTGCGGGGTCGCGTGTTGCTGCTGGACCCTCCAGAGGACACCGCCGTGGCCGCGGTGCGCGCGGCTGCCGGGTCCGACCTGGTAGCGATCCACGCCCGCACGTTCGACATGCGGCGCACCGCCTTCGCCACGCTCTGGACGGGCTCAGCGAGTGAAGACACGGCGGGGAGCTTCGACCTCGCGTTGATGTACCTCCCCAAGGGCAAGGCGCGTCAACACTGGCTGCTGGACCAGGCGCAACGGGCGCTGGGGCCCGCGGGAGAGCTGCGTGTGGTGGGCGGCAAGCGCGAGGGCATCCGCTCCATCCGCGAGGCCGTCAACGCGCGCTTCACCGAGCCCCTGGGTGTGAGCAGCGGCGGGCACGCCCAGTGCGTGGCAGCGCGTCGTCCACGGGCGCCGGAAGCAACGCAGACGCACGGGGTCGATGTCTACGCCCGCGCCGTCACCGTGGACGTCCCGGGCGGACCACTGCGCTGTGTGTGGTACCCGGGGGTCTATGGTGCGGAGAAGCTCGACGAGGGCACCGCGCTGCTGCTGCAGGCCATCGCCCCCGCCATCGACGCCGGCGCTCTCGACGACGCGAAGCGTGTGCTGGACGTGGGCTGTGGCAGCGGCGTGCTGGGGGCCGCCTTGGCGCGTGCTGCGGGTGCGCGGGGCCTGCTGCAACGAGGGCTGCGCGTGGAGCTGGTGGACGTGGACGCGCTCGCCGTCGAGGCCGCCCGCGCCACGCTCGCGGACCTCGGCCTGCCAGACGGGTCCGCTGTGACGTACGGCTCCGACGTGTACGGCGCGACCGCTGGGCGCTACGACTGGATCCTCAGCAACCCTCCGTTCCATGACGGCGTCGGGACGTCGTACGACGTCGCGGACCGACTGATCCGCGAAGCACCTGCACGTCTCGAGCGAGGCGGGCGGCTGACCCTGGTGGCCAACGCATTCCTGCCGTACCGCGATGCGCTCGACCAGGCCTTCGGCGCGCACCGCGTGCTGGCCGAGACGGGACGCTTCCGCGTGTACGAAGCCACACGCAGCTAGCGCGCGAGCGTGCGTTGGCGGCGACTCACACGCCAAACGCGGCGGGGTCGGCCTCCTTCGCGCGTAGGACGAGCTTGCCGAGGGCCTGCATGAACGTGGCTCGCTCACGTTCGCTCAGGTCGGTGGTGACGAAGCCGATCCACGCGTCGTTCCAGCCACGGATCTTGCCGACCATGCGCTCCCCCGCGCGGGTGGGCCACAGCTCCTTGACGCGTCCGTCCGACTCCGACTGCCGCTCGCGCACCAGCCCCTTGTCGCGCAAGCCCTTTACCGCGCGGGCCACCGCAGCCCGGTCGATGACCAGCTCCTGCGCGAGCACGTGCTGCGTGACACCCGGGGCGTGGCCGACGTTCGCGAGGATGACGCCCTCCGAGTAGGAGAGCCCTTCGCGCGCCAGCGACTGGGAGAAGTAGCTCGAGAACGTGCGGTTGAGCACCCCGAACGCGCGCAGGAGCGGGACGTCCTTCATGCCCCCTGGTATCACGGTCCGAGGAAGAACTCGGTGGCGATGCGAACGAATTCGGTGGGCTCGTCCAAGTGCACGACGTGCTCGGAGTCGATCCGCAGGTACGTGCCTGCCGCGAGCAACGACATGGCGCGCGCGGCGTCGTCGTCGTCGAGCGCCCCGTTGAGCGTCCCGTCTTCCAGGTATTCGAAGTTCGCGTGCAGCAGCAAGGTGGGTGCCGCGACGCGCTGCAGGGCCTCGGCTTGGTCGAAGCCCTCGCTCCAGCTCCCGTCGTAGAAGGCGTCGCCGAAGTGCGGGTCGTAGACGTCCAGCCCACGCACCAGGATGCGAACGATGTCGGGCAGGAAGTTCAGCTCGACGCGCTCGCCGGGGTGGTCGACGCGGTAGGTCTCGACGCCCGACACCAGCAGGCGGTAGCCGAAGTTCCCGAACATGTTCACCACGAACTCTTGGTTCGAGGCGACCCAGTAGAGCAGGAAGTCCTCCCGGCTGCGGGTCTCGAGGTACGCGTGACACGTCTCGAACGTGCGGAACGCGATGGTCTCTCGCGAACGAGGCAGCTCGGACGTGAACAGCGGCGGGTCCTCGAGCAGCACGGCCCGTACCCAGCTGGGCGCGTTCGCGGCGAGCCACAGGGAGAGCAGACCGCCGGACGAGTTGCCCGTCACGAACACGGGCTCGCCGATGACGTGCTCGATGAACGCCGTGAGGTCGACACCGATGTGGGTGGCGTCCATGTGGTCGACCGGGCTCTCCGTCAGCCCGTGACCGTGGTACGAGACCGCGAAGACGTGGAAGGTGCGCGCCAGCTCGGGGAGCACGCGGCTGTAGCTGTACCAGTCCATGTGCTGCGCGTGCAGCAGGAGCAGCGGCGGACCCGAGGCGGGCCCCTCCGCGTAGTAGAGGGTCGAGCGGCCGACGCGCACGCGCCGCTCCACGATGCCGGCCTCGGCCAGGGTCACGTGCCAGCCGTCCCGGAAGCTCGCGTCGAGGTCGTCTGGCTGGGGGACGACGTGAGGCTCACAGACCGCCGGGCCAGCATCCGTCCGCACGCAGTCGCCAGACGGCGCACAGCCAGCGACAAGGTTCGTCACGAGCAGCACCACCGCACATTCGAGCCGATTCGAGAGGTTCACACGCCACTCCAACTTGTTGACTCAGTCACCTTACTCGACGTCTCCATCACGATCAAGAGCGACGCTCTGGACGAGGCGGTCGTGGGCGCGTGCTTGCCGTCGGCGGGCACGTCCGTACCATCCGGGCCCATGGAGCCACGGCGCACTTCCAGGCTGATCCTCCGAGGCTGGCGTGCGAGCGACCGGGACGCGTTCGCGCAGCTCAACGCGTCCCCGGACGTCATGGCGCACTTTCCCTCCGTGCTCGGACGTGCGGAGAGCGACGCGCTCGCCGACCGCATCGCCGCGCACTTCGACTCGTCCGGGTTCGGACCGTGGGCCGTCGAGGTCGAGGGTGGCCCGCCGTTCGTGGGGTTCGTGGGGTTGGCGCACGTGGGCTTCGAGGCGCACTTCACGCCTGCTGTGGAGCTCCTGTGGCGCCTCTCACGGGCGGCCTGGGGGCACGGCTACGCCACCGAGGCAGCGCGCGAGGCGTGCCGGTTCGCCTTCGACGACCTGGCCCTCCCCGAGCTCGTTTCGTTCACCGTCCCGGCGAACGTGCGGTCGCGGGCGGTCATGGAGCGCCTGGGCATGACGCACGACGTCCGCGACGACTTCGACCACCCGTTGCTGGCGGCCGGGCACCCGCTCGAGCGTCACGTGCTGTATCGCCTCCCGAGCGCCAGCTGGACGTCGTCGACCCGCGGCGTGGGTTGAGCGGCACGCCGTCCGAGCGCCGCGCGGCTCGAACCTACTCGGACGAATGAGCCCGCCGAGGAGGCTCCCCAGGGCCCGCGCGCCCGTTCACGGTTGGTGTTGCGCGCCACGTACCAGCGCGATGGTGTGGTCGAGCAGCGTCGCATCTCCAGGCTCACCGTGCCCCGGTACGACGACGCGCGGTGCCGGCACGCGACGCCGCACCGCCGACACGGACGCCTCCCACGTGTCGAGCGACGCATCCGCCAGGTTGCCCACCGACGTGCTCGCGAGCTCACGGACCATGCAGGTGCCGAAGAGGACGCCCGTGTCGGGCAGCCACACGACGACGTTGTCGGGAGCGTGCGCCGCGCCGGGGAAGAACACCTCCGCATGGACGCCGTCGACGTCGAGGTTCACCTCGCTGGCGAAGGTCTCGTCGGGCGGGGGCTCGCCCGCCGCGCGTGCCCGCTCGGCCGTCAGGGAGAGCCCGTGCACCGTCACGGACCGACGCTGCAGCGCGCGGATGCCCCCCATGCGATCTTCGTGCGAGTGCGTGACCACGGCGTGGGACACGCGGCGGCCGTGCGCCGACGCGACATGGTCCAGCAGCAGCTCCGTTCCAGCGTCATCCCAGGTCGTGTCGATCAGCAGCGCTTCTCGCGCGCCGAGCACCACCAAGCCGTTCGAGGAGATGCGCCCCCACTCGGGGAGCTCGGTCCAGGAGACGTGCAGCAAGACGCCAGGGCTCAGCTCCCGCACCACGAGATCGGCACCCAGCACCGCCTCGGCGGAGGCGGCGATGGTGGGGACAGGGAGGGTCTCCCGCTCCCCTCCGGCAACGGACGAACGGGCCGGCCCAGACGCTCCGCAGCCCACAAGAAAGAGTAGAGCGAGGCAGCTCGTGCGCATGGCGGCAGCCTGCCACGTGCGACGGCCCGGCGCTAGTCGGGACCCGCAGAACGGCCCGCCACGCGGTGCTCACGCCCCCGCGAGGTCGAGCAGCAGCGCGCGCGGCACGAGGCGCTCGTCGAGGAACGTGTAGGCTCCGAACGCCTCGAGGATGCTCGGCCCGTGGACGGCCAGCACCCACCTCCAGTACGGCGTGAGCGTTGCCTGTGCACCGCCCGAGAGCCGACCGCCTCGCGCGACGAACGCTCTCGAGAGCGCCTCGCCGACGGTCCCCTCCCGTGGCTCCCGGACCTCGGCGTTCCGACCCGAGGTCGCGTAGAACGCGCCCCACGCGGAGTCGTCTTCGGCCGCGCCGCCCTCCGCCGACACGGTGCCGGCCGGCCGCGGGCACGAGGGAGGCAACGGCACCAGCTGCCCCAACAGGAGGAGCGGGTCGACGAGACCGAGGCCGCCCGCCGTCACGGGCCAGAAGCGGTGCGCGCGCGGCAGGTCGGTGGCTCCCCGCGCCTCGAGCGCGCGGTCGATGAACGCGTGCAGACCGCCGTCGGCGACCTCGGCTTCGAGACGCCTCGTCAGCTCTTGCACGATCCGGCTGTGGGATCCCTCCCCGGTCTCGGGACAGCATCGCAGGTGCCCGCGGGACACCACGCTCGAGAGCCCAAACCGAACGTGCGCGTTGTAGGCACGCAGCGCAGCGACGAGCGCGGGCTGCTCGAGCTCCGCACGAGCCCTGGTGAGCAGCTCGGCCAGCCCTGTCTCGGACAGCCGCCAGGTCCCCGATGCCCCCAGCTCGAGCAGGTTCCAGCGTGCGCTGCCCCAGACCGCCTCCTCGATGGGCGGCGGAGCTGGGTCGCCCACGGCGACGGCGCTGGACTTGTCGAGGTTCAACGCGAGACCGAGGTGAGCGAGCGCGGCGCGCAGCTCGTCGTAGGCTGCGACCACGTGCGACCCGCTACCAGCCACGAGCGCGAAGTCGTCGACCAACCGCAGCGTGAGCACGTCGGGGTGTCGGCTCCGCAGGGTCAGCTCCGCCGCCGCCAGAACCACCTCGGCCAGCCGCCGCCCCAGCCTCGTGTTGAGCGGCACGCCCCGTGTCGCACGTGTGACGCCCGAGCTGGCGCGGAACGGGACCCGCACGAAGTCGCGCACCCACGCACGCCACGGCGCGGGGACGCCCAGCACCTCGAGCGCGACGTCCAACGCCTCGTGGTCGATGGACGCGAAGCAGTCCCGCACGTCGACCTTGATGAGGTAGACCGGCGCCACGGGATCCCGGGCGCGCCGCAGCGCGACCTCGGCGTCCACCAGCCGCGCCACCGCCGCGGTCCCCTCGCCATACCCAGCGCCGTAGGCTCCCGACTCGTGGCCCGCGGCAGCGAGCTCGGAGCGACGGACGTCTCGCTCGAGCGTGACCGACCCCACCGCGACCTCCTCGTCGACGACGCGAGGGTCGTTCAGTAGACCCAGAGGGCGAGCCAGCGCGGCGCGCTCGTTCGCGAGGATGATCGGCGGCGCCGCCAGCTCGGTGAGCTTCGCGAGGCGCCCGCGCCGCGTCGCGTGGTCCGTGAAGAACACGTCGGCCAACGCGTCGTCGAACCAGCGGCCGACGGTCTCGAACGCGACGACGTCCAGCAGCGACATGTCTGGGTGGAAACGCGTGCGGTCCGCGGTACGGACGGCGCGCACGGCGACCCCCTCCTCGGGCCAGCGCCAAGCGCGCGGGTCCTCCATCAGGCGCAGCGAGAGGGCGTCACCGAGCGCGCGGACGGTCGGCGACTCGTGCCACGTGCTCTCGTCGCCTGGCGTCAACGCGGCCGCCTCCGCCCGAACTGCCGCGCTCCGCTCGGCGTCTCCTACCACCCGCCGCAGCTCCTCGACGACGGCGACTGAAAGCCTGGGTCCCGTGGGGTGAGCCTCCTCGCTCGGTGGCACCACGTGGAAGTCACTGCCGAAGCGCGCCGCGACCTCGTCGGCACGCGCGTCGAGGCCGATGGCGCGCAGCTCCCGACGCAGCGCCTCGACGTCGATGCGATCCGGTGGCTCCGCCATGCGCCCAAGGAACGCGTCGGCGGCTTCGGGAGCCGGTGCCGACGCTACGGCCAGCTCTCCTGCGACGGTGCCGAACAGGTACGCCACCTGCGACCGTGCGCGGCCATGCATGAGCTCGCGCACGAGCCGCGCCTCCCAACCCGACGCCGCATCCGCCGACGCGAGGCCGAGGTCGTGACCGTGGAAGAGCGCGTCGAGGTCCGGGAGGTCTGGGTGCAGCGGCTCCCCGGCGCGGGTCAGGGTCGCGAGCCCTTCGTGCAGCGCACGCACGCGAGCGACGAGCCCCATGGCCGCGGCGCGCGCCGCGTCCGCCTCGATCGCATCGTAGGCAGCGGTGAGCGCGTCGCGCTGATCGCGCAGGGCCGCCAGCTGGGTGGCGGCGATGAAGCGGGCGATGTCGGACCCCATGGCGGGGCAGCGTACTGCATCCCGAGCGCCACGGAGCCCCGATGAACGCAGAACGCCCCGCGCGAGGCCGGGGCGTTCGTCGTCGTTCGTCTCTCGTCACCCCAGCCCGCGCCTCCGCGGGCCAGCGCTCAGAGCGTCTTCAGGTACTCGATGATGGCGTCACGCTGGTGGTCGGTGAGCCCGTCGCCGAACGTGTGGCCGCCGTTGCCCTGCCCGTACATGCGCGTGTTGTACCAGGTGCGGTTGTTGACCGAGTCGAAGTCGGTCACGTCCATCGGCGCGTACAGCAGGTTCCAGACCAGGATGAGGTTGTCCTGCGCGAAGGTCAGCACCGTGTCCAGCAGCTCGGTCGCCACGCCGGTGGGGTCGCACGAACGGTGCTGGTTGGTGATCTGTCCCAGGAACTGGTTCTGCACGCACTGCACCGCACCGTTCAGGTTCGACTGCAGGTGCAGCACGTCGAGGGGGTTGAACTGGAAGCAGTCGAGCGCACCCGTCACGCCGCCGACGGGGTCACATGCGCGCCCGTAGACCTCTTGGTAGGTCTGGTAGCGCCAGCCCACGTTGTCGTGGTCGAAGGCACGCGTCAGCGACGTGTCGTAGCCCATCATCACCTCGCCCTGCTGGAAGTTGGACGGGGTCGGGGTGGTGAAGCGGCGGAACAGGTCGGGACGCGCGCTCGAGTCGAGCACGCCGCGCAGGTTGGGCACGGAGCCGTTGTGGAGGTACGGGCCCGTGGACCACACCCCGTGCAGCGGCTGCGCGAGGTAGCCAAGCGCGCGACGCGCGGTGCTGTTGCGCGGCGCTGCCACGGGGTCGCGGTAGTTGTTGTGGTTCTGCGGGCCGCAGTAGTCCGCGTTGCCGGCCGCGACCTCGTCCTGGAGCTCGGCGTAGCCGAAGAAGTTGTGCCGCCCGGCCTCGTTCATGGCCTGGTCGTTCACATTGAAGCGCACGCGGTCGGTGCCGATGATGTCGATCGGTGTGATGTACGCCGCCTGCCCGATGAGCGCGGGGTCCGAGAGCCAGTTGGGGTCGTTCGCGTAGCGCGGCGCGTAGACGCCGTGGCAGGTGGAGCACGAACCATTGCCGCCCTCGAGCGTCGGGACACCGGGGCCGCTGCCAGCCTGCCACAGGTTCAGCTCGTGGAAGAGCACGGCGCCCTCCTCGGCCAGCTGACGGTCGACGTTGCCGGGGTACTCGGGCGACTTGAGCGTCAGAGCCCAGTCGTTGATGGCGACGCCGTGGTCGCGCATCCACTGCTGCCCGTCGTTCTCCTCGTCCACGCTGATGAACGCGCTGATGGCCTGGAAGATGTCGGTGTTCTGGCTCTCGTCGAGCCCAGTCAGGTCGACGAGGTCGATGCCAAAGGCGTTGAACACGCCGTTGATGATGTTGAACACGCCTGCTGGGACGTCAGCGGGCCCGAGACCGATGGCGTTGAGCGCCAGGGTCACGATGTAGCCGACCATGTCGACCACGCCGGCGACCGCGTTGACCAGGAAGGTGACGCCGTCGCCGACGACCCCGAAGAGACCGACGATGGGCGTGTAGAAGACCATGTCGACGCGCGGCGCATCCATGGGGAACAGACCGTCGACGAACTTCGCCGTGCGGTGGCCCATGTTCCACCACGCCGGCGTGTCCATCCCGGCGCTGGTGCCGGTGGTCAGCAGGCCGCCCAGCGTGCCGAAGTCGTAGCCCGCGTCGTTGTCCGGGAACAGGAACGCGAGGTTCACGTCGGACGCATTGTTCACGCCGCGTGTCTTGCTGAGGTTGATCCAGAACACGAAGGACGCCGCGTAGCCACGCGGGAGCATGTCGTACAGGAAGAGGTTGTGATCGGCCAGGGGGCTGCCCGAGCCCTCCGTGTAGCCGGAGCGGCCCATGTCGGGCGCGGTCGCGTCGCCGATGCTGCCGGTGTGACAGCCCTGGCACGTGATACCGATGCGGCCGGTGTACGACCCGTCCTCGTCACGCAGGTGCGTGAAGAAGTAGGGCATGGTGCCCGACCCTCCCGTGCGCTCGGCCTCGGGCGTCAGCGTCACGTTGGAGAGGATGTCGAGCGGCGAGTCCACCCCGGGGATGAGGCTGCCCGTGAGCACCTCGTTCCGCGGATCGCCGGGCCCATAGTAGAGCGGGTACGGGTTGCGGACCGGCCCGAAGGGCGAGCCCACGCGCTGGCCGACGAGGAAGTCGAAGTTGTCGGGGCGCTCGTCGAGACCCCAGCTCATCCACATGTTGTTGTAGGCGGTGGCCGGGAAGGTCGCGATGCCGAAGCCCGACGTGAGCTCCCGGTAGTTGTTGCCCGAGAACAGCGCGCCGCCGCCAGCTGCGCCAGGGACCATCAGACGTGCGCCCTCGGCCACACGGGCGCGCAGCTCGCCGCAGGTCGTGGGCATGCCCTCCTCACCGACCACGTCGGGGAGCATGTGGCAGTCCTTCCACGCGACGTTGAAGAGGATGTTCGGGCCCGCAGCGTCGCGGTTCACGTGCGTGCGGGGGTCGAGGTCGGGCCCGATGGGGGTCTCGTCGGGCTTGCAGATGCAGTAGTCCCACACGGCCCAGCCGCCATGGCGCGCCCACAAGAGGTCGTTGGGGTCGGGCTCCGGAATGGGGCCGTTGCCGTAGTACGGGTTCGAGGGGTCGCACGTGTAGCCACCGTCCTCGTAGCCGCCGTCGCCATACCCAGCGTCGTCGTATCCAGCGTCCTCGTAGCCACCGTCCGGGTAGCCGCCGTCGGGTTGGTACACGCCGCCGTCGGGACGAGCGCCTGCATCGACATCACAGCCCGACGTGGCGATCGCGAGTGCGACGAGGGCCAGCGCGGGCGAGTAACGGAAGAAGTGTTCTTGGGTTGCCATCCTCATTCTCCATCCAGGCGAGCCGCGGGGGCACGCTCGATGGGTCGACGATAGCAATATCGAGTTCGAGATACAACATCAGTTTCTTTGTTCCATCGAGACTTTTCGGCAACCGTCCTCGAAGAGGGACGAACGAACGCACGTTTTACGCAAAATTTGGGGCTGGCGCGGACCGCGAGACGCCGTATCCTGCCAACAAATGCACACTAGTCGTATCACCGTCTCCGATCCTGCCCGTGGTTCCGTCTGCTCGGAGCGGGCCGCACCTGCTCGGTTTGGACGCGCGCTGGTGTGGACATTGCCCGCCGTCACGCTGCTCGCCATCGGCTGCGCCTCGGAGCGCGCTGAGCCCACGAACGGACACGTGAGCGCTTCGGCCGCGACGGCTACGAACGAGCATGCCGCAGAGGCGGCCGCGCCCGGCAGCGAGACCGCTGCGCCGCCGACCGTGGAGCCCATTCGCGCCGACAGCCCCGCGAACGCCATGCTGGAGCTGGCGGTGCGCGCCGAGGCCGCGGGGGCAGCTGCTGCAGGCCAGGGCCCATGCGAGGCCGCCCTCGCCTCGGCCACCGCGCTGACGCAGGCCGTGCCCGGCAACCGTCCGCCACCGGACCGAGAGGCGTTCCTGGCCGCGTGCGAGACGCTGCCCGAGGGTGCGCGCCGCTGCATGGAGATGGCCTACGCACGGCAACACGCGGAGGAGTGCCAGGCCGCGTCGGCGCAGGTGTCGCCGGAGCACCGCGCCGCCTTCGCCGCAGCGATGGGCCGCCGCTGAGCCGACGCGCCATCGACGTCCGCGGCTACTCGGGGCGCACGCCGAAGCGGTCGATGTAGAAGTCGAAGCGCCTGCGCAGGTCGGCCGGTTCGGCGCCGAACTGCCCTCGCAGGTCGTAGCGCACGCGGCCCTCCTTCCCGCGCGGGTGCGCGCGCAGGAACGCGGCTTGCTCGTCGCGTGAGCGCTCTGTGCGCGGCAAGGCATAGAGCGCGTAGATGCGGTCGAGCGTGCCCTCCGTGTCGGCCATGAAGGTGTGGAAGCGAGAGTCGTACGAACGCTCCGCACCGACGAGCTCGCGGTCCGCGACGCCCCGTCGCAGCAGGTGCTCGAGGCGGTCGCTCCAGTAGCCGAGCAGGCCCGGCATGTCATACGACGTGCGCGACATGCGCTGCGCGTAGCCGAGCATGGTCACGGTGGATTGGATGACCGCCACCGGGTCCCGATGGGTGAACACGACGGTCGCGTCGGGGAAGGTCGCGAGCAGCGCGGGCAGCTGCTCGAAGTGCTGCGGGCACTTGAGCACCCAGGGGGCGTTCCCCCGTCCGTCCCGGTGCTGGAGGATCTTGAGGACCTTCGCCAGGTAGGCGTAGTGGGGCGTCTGATCGGTCGACAGGTAGTGGTCGCGGAAGCGCGGCACGTGCCCGGTCCACTCGAACAAGTACGATGCGAAGTCGGGCCCCATCAGCTCGAGCTCTTCGTGCACGTGGTCCGGGTTCATCGGGTGCATCGCGGCGACATAGGGGGCCATACCGCGCATGCCGGCCCAGTTCGCGGCGCAGCGCAGGTAGCGTGGGTCGGCGCGCAGCTGCTCGACGCCCAGCCAGTCGCGCGCGCGCTCGGGCAGCCAGCCGTCTACGCGCCCGGCGGCGCGTTCCGCCCACGCTGGCGAGCGCGCCTCGCGCGGGTTGGGCAGCGGCTCCATCGAGACCCACAGCGGCAGCGAGCGGAAGCGCGTGTCCGCCGCGAGCAGGTTCACGAGGTGCGTCGTGCCGCTGCGAGGCAGTCCGACGACGATGAGGGGCCGCTCGATGCGCGCCGTCAGCGCGTCGGGGTGCTCACGCACGTACGCCTCGATCAGCAGCCGGTTGCTCGCGTAGCGGACCAGCTCGCCGCGCACCATGCGCTTGCCCACCTCGCTCATGCCGGGGTCGGCCGCGTAGTCCTCCGTCAGCAGCTGGAGCCGCGCCTCGAAGTCGCGCGGACCGAACTCGTCGAGCCCGGTGCGGCGTCGGGCGTCCGCAAGCACCTGCTCGGGGTCGAAGGTGGTGTGCCCGCGCGAAGCGAGCCACTTGATGCTGCGCTGAGACGGCGTGAGCACGGGGGCGCCCAGGTCGTCGACGAACAGGACGTTGTTGGCTGCGGGGTTGGCGCCCTTCGCGGCGCGTGCAGGACGGCTGATCTTCGCGAAGATGGCCTCCAGCGGGATGGCCTTCTTGCGGTCACCCTCGAACTTGATCTTGCCCTGCAGCGCGGCCTTGAGCGGGTGCAGTTCCCCGTAGTTCAACGCGAGGAAGTCCACGTCGCGGATGGCGATGCGACAGTCCGGGGAGGGGTGGGCGCCCTCGACGACACGGCAGGTGCCGCCCTCCACCACGACATGCCAATGCCCTGCCTCGGCCCCCGTGATGTCGTACTGGTAGACCGCGACGAGCCCGCCCGCCGCCGAGGGGACGAAGCGCGCGGGCAAGCCCGCCATGAGCGCCGCGACCTCGCCCGCGCGGACCTCGTCGGGTTCCTTCGCGACCATGCGCACCTCGAGGGACGCCTGCTGCGCGCGGAGCCACCCGCCGAGCCAGAAGTTCTGCGCGTCGTCGGGTTCCTGCAGCAGCGCCACGTGAGCCTCACGCGCGAGCGAGAGGGCTGCGGCGTGGGTCGGCGCGGACTCGAGCACGGCCTCGGCCAACGACAGCGCGAGCACGGGTTCGGACGGGAGCGCGGCCCGCCCCCTGGCCACGGTGGCCTCTGCACCCGCGAGCTCCGCCAGCACCCGCTGTGTGGGGACGCGCGGATAGAGCTCGGTCGTGGAGCGCAGCTTGAACCACCCGAGGTAGCTCTCCCAGAACGTGCGGACGGCCCACGCGACGCGACCGTAACCCTGACCGACGAACAGCTCGTCCGGCAGCTGGATGCGGGCGGCGAGCGCGTCGATGTCCTCGCCGGCGTTGATACCGTCGAGCGTCTGCTCGTGCACGTAGCGCACGGCGGCCTCGAGCCGATCCAGACACACGCGGATGAGCTCGCGTCCGACGATGGGGTCGCCGTGCCCCGTGATGAGGATCTCCGGCGCCAGCGCGCGCACCCGCGCGAGGGAAGCGACGTAGGCGCCGGCGTAGCGGTACTTGTCGCCGCGCACGGTGTTGAAGTTGGGGAAGTGGGGAAAGAGCGGCCCGAACAGGTTGCCGCTGAAGAGGATGCCTTCGTCCTCGAGGTGCACGACGGCGCTGTCCACGGTCTCGCCGCCAGGCGTGGCGTGCAGCACGAAGCGCCGACCACCGACCAACAGCTCCTCGCGCTCGACGAACGTCCGGTCCGGTAGGGGCGCGTCCTGCACGACGGCGTCGGGGTGCTCACGCGCGACGGTGAGTGCGTGGTCGATGACGTCCGAGAACCAGACGTAGCTGTGCGACTGGCGCCGCCCCGCGATGCGCGCGTCGTCGGCTTGGCACGCGGCGTTCGCGGCTTGCGCGACGAAGACGGTGCCCTCTTCGCGGAACAACCCGACTCCGCCGACGTGGTCGACGTGCCCCTGCGTGACGAGGATGTGGGTGGTCGGCCCCGGACACGCCGCGTCGAAGTTGCGCTTGTGGGTGTAGGCCTCGAAGCCGAGGCCGGTGTTGATGATCACGCGACCGACCTGGGTGCGGACGGCGTAGGCGTTGGAGGTGCCGCGCGACATGAAGACGCCCGGCGCGACCTCCCGCGCTTCGGGGGCATCGGCCTCCTTCAGGGCTTCACCAAACGGGCGGGCGCGCACCAATTCTCGGACGGGGTCTTGCTCGGACATGGTCACCTCGGGTCGCGAGGCTTATAAGGCATATGCCTTAGATGTGCAACCAAAGCTCACACTCATACCGATCCCATTCATTCTCTACAAGACGAAAACAGATTGCTGACTTGAGGCGATCGCCCTACACTATTCTGCGTGCGCCCCGATTCCCTCGCCACCCGTGCCCGCCTGATCGCCGCGGCCGAGCAGCTCTTCGCCGACCGCGGCATCGACGCGGTGTCCATGAACGAGGTGCAGCGCGCGGCGGGGCAGAAGAACAAGTCGGCCCTCCAGTACCACTTCGGCACGAAGGAGCAGCTGCTGCAGGCCATCCTCGAGAAGCACACCCCGGGCATCGAGCTGCGCCGGCACAGGCTGCTCGACGGGGTCGAAGCCGCGGGCACGCTGGACCTGCGGGCGCTCATGGAGGCGCTGGTCCTGCCCGTGGCGGAGAAGCTGGACGACCCCGACGGTGGCCGCGCCTACCTCGCCATCTTCGGTCAGATCGTGGGGGGTCCGCGCACGTCGACCTTCTGGAACGACGCGCGCCTCGGCAACCGCGGGGCCGATCGCCTGCAGCGCCTGCTGCTGCGCGTGGTGCCTGGGCTCCCTGCGCCCGTCCGCATGGCGCGCTACCTGCTCGTGACCGAGCTGTTGTTCCATGGTCTGTCGGACTTCGGGCGCCTCGTGACCAGCGACCCCCAGCTCTTCCCGCCGTCCGCGCGTGAGCTGTTCGTCTCGAACCTGGTCGACGTGCTCACCGCCGTGGCCTCGGCCGAGGTGTCTGGGCAGACCCGCGCGCTCCTCCCGCCCCACGTCACCGCCACCGCAGACGCCGCCGACGGAACGAACGAGACCCCATGACCGCCGCACACACACCTCCTCGCGTCTGCCTGATCACCGGCCCCACCAGCGGCCTCGGCGAGGCGACCGCACTCGCCCTCGCTGGCCAGGGGATGCAGCTGGTGTTGTTAGGGCGCAACCGCGACAAGCTGCGCGACGTGTCGTCGCGCTGTGTGGCGCTCGGCGCCCCCGAGCCGCACCTGCTCGTGGCAGACATGGCTGTGCAGTCCGACGTGCGGCGCGCGGCCGCGGAGTTCCTGGCCACGGACCTCCCGCTGCACGTGCTCATCCACAACGCGGGCATGGTGAACCAACGCCGCCGCGTCACGGTGGACGGCGTCGAGGAGACGTTCGCCGTGCACTACGTCTCGGCCTTCCTGCTCACGTGCCTCTTGGTCGATCGGCTGGTCGCGTCGCGTCCGGCCACCATCCTCCACACGGCCTCCGACATCTACCCCTACGGCCGCCTCGCGCTCGACGACGCCCGCGCCGAGCGCGGCTTCCAGCCCCTGGGCGCCTACGCCAGGTCCAAGCTCGCCACGGTCCAGCTGACGCGCATGTTGGCGGAGCGCCTCTTGCCCCACGGCGTGTCCGTCAACGCCTACAACCCGGGCATGAACTACACGAACCTCGGGCTGTCGAACAACTCGGGCGCCACCAAGACCGTGGCCGACTTCTTCTGGAGCCGCATCGCCGCGCCGGTCTCGGACGGCATCGAGATCCCCGTGCGCATCGCGAGTGCCCCCGACCTGCTCGCGGAGAACGGGGCGCTGTACATGCGCGGCGAGCGGAAGCCCATGGTCCCGAAGGCCACCGACGAACGCGTGGGGAGCGCGCTCTTCGCGCGCAGCGAGGAGCTCGCGCAGCAACGCTGGCCTGCCGCGTACGGGAGGCCAGCGGCGGTCCGTGTGGGAGACGAGGTCCGCTTCGGCGTGCTCGGCGCAGCGCGCATCGCCCCCTTCGCCCTGTTGAAGCAGACGCCGAGCGTTCCCGGCGTGCGGGTCGCGGCCGTAGCCGAGGAGTACCAGTCCTACGACGACACGCTCGCGTATGCGAAGAAGCACGCCATCCCCCGCGTCCACCGGCGCTTCGAGGACCTGCTGCGCGACGATGACGTGGACGCCGTGTACCTCGCCCTGCCCACGCGCATGCACGCCGCACAGGCGCTCGCCACCATCGCGGCCGGCAAGCACTTGCTGTGCGAGAAGCCGCTCGCGTCGAACGCCGACGAGGCGCGTCGCGTGCACGCGGCGGCGGAGTCCAGCGGGCTCGTCGTGGCCGAGGCGATGCACTCCCTGCATCACCCGCTGGTTCCGCACCTGCGCGCGCTGTTGGGCGGCGGGGAGCTCGGCGAGCTGGTGCGCGTCGAGGCGGGCTTCAGCGCCTACATCCCGCAGCGGGACTTCCGCTTCGTGTACGAGCTGAGCGGCGGCGTCATGCTGGACATGGGCTGCTACCCGGTCGCGTTCCTGCGTGCGGTGCTGGGCACGGAGCCCGAGGTGCGCAGCGCCACCGCCACGCCCGTCGCCCCCTCGGTGGACGGTGTGATGGACTCTCGGCTCGCGTTCCCGAACGCGCCGGACGTGCGGCTCTTCGTCGCCATGCGCTCGTTGCGGAGGCCGCTCGAGGTGCGCATGCGCTTCATCGGCACGCGCGGCTCCGTGGACCTGCTCAACTTCATCAAGCCCGAGGTCTACCACCACCTCGTCGTGCGGAGCCCACGGGGCCGGCGGGTGGTGCGCGTGCCCGGCGGATCCACCTACCAGTCGCAGCTGCGCGCGTTCACCGAAGCCGTGCGCGGTGGACCCCCCATCGTGACCACGACGGGCGAGGCCGTGCGCACGCTCGAGGTCATCGACGCGATCTACCGCGAGGCCGGGCTGCCCGTGCGAGGGCTGGGGTGACGCCCCGAGGAGTCGCTGCAGCCGTGGTGCGCCACGCCACCTTTCCGCTGTTCACGTTCGGGCCAGCCGCCGTGGTGCTCGCGTCGCTCGGCGCGGACGCTAGCCGCGCCGAGCTCCCGGGGTGGGACACCTTCGCCCTGGGCGGCGCCCTCATCGTCGGCACCTACGTCGCGCTCGCCGTCTTGGAGCGGGCCTTCCCTCACCGCCCTGCGTGGAACCAGTCGCAGGACGACGTCCGCGCCGACGTCGCGTACTTCGTGCTGGTCGGCCCCGCGAGCGCCATCGCCGGAGGCGTGCTCGCCGCGCTCGCCGGGAGTGCCCTGCACGCGACGCTGCCGGAGGCCGTGCAGCCCACGCTCTGGCCTCGGCACTGGCCCGCCTGGACGCAGGTGCTGCTCGCGTGCGGCATCGCCGAGCTGGGCCACTACGCCGCCCACAGGCTCGGTCACGAGTGGCCGCTGCTGTGGCGCCTGCACGCCATCCATCACAGCGCCAAGCGCCTCTACTGGCTGAACGCCACGCGCTTCCACCCGCTGGACCTCGCCGTGCTCGCGTTCCTGCAGGCGCTCCCGCTCGAGGTGCTCGGCATCCCGCCCGGCATCTTCGTCGCCTACTTCGTCGCGTCGTCGTGCTACGGGCAGCTCCAGCACTGCAACATCGACCTCGACGCGCGCGCCTATGCCTGGTTCTTCGCCACGCCCGAGCTTCACCGCTGGCACCACTCGACCGATCCCGCCGAGGGCGACAGCAACTACGGCGCCATCCTGATCGGGTGGGACGTGCTCTTCCGTACGCGCTTCTGGCCAGGGCGCCCCATCGACGCTCCGGTCGGCATCGGGTCGCTCCCCCGCTTCCCAACCGGGCTGCTGGCCCAGCTGCGCGCGCCGTTCCGGTGGCGCGCGGTGGAGCGCGAGGCGGGTCCCGACGCCACGCCCTGAGCACAGGTGGCCACCGCGCCTGCGCAGCTGTGGGGCCTCATCGCTCGTCAACGCAGCCCGACGATGACGCCGTCGCGCACGTCGATGCGCTCGGCTAGCGGTCGACGAGGGAGGCCCGGCATGCGCACCACGTCACCGGTGAGGACCACGACGAACCCTGCCCCGGCGTTCACCCGCAGCCCGCGCACGGTGAGCGTGAAGTCGCGTGGCCTGCCGCGGCGGGTGGGGTCGTCAGAGAGCGAGCTCTGGGTCTTCGCGATGCACACAGGCAGGGCCCCATGGCCCAGCCGCTCGATGTCGCGCAGCTCGCGCTCCGCGGCCTTGGTGAACGTCACGCCCGAGGCGCCGTACATCGAGCGCGCCACCCGCTCGATCTTCTCGGGGATGGACGCCTCGAGGGGGTAGAGCACGGGCGGGGTGGGCGAAGCGCTCGCCTCGCGGCACGTCGCCATCACGGTGCGCGCCAGCGCGACGGCACCTTCCCCACCACGCGCGAAGTGGTCCGAGACTTCGAACGGCACGCCCAGCGCTTCGCAGCAGCGCGCAACCTCGCTCACCTCACGCGGATCGTCGGAGTCGAAGCGGTTCAGCGCCACCACCACGGGCCGGCCGAACAGCCTGGCGCTCTCGACGTGCGCCACGAGGTTGGGCAAGCCCTCGCGGACGGCCTCGGCGCTGACCTCCGCCGCGCGCTCCAGCGCCTGCCCGCCGTGCATCTTGAGCGCGCGCACCGTCGCGACGATGACGACGCCGTCCGGGACGAGCCCAGCGGCGCGGCACTTGATGTCGAAGAACTTCTCCGCCCCGAGATCGAAGCCGAAGCCCGCCTCCGTGAACGTCCACTCCGCGTGGTGCATCGCCATCCGGGTCGCCAAGACCGAGCTACAGCCGTGCGCGATGTTGGCGAACGGCCCGCCGTGGACGATGGCGGGTGTGCCCCCGAGGGTCTGCACGAGGTTCGGCGCCAGCGCGTCCCGCAGCAGCGCGAGCATCGCCCCCGTTGCGCCGACGTCCCGCGCGGTCACGGGCTGTCCACCCCGCGTGTAGGCCACCACCACGCGCTCGAGCCGCGCGCGCAGGTCGTCGAGCCCCTCGGCGAGGCACAGCATCGCCATGACCTCGCTCGCTGCCGTGATGTCGAACGACGCCTCTCGCGGGACCCCCTGCCCCACCCCACCGAGTCCGATCACCACGTCGCGCAGCGCCCGCTCGTTCAGGTCCAGCACGCGGGGCCAGACGACACGGCGAGGGTCGATGTCGAGGGCGTTGCCGAAGTGGAGGTGGTTGTCGACGAGCGACGCGAGCAAGTTGTGCGCCGAGGTGATGGCGTGGAAGTCACCGGTGAAGTGGAGGTTGATGCGGTCCGCAGGCGTGAGCCGGCTCTGGCCGCCGCCCGTGGCCCCACCCTTGAGCCCCAGGCACGGCCCCATGCTGGGCTCGCGGAGCGCGAGGCAGACGCTCTCGCCGAGCGCCGAGAACGCCTGACCGAGCCCGATGGACGTGGTGGTCTTGCCCTCCCCGGCGGGCGTGGGGGTGATGGCGCTCACCAGCACCAGCTTGCGTCGGGTCGACCCGAGCGGAGACGATCGAGACAGCGCGTCGAGGCTCAGCTTCGCGACGTCGCGGCCAAAGAGGACGACGTCGTCCTCGTGAACGCCGAGCCGCTCGGCCACGTGAGCGATGGGAAGCGACGCGGGGACGGACGCGCGGTCGAGGGATGAGGGCATGGCCGCGGAGTGTACTACCGGCGACACGTCCGCGTCTTGACATATACTCTACGGGGTATAGTATACAACAGGTCACACGGAGCTCCCATGCACGCACTCGACGAGAGCAACAAGGCCGCGCTCGGCAACCGCCTCGCCCGCATCGAAGGGCAGGTGCGCGGCCTCCGCAAGCTCATCGAGCAGGACGCGGACTGCGAGAAGGTGGCGCAGCAGATGGCTGCGGCGCGCAAGGCGCTGGACAAGACCTACCACGAGCTGCTGGCCTGCATGATCGAGCGCGAGCTGCGTGTGGATGGGCAGAGCGAGCGCGCCGCGAAGAACCTCGCGCAGGTGCGCGCGCTGTTGAGCAAGTACGGCTGAGGCGAGACTCGGCCTCGAGAAGGAGCGACACTCATGAGCAACGTCACCGTCAACCAGGGCCTCCGCGTGATGGCCGGGACCTTCACCCTCGCGAGCGTGGCGCTCGGCTGGTTCGTGCACCCGGCGTTCTTCCTGTTCACCGCCTTCGTCGGGCTGAACCAGCTGCAGAGCGGCTTCACGGGGTGGTGCCCCGCCATGTGGATGCTCGAGCGCGCGGGCCTGCGCAAAGAGGCGCCCATCGGGGCGGAAGGCGAGAGCTGCTGCAGCTGAGGACCGTGCGCGCTAGGCGACCGTGGGGGCGCCGCCCTCGGTGGCACGCACCCATGACGGCTTCCGCGAGCGACCCATCGCACGGTCGCTCCGAGCCGCCGCGGCGCCGTCTCACCGACGATGTCGAGCGCTCTTCGTGGCGCGGACCCCCGCGTGTAGAGTGGGCTCCATGACCGACCTCGCCCGCTTCCGCGCCGACGCTACGCTCACCCAGCACGCGGTGGACCTCTGTCAGGCGTTGCTGCGCATCGACACGACCAACCCTCCCGGGAACGAGCGCGAGGCCGCCGACCTGTGCGCCACGGAGCTGCGCGAAGGTGGCCTCGAGCCGGTCATCCTCGAGAGCGCGCCCGGCCGCGCCAACGTCGTCGCGCGCTTGAAGGCGACGCGTGACGTGGGCAAGCGACCGTTGCTGCTGACGGCGCACCTCGACGTCGTGGGCGTGGACCCCGAGCACTGGGACCACCCGCCGTTCGGCGGGGTCATCGCCGACGGATGCCTGTGGGGACGCGGCGCGATCGACATGAAGAACATGGCGGCGATGTCGGTGGCCGTGCTGAAGCGGCTCGCGCAAGAGCGTGTCGCGCTCGACCGCGACCTCATCTTCGCCGGGGTGGCCGACGAAGAGGCGGGCTGCAAGCATGGCTCGTTCTGGCTGGCGGACCACCACCCCGAGCTGGTGCGCTCGGAGTTCGCGCTGGGCGAGGGCGGCGGGTTCAACATGCACCTCGGGAACCGCAACTTCTTCGTGGTGCAGGTGGCCGAGAAGGGCGTCTGCTGGGTCAAGGCGCGCGTGCGTGGCGAACCCGGGCACGGATCGCTGCCTCGCCCCGACTCGTCGGTGCACAAGCTGGCGGCCGGCATCGAGCGCCTGCGTCGGCGGGGTCTGTCCAAGCGGGTCACGCCGGTCATGCGCGACTTCCTCGCGGCCCTGGCCGAGGGACAGCCCAGCGCGGTGAAGGCGCTGCTGCCGCGCCTGCTCGAGCCGCCCGTAGCCGAGCACCTCCTGCGGCTGCTGCCCGACCAGAGCGTCGCGCGCGCGCTCGGGGCCATGGTGGCGAACACGGCCTCCCCCACGGTGGTGCGCGCAGGCAGCAAGACCAACGTCATCCCGTCGCTGGCCGAGGTGGACATCGACGGCCGCATCCTGCCCGGGACTACCACGGAGGAGTTCCTCGCCGAGCTGCAACACGTGCTGGGACCCGACTTCGAGCTCGAGGTGACGAACGCCTGGAACCCCATGGTCACGTCCCCGCGCGAGTCCGGCTTCCTCGACTGCATCCACGAGGTCATGGCCGAGCGCGAACCCGACGCCCCGCTCGTGCCCTACCTGATGCCAGGCTTCACCGACGCCACCGCGTTCACCAGCATCGGGGCGCGCTGGTACGGGTTCGCCCCCGTGAAGCTCCCGAAGGGCATGCGCTTCGCCGACATGTTCCACGGCCACAACGAGCGCATCCCCGTCGATGGGCTGCGCTGGGGGACGGAGACGCTGACGGACCTGCTCGTGCGCTTCGCGGGCGTGTGAGGTCTCGCGATGAGCTGATGTGGAGAGGCGGCCCCCGAGCGCGACGGACACACCCACCGGGACCCACAATCTCGCTCGCCCGGGGTTGACATCGGAGTATTCGTCGGCACACTCCTAAATAGTTATCACTCCTATTTAGGAACAACACGTGAAAGTCCCCGAGAGCGAGATCGATAGACGCGTCGAGCACTTCACCGCAGCCGCCCGGCGCGCGGGGCTCAAGCTGACGCACCAGCGCCTCCAGATCTTCCGCGCCGTCGCGGCGAGCCTCGAGCACCCGAGCGCAGAGGCGGTCTACCGCGAGGTGCGCACCACGACGCCCACCGTGTCGCTCGACACGGTCTACCGCACGCTGTGGACGCTCACCGACCTCGGGGTGCTGACCACCCTCGGCCCGCGCCAGGACAGCATGCGCTTCGACGCGAACGTGGCGAACCACCACCACTACGTCTGCACCCGCTGCGGCTTGGTGCGCGACTTCGAGAGCGACGACCTCGACGCGCTCGAGGTGCCCGACACTGCCAGGCGCTACGGGCAGGTCGTCAGCGCGCACATCGAGGTCCGAGGCATCTGCGACGACTGCGTCCGCGCGGCGGCGAGTGAAGAACCCGACACCCGAAACCAGAGAGGGAGAAGACCATGAGCAACGACCAGGCAAAGAGCGCGAGCACGGGGAAGTGCCCTGTGGCCCACGGCGGAAACACGAACGTCGGCGCAGCTGCCGCGGGGTGGTGGCCGAAGGCGCTGAACCTCGACATCCTCCACCAGCACGACGCGAAGACCAACCCGCTGGGCGGCGAGTTCAGCTACCGGAAAGAGCTCGCGAAGCTCGACGTGGCCGCCTTGAAGAAGGACCTGCACACGCTGATGACCGACAGCCAGCCCTGGTGGCCAGCCGACTGGGGCCACTACGGCGGACTGATGATCCGTATGGCGTGGCACGCCGCGGGCACCTACCGCGTGGCGGACGGTCGCGGCGGCGGGGGCACCGGCAACCAGCGCTTCGCGCCGCTGAACTCGTGGCCCGACAACGTCAACCTCGACAAGGCACGGCGGCTGCTGTGGCCCATCAAGCGCAAGTACGGCAACCGCGTGAGCTGGGCCGACCTGATCCTCCTCGCGGGGACCATCGCGTACGAGTCGATGGGCCTCGAGACGTTCGGCTTCGGGTTCGGCCGTGAGGACATCTGGCACCCGGAGAAGGACATCGACTGGGGCTCGGAGAAGGAGTGGCTCGCCGCCAACCGCTACGAAGACCAGAGCCGCGAGACCCACGACAACCCGCTGGCCGCGGTGCAGATGGGGCTCATCTACGTCAACCCCGAGGGGGTCAACGGCAAGCCCGACCCGCTGCGCACCGCGGCGGACGTGCGCCTCACGTTCGCGCGTATGGCGATGAACGACGAGGAGACCGTCGCGTTGACCGCGGGTGGTCACACAGTCGGCAAGGCCCACGGCAACGGCGACGCTTCCAAGCTCGGACCGGATCCGGAGGGCGCCGCTGTCGGTGAGGCGGGCCTCGGATGGAAGAACCCGAAGGGCAGCGGCCACGGGCGTGACACCGTCACGAGCGGCATCGAGGGCGCCTGGACCACGCACCCGACGCGCTGGGACAGCGGCTACTTCGACATGCTCTTCGGGCACGAGTGGGAGCTGAAGAAGAGCCCCGCGGGCGCGTGGCAGTGGGAGCCCGTGGAGATCGCCGAGGACGACAAGCCGGTCGACGTCCAGGATCCGAGCATTCGCTACAACCCCATCATGACCGACGCCGACATGGCGATGATCAAGGACCCCGAGTACCGCAAGATCTCGGAGCGGTTCCACAAGGACCCGGCGTACTTCTCGAAGGTGTTCGCCCGCGCGTGGTTCAAGCTGACGCACCGCGACATGGGGCCCAAGGCCCGCTACTTCGGGCCCGACGTACCGCAGGAGGACCTCCTCTGGCAGGACCCGGTCCCCGCGGGGAGCACGGGCTACGACGTAGCCGCCACGAAGGCGCGCATCGAAGCGAGCGGCCTATCCGTGAGCGACATGGTCAGCACCGCGTGGGACAGCGCGCGCACCTTCCGCGGCTCCGACATGCGCGGCGGGGCGAACGGCGCGCGTATCCGGCTCGCTCCGCAGCGTGACTGGGCGGGCAACGAGCCCGAGCGGCTCGCCCGCGTGCTCGGGGTGCTCGAGGGCATCGCCAAGGAGTCCGGGGCGAGCGTGGCGGACGTCATCGTGCTGGCGGGCAACGTGGGCATCGAGCAGGCCGCGCGCGCCGCCGGGGTCGAGGTAGACGTGCCGTTCGCGCCGGGGCGTGGCGACGCGACCGACGGGATGACGGACGCCGAGTCCTTCGCGCCCCTCGAGCCGCTGCACGACGGATACCGCAACTGGCTGAAGGCGGACTACGGCGTGAGCGCGGAGGAGCTGCTGCTCGACCGCACACAGCTGATGGGCCTGACCGCGCCCGAGATGACCGTGCTCGTCGGTGGCATGCGCGTCCTCGGCACCAACCACGGCGGCACGGCGCACGGCGTGTTCACGGACCGCGTGGGCGTCCTGAGCAACGACTTCTTCGTCCACCTCACGGACATGCGCTACGCGTGGGCGCCCGCTCCCGACGGAACGTTCGAGCTGCGCGAGCGCGACAAGGGAACCGTGGCGTTCACCGCGACGCGGGTGGACCTGGTGTTCGGCTCCAACTCCGTCTTGCGCGCCTACGCCGAGCTGTATGCCCAGGACGACAACCACGAGCGGTTCGTGCGCGACTTCGTCGCCGCGTGGACCAAAGTCATGAACGCCGACCGCTTCGACCTCGAGGCGTGAGTCACGTCGCCCCAAACGAAAATGGAGAACCCCTCATGAAGATCGACATTGGCATCGAAGCCGCCAAGCGCGAGGAGATCGCGAACGGGCTGTCACGCGTGCTCGCGGACTCCTACACGCTCTACCTCAAGACCCACAACTTCCACTGGAACGTCACGGGGCCCATGTTCCAGACCCTGCACCTCATGTTCGAGACGCAGTACAACGAGCTGGCGCTGGCCGTGGACCTCGTCGCCGAACGCATCCGCGCGCTGGGGCTCCCCGCGCCGGGCACCTACCGGCAGTTCATCGAGCTCTCGTCCATCAAGGAGGAAGACGGCGTCCCCAAGGCCTCCGACATGATCACGAAGCTGGTCGACGGGCACGAGACCGTCGCCCGCACGGCGCGCGAGGTGTTCAAGACCGCCGAGAGCGTCAGCGACCAGCCGACCTGCGACCTGCTCACCCAGCGCATGCAGGTGCACGAGAAGACCGCGTGGATGCTGCGCAGCCTGCTCGAGTGAGGCCGTCTGCGAGCGGCACCGGCTTCACGGAGCGCAGGTGCCGCCCTGCGTCGCCGTGAAGCGGGCGGTGCCGATGAAGCCCTGCATGTTGGCGCCGTAGCCGAGCGAGAGCGCGAGGCGGATGCGGTCGCCGGTCTGCAGGGCGGGGCCGCACGCCTCGGTGGCGCTCTCGCAGCACCCGACGGCAGCCAGTACGTTGCCGGCACCGTCGATGCTGTCGACGCACACTTCGGTCTCGTTCACACCCGTGGACGGGTCGTCGGGGTGGATCGTCATGCGGAGTCGCTGGGTGAACGTCGCGCTGCTGGTTCCGTCGCAGTCGACCGCACCGAACGCGTTGTCCACCAGCGTGGCGCTGCGAAGGATCGGGTCGTCGCCGGGATGCGCCAGCGCGCGCAGATAGCCGCGGTCTCCCACGTTCCGCCAGCGCCACTGCGCGGCGTAGCCCACGCGGTCGTAGGGCACGCCTTGGTCCGCGGCCGCGCCGACCTTCGTCGAGCGGCCGTCCGCGGTGAGCAAGAACAGGGCCCAGCCGTGGGTGGCGACCGGCGCGTCCGTGTGGTTGCACAGGAGGGTCGCTGTGCCTTCGATGACGAGCGTGCCGTACCCGAGGGTCAGGAACGGCGCCATGGCCGAGCCGGCTCCGGACGTGTTGTCGGACGGCCCAAACAGCACGGCCGCCCCCACGCGGGTGGCGTCGCCGAACACGACCGTGTCGTCGTCCGCGACGCCCTGGCTCTGCGTGGTGGTCGCCAACGCCGCGTCGTCCGCGAGCGACCCGTCGTTGTCGTCGTCACAGTAGTTGCAGACCTCCGCCGCCTGGCAGGTGCCCCAGACGCACCCCGCGCTACACGTCTGCGTGGCGGCCGTCGGGCACCCGTTGTTGCACGACCTGGGCGCGTCTCCGCCCATGCCCACCGGGAGCGGACTGCACGGCTGGTTCTCGTCGAACGCCCCGTTGCAGTTCTCGTCGCCCCCGCCGCACACCTCGGGGCCGGTCGTCGTGGGACACGCGCTCCACGTCCCGCTGTCGCAGGTCTGCGTCGCCTGCCCACACGCCCCGAGGAAACCCGCCTCGCTGCACGGTCGAGTCGCGGTGCCGCTGCACGCGCAGTCCTCGTTGGTCTCTCCGTCGCAGTCCTCGTCCAGCATTGCGGCGTCGCAGGCCTCGCCCGCCGACGGGTGCTGTGCGGCGTTGGCGTCGTTGCAATCGAACACGCTCGCCACGGGAACGCGCGTGGTCTCTTGCACGAGGCACGCGCAGCGGGAGACGAAGGTCGACCCCAGCGGCGCGTAGCTGTCGCTGTCCTGGTCGGGGTAGCAGTGCACGCGGAGCCCCTCGTCCACCTGCCCGTTGCAATTCTCGTCGCGTCCCGTGGCGTCGCAGACCTCGAGCTGGTTGGGGTTCACTTGAGCGGTCGCGTCGTTGCAGTCCGTGGTGCTCGGTGAGTCCGGGGCGAGCGCCGTGGTGCCCGCGCCACATACGCAGCGGGGCGTCGGCGCAGCCCCCGCCGCGGCGAAGCCGTCCGAGTCGCCGTCGGGGTAGCACAGCGTCTGGAGACCTTCGTCGATGGTGCGGTCGCAGTCCTCGTCGCGTCCATCGCACAGCTGCTCGTCCGCGAACTCGGGGAAGACGGCCGAGCAGGCCTGAGGCAGTCCGCCCACGCACTGCTGGACCCCCAGCGTGCAGATCCCGATGTCGCTGATGCCGCACGGAAGATCGACGTTGTCCACGCAGCCACACGTCTCGTCGATGAACCCGTCGCAGTTGTGGTCGACCGCGCCGTCGCAGATGTCCGTCACCACCCCGGGGTTCACGTTGGGGAACATGTCGTTGCAGTCGCCCGGGATGGGCGAGTAGCCAGGCGGGGCGCCGCAACGCATGACGAAGTCGGTCGTCACGCCGTAGCCATCACCGTCGAAGTCCCGGTAGAAGCGAAACTCCGGGTTCTCGTCGACCTCGCCGTCACAGTCGTCGTCCACCCCCGCGTTGCAGTCGTCGATGGCGGCCGGGTTCACCGCGATGCGCGTGTCGTCACAGTCCAGGCCACACAGGAGCTCCCCGCCGGGCTGCGTGTTGCAGCACATGTCCGAAATGAACTGGTCGAGATCGAGATCGGGGCCCAGGGTGGACGGGTCACAGTCTTCGTCGTGGCCCAGCGCGTCGCACACCTCGGGGTTTCCGGGGAAGCGGTTCGGGTCGTCGTCGTCGCAGTCGGACCCGCCGCAAGCCACGGAGACCACCCCATCGTTGTCGCGGTCCCCGGTGGGGTCGCACTCGGCCACACACGCCCGAGACGACTCGCTGCATGCCCCAGACCCGCACGGGGCGACACCGGCGACGCACGTGCTCGGACTCCCCTCGCCATCCCCGGGAACGCACTGCTCCGGCCCGTTGCAGTAGACCCCGTCGTCGCAGTCCAGGGCGGTCGTGCACGCGCCCTGACCCGCGTCGTCCCCACCTACTTCGGGCCCGTGCCCACAGCCGGGCGCGCAGAGCAAGAGCATAACGGAGATGCCCAAGCATGCGCGTGGGCAAGGACTCGTCGGCGGACACGTTTTCACTATCACGAGAAGATAGCACCCATCTCACCACATGGATCATGGCGTCCCCGGATGCGGTGCGACGCCTCCGGCGACCTGCTACGAACACGCCATGATCAAGCACCTCGGAACGCTGGAGGATGTCGACGCGCTCGCGCAGCTCGGCGCATGGGCTGGGTGGGACGTCCTGGACGTGGGCTGCGGCCCAGGCCGGCTGAGTCGCGCGCTCGCTCAGCGCGGTGCGCGTGTGCGAGGCTTCGAACCCGACCCGGTGCAGGCCGCGAAGAACGCCGCCGCACCGACAGCGGCCGGTGTGACGTTCGCCCTAGCCCCCGCCGAGGCGCTCCCCGTCGTGGACGCGTGCGCCGACGCGGTCGTCCTGTCGCGCTCGCTGCACCACGTCCCCGCGCAGCACATGGACACGGCCCTGCGGGAGGCGCAGCGCGCGCTGCGTCCGGGCGGCGCCCTGTTCGTGCTGGAGCCCGACATCCACGGGCAGTTCAGCCAGGTGATCCGGCCGTTCCACGACGAGACGGAGGTGCGCGCGTTGGCCCTCGCCGCGCTCGACCGAGCCGCCACACGCTTCGAGCGCGTAGAAGAGTGCTGGTACACGACCGAGGCGCGCTTCGAGTCCTTCGCTGCGTTCAAGGCCCACATGATCGGCATGAGCTTCAACGACATCGTGGCGGAGCGCATCGAGCAGCCCGAGGTCGCGGCCGCGTTCGAGGCGGGGCGTGACGCGGACGGCTACCGGTTCACCAATCCGACCCGCGTGCGGGTGTTTCGCTGAGCCGCGCGCCCGCACGGCGCGACTGCCCCACCATCGGCCCACCCGCAGGCGTCAGTGCGCGCCGCCGGACGCGTCCGGATCGGGGCTCGCCACGGTGCACGCCAGCGTCAGGCTGATCGTCGCCAGGTCGCGCCCGCTCTCGGCGCGCCAGCGGTCGAACGCGGCCTGAACGGCACGTAGGTCCGCTTTGGACGTGGGCTTCTTCTGCACCACCCCGAGCCCGATGAGGGCCGTCACGACGTCGTTGCTCAAGATGAATGTGTCCTTCCCCATCTTGCGCAGCACGCGCGGCCCGGTGTCGCCACCGAGACGACCGCCGCGTTCCTTCAGCATCGCCCACAGCCCCGTGATGTCGGAGGGAGGCCACGCGGCAACAAAGCGCCCGAAGCTGCCGTGCTCCGCGGCGACGTCCGCGACGAAGCCCGCGTTGTCGAGGACCGCTCGGATCTTGGCCGCGTTGCGCACGATGCGTGGATCGCGTCCGAGTCCGTCCACCTGCTGGTCGGTCAGCGCCAGCAGCACGCGCGGGTCGAAGCCGGAGAAGGCCTCCTCGAACCCGGGCCACTTCGTCTCGATCACCTTCCACGAGAACCCGGCCTCGAAGAGGGCCCGCGCCATGGCCGCCACCCAGCGGTGGTCTTCTGTCGCGGCGAGCTCCGCCTCGCTCAGCGTTGCGGGGAAGCGTGCCTCGAGAGCCTTCTTGCCTTTGCGTGCGGCGGCCCGAGCGTAGATCTGCTTGAACGTCTCCATGATCGCGCCGGTCCTTCCTCCGGCGTGGAGGATGGTAGAACGCTCGCCATGAAGAAGCGCATCGTGATCGCAGGCCTCGGCGACACCGGGCTGCTGGTGGCCCTGGGCCTGCACCCCGAGGTCGAGGTCATCGGCGTCTCGCCGAAACCGTGTCTGGTGAGCGGGCAGGAGCTCGGCACGCGCGTCGCCCGGCCCGGGCTGTGGCGCGAGCACTACCTCGTGGACTTTGCGCGCTACCGCAAGCTGCGCGGGATGGCGACGCGCCACGGCCTGATCACGCGCCTGCTCCCGGAGCGAGACGAAGTCGTGGTACGTCGCATGGACGGAACCGAGGAGACGCTGCGCTACGACGCCTTGGTGCTCTCCATGGGCGTGACCAACGGTTTCTGGCGTACGGCTACGCTCGAGGGGCGTGAGGACGTGGAGCAGGGGATCGACGAGGTCGCGTCGCAGCTGGCGGCCGCCGCTTCCGTGGCGGTCGTGGGGGGCGGTGCGACGGCCGCGAGCGCCGCCTCGAACCTGAGGGAGGCGCACCCGGACAAGCCCGTGACGCTCTTCTTCGGTGAGCGCGGGCTGCTCCCGGACTACCACCCGCGCGTGCGCAAGCAGGTCGTGGCGCGACTCGAGCGTCAAGGCGTGGCGCTGCGCCCGGGCCACCGCGCGGTGATGCCCGCGGGCTTCGCGGGTGAGCGGCTGACCCCCGGGCCGATCGCGTTCTCGAGTGGGCAGCCCGCCTTTCAGGCGGACGCCGTCCTCTGGGCCGTGGGCCGGCTGCAGCCCAACACGAGCTTCGTGCCGGCCAACATGCTCGAGGAGGACGGCTTCGTGCGCGCCGACCCCCAGCTGCGCGTGCCGGGCTACAACAACGTGTTCACGGTGGGCGACGTGGCCGCCACGGACCCGAACCGCAGCTCGGCGCGCAACTCCGGCTTCCTGACGGTGGCGCACAACGTGCGATGCCTACTCGAAGGGCGCGAGGACCGCATGAAGGCGTTCGAGGCCACGCCTCATCGCTGGGGCTCGGTGCTGGGCGTCCAGCACGACGGCATGCGCGTGTTCGCGCCCAACGGGCTCAGCGTGGGCATCGGGTTGTTCTGGGTGCGCAACGTGCTGTTCCCGCTCGTCGTCCGGCGTGGGATCTACAAGGGCGTGGACCCCGCCTGATGGCATCCGCCGATTCGTGGGTGCACAGGCCACAAAGAACGCTCCCGAGTCGGTCGAGGTCGGTCGCCTCCCGGCCTTTCGTTCCGAGCCTCGCGGACTTGGGCCCGCCACGCGGGGTCATACCTTGCGCCCACCACGCTGCGTGAGCTCGCCCCCCAGCTGGCGTACCCAGGTTTCGTAGTGCTTGCGGTCTGCGCGGTCGGTGAGCAGGTACAGCTGCTTCGAGGGGGCGCCAGTGGACAAGATGCTGCGCGTCATCCACGCCCCGCGGGCGCCATCGCGGTGGACCAGGACCTGTGCGCGTCCCCCTTCGGCCGCGAGGAGCGTGACGTCCCCCCCGCGGAGGAGGGCGTCGTCGGACACGCCCCGAAAGCACAGCGACCCTGCATTTCCGGGTGTCTTGCCCGGGTCCACGTATCCGCTGAGCCACGCCAGCGGGAGCTCGTCCCACGGCAGCGCCTGCACGAGCTCGGCGACCTTCGAGAACGCGAGCCACACGCGGGCGTCGGCGGCGTCCACGCTGTCGTCGTACGGAAGCAGCAGCCCACCGCCCGCGGCCATCAACCCCGGGTGCAGGTCCGGCAGCAGCAGCTCGCCAGAAAGAGGCCGCGAGGGCTCGAACGCCACGCGACCGCCGCCCCCCATCGCCAACGTGACCAGGTGCTGGGCGACGTACCGAGAGAACGTCGGCGACGCGACGACGGGGCCGTCGAGGTCGCTGTTCAGCCCCATCACAGGGGGGTCCTCCACGTCGGCGTCGAGGTCCAGGTACCAGACCGAGAAGCCGTCCTGAGCCAGCGCGAGGGGGCGCACGGGGACCTGCTGCGGATCCACGCCGAGGCGGTCGAAGACGAGACGCTGCTCGCTGGGCGTATGCACCAGCGCCACGCGAGGGTCGGGGAGCACGGACTCCCAACGCGCGTCGTAGCCGACGTTGGCGAAGAACTCGGCGGCGGCGGGTGGGAGCGCGGCGAGCAGCGGCGCCGATGCTGCATCCCCGAGGGGAGCGCGCACGGGCACCGGCTTCCGAGCGCGAGGCCCCCGGAGGCGCGCGTCCATGTCCTGCAGGAGGTCGACGAGGCGGCTGAAGCGGTGATGCGCGGGTTGCACGTGGGCCCAGTCTACGACGCGAGCCCGCGGCAATTCCCCCGCATGGATCAGCGCTTCTTCGGTCGGTCCGCGACGCGCACGACGCACCGCAGGCCAGACCACGTGGCGTCCACGGCGCAGACCTTGTTGTCCACCAAGCCGGCTGCCAGCGCGACCGCGCGGACCACGTCCTCCGTGACGTCGGTGCTCACCCCGGACGCGCGCTTCGGCCAGGCCACCCAGAGCCCGCCGAACGGGTCGAGCGCGCTCACCGTGCGCGCGAAGCGCGTCTCGAGCACGCGACGCTCGGTCACGAACCAGACGATCACGTCGCGCGCCGCCCCGCGCAAGGTCGACGCGATGGGACCGTCGTGCTCGTAGGCGGCCAGCTCGGCGGGCAACGGCGAAGGCGCGTTCAGGTATGCGAGCCGCTGTCCGGGTTTGATGCCGAGCTTCTTCACCAGAGGCGTGCCGGAGTAGCCCGCCGTCGGTGGGACCGGGCGCAGGTCTTCCCGAGCGCCCACGCTAGCCACCCCTGCGCCCGAACGTGCCCGGGAGAGGAGGCGGGAGCGACCGACCGTGGGCGCCGAGCAGCTGACGCAGGTCGTCGACGGCGACGTCGGGCTTGTAGCGGATGGCGAAGCGCGCGCCCTCGAGGTCCTCGACGATGCGCACCACCTCGCCGGCGAGGTCCTGCTGCGCGCCCTCCAGCAGCAGCGTGACGAACACCGTCTGGCGCACCTTGAGCCACTTGGGCCGGGCGAGCTCGCCCAAGTCGATCAGCGCACCGCTCGAGCTGATGTCGATGATGTCGAGGACATAGTCCACCTCGGACCGGCGTACGCGGACCTGACCCATCAGCGCATAGCGCTCGGCGCGCGGGGTGCGAGGCGGCTCGGAGGGGTGCTGCTCGGGTTCGTCCACCCCGAGAGCATACCTCACGTGCTCAGCGTGGCGGCGTCGTGCGCGCGACGAGGTCGTTGACCGCTGCGGCGAACTCGTCGGGCGCGTCCTCCTGGACGAAGTGTCCTCCGCGCAAGGTGACGTGCGGCTGCCCCTTGGTGCCCGGTACCCGCCCGGCCACGTAGCGGTCGGCACCGCGCGTGATGGGGTCGCCATCGGTGAAGGCGAGCAGGAACGGCTTCTCCCAGCGGTCGAGCACCTCCCACGCGCGCAGGTTCGCGGGGGCGGCGGGGTCGCGGGGGCTCGCGGGCACCAGCGACGGAAACGCACGGGCGCCGGCTTGGTGTCGCTTGCTGGGAAACGGCGCGTCGTACGCAGCGCGCTCGCGAGGGGTGAGCGTCCGCTTGGTGCCCATGGCCACGATGGCGCCCACCGGGAGCACTGGGCTCTTCTCGGCGAACGCGCGCCAGAGCTTGAACGCGCGCGGGAGACTCCGTTCGCCAGTGGGGAGCATGCCGTTGCTGAGCGCGATGCGCGCGAAGCGGGCCTCGTTCTCCGCCGCGACGCGCAACCCGATGAGCGACCCCCAGTCCTGACAGACCAGCGTGACGCCCTGCAGATCGAGACGCGTGACGAAGTCGGTCATCCACGCGACGTGCTGCGCGAACGAGTAGTCACCGAGGCGGGTGGGCTTGTCGGACTTGCCGAAGCCGACCAGGTCGGGCGCGATGACGCGGTTCCCGGCCTCTGCGCACAGGGGGATCATGTGGCGGTAGAGGTACGACCACGAAGGTTCGCCGTGCAACATGAGGACCACCGGCCCGTTGCGCGGCCCCTCGTCCACGTAGTGCATGCGCAGCGCGGGCTCGCCCACCTCCACGTAGTGGGGCGCGAACGGGTAGTCCGGCAGGTTCAGAAAGCGGTGGGCTGGGGTGCGTACGAACTCCATGGCCCGATGGTACGCCGGCGGGCCTCGTCGGTGGACGTTCCGTCGTACGGCGCGCGCGGTGGCCCCAGGCACACCAGGATCCGGTGCTCAGCGCGCCTTGCCCGCGTAGCGGGCCATGGCGGCGAAGCAGGGCACGGCGCTCTTGCGCGGCGGTGCGCCGCTGAACTCGCGGTAGAGCGTGTCGACGTTGACGACGATGCGCTCCGCCTCGCCCCATGCTGCGTAGTCCGCGAGGGAGATGGCGCGCGCCGCCGTTGCCACGTCGAGCCCTGCGTCGAAGCAGCTGCGCGCCTCCCGCGCGAGGTACTCGAGGTACTCGCGCATGCGCGCCACGTCGGCCTTCGTAGCGAGCGGACCGTGACCGGGCACGACGGTGTGGACGTCCATCGCCTCGACTCGGCGACACGCCGCGATCCAGTTGGACACCGGCCCCTCCCACACGACGGGGTGCCCACCGACGAACAGGATGTCCCCCGTGTAGACCACTCCGTCGTCGGGCACGTGCACGATGACATCTCCCTTGGTGTGCGCCGGCCCCACCTCGATCAGTTCCACGCGCTTGTCTCCGACGCGCAGCGTGAGGGCGTCGTCGAAGGTGCGTGTGGGCAACACCAGCTCGATCTCGTCGAAGTGGAACGCGCCGAAGATGTCCACCACGAACGGGGCAGCCTCGATCACATCGGGCAGCATGGGGACGCGCACCGCCCGCGCGAGGCGCCCCACTCCGTCCGCCACGCCACCAAAGCGCTGCGTCAGGCGGGCCACGCGGTTCAGTGTGGTCATGAGCCCGGGCGTGACCTCGCTCATCTCTTCCGCCGAGCGGCGCGACGCGATGATCTCGGCGTCGCGCACCAGCTGATTTCCCCAGCAGTGGTCCCCGTTCGCGTGCGTGTTGACGACGGTGCCGATGTGCCGCGCCGCGCCGACGGCGTCTCGCATCACCCGCAACATCTCGGCCGTCAGGCGGACGTCGAAGAGGGTGTCCACCAGCAAGCTGGCTTCGCCGTCGCAGATCAGCCCGGCGTTGTTCCAGCCCCAGGAGCCGTCGGGTTGGAGGTAGGCGTAGCAGCCGCGCCCCAGGTCCTCCAGTCCACGCGTATACGCTCGCTCGTTCATGGGGCCGGGATAGCACGCCCCACGCTCCTCGCAGGCGGCGTGTCATCCCGGCGCCCACGTGCTGGCCGCGGCGCTACGACGGCATCATGGGGGCGGTGCCAACGACGAGCACGTCCGCGCACGCGCGGCACGGAGCACGCTGCGGCCCATCACGGCATGGGCGGCGACGCATGGCCCGAGATCGCGCCGGCCGCCATGTCAGCGGAGGCGATCACATCCGGCATGCCGACGCCGCGGTACGCGCCCCCCACCAGGTGCAGCCCCGGTCGGGCAGCCACGGCCGCTTCGACGCGCGCCACGCGCTGCAGGTGCCCGACGTGATAGCGCGGCATGGCGTCCTCGTAACGGTCGACGCGCACCAGGTCGGGGGAACGCGTGAGCCCCAGCCACTCACGCAGCGCAGCCCGCGCGAGCGTGACGAGGCGCGCGTCCGGCTCACGGTGAACGCGGGGGTTGGCGTGCCCACCGAAGAACACGCGCAAGAGCGCGACGTCCTCGGGCGCGCGCCCGTCCCACTTGGCGCTCGAGAAGGTGCAGGCCATCACGGCGCGCCGCTCCACGGACGGGACGACGAAGCCATAGGCGTCGAGTGGCCGCCCGAGCGCCGACATGGGTACGGCCACGGTGACCGCCGCCGCGCTCCCCAGCGCAAAGGCCCGCAGCTCGCGCGCGAGGTCCGCCGCGAAGGGCCCCACCAGGCGAGCGACGTGCGGCGCCGGCAGCGCGAGCACGACGTGCTGGGCCCAGAGAGACCGCGCCTCACCGCCCTGCTCGAACGCCACCCGGTAACCGCCCCGCTCGGGGGTCAGCGTCGCCACCCGCGCCCCCACCTGCGCGTGGGCCCGCACCCTGTCGGCGAGGGTGTCGGTCAGCTCCTGCATACCGCGCGGGAGGCTCACGAACAGCCCGTAGCGCGCGCCGGCCGAGACCTCGCCGGTGGCCTGTGCCGCGCGCGCGAGGTGGTGCGCGACGCCACCAGGCAGCTCGGCGTCGAGGAAGCGCGGCATGGTGGCGCGCAGGCTCAGGACCTCCGGGTCCGCGCCGTAGATGCCCGCGGCCAGCGGCTGCGCCAGCCGCTCCAGCACCTCGCCGCCGAAGCGCCTGCGCACGAAGCCCGCCAGGCTGTCGTCCTCGTGGATGCGCGCGGGGACCACCGCGTCGGCCAGCGCGCGCAGCTTGGCGGCGGCGCCTAGAACCGGAGAGCGCAGCAGCGCACGCATGTCCGTGGGCGCCAAGATGGAGAAGCCCTCGGGGATGCGCTCGAGCCGTCCGCGCGTGACCACGTAGGCCCCGCTGGCGCCGCTGCGGGTGCGCAGGAGGCGCGGCCCGAGGCCCAGCTCGCGGGCCAGCGCGACGCCCGCGGGCTTGGTGGTGATCATCGACTCGGGTCCGCGCTCGATCACGAAGTCGTCGACGCACTCGGTGGTGACGAGTCCCCCGAGGCGCGAGCTGCCCTCGAGCAACGTGACCTCGCGGCCCGGGTCGTCCGTGAGCAAGCGGTACGCGCACGCGAGCCCGCCCAGCCCGCCGCCCACCACGACCACGCTCATCGGGTCAGCGCCCCCGCGCGAGCCGCTCGCTCGTCTCGTGTACGTGGTCGATCAGCGCGCGCACCTGCGCGGGGTCGGCCTCGGGCATGATGCCGTGGCCCAGGTTGAAGATGTGCCCGGGGCGCCCCGCGGCCTGCTCCAGCACCTGGGTGGCGGCGCGGAACATCACCTCACGCGGAGCCAGCAGGTAGGCCGGGTCCATGTTGCCCATGATGGCCGTCTCGCCCAGCTGGTCCCACTGCGCGCCGAGTGGCACGCGCCAGTCCACGCCGATGACGTCTCCTCCCGCGCGCTGCATGAGCGGGTAGAGCGCGGGGTTGCCCGTGCCGAAGTGGATGGACGGCACGCTCTTGTCGAGGCCGTCGAAGATGCTCTTCACGTGGGGGAAGACGAAGCGCTCGTAGTCCGCAGGCGAGAGGCAGCCGACCCAGCTGTCGAAGAGCTGCAGCGCCTGCGCGCCTGCGCGCACCTGCGCGTTGAGGTAGGCCGTGATGGCGCGCGAGAGCTTGCTCATGAGGGCGTTCCACAGCCCCTCGTCCGCGTGCATGAGCTTCTTGGTCTCGTAGTAGTTCTTGCTACCGCCGCCCTCGATGGCGTAGCTAGCGAGCGTGAAGGGCGCGCCCGCGAAGCCGATCAGCGGCACCTTCAGCGCGCGGCGCGTCTGCCGGATGGCCTCCATCACGTAGCCGAGCGACTCGTCCGGGTCGATGGTCTCGGCGACGGCGTCCACCTGCGCGGCCGTGCGGATGGGCTTCAGGATCTTCGGTCCGTGGTCGGCCTTGAACTCGAAGCCGATGTGCAGCGGGTCGAGCACGAGCAGGATGTCCGCGAAGATGATGCCCGCGTCGGCGCCCAGCTGCTCCGCGGCCAGCACGGTGACCTCGCACGCAAGCTCGGGCGACTTGCACAGCTCTATGAAGCTCACCTTCTCGCGGATGGCGCGGTACTCCGGCTGGTAGCGGCCGGCCTGCCGCATGAGCCACGCGGGGGTGAACGAGGTCGGTCGGCGGGCGCAGGCGTCGAGGAAGGTGCTCATGACGGAGCCCTATAGCAGCGGGGCGCTCACATGGCGATCGGGGGGTCGCAACGCAGCCCGAGGATGTCTGCGCGCACCTCGCCCAGCAGGTGGATGGAACCCGCCACCACCACCAATCCGTCGGGGCCCGCCAGCGCGTTGGCCCGCTCGAGCCCCGCGTGGACGGTGCTGGCCACGGTGCCCGGGCGGATCTTGCGGAACTTGTCGGCGCGTGCTGCGCGCGTGACCCGTGGCGTCACGTAGACGCGCTTGTCCACCACGTCGTCGAGGGCGGCGAGCATGGGCACGTGGTCCTTGTCCACCATGGCGCCGAAGAGCAGCACCACGCGCCCGGGGTGTGCGCGCCGGACCAGCTCTTTGGCGAGCGTGCGGCAGCCGTCGGGGTTGTGGGCGGCGTCCAGCAGGTAGGCGGGCTTGCCGTGCTTCTTGGGGATCCACTCGAGGCGCCCTGGCCAACGCACCTTCGCGAGCCCGGTGCGGATGGCGTCGTCAGGGACGTCGAGCCCTTTCCCACGCAGCGCGACGAGGGCCGCCACGGCGCAGGCCGCGTTGTCGGGCTGGTGCCCACCCAGCAGGCCCAGGCTGATGTCGTCGATGTGATGCTCACGCACCGTCGCGCGGTAACGCAGACGCCCGCGGACGATCCCCGTCTCGGTCAGCCCGAAGTCCTTGCCGATGCGCCACGAGGTGGTGCCCACGCGCTGCACCCGCTCGGTCAGCACGGCGGCGGCCACCCGGTCGCGCACACTCGTGACCAGGGGCGCACGGGCCTTGATGATGCCGGCCTTCTCGCGCGCGATGGAGCGCACGTTGTCGCCGAGGATGTGCGTGTGATCGAGCCCGATGTTGGTGACCACCGTCACGGTCGGCGTGACCACGTTGGTGGAGTCGAGCCGGCCCCCCAAGCCCACCTCGAGCACCACGACGTCGCAGGCGTGTTCGCGAAAGGCCTCGAAGGCGGCGACGGTCGTGTACTCGAAGAAGGTCAGCGCCGGCAGCCGCGGGTCATCACGTAGCGCGAGCAGGCGGCGCCCCAGCTCGGCCTCGCCGATGGGCCGGCCGTTGATGCGAATCCGCTCGGCGTAGCGGTGCAGGTGCGGCGAGCTGAACCACCCCGTGCGCAGCCCCGCCGCGCGCAGCGCGCGCTCCGCCATGGCGCACACGCTGCCCTTGCCGTTGGTGCCCGCCACGTGCAGGTAGCGCAGCCCTGCGTGAGGGTTGCCGCGCACCTTGAGCGCGCTCTGCATGGGGCCGAGGCCGAGCTTCACGCCCCGGCTCTCGAGGCCGTACATCCATGTCAACGCCGCTTGGTACACGAGGGCTTGGGGGGCTTCAGTCGAGCAAGTGGTCGAGCGTGCGGGCGATGGTGGCGCGCATGTCGTGACGCTCGGCGATGATGTCCAACATGCCGTGCTCGAGCAAGAACTCCGAGCGCTGGAAGCCGTCGGGCAGGGTCTGCCGGATCGTGTTCTCGATCACCCGCGGCCCGGTGAAGCCGATCAGCGCGCGCGGCTCGGCGATGTTCACGTCGCCCAGCAGCGCGAAGCTCGCGGCGACGCCGCCTGTGGTGGGGTTCAGCAGCACGCTGATGAACGGCATGCCCGCCTCGCGCAGGAGCCCCAGCGCGGCCACGGTCTTGGCCATCTGCATCAGGGACAGGGCCCCCTCCTGCATGCGCGCGCCGCCAGAGGCGCTGAGCAGGATGACCGGCTGCTTCTGCTCGGCGCCGCGCTCCATCATGCGGGTGATCTTCTCCCCGACCACGGAGCCCATGGAGCCGCCCATGAAGCGGAACACGAAGCAGCCGAGCTGCACGGGGCGCCCGCCCATGGTGCCCGAGCCGGCCATGAACGCGTCGTTCACGCCCGACTTCTTGATGCTGCTGCTGAGGCGCTCGGGGTATGGCTGCGAGTCCACGAAGTGCAGCGGGTCGAGGGAGCGCAGGCCCTCGTCGTGCTCCGTCCACGAACCGGGGTCGATCAGGTACTGGACCCATGCCTCGGCGCTCAGCCGGTAGTGGTGACCGCAGCGCGGGCAGACCTCGAGGTTGGCGGTGAACTCCTCGGCCTTGAGCGTCTCGGCGCAGCCTTCGCAACGGCGGAACACGCCGCGACCCAGGCTCTTCTTCTCCGATGCATCACCGACCGGCTTCTTCTTTGCGAACAGCGCCATGAGGGCTGGCAGGTAGCACGAAGCCCAGGGCCGGAAAAGGACGAGCCTCTACCGGCCGGTCGGCCAGGGCCCGCATCGCGACTGACACTCGGACCGCCTCCCCCGCAGCTCACGCACAGCCGCCGCTCACCACACTCGGCGCACGGGGGAGAAATCACGCCGTGGTACGGTGGCGGCATGCGCCTCGCCTGGATGTCCTTCGTGGTCGTGGTGGCCATCGGCTGCAGCGAGCCCGCGGTGTCCCGCGCCCCGGTCTCTGCAACGGCCGCGAGTCCCAGCGGCGAGGGCGCCCCCAGCGACTGGCAGGCAGAGCCGGTCGCGCACCAGGAGATCCCCGTGACCCATCCGACCGACGGCCCCGCGCGCCAGCTCGCGCCACCCCACCACACCCTGGCAGTGGGCTCGCAGTTCAGCTGCGCGCTCCGCAGCGGGCGCGTGTACTGCTGGGGTGGCAACTCGGACGGAGCGCTCGGGGTGTCCGGCGATCAGCCGCGCACGCGCCCGGTGGAGGTCCCGGGCCTGCGTGACGTGGTCTCCCTCGCCGCGGCACGCCTGCACGCGGCTGCGCTGCACGCCGACGGTCGGGTCTCGTGCTGGGGCTCGGACACGTTCGGGCGCGTGTCCGGCGTGCCCGCGTCGTTCGGCGCGAAGCCCCCGACGGTGGTCCCGGGCATCGACGACGCCATCCAGGTGGCGCTGGGCGAGAACCACTCCTGTGCGCTGCGCAGAGACGGATCCGTCTGGTGCTGGGGCTACGACCGCATGGGCGAGCTGGGCGACGGGCGCCTCATCGAAGACGGCAACCAGGCCAGCCCTCCAGTCCGTGTCGCGGGGCTCCCCCCTGCCTCGTCCATCGCTGCGTTCGGCGAGCTGACCGCGGCCGTCGTGGACGGCGAGGTCTACTTCTGGGGCATCGGGGCGTACCGCATGGTGAACACGGGCGGGAGCGGCAGCCTCCCCCGCGCTCCGGTTGCGCCCGAGGAGCTTCCGCCTCAGCGTCTCGAAGGCCTGTCTCGGGTGGCGCGCCTGGTGATTCATCGACACCACGGGTTCGCACTGACAGACGACGGGCGTCTGTTCGCGCTGGGCATCGCGCCCGTGGCGTACGGCATCGACCCCGACCTGCCCGCGCCCACGGGGCCGCGCCCGACGCCTCGCAGCCCGCTCGAGTGGGGGGTGGGCGAGGTGCGCGGGCTGGGATCCGTGACGCAGGTGGCGACGGGCGCCGGGCACGCGTGCGTGCGTCTGGCCGACGGCACCGTGCGGTGCTGGGGAGCCGGTGGCAGCATGCCCGGCGCGGGGCCGCGGGGTGATGGGCTGGTGGACTACCGCCTCCCGCCCAGCACGCTTGCGCTGGGTGCCGACGAGGTCGCCGCTGGAGCCGATCACGTCCTCGCGCGCGCGGGCGACACGCTGTGGGCCTGGGGCAGCGGCTGGGCCGGCCAGCTGGGCCAGGGCAGCACGGAGAGCACGGCGACGGCGGTGCGTGTGTCGTTCGAGGGCCAGTGAGATGAGCTCGATAGACGAGATGCCAGCACGACCTTCCGCCCCAGATACACAGATGGCGTCGGTGATCGAGTCCGTTGTGGAGTGGCGTGCTGCAAAGCGCGGGGTGTTGGAGGCCGAATACGTCGAGCGGTCGGGCCTGTCCCGCGTCGAGCACGGATTCGACGCACGAGGCACGCTCGTGGCAGAGCGCTCCGCGGCTGGTCCCGGCGAGCTGATCTACCTCGAGCACCGGGATGAACACGTGGTCGCACACCTGACGCGGGGGGATGGATGGACACCCTACGCCTTGCTGGTGCCACATCGTGGCGCACTGCGGCTCGTCGCCAGGTGGCCAATGTGGAGCGCTACGGCCCCCCCCACGCGCTGGACCTACGTGGACGGCCAACATGGCGTCGAGCGCGCTACGCTCCACGAGCCTTCCGGAGAAGCGCTCGAGGTCCACTACGAGCGAGACGCGGCAGGCACGCTGGTGCGCGTCGTTCAGCACGACGTCAACGGAACGATGCTCCTATGGCCGGTGCCGAACGCGGCAGAGTCGAAGCGGGCGGTAGCAAAGATTGCTGAACTCCGAGCGCCTCTCGGCCGTAGGCTCCAGGAGCTCTCGTCGACCAGTGAAGGCTTCGCGGTGCTCTCCTATGGCTATGACTCCTTCCTGCCCCCCGTGCTTTCTTGGCTGAACGCCGGAGAACCGTCCCAGGACCTCATGGTCGGCGAGTGGCGGCACACCGACCTGGGCTATCTGCGGCCCGAGGAAGCCGAGGAATGGGTAGCGCTGAACGACGCCGTCGCACGCAAGCCCCGCGCCACGGCAAAGGCGCTGGTGGACCTGGCCCGAGCGCTCCGCACGGAACTCGCGACGCAGGGCCTGGTCGCGTACGTGGTCGCGCTCCCACTCGAGGTCGAGGCGCGGCAGGAGAAGCTGCTGAAGGGGCAGCTCACGCGCGATGAGCAGGACGTCCTCCGACGATGGGGCATCATGCGGTAGGGGTCGATGCGACGTGTCGCCTTCCATTAGAACGACGGTGGCGACGCGCGCCCAGCACTTAAGGTAGCGTAGCGCGCATGGCCAGCAGGGAGCTCTCGTCTCCGGTCCGCATCGGCGTGCTCGGCGCAGCGCGCATCGCCCCGTTCGCGCTGATGGCGCCCGCGCGGCAGCTGCCCGAGGCCAAGGTGCTGGCCGTGGCCGCGCGCGACGTGCGGCGGGCTCGCCAGTTCGCGCGCAAGCACGATGTGCAGCTGGCGTTCGGCAGCTACGAGGCGCTGCTCGAGAACCAGCACGTGGACGCCGTGTACAACCCGCTGCCCAACTCGCTGCACGCGCCGTGGACCGTGAAGGCGCTGGCCGCCGGCAAGCACGTGCTGCTGGAGAAGCCGTTCACCTCCAACGCCGACGAGGCCGCCGAGGTGCTGGCCGCGAGCGAGCGCCACGGACGCGTCGTCGTGGAGGCCTTCCACTGGCGCTTCCACCCCATGGCGGCACGCATGGTGGAGCTGTGTCAGCGCGGCCCTTACGGGCGGATCGAGCACATCGAGACCTCCATGTGTATCCCGCTTCCCATGCCAGGGGACATCCGCTTCCAGCTGGGGCTCGCCGGCGGCGCGATGATGGACACCGGGGCCTACGCAGCGCACATGCTGCGCCAGCTGAGCGGCGAGGAGCCGACGGTGAAGGGGGCGCGGGCGACGCTGATGAGCCCCGGGGTCGACCGCGCCATGGAAGCCGACGTGTCCCTCCCGAGCGGAGGCACTGGCCGGCTGCGCTGCTCGCTCCTGTCGCGGCGCCTGCTCGACGTCGGTGTGCGCGTGCGCTTCGAGCGCGGCGAGCTGCGCGCGTTCAACCCCGTCGGCCCCCAGCTGGGACACCGCCTGCGGCACCGAGTCCACGGCCAGCGGTGGGTCAGCGAGACGTTCCCGCGGCGCGCGACCTACACCTATCAGCTCGAGGCATTCTGCGCGCGCCTGCTGCACGGGACACCCCTGCCCACCGTCGCAGACGACGGGCTGCGCAACATGCAGCTCATCGACGCCGTCTATCGCGCCGCTGGCCTCACGCCCCGTGGCCAGCCCACCCCTGTGGGCTCGGGGGCATCCACGGAGGCGTCGCGGTGAGTCAGCCCCCGTCCAGAAGGCCCATGGCGTCCCGGCCAACGCCACGCCCGTCGCGCCCGCCCAGCGGAGGTCCGGGCCGGCCGTCCCGACGCCCGCCGTCCATGGCTCCGGGCCCGCGGCGCTGCCCGGTGCATGACCTGGCGCTGTCGCCGGAGGGAACCTGCCTGCGCTGCGGCGGTGAGCCACGCCTCCGCGCGCGGCCCAAGACGGAACCCCTGCTGTCACCCACCAGCACCCGCACGAAGCTCCTGCGCGCGCTGGTCGCCTCGCTCGCGATAGGCGGCCTCCTGCTGCTCAGTGGACGCTCCGATAGCGGCAGCGAGGACACTGCGCGCGGCCTCGTCGTCGCACGCGACGAGCTCACGGGGACGGCGTCGACGGAGCGAGAGGTGCCAGGGGCCAGGACCGAGATCCCGAGCGAGCCCACGCCAGCGGAGCGCGCGGCAGCGGCCCGGCAGATCCAGGAGCGCCTCCGCGCCGAGGATCAGGAGCGGGCGGAGGAGGCGCGCCATCAGGCGCGTCAGCGTGTCCCGGTCGTGCTCTATTCCACGACATGGTGTGGCGTGTGCCGGCAAGCGCGTGAATATCTGAGCGCCAACAACGTGCGCTACACGGAACACGACGTGGAAGCGAACCCGTCGGCTCGCGCAGATCACCTGCGTCTGAACCCCCGCGGCTCGGTGCCCACCTTCGACGTGGGGGGCGAGGTGCTGGTCGGCTTCAGCGATGCGGCGTTCCGCCAGGCGCTGGATGCGGCCGTGGATCGCCAGAGGTTGTAGCGAGGGGTGCCCACCCCCGCCGCTGCGGCGAACTTCCAGCGACCGGGGCCGCATGCGGACGCCCGTCGGCGTCGTCGTACGCGCCCCCAAGGGCACCGATGCGCCTTGCCACGCTACGCGTGGCTGACGATGGCCGCCAGATGCCGCCCCGTGCGGCCCTGGTCGCGCCGATACGAGAAGAAGCGCGCGGCGTCGTCCAGCGTGCAGCCCCCGACGTCGTCCACGCGGGTCACCCCGGCGTGCGTCAGCTGCAAGCGCACGAGCGCGGCGAGGTCCACGTGGGCCTTGCTCGTCTCAGCCGAACGCACGACCACCGACACCCCCGGCTCACACGCCTGCGCCGCCGCGTCCGCGGCCTCGGCCACCTCGTCGCCCACCTCGAAGCGAGCCACGCGGATGTGCGGACCTACGGCCGCGACGAGCGCGGAGGGGTGCGTCCCGAGCTCGGTGCGCATGCGGTCGATGGTGCGCGGCACGATGTGGTTCACGGCGCCACGCCAGCCCGCGTGCACAGCGGCAACCGCTCCGGTGTCCGTGTCGGCCAGCAGGATGGGCACGCAGTCCGCTGTGCGCACCCCCACGGCCAGGCCCCCCGCGGGCGCGATGAGGGCGTCGTGCTCCTCCTGCCGCACCACGCGCGGGTCTTCGCTTGGGGCGACCAGCCGCACGCTCACGCCGTGCACTTGGCTCACCTCGAACAGCTCGTCGCGCCCGTACGGCACCCGCGCCGCGAAGCGGATGTGGTTCTCCCACACGCAGGCTTCGTCGTCGCCCACGCTGCGCCCCAGGTTCAGCGTGTGGTAGGGCGCGTCGCTGACGCCGCCGCTGCGCAGCGAGAACGCGTGGGCGAACCCAGCGTCCCTCAAGGCTGCGCTGCGGAGGACGTCCGCCATGCCGCGCTCAGGACACCGTCCAGGTGTGGCCCTTGCGCAGCTCCTTGGCCATGTCCGGCGCGCCGAAGCGCTGCACGGCCATCTCGTTCTGCGTCTGCACGCTGTCGTCGTACACCGGCCCGGGGCTGCGGTAGAGCACACCCAGCGCCACGGCGCCGGGCAGGTCCGCCAGCAGGAAGGCCTGCGCCAGGTTCGTCTCGTCGTGCACCAGCAGGTCCGCCTCGGTCACGCCGTCGCCCAGCGCCACCACCTCGGCGGTGAGGGACGTGGCGTTCAGGCGCACGCCCATCTGCCGATTGGCGCCGAAGACGATGGGCTTGCCGTGCTCGAGCCACACCTGGTAGGCGGGGCCCGTCTTCTTGTCGCGGATGTGCTCGAAGATGCCGTCGTTGAACACGGGGCAGTTCTGCAGGATCTCGACGAAGCCGGTGCCGTGGAAGTCGTGGGCCTGCTTGAGCAGGTCGCTCAGGTCCTTGCTCACGTCGAAGCCGCGACCGACGAAGCGGGCGCCCGCGCCGAGGGCGAAGCGCGCCGGCGTGATGGGCTGGTCCACCGACCCGAGCGGGCTCGAGGGCGTGACCTTGCCGACCGTCGTGGTGGGCGAGTACTGGCCCTTCGTCAACCCGTAGATCTGGTTGTTGAAGAGCATGATCTGCATGTTCAGGTTGCGCCGCAGCACGTGCATCAGGTGGTTGCCGCCGATGCTGAGTCCGTCGCCGTCACCCGTGACCACCCACACGTTGAGCTCCGGGTTGGCCAGCTTGACCCCCGTGGCCACCGCGGGCGCGCGCCCGTGGATGGTGTGGAAGCCGTAGGTGTTCATGTAGTACGGGAAGCGGCTGGAGCAGCCGATGCCGGAGATGAACACGGTGTTGTCGGGCGTCGCGTTGCAGTCGGGGAGCACGCGCTGCACGGCCGCCAAGATGGCGTAGTCGCCGCAGCCCGGGCACCAGCGCACCTCTTGGTCGGAGGAGAAGTCGGCGCGCGTGTACGTGGTCTTGGGGACGTTCGGGCTCATCTCACTTGCCTCCTTCGAGGGTCTTCTGAATGGCGCTCACGAGCTCTGAGATACGGAAGGGCTGCCCGGCGATCTTGGCCACCGACTGACAGTCGACCAGGTACTCGGAGCGCAACAGGCGCGCCAGCTGGCCGTTGTTGAGCTCCGCCACGATGACCTTGTCGAAGCGCTTGATGAGGTCGCCCAGCCCGTTGGGGAGCGGCCAGATCTGGCGCAGGTGGTAGTGGCTGACCTTCTGGCCTTCCTTGCGGCAGCGGCGCACGGCCTGGCTGATGGCACCGTAGGTGCCGCCCCAGCCGATGACCAGCACGTCGCCCTCGTCGTCGCCCTGGTCGATGGTGGCGTCCGGGAAGTCGTTGGCCACGTTGGCCACCTTCTGCGCGCGCAGCAGGGTCATGGCGTGGTGGTTGTCGGGGTCGTAGCTGATGTGACCCGACTTCTTGTTCTTCTCGAGACCGCCGATGCGGTGCTGGAGCCCCGGGGTGCCCGGCTTGGCCCACACGCGCGCGAGCGTCTCTTCGTCGCGCAGGTACGGGTGGAAGTCGTCCGTGACCTCCGTGCGGAAGGTGACCGGGAACGGCTTCATGCTCGCCAGGTCCGGGAGCTCCCAGGGCTCGGCGCCGTTCGCGATGTAGCCGTCCGTGAGCAGCATGACCGGGGTCATGTACTTGACCGCGATGCGCACGGCCTCGATCGCCATGTAGAAGCAGTCGCCGGGCGTGGCGGCCGCGAGCACGGGCAAAGGCGCGTCACCGTTGCGGCCGAAGACCGCCTGGTACAGGTCGGACTGCTCGGTCTTGGTGGGCAGACCGGTGGAGGGGCCGCCGCGCTGCACGTCGCAGATGACCAGCGGCAGCTCGGTGATGAACGCGAGCCCGATGGCCTCGCCCTTGAGCGCCACGCCCGGACCCGAGGTGCCGGTGACCCCGAGCGCACCCGCGAAGCTGGCGCCGACCGCCGCCGCGACGGCCGCGATCTCGTCCTCGGCCTGGAAGGTGGTGACGCCGAAGTGCTTCAGCTTGGCCAGGTTGTGCAGCAGGCCAGAGGCCGGCGTGATGGGATAGCTGCCGTACATGATGGGCAGCCCCGCCAGCGCGGCGCCCTGCACGAGGCCCCACGCGAGCGCCTGGTTGCCGTCCACGCTGCGGTACTCACCGGGCTTGAGCTCGGCCTTGGCCACCTGGTAGGCGCCGATGCCGCCGGGCATCTCGGCCGTCTCGCCGTAGGCGTGGCCCGCGTTGAGCGCCGCGATGTTGGCCGACGCGAGGTTCGGGTCCTTGGCGAACTTCTGCTTGAGCCACTCGATGGTGGGCGTGCGGTCGCGGCCGAAGAGCCAGAACATCAGACCCAAGGTCCACATGTTCTTGCAGCGCCCGCCGTCCTTGGCGCCCAGCCCGAACTCCGCCACGGCGGCCAGGGTCATCTTGGTGATGTCCAGCTGGATGACGCGGAAGCGCGCGAGCTCGTCGCCCTCGAGGGGGTTCGACTCGTAGCCGGCCTTCTTCAGGTTGGGCGTGTTGAACGCGCCCTCGTTGATGACCAGCAGGCCGCCCGTCTTGAGCTGCGGCGCGTTCACCTTGAGCGCGGCGGGGTTCATGGCCACGAGCACGTCCGGGTCGTCACCCGGGGTCATGATGTCGTGGTTGGCGAAGTGCACCTGGAAGCCCGACACCCCGTACAGCGTCCCGGTCGGCGCGCGAATCTCGGCGGGGAAGTCCGGGAAGGTGGAGAGGTCGTTGCCCATGAGCGCGGTGGCCGTGGAGAACTGTTGCCCCGTGAGCTGCATACCGTCGCCGGAGTCACCCGCGAAACGGATGACGACCGAGTCGAGCTCTTCGCGCTGGATCGTGCTGGTCATGAAGTGGCTTCCAGAGAAACGTGAGGGGGAGCGGGAGCGCGACCCGTGCCATCCATGGCGGGCCGGACTCCGGCGCAGTGGAATATTGGGGAAGGAGGGAGCGCGCGCCAGCACATTTGTGCAAGATGCAGGCCCAGATGATTGCCGTCACACGCGTCAAGGTCTGCGGGGTGCGCACCCCCGAGGACGCCACCATGTGCGCCGAGTTGGGCGTCGACACCCTGGGCCTCAACTTCTGGCCGGGCACGCCCCGCTGCGTGGACATCCCCGCGGCCCAACGCATCCTGGCCGCGCTGCCCGAGGGCGTGGAGGTGGTCGCCGTGTTCGTGGACCAGCCGCTGGAGTTCATCCAGCAGGTGCGGCGCGAGACTGGGATCACGTGGGTCCAGCTGCACGGCGAGGAGGCCCCGGAGGCCGTGGCCGCGCTGCTCCCCAACGCGTACAAGGCCATCGGCGTGAGCGACGAGTCGCCCCTCGAAGAGGTCCGTCGCTACCCCGGCGAGCACATCCTGCTGGACGCGCGCGTGCCCGGCGCCATGCCGGGTGGTACCGGCGTGAGCTTCGACTGGACCCTGGCCACCAGCGTCGCGGCCGAGCGCAAGCTGACGCTGGCGGGCGGGCTCACGCCGGACAACGTGGCCGAGTGCGTGCGGCAGATTCGGCCGTACCGCGTGGACGTGGCGAGCGGGGTGGAGTCCGCGCCGGGCGTGAAGGACCGCGACAAGGTCGCCGCGTTCGTGCGGGCTGTGCGCGAGGCGTAGGGCGCGGGGTCACGGGGTCACGGAGCACGGGGTCACGGGGTCACTGTGTCCCAGCGTCACTCTCTCACGGTGTCACGGGTTCGCTGTGTCGCGGCGCGCGATGTCTGAGGTCACGGCTAAGCGCGTCGCTGCAACCGCGACCACGCGTGCTTCCACACCGTCCCCGTCGCGGCCCGAGTAGTGCGCGCCGTGATAGAGCACAGGCACGTCACGTGGCACTCTGGAACGCGCGGTGCTGGCGATCACGGCGACGCTACCCATGACGACCCTGACGATCCGACTCGACCCCGCCGCGCTGGACAACGCGGACGTTGACCTCCGCTATGTCCTTCCCGACGCGCTCGCCGAGCGGTCTGGAGGGTTTCTCCGAGCGGACGGGTACGACTACGAGGACGACGACGTGATGGTGGTCTTCCTAGAGGTGGACGCCCCCGATGTTCGGCGCGCGGTCGGGTTCGTACGCGACGAGCTTTCCCAGCAGACGTACCTCGGAAACTCGTTGGCTGACGTGGCGCGCCTCGCGGTCGTCGCTTCCGCGCGTGTCGCGCGCCAAGTCCGTGGTCGCGGCGTCTTCGCGGACGTCACGCTCGAGGTCGGGGTCACACCCGAGGTCACAGGAATCATCCGCGGACCCGCCCCACCCGCTCGTCCCGTCACGGCCCATGGCCTGCCTCGCGCCGCCCTTTGGGATGAGGGCGCGCTTCGCGGCGCGAGCTTCGCGCTCTTCGCGCTCGGACTCCGCACCGACGTCCGCCTGCTGAGCGTGGGCGGGACGCACGCCGATACCACACCTTCCGCCGCCGCCCTCGCCGCGGCGCGTGCCGTCTGGTCCATCCTCGACCTCGAGGTGCCCGCGGCAAGCGTGGCACTCATCGAGCGCTGGGCGTTCGGACCCAACCCCGGGGGCATGGACGAGCTACCGTTCCTTGGCATGGACGCCGCGCAGGGTCGCGACGGCGAAGGAGACGGCTGACGGCTGCGCGTCACACGCTCGACGAAGCCCGCAAGCGCCGCGGCCCGGAGACCGGGATAGACCTATTCCGCAAGTCGGTGGCCGCCTCCCTCACACGGGACGCTAGGGCACGGGGACGCCGGTCACAAGGACATCGTGACCCCGTGACATCGGGACCTCGTGCCACGAGCTTCACCGTCTCCCCGCGCTCTCACCTCACGTCGGAATGTTGAAGCTCGCCGGGTGCGATCCCCTCGACTCCGACCCGCCGTACGTGTGCGTCGCCACGTGCTCACGCGCGTGCACCGCGCACCACGCGTTCAGGTCGCCCGTCTCCTTGCGCTTCGCCACGCAGTCGAGGCACGGCGGCGCGGGCCTGTCGCTCTTGCGAGCGTTCGTGTACGAGCGCGGCTTGGCCACCAGCACGGGGCAGCGCGCCTCGCGCACCAGCATCTCGGCCACCGAGCCGTGCAGCATGCGGTCCATGCCGTGGCGCGCGTGCGTGCCACAGATGAGCACGTGCGCCTCCACGTCGATGCTGAACTGCAAGATGGCCTCGACCGGCGAGCCGATGCAGGTGCGGTACTGCGGGCTCGCCTGCGGCCAGTCGCCCGCACCCACGCACACGGCGCGGAAGTAGTCGCGGACCTCTTCCGGGTCGTCTTCCAGCAGGCGGTTCTCCTCCGTGAGGCGGCGCATCTCGCCCACGCGCCGCGACTGCACGGCGTGCACGATGTAGAGCGCATCTCCGGGGCGCGTGATGCGCACGCCCGCGAGCACGGCGGTGTCGGAGGCGTCGGTGAGATCGACCGCCACGACAATCACCTGGCTCAGGTTGTTGTCTGGTTCGTTCGTGTGTTCCATCGGGAACTCCCTTCGCAGCCGCGGACCGTGCGCCCGCGGCGAGGTGTTCGACGGCGCGCCAACATGGTGGTCGTCGCTTACTAAAGGCTAGCGCGGCGAACCGGCAATCGCACGAACACCCTTGAATTCTGGCCTCCCGGACACTTTCGAGCGCGCCCATCCGCACACATACCGGCGTTCTTCGCTCGCACTGGATTGGATGTGTGCCACCGCGTCGGCTTCCGCGGAAACACGCTCTCGCTCACACTACGTGGGAGCCGAGCCCGCCCAGAAGGCGGACTCGGACCGGCACCGTTCACCGCGGCCTGGTGCGCTTCAGGTAGAGCACCGCCGCGACATGATCGAGCCCCGTGAGCGTCTGCCGCGCCCCCTCGGCGCTCAGCGCCCCGCAAGCGACCGCCACCCGCAACGCCGCCATGGCCTCCTTCGCCTCCGCGTACGCCCCCTGCAGCTTCGCGTCCCGGTTCGCGCCCCGCGCGTACGTCCCCTCGGCGTACTGCAGCGCCACGGAGTGCAGAGCCCGTTCGGTCTGCCGAGCCAGGTGAGGCACCCGGCGGTTCATGGTGCGAATGACGGGCGTCGCCCGCTCGATGGTGGACAAGATGAGGTCTTCGGTGCGTGTCATGGAGAGGCCTTCCTGCGGCGTGGGGCCGCGCTGAAACCCCGCCCCCGGCACGGAGTCGCAGCCCTGTCCCGCCAACCTTTTCCGAGGGAAAAGCGACCCGCAGGGTCGGGCGTGACAGGGCGAGCACCGTGCCACCCTGACCTCTCCCGCGCGGCCCGCCCCAAAGCGTCCCGAGCTTCACCGAGCACCACCACGCCACCCACCCCAGACGCGCCACGAAGGGCACCACGCGACCTGCGCCCCGGTGACCCGTGACCCAGGTCCCATGACCCAGTGACCTGCAGGACTTGGGAAGTCCCCGGTGGATCTGACTGCGCCCTCTGCGACCTTGCCCCGGTTCCCTGTACTGCCTGTGTCCCGCGACATGACCTGTGTCCGGACCCGTGACACTGTGACCCGCTTCGTGACTGAGCCTGTCCAGAAGACGGATTCTCCCGCACCTTCCGACGGCGGGTCGTGCGGCCTGGGCGCTGCGCGATGAACTTCGAAGTCGACGGCGCTCTGGGCGAGCAGACGCGTCGTCGAACGCCGCGATCCACTCGCCGTGTCGCGGTTGCTGGTGATGATCGTGGCGACTCGACCGTTGCGCTCGACAGAGCTGATAGACGTCGCGGCTCTCGTCGCGTGTCATGGGCCTCGGCGCGAAGTCGTCGATATGAGCAGGTCGACGGTCGAGCTCATCATCAGCGCGTCCTGCGAGCTGTCCAGCGGCTCTGCTTGGTCGTCGCGCAGGTCGTCCGGCGCAGGTCATCGCGACCTGGAACGATCGACGCGGCGTGTCCATGGTGCGAGGAACGTCTGCCGACGCCGACGGGGCGGGGATGACGGCGTTGTCTTCGGGGATGGCGGAGCGAGCCTGCGCAAGACGCGCTGGTCGAACAGACCTGCGGACTCTGTCAGCGTTCGATTCTGCGTCCGTTCAGCCCGCGTCCTTCGCGCGCCGCGCTGTGGCGGTGTCGCGTCGATCGATCCGTCGCGAGCAGGAGGGCAACCTCGAACGCCATCTTGCTCTTCTCGGCGACATGATTCGCTGAGCAACGGGTATCTGCCGAGGCGGTTTCGCCGGCCTAGGTCCATGTCGAGTCGTCGTTCACCACTGTCTCCTTCGGGCCTGTTCTGCGCCGTCGCGACGAGTCTGGAAGGCATCACGCCCGGCCGAACCGCGGGTGTTGATCGAGACGCGCGAGAGCACCGCGGCGTCATCGCCTCCATCTCGAACGCCCGCTGAAGCAGCTTCGCCACCGTGGCACGTCAGGACGTCGAACGGAAGTGCGGCGCATCGCGGCGTCGACGCGCTCACGGCCATAGCGGTGCAGAGACGGAGAGCTGGTAGCCCTGTCGCATGCGGGTCACGGGCGATTATCGATCAGCCGCGACATTACTGCCGACGTGCCCTTGACGCGACTCTGTTCGAGGAGGTTGTCGAGGCTGCGCGTGTATCCATCCTTGCCGATTGGTAGTCGTTGGGGTCCGTCGAACGATGACAGGCGTTGCTGCGCCGTCTGATCAGCTCGCCACCGGGTAAAGCTGCACCAACCGACGGTCTCCCGCACGGTCTGGCCGATCTTGTTTCGGCACTGAGTACAGCGCCTCGAGATCGCAGTGATGGTCGGATGCACCTTCTTCGGTCAGCGAACGTCGAAGGTCGTCGTCGGCGCCGGCTTCAGCTTGGCCTCCGCTCGAAGTGTCTCACGTCCGCCTGTCGTCCCGTGCTCACCGGCGACGTCGCGACACCACTGCAGCGCGCTGCGACGCGTGTCCTCGAGGCCCTTGAACTGCTCCCCGTCAGACAGCTCTCGGACGAACGGACTGATTGACGCGCGGCTTGTCCGGGCTGCCGCGCGCGGGGTCCGCGAACCCGCGGGCTGCGCATCTCAAGAACGGTGTTGAATCTCGGAGCGGCGTTCGATCACCATCGTCTTCTGTCGAGACCACGCGCGCGACGACGCTACCGAAATTCCACCTCTGAGACCTGCAGACGCTCGGCTGTCGTCTGCTCGAACGTCAGCCAGACGAACGCATCCGGCTGCACGTCAACGTCACCACCAGGCACCAGAGCGCGCGCCCGGTGTCGTGGTCAGATCGTCCCCATCTTGCGAATCACCTGCGCTCTTCGCCTGGCGGTGTCGTCGACGCGGGAGTCGGCTTCCCTCCCTGCCAGCCGTCGTAGCCAACGGCATGAAGCGCGCATAGTCGTCGACCCGTGACGCAGCGCGTGCACCTTCGCAGTTCAGCGCGCTGCCCCTCCGGGCAGCCACCTGGAGCGCTCTGGGCATCGGCACGCGCGTGGCGCTGGCGCCAGCGGTGACCCTGCACCTCCTGCCATCTGCACCCGCGCATCGTCGGTCCTCCGCGCGTCATGCGTCCACGTACCGTCGCATCGCGGTCCGCGTCTGGGCGATCTGCAGCCATGCCCCGCTTCGACAGCGCAGCACCTCTTCACTTCGATCATCTTCAGCTCCCGATAGGCCATCTGGAGTCGTCGCACGCCCGCTCGCGCGCGACCCAGGGGCCGGGCTCGGTCACCGAACCGAAGGAGCCCTCAGGTGGTCCCTTCAGGCTGCAAATCGGGTGGTCCATGCTCCTGCAAAACACAGGCGCATCCCCCTCGGGTGGTCCCATGAGGCTGCAAATCAGGTGGTCCCATGGGGCTGCAAATCCAGCCCCGGGGGTGGTCCCATGAGGGTGCAAACCGGCACCGTGACCCGCCCCTCAGCGCGTCGGCTTCCTCGGAAACACGCTCTCGCTCACCACCACGTGCTCGTCCGAAGACGGCGGCGACGACGGCATCCGCAGCCCCGGGCTGCTTGGCCGGAGATCCTGCGTCTGGCTGCGCCGCCGCGCGTCCGCCGTGAGCGTCTGCAAGTCCGCGAGCAAGTGTCGGAAGAACTCCCGCATGGCAGGGATGTCGAAGTCCACAGGCAGGCCTTCTCCGTCCACCAGCGTGCCCCCGATGACCCGCCACGGCCCCGGGTGAAAGGACCGTGCCGCCATCAAGCGGGCACGAATCTCAGCTCGTTCTTCGTCGGACATCTCGGTCTCCCATGGCGTGACCCTCGCGCAGCGCCCCGACTGTACCCTCACTCCGGCGCGGACACGAGCGGGAACGGATCCATCGCACCCTGGGGACGCCCGCGCCGCCGACACCACGAAGCAGGCACGCGCCGCTTTCCATGCCGTCCGAAGCGCGCTACCTCTCCAGCGATGTCCACCACCTCCTCACCGGGATACTTCGGGCCGTACGGCGGGCGCTTCGTCGCCGAGACGCTCATGCCGGCCCTCGAAGAGCTCTCCCAGGCCTACGCCACCATCGGGAAGGACCCCTCCTTCCAGGCCGAGCTCGACGCGCTGCTCACGCACTACGTCGGGCGCAAGACGCCGCTCTACCAGGCCAAGCGCCTGAGCGCGGAGGTGGGGCTCGACGTGTGGCTCAAGCGCGAAGACCTGTGCCACACCGGCGCGCACAAGGTGAACAACACGCTCGGGCAGGTGCTGCTCGCCAAGCGCATGGGCAAGACGCGCATCATCGCGGAGACGGGTGCCGGGCAGCACGGCGTGGCGACAGCCACAGCCTGCGCGCTCATGGGCTTGCCTTGCGTGGTGTTCATGGGCGCCGAGGACGTGCGGCGTCAGGCGCCCAACGTGAAGCGCATGGAGCTGCTGGGGGCCGAGGTGTTCCCGGTGCACTCGGGCTCGGCGACGCTCAAGGACGCCATGAACGAGGCCCTGCGTGACTGGGTCACCAACGTCGCGAACACCTACTACTGCGTGGGCTCGGCCGCGGGGCCGGCGCCCTACCCGACCATCGTGCGCGACTTCCAGTCGGTCATCGGGCGCGAGGCACGCGAGCAGATCCTGGAGCAGACCGGCGCGCTGCCGGCCGCGGTGATCGCGTGCGTGGGCGGCGGGAGCAACGCCATTGGCCTCTTCGCGGGCTTCATCGACGACGCCGACGTGAAGCTCATCGGCGTGGAGGCCGCCGGCGACGGGCTGGACACGCCGCGGCATGCCGCGCCGCTCAACGCAGGGCGCGTGGGCGTGCTGCACGGGGCCAAGAGCTACCTGCTGCAGGACGACGCGGGGCAGGTCATCGAGGCGCACTCGGTCAGCGCTGGGCTCGACTACCCCGGCGTGGGCCCCGAGCTCAGCTACCTGAAGGACACCGGCCGCGCGCGCTACGGCGCCATCACCGACGACCAGGCGCTAGCCGCGTTCCAGCAGCTGTGCCGCACCGAGGGCATCATCCCCGCGCTCGAGTCCAGCCACGCGCTGGCCTACCTGCCCATGGTGCGCACCGAGCAGGGCGTGCCCGAGGGTGCGACGGTGGTGCTGAACCTCTCCGGGCGAGGCGACAAGGACCTCGACAACGTGCAAGAGCAGCTGGCCCTCCGCAGCCAGGGCGCGCCCACCACTCACTGAAGAACGAGCCCGAGCAAGCCATGGGACGCATCCAAGAAGCCTTCGAGCGCGCCGAGCGAGAGCAGCGCGCCGCCCTCATCATCTACCTCTGCGCGGGCGACCCCGACCTGGCCACCACGGCGCGGCTGGTGTGCGCCGCGGCCGACGCCGGCGCGGACATCATCGAGCTGGGCATGCCGTTCAGCGACCCCACCGCGGACGGCGCCGCCATTCAGAAGGCCAGCGAGCGCGCCCTCGCCGGGGGCACCACCATGCGTGGCGCGCTCGACGTGGTCGCGACGGTGCGCAAGACGCATGACGTCCCCGTGCTGCTGTTCGGCTACTACAACCCGGTGCTCTCGTACGGCGAGGTGAAGCTCGCGAACGACGCGGCCGACGCTGGGGCCGATGGTTTCCTAGTGGTGGACCTCCCGCCCGAGGAGGCCGGGACGCTGCGTGACGCCGCGGTCGCGCGCGGGCTCGACATCGTCCCGCTCATCGCGCCCACCAGCCACGAGGCGCGCGTGCAGCTCGCGGCCCAGACGGCCACCAGCTTCATCTACTACGTGTCCATGACGGGCGTGACTGGCGCGGTGGGCCTCGATCTCGACGCCGCCTCGAAGCGCGCCGCCGAGCTGTCGGCCCGCGTCGGACGCCCGCTCGCGCTGGGCTTCGGCGTGAGCACCGCCGACGACGTGCGGGGCGTGGCCAAGCACGTCCCGGGCGTCGTGGTAGGCAGCGCGGTGGTGCGCGCCATCGCCTCCGCCGCGACACCCGACGACGCGGTCACCGCGGTCTCGGCGCTGGTGTCTTCACTGGCCGCAGGCACGTCGCGCAGCTGACGCGTCGCTGACACACGGAGACGCCGGAACACGGCGTGTTCCGCCCCTGCGCGCGGTGGGAAAACGCTTCCCGCCGCCCGCGGGCGTGGTGCTACCCTCGCGGCCGTGACGGCAGACCTCCTCGAGACACTCGCCCAGCGCGGCCTGCGCAAGGTCAAGGTCGGCGGCTTCGACGTCGACGGCCTCCTGCGCGGCAAGTTCATGCACGTCGACAAGCTGCCCGGAGCGGCGGGCAAGGGCTTCGGCTTCTGCGACGTCATCTTCGGCTGGGACATCACGGACGCGCTCTACGACAACGCGACGGTCACGGGCTGGCACAGCGGCTACCCCGACGCCCTCGCCCGCGTCGACACGAGCACGCTGCGTGTGCTGCCCTACGAGCCCGACACGGCGCACTTCCTGGTGGACTTCCACACGCAGGACGGCAAGCCCCACCCGGCCTGCCCGCGCTCGCTGCTGAAGCGCACCATCGCGCGCGCCGAGGCCCGGGGCCTGCACCCCAAATTCGGCGCCGAGTTCGAGTTCTGGGTCTTCAAGGAGACGCCGCAGACGCTCGAGCAGAAGGGCTACGCCGGGCTCGAGGCGCTAAGCCCGGGCATGTTCGGCTACTCGCTGGTGCGCGCCGGGCAGCACGCGGAGTTCGTGCACGACGTGCTGGACACGCTGAGCGCGTACGACATCCCCCTCGAGGGCCTGCACACGGAGACGGGCCCGGGCGTGTGGGAGGCGTGTATCCCCTACGACGACGCGCTGGCTGCCGCGGACAAGGCCGCGCTGTTCAAGACCACGCTCAAGCTCATCGCCGCGCGGCACGGCCTGATGGTCACCTTCATGGCCAAGTGGAACGCGGCGCTGCCCGGGTCGAGCGGGCACCTGCACCAGTCGCTGTGGGACTCCACGAGCAGCACCAACCTCTTCGGTGACGCAAAGGCAGAACACGGCCTCAGCCCCCTCGCCCGCCAGTACCTCGCGGGCATGCTGGCGACCGGGCCCGAGATGACCGCGCTCTACGCGCCCTTCGTGAACAGCTACAAGCGCTACGTGCCCGGCGTGTGGGCGCCCATCACCGCCAGCTGGGGCGCGGAGAACCGCACCAGCATGGTGCGCGTCGTCGGAGGTACGGGCAGCGGCGGCAGCGCGTCCGCGACGCGCCTCGAGCTTCGCCAGACGGGGGCCGACATCAACCCGTACATCGCGATGGCCGCCTCGCTGGGCGCCGGCCTCTACGGCATCGAGCAGGGCCTCGAGCTGCCCCCCGAGACGCACGGCGACGCCAGCACGCAGGGCAGGCCCGTGCCGCCCACACTGGAGCATGCCGTGGACGCGCTGCGCGGGAGCGACGCCGCCAAGCAGATCCTCGGCGAGGGCTTCGTCGACCACTACGTGCGCACGCGCGACTGGGAAGCGCGCGAGTACCGCAAGGCGGTCAGCACGTGGGAGCTGCGCCGCTACTTCGAGGCCGTCTGACATGGCCCTGCGACGCCGCTTCTCCGAGCGCCCCCTGCGCCTCCCGCGGCTTCGGCCGTACGTGCCCACGCCCGACGCCCCCGCAGTGTACTGGTTCAACGGGGAGCGCGACGACATCATCCACGAGGTGGTCTCGCGCGTGGCGGGCAAGCACGACAGAGACCCACGCAGCGTGGAGCTCATGCTCAACGACGCGGCGCTGCACGAGGTGCGCCGGCTCACCTCGCAGCGCGACGAGGAGACGCGCGAGTCGCTCGGATTCTGGAAGGGCATCAGCCGCGGCATCGCCCGCATGAGCGACGCCGACAAGCAGCGCATCCTGTCCACCATCGCCGAGCGCATGGCGCGCGACGTGGCGGGCAACTTCGACCCGCGCGTGTTCGAGATGGCGACGGCGGCGGGCCCCAAGCTGCTGAGCGCCATCATGCAGCCTTCGCGTGTTCCGCGAGACCTCACCTCCGGCAGCAGCGCGGTGGACGAGCTGCTCACGGTGGAGGGGGACGTGTCGCACCTGCGGCGCCTCCAGGCGCACGGCACGCTCGTGTACGTGCCCACGCACTCGTCCAACCTCGACTCCATCGTGCTGGCCCAAGCGCTGGAGCGCAAAGGGCTGGCGCCCGTGGTGTACGGCGCGGGCAAGAACCTCTTCACGAACCCCATCATCGCGTTCGGCATGCACAACCTGGGCGCGTACCGCGTCGACCGGCGCGTCCGTGCGCACCTCTACAAGGACGTGCTCAAGGCCTACGCGTCGGTGATGGTGGAGCGCGGCTACCACTCGCTCTTCTTCCCGGGCGGGACACGCTCGCGCTCGGGGCTGATCGAGCAGCGCCTCAAGCTGGGGCTGCTCGGCTCCGCCGTGGAGGCCTTCTCGCGCAACCAGGTGCAGGGCATCGACCGGCGCGTCTACATCGTGCCCACCACCATCAACTACGCGCTGGTGCTCGAGGCCGAGGCGCTGGTGGAGGACTGGCTCAAGGAAGAGGGGCAGGCGCGCTTCATCATCACGGACGACGAGTTCTCGCGCATCGAGCGCTGGTACGACTTCTTCCGGCGGCTGCGCGACCAGCGCGCCGCGTGCGTGATCCGCTTCGGCGCACCGCTCGACCCCTTCGGCAACCCGGTCGACGAAGAAGGGCGCTCCCTGAGCCCGAACGGCCGCGTGATCGACCCCGGCAGCTACGTCCTGCGGCAGGGGGAGCCCACGCTGGACGTGGCGCGTGACCAGGCCTACACGCGCGAGCTCGGCGACGTGCTCTCGGCGCGCTTCCTGTCGGACACCGTCCTGATGACCACCAACGTCGTGGCCCACGCGCTGTTCCGGCACTTCGTGCGCGAGACGCCGTCGGTGGACCTCTTCTCCCGCCTGCGCCTGCGCGGCGACATCACCATCGAGCGCGCGCTTTTACAGCGCGAGGTCGAGCAGGTGCGCGCCGGCTTGGTGCAGCTCGAGCAGCGGGGCGTGGTGCGCGTCAGCCAGATGGTGCGCACATCCGACGCCGAGGCGCTCATCACGCGCGCCCTGCGCGTCTGGCTCGGCTACCACAAGCGCATCGCGGCCCGCGAGGTGGGTCAGTACGTGAGCGCAGAGGATCCCACGTTGCTCATCTACTACCAGAACCGCGTGGTCCCGTTCGCGACGCAGCTCGCGGCGGACACGGACAGCGCCACCCAACGCGCCGCCCTCGAGATCTCGCGCCTCGGAGCGTCCCGATGAGCGCCCCTTCGCAGGCGAGTCGTCTCGGATCTTCGGGTACCGAAGCGGCCAGCGTCGGGGTCGTGGGCGGCGGTGAGTTCGGGCGCTCCTTGGCCCTCGCGGTGGCGCGCTCGGCGGGCACCGTGCTGCACTACTCCCGCGCCGCCAACCCCATCGAGACGCCGGCTGGCGGAGGTGTCGTGCACAGCACGTCCGACCTGGCCGCGCTGCGCGACGCGTCGCTGCTGTTCTTGGCGGTTCCCAGCCCCATCGTGGACGACCTGGCCACACGCCTCGACGCGCACCTCGATGGCCGCCACATGCTCGTACACGTCAGCCGCGGCCTGGCCGCGCTCGACGACGGGCTGGAAGCGCCCGCGCTGGTCACCCTCAGCGAGCGCCTGCGCGCGCTGACCGCCTGCCGCCGCGTGGGCGCGCTGGCGGGGCCGCTGGTCCCCGAGTCGCTCGCCACCACCATCCCCGGCGGCGCCGTCATCGGCACGCCCTTCCCCGAGGTCGCCGCGGCCGTGCGCGCGGCCCTCGGCGGCCCCAGCATGCGCCTGTACGACACCCCCGACCTGCTCGGCGTGGAGCTGGCCAGCGCGTCGGTGGGGGTGCTCGCCATTGCCGTCGGCATCGCGCAGGGGCTCGACGTAGGCCCCGGTGCGCTGGCGGTGTTGTGCACGCGCGGCATGTCCGAGGCCACGCGCCTCGGCGTGAAAATGGGCGCCTCCACGCACACCTTCGCGGGGCTCGCGGGCTTCGGCGACCTGGTCGCCTGCGTCGCGGGAGACGGGCGCGCCGAGCTCTTGCTTGGGCAGCAGCTCGCTCGGGGCACCTCGGTCTCGACCGCGCTCGAGCAGCTCGGCGTGCACGTCGAGGGCGTGCGCCTCGCGCCGCGCATGGCACGCTTCGCCGAACTCACCAACGTCCAAGCGCCCATCCTCGCGGCCATCGCGGGCCTGGTGGGCGGGACCCTCGGCCCCGAGGCCGCCCTCGCGTCGCTCATGGCGCGCATCGTCCACAAGGAGTAAAACGGCCGTCATGACTGAGGTGTGGAGCTTTCCAACGCGCGTCCTCTTCGGGGCTGGTTCGGTCGATCAGGTCGGCATCGAGGCGGCGCGTCTCAAGGCCACCCGCGCGCTCATCGTCAGCGACGCGGGCGTGGTCGCGGCCGGCATGGTCGAGACGGTCGCGACGCTCCTGGGCGCTGCCGGCATCGGGCACAGTGTGTACAGCGGCATCTCGTCCAACCCGCTCGAGTCCGAGGTGCTGAGCGCGGTCGAGGCCTACCGCTCCTCGGGAGCCGACATGGTGGTCGGGCTCGGCGGGGGCAGCCCGCTCGACGTGGCCAAGCTCATCCGCGTGGCCGCCACACACCCGCTGCCGCTCTCCCTGTACGACGACGCCGACAACGGCAGCGAGCGCATCGTGAACCCGCTCCCGCCGATGATCGCCATCCCCACCACGGCAGGCACGGGCAGCGAGGTGGGCCGCAGCGGCGTGCTCACCATCCAGGCCACCAACCGCAAGACGGTCATCTTCGCGCCCTCGCTCATCCCCAACGTCGCCATCCTCGACCCCGTGCTCACCGTGGCGCTGCCGCCCCGCACCACCGCCGCCACCGGCATGGACGCGCTCACGCACTGCATCGAGGCCTACTGCGCCAAGGGCGACCACCCCATGGCGGACGCCATCGCGCTCGAGGGCGTGGCGCTCATCGCGAAGCACCTCCAGACCGCCGTGCAGGACGGCAATGACCTCGAGGCGCGCGGTGCCATGCTGAAGGCAGCCATGATGGGCGCCGTCGCGTTCCAGAAGGGGCTCGGGGCGTGTCACTCGCTGGCCCACCCGCTCTCGGCCGAGAACGGCATGCACCACGGCCTCGCCAACGCCCTCTGCCTGCCGGCCGTGCTGGACTTCAACCGCGGTGCCGTGCCGCTGAAGATCGCACGCATCGCGGGCCTGCTCGGCGCGCGCGGCGAAGACAAGGAGACGCTCGCCTTCGAGTGCGCGGGCGCCGTGCGCTCGCTGCGCAAGAAGGTCGGCCTGCCCGACGGCTTGGACGCCGCCGACGTCGCGGAAGCCGGCCTGCCGCGCCTGGCGAAGCTGGCCTTCGCGGACGGCTGCCACGCCAGCAACCCTCGCCAGTGCACCGAAGAGGACATGCTGGCCCTCTACCGCGCGTCGCTCTGAGCGGCCGATGAGCACCCCGCCTCCGGCCGACGGCAAGCTCCCCAAGCGCCGCATCGCGCGACGTCGCACGCGGCGGGTGGGCAGCCTCGAGTCGCTCGACCAGACCCTGCGCAACGTCTACCCGGGCAAGGAGCAGTTCGACGAGGCGCGCGTGTTCGGCGGGTGGAACGACGCCGTGCCGCCGCGCGTGGCGCTCAACGCGCAGCCCGTGCGCTTTCAGCGCGGCACGCTGCTGGTGCATGTGAAGAGCCCCGTCTGGGCGCAGGAGCTGAGCTTCCTCAAGGAGGACCTGCTGCGCGGCGTGCGCGCCAAGGCTCCCTCGCTCAACGTGCGGGAGCTGCGCTTTCGTGTGGGGCCGCTGCCCGAGGTGGCGCGCATCCCGAGCCTCGAGCGCCCCCCGCCCGTGCCCCCGCCGCGTCGCGCGGCGCTCACCCCGGAGCTGCTGCGGGCGCTGTCTCAAGTGGACGACGAGGGGCTGCGTGAGATCATCCGCGAGACGGCCAGCGTCGGTCTCGGGCGTCTGGAAGAGCACGAAGCACGCGTCGAGCAGGCGCGGGCGCGTCGGGAGGCGCAGGCTCGACGGCCTGAGCCGGGAGACCCACGGCGCAAGTCGCGCTGAGCGCCCCCCGCTGGACGCGCGCTGAGCGGGCCCTAGAGCACCAGGCCATGAGCTACCAGGCGCAGAACAAGCGAATGTGGGACGAGCGGGTCCCCATCCACGTCGCGAGCGAGTTCTACGACGTCGCGGGATGGAGGGGCGGTCGCTGCTCGCTCCAGCCGTTCGAAGCGGACGAGCTGGGCTCGGTCGAAGGGAAGCAGCTGGTCCATCTGCAGTGCCACTTCGGCCTCGATACGCTGTCGTGGGCTCGCCGCGGAGCCCTCGTCACGGGACTCGACTTCTCCCAACCCGCCGTGGACGCTGCGCTCGCGTTGGCGCGTGAGGCGGGGCTCGACGCCCGCTTCGTGTGCGCCGACGTGTTCGACGCGCCCGCCGCGCTCGGTCGGCGCTACGACATCGTGTACACGGGGATCGGCGCGCTGATCTGGCTCCACGACATCCGGCGCTGGGCCAGCGTGGTCCGGTCGCTGTTGAAGCCTGGCGGGTGCCTGTACCTGGTCGAGTGCCACCCGCTGACGGACGTTTTCGACGCGGGTGATCTCACGGTCCGGCACGACTACTTCCACGACCCGAACGGTCAGGTCTGGGACGAGCCCGGGACCTACGCCGACCAGGGGGCGGAGACGGTGGCCAACGTGTCCGTGGAGTTCCGGCACCCCATCTCCGACGTGCTGAGCGCGCTGCTGTCGGAGGGGCTGCAGCTCGAGCTGTTCCACGAGTTCGACCACACGGCGTTCGCCCGCTGGCCGTTCATGCGGCGGGACGCGGACGGCTGTTTCCGCCCGCCTACGGGCACACCGCGCCTCCCGCTGCTGTACTCGCTCCGCGCGCGCCTCCCGGAGTAGCGCCGAGAGTGTGCAGCGCATGGAGCGCGCTCAGCGAGAGCGGATCAGACGGGACGAGGCTCGGCGGGTCCCCGTGGGCCGTGCGGGTGTGCTCCGTGGCGAGCTGCCGCGCCGCGCGCATCAGCGCCTCGAGCTGGGTGCGCGTGGGACGACCAGCGCCCACCCGCGCCATGCCGAGGGCCAGGCGGCGCGTGCGTTGCGCGACGTCCGCGTCGAGGTCCCAGTAGCGCTCGAAGTGGTTCAGCACGCGGCGCTCGTCGGGGTGGATGCGGCCGTCGGAGGCCGCCACCCACACGGCGAGCGCGTAGGCCACGGCGCGAATCGGCGCGGGCGGCAAAGCGTCGTCGAACTCCGAGGTCAGGCTCGCGATGCGCGCGGCGACGTCCGTGACCCCCAAGAGGGAGGCGACCTCGTCCACGGCGCGCACCTGCGCGAACGACATGCGGCCGTCCGCCCAGAGGACGTCGAGCAGTGGCGAGAGGAGGTCGAAGGGACGGGTGTTCAGGGTCTCGGGCATGGCGATGCTCCTGGTGTGCGGATGCCCAGGGGGAGGAGGCGGCTGCGCGCCTCGTCGCCACGGACCCCTGCGGAACACCTCGTCGGCGCATTCCGTTCCCAAATGGATCGGTGACGCCCACGCATGCTGGTGCCCGTGCTGCCGAGGAGGCCGTTCGCGGCTCGACGGTCGGTGCAGACGGACAGTCTAGCGGGACGGGCGAATGGCCGGCAGCGCCCCGTCGTTGGTCGCGAGGAGCACCTCTGTCAGATCGCTGCGCATCGCGTCCACGCGCGCGCGCCCGAGCACCTCGGCCCACTCGTCCTCGAGCTCTGCATAGATGGACTCTGCCGTCGCGAGGAGCCGACGCCCCCTCGGCGCGATCTGGAGCACCTTCGCGCGGGCGTCCGCAGGGTGCGGCTTGCGGCTGACGAAGTGCTCGGCCTCCATCGCATCGATGAGCTTGGAGGCCGCTTGCTTGGTCATTCCCATCAGCTCGGCGACATCGTTGCCGGTGAGCGAGCGGTCACGCGCGGCGAGCAGCACGAACGCGAACGCCGGCCGCACGTCAGGGAAGCCGCGTTCGGCGAGGCGTGCGTGCAGGCCGGTCACGAGCGTGTTCATACCCATCGCGAACAATCGGGCGAGCGGGATGGAGCTCACGGGGTCACACGGCCCAGGGCGGCGTGAAGGGCTCGCCGGATCCGAACTGCGCCTGGCCTCCGACCGGGAGGCAGCAGAGGAGCTCCGCCGGCGCGTCGCCCACGGCAGCGATGGTGAAGTCGACGCCCACCGGGGTGACGATGGCGTCCCCAGCGGCGGCGAACTGCGTCGACCCTTCCGTCGCGCACGCGACACGGCCTTCGAGCACGATGAAGACCTCCTCGCGCGTCACGCGGTGCGGCGTTCCGTCGACGCCGGGCGCGAGCCAGACGCGCCAGACGCTCGTCTCGCGCGAGCCGCGCGCGGGAGTGGCGAGGGAACGGAACCGGGCGTGAGGGAGCTCGTGGGTCCAGTCAGACGGAGCGGGGAGAACGGGCATGGGGCCTCCAGAAAATGGTCTACTTGGTGGACTATATCGACAAGACACAATAAGTCAACCTAGTGGACTAACTCCACGAAACGGTCTGCACCGGGGGCCCCGCGGGTCGCGCACACGGGCCAACGTTCGCGTTCCACGAGCCAGGCCGCTCGGGTCACAGCGCGGCGATCAGGCGCGCTCGAGCCGCCGCGCCAGCAGCACACCCAGCACGCACCACACCACCACCATGGCGTGCCCGAGAGCCATGTGCGCGGTGCCCGTGTTGGCACAGTGCATCTGCAGGAACGTGTTTCCGGCCAAGCCCGCCGCCGTGCCCGCCGCCACGGCCGAGAGGGAGCTCCCGCGATCCAGCAGGCGCACCAGCAGGTACACGGGCAGCGCCACCAGGGCGCCCACCAGCCCGCACGGGCTCAGCAGCTCGGCCACGCCGCGCGAGACGTGCTCGTCGTGCGCGTGGGGCGCCGGGAGCAGACCCACCAGCGCCACCAGCGCCACGGCTGCCCCCGACAGCCCGTAGGTCTTCCACGGGGGCAACGCCGGCAGGTGAGCCCCACGCAGCGCGACCAGCGCGCACAGCACGAACGCGGCGCCATACGCGGAGAGCTCGAGGGCCAGGCGCCACGCGGGGTAGCTGGCGAGGTCCGTGCGGGGAATCGCGACCCACGTGGTCATGACGAGCGTACCGAGGGCGGCCACCCCGACCAGAGCGCGCTGCCAGGTGGGACGCTGACGGAGCCCAGCGAGGGGGCGCCGCTCCTCGGCCGCGACCCCGGCCTGCACCCGCTCTCGCAGCGCGGCGAGGGCCGACGAGTCGCCCGCCGGATCGCCGCTCGCCGCCGAGGACACCCCAGCGGAGCGCACGAAGGCGCGCAGCTCTTCGTCGGGAAGGGGGTTCTCGTCGGTCTCACTCATGGCCAAGCTCCAGCTGCAGCAGCTCCTTCAGCGTCTTGTATGCGCGATGGGCCCGAACTCTTACGGCGCCCTCGCTCGTTCCCACGATTCGGGCCACCTCGGCGAAGGGCAGCTCCTGGATCCAGTGCAGCTCGACCACCTCGCGCTGGGAGTCCGGCAGGCGGCGCAGGGCGGCGTGCAGGGCCTCGGCCCGCTGCCGGGTCTCGATGGGCCCCTGCTCCTCGGCGGGGGCCGCGCGGCGGTCGAGCGTGTCGTCCACGGACGTCTTGCGGCGCTTGGTGCGGCGCCAGTGCTCGCGCACGAGGTTCATGGCGATGGTGAGCACCCAAGGGCGCAGGCGCGCGTCCGTGCGGAAGTCGAAGCGGGCCGCGTGTACCCGGACGAAGGTCTCCTGCACCACGTCGCGGGCCTGGTCCTCGGTCTCGAGGTGCCGGCGCGCCACGCGCAGCAGCAGGTCGGCGTAGCGCTCGAAGAGCACGTCGAACGCCACGGCGTCGCCCGCGCAGTAGACGCGCATCAGCTCTTCGTCCGTCCGCGGGTCGACCATCGGGACGCAAGGTACGCGCGGGCTCGCGCGAGGTCGAGCCCTTGACGCGCGCCGGCCACGGGGTGATGGTCGTGGCGTGCACGACCCGATGCCGTCCGCCGCGCCCAGCGATGAAGCCCCTGAGCCCCCCGTCGCGGCGTTCCCGACCACGAGCGCGGCACGCGCCGGTCAGGCCCGCCGGCTCACCTGGGTCTCTCGGCTTGGCTGGTTCGTGCTGGGCGTCATCCCACTCGCGGTGGTCGTCACCGCCACCCAGCTCACCCCCGCGCCGGAGGGCATGGGCACGCACCAACAGCTGGGGCTGCCGCCGTGCGGGTTCCTGGTGGTGACGGGCATCCCCTGCCCCGGCTGCGGCCTCACCACCAGCTTCTCGCACATGGTGCGTGGCGAGTTCACGGGTGCCACCCGCGCCAACCCCTTCGGGGTGATGCTGTTCTTCGTCACGTTCTTCACCATCCCCGTGGCGGCGGTCGGCTTCTACCGCGGCAGTCCGGTGCTGGACACGCTCGAGGCGCTGCACGCCGAGAAGTGGGCCATCCTGCTCTCGGTGACCTCGATCTTGGTGTGGGTCATCCGGGTCGCCCGGCACATGCTGGGGTGAACGGCGTGCCCCCGCGCTCGAGCAGCGGGCTCGAATTCACAGGTCAGCCCCGGCGGCCACGCGCGGCGCCCACCCGGTGCGTTGCCGCCGCCTCCAGGCTCGCCCTCGCAGTCGTGACGATGGGGTGTGGGGCGGCCCCCACACACCCAACCGCCGTGGAGGTCGCCCCCACGCGACGGGACCCACCTCCTGTGGACCTGTTGGGCTCCCGCGGCGGGCACACCGCCCCAGTCACCGGCGCCGCGTTCAGCCCCGACGGGGAGCGCGTGGTCACGAGCAGCGAAGACGGAACGGCGCGCCTGTGGCACGTCGCGTCCGCGGCGCTGGTCGCGGTGCTCGAAGGGCACTCGGACGAGGTCAACGCGGTCACCTTCGCACCCAACGGGTCGGTCATCGCCACGGGCAGCGAAGACGGCACCGCGATGCTTTGGGAGGCGAGCACGGGTGCAGCCCACAGCACGCTGCACAGCCCTGCCGGCGGCCTGTGGACCGTGGCCTTCAGCCCCGACGGTTCACTCTTGGCGGGCGCCGGAAGCGCGGGGATGGCGGCGATCTGGGACGCCCGCGACAACACCCTGCACGCCACGCTCTCGGGCCACTCCGGACTGATGTGGACCGCCGAGTTCAGCCCCGACGGAACACGCCTGGCGACCGCGTGCGAGGATCGCACGGCCGCTCTCTGGGACACGCGCACCGGTGCCCGCATGGCGACGCTCGCTGGACACACCGCGCCGGTGACCAATGTCTGGTTCAGCGCTGACGGAACACAGCTGGCGACCCGGGGCGACGACCGCACCGTGCGCCTGTGGGACGGGCGCACGGGCGCGGCACGTCACACGCTGACACACGCGGAGGAGGTACACGGCGCCGCGTTCAGCCGCGACGGTGCGCTGGTCGCGACAGGCTCGGACGACACGAGCGTGCGCCTCTGGGATGCCCGCTCCGGAGCCCCCCGTGGCGAGCTCGCAGGCCACACCGAGGCCGTCATCGACGTGCTCTTCACGCCCGACGGCGCGCGGCTCGTGAGCGTGTGCGGCGACGGCAGCGTGAGCGTCTGGGGGCTTCACACGCGTCAGCTCCAGGTGCGCTGGGACGGGGGGCTCGACGCGCCGCTCATGTCGGTGCTCAGCCGCAACGGACGACAGCTGCTCATCGTGGCGGACGACACCGCGCGCGTGCTGGACCTGGAGACGGGCGCGTACCGCGCGACCTTCCCGGGCGAGTCCCACCTGCAGCCGGACGTGCCCTGAGTCGGGCTACGGCTCGGCCAACGACGGCTCGCGCCACTCCGGGTTGCGCACCCAGACGCCCGCCGCGCCGACGTGCACACACGGCAGCGGGCAGTCCGCGGGCAGCGTCTGCGAGGCGACACGCTCTCCGACGGGGTTCTCGTGTCCGGCGAGGAAGTCCGCGGCGTGCGCGTGCAGGCACTTCAGCCCGGCACGCCCCTCTTCATCCAGGCGAATCCCCGCCACCCCACCTGCCGGCGGGTGCGCGACGCCATCGTCCACGTGCGCGTCGCGCTCGGCGGCATAGCGGGTGTGCGCGTCACGCATGGCGCTGGCCAGTGACGCATCGGCTTCGAGCAGCGCCTCCATGCGCCGCACCTCGCCGGCCCCCTCGAGACGCGCGATGCGCCGGTGCAGCAGCGGGCACGTGAGCCAGTAGCGCGTGGGGAACGGTTCTCCCGAGGCGAGGACCGGGGGCATGCGCACCACGACGGGCAGGCGCAGCGTGCACCTCACCAGGACGTCTGGCCGCCCACGCGGCACGCGACCCAGCTGTGCGCCGAGCGCAGCCGTGTCGTCGGGAGCGTCCAGCGCCTCCCGGTCGCCCGCGGCGTTGGCGCTCACGTCGCAGCCTGGGCCTGCTGCCCACGGTGTCGCGCGTAGAGACCGTCGCGCCACTCGAGCAGGTCCGCGAACTCGCGCGCGAGCGCGGGGTCCTCCCACGCGCGGCGGGTGCGCGGGTCGAGCGGGATGAACGTGTCGGAGACGGGCTGCACGAACTGCAGCATGACCGCCATGGCCATGTCGGCAAACGTGAGCTGGTCGAACAGGTGCTCGCGCCCCGCGAGCCCTCGCCGCAGCGCATGGCACGCGTCGCGCAGGGCAGCGCCGTCTCCCGGACACGCCCCGTGGTGCTTGTTCGCGAACCAGGCCATCACGAGCGACGAGCTCGGGTACATCAGGGGCCGCAGGCCGCGCGGCACGCCCGCGTCGATCTGCGCCCGCATGGCCTCCGGGTCCTGCCGAATCTTCTCGATGAGCCCCACCCGAGCCAACGCGCACGCGTCCTGGCCGCGCTCGTGCCATGCGCGAATCGCCTCACGGTGCGGCTCCGGGAACAGCGTGGGCCCACGCCCCACGGCCTCGGCGCGATGCGCGATGTCCCAGCTCTCCCCCAGCACCTCACCGTCGTCGAAGAGCACCGGCACGGTGGCCTTACCCGTCGCGTTGCGCGTGGCGATGCGCAGCTGGGGCTCCCCCAGGAGGATCTTGTACTCCTTGTACGTGTAGGCCACCCCATGGTGGTCCAGTGCCCACCGCGCCTTCTCGGACCAAGGAGAGTACGAGAGCGCCACCAACGTTCGCATGGGCCAAGGCTAGAGCGCGAAGCCCGAGCGACGCAAGGCCCCGACGCACTGAGGACGGCCGCGCGTACACGCCCGACCACGACGCGCAGCGGCGCATCGACGGTCGCGGCGCGCGACCTGGGTGTGTACCCTGGTCTCTCGCCCCCGCTGGGAAGGACCGATGAACGCACCGTCTCTCCGCTTCGCAGGTCGCGACCTCGTGTCCGGCACCGTCGTCTATCTCGTGGCCCTGCCCCTGTGCCTCGGGGTGGCGCTCGCGTCGGGCGCGCCCTTGGCTTCGGGCTTGCTGGCCGGCATCGTGGGCGGCCTCGTCGTCGGCGCCATCAGCGGATCGCACACCAGCGTCGCGGGCCCCGCCGCGGGCCTGACGGCGGTCGTCGCCGCGCAGATCGCGACGCTGGGCTCGTTCGAGGCGTTCTTGGTCGCCATCGTGCTCGCCGGCGTCATCCAGGTCGGTCTCGGGTTCGCGCGCGCCGGCTTCATCGCCTCGTTCTTCCCAAACGCCGTCATCAAGGGGCTGCTCGCGGCCATCGGCATCATCCTGATCCTCAAGCAGGTGCCGCACATCCTGGGGCACGACAACGACCCCGAGGGCGAGATGTCGTTCCAGCAGCCCGACGGCGAGACGTCGCTGACCGAGCTGATCGTGGCGTTCTTCGACATCCACCCGGCCGCCGTCCTCATCAGCGTGGCGTCGCTCGCCATCTTGCTGGCGTGGGGACACGTGAAGCTCCTCGAGCGCAGCCCGCTCCCGGCCGCGCTGGTGGTCGTCGTGTTCGGCGTCGGCGCCAACGCGGTGCTGGGCGCGCTGGGGAGCTCGTGGACCCTGGGCGGCAACCACCTGGTGCGCGTCCCGGTGGCAGAGACCCCCTCCGACGCCCTCTCGCTGCTGGCGTTTCCGGACTGGTCCATCCTCGGGAGCTCGGCAGTCTACTTCGCCGCCGTCACCCTCGCGATCGTGGCGACCCTCGAGACCCTTCTGAACCTCGACGCCGTGGACCAGATCGACCCGGAGCGCAGACACTCGCCCCCGAACCGTGAGCTCATCGCCCAAGGCTTCGGCAACATGGTGGCCGGCCTGGTGGGTGGCATCCCGGTCACGAGTGTCATCGTGCGCAGCAGCGTCAACATCAACTCCGGCGTGAAGACCAAGCTGAGCACCCTCACGCACGGCGTGTTGCTCGCCGTGTCCGTGCTGTTGATCCCCAAGGTCCTGAACACCATCCCGCTCGCCTGCCTGGCCGCCATCCTGATGCACACGGGGTTCAAGCTCGCCAAGCCCGCCCTGTTCCGGCAGATGTGGGCGGACGGTCCCCAGCAGTTCCTGCCGTTCATCATCACCATCGTCTTCATCGTGTTCACCGACCTGCTCGTGGGCGTGATGATTGGCCTGCTGGGCGCCACCCTGTTCATCCTGTGGAGCAACTTGCGGCGCCCCGTGCAGCAGTACACGGAGAAGCACGTCAGCGGCGACGTGGTGCGCATCGAGCTGGCCAACCAGGTGAGCTTCTTGAACCGCGCCGCGCTCGAGCGCGCGATGCGCGCGGTCCCGAGCGGTGGACACTTGCTGCTCGACGCGCGCCAGACCGACTACATCGACCCGGACATCGTCGACCTCATTCGCGACTTCGTCCAAGACACCGCGGTCGCGCGAGGCGTGGGGGTCAGCGGCATAGGCTTCCAGGGCCCGTACGCGGCGCTCAACCGCGGCATCAACTACGAAGCGTACTCGACCTCCGAGGTGCGCGACGCCATGACGCCAGGCGACGTGCTCGCGCTGCTCGAAGAGGGCAACCAACGCTTCCAACGCGGCGACTCGCTCACGCGCGACTTCAAGCATCAGCTGCGGCACACCGCGCAAGGCCAGGCCCCGCTGGCGGTCATCCTGAGCTGCATCGACAGCCGCGCGCCCGTCGAGCAGGTGTTCGATGCGGGGCTGGGCGACATCTTCACGGTGCGCATCGCCGGGAACGTGGCGCGCGAGAAGGTGCTCGGGAGCATCGAGTACGCGTGCAAGGTGGCGGGCGCCAAGCTGATCGTGGTCATGGGCCACACGCAGTGCGGGGCCGTCACGTCGGCCGTGTCCCTGCGGGCGAGCGGTCAGACGGCCGCAGAGGCGACGGACTGCGAGCACATCGACGTCTTGGTGGACGAGATCCAGGCCGCGATGGGCGACGACCACCCCGACCCCGAGGCCTTGGCCGACTCCGAGCGCAAGGGCGCGCTGGTCGACGGCTACGCCGAGCGCAACGTGGAGCGCACCATCCACGTCATCCGCTCGCGCAGCACCGCCGTACGCGCCCTGCTGGACGCTGGCCGGGTGATCATGGTCGGCGCCATGTACGACGTCGGGACAGGCCGTGTGCGCTTCCTGGACGCGTCGGAGGAGCACGGTTCGCCTGCGCTCCTCACGGGCGTCCCCGCCGAGCCGGCGGACGCGAGCGCCCCACCGGCGGCGACCTGAGCACCGCGGGGTGGCCCGCGACCCGGCGCGTGGCGCGTGACGTTTCCCTACGGCCGCATGTGCTTGGAGACGACGTCGCGCCAGGCCTCGGCCTCGCCCACCACCTCGATGATGGTGAGGGCCTCCGCCGCGGCCCGCTCCGCGCTCACGCCTTCGGCGCGGATGAGCTTCTCGCAGTGACGCGCGATGGCCAGCCGAGTGGCCCAGTCGGCGCACGCCACGTCGAAGGACGCGAACTCCGAGAAACGCAGGGACCAGATCGCGTCGGCCACGAAGTCGGCATAGACCTGCCGCGGCAGCCGCTGCGTGGTGCTGCGTGCCTGCGCACGATCGAACGCTGCGGCCCAGGGCCGCCCCGGCGTGCGCGGACGCGCGCCCTCTTGCAGCACGAGGATGGCGTCGCCGAACCACGCGCTGGCGGTACCGTAGCGGGACCCGTCGCGCCCCTCGATCAACTCACGCGCGACGTCGCGCCACGTGCGGCGCTTGAGCCTGGGGAACGGGTCCACCCCCAGCACCGTCCAGGGAGCCTTGCCCTTCTGGAGCTCGGCCAGCAACGGCCGCTCCACCGCGAGCCACTCTTCGAACGAGACCTTCTTGCCTTTGCGCGTGAGACGCACGCGCTTGACGCGCCGGTCCTCGAACAGGTGTCCATCGTCGTCACACAGCGACGGGGCGGCCGCTTCGGGCTCGAGCGGCGGGCGATCGCCCATCGTACGACAGGGGCAGCGGTGCTCGGTTGTGACGCGGCCGCCGTAGGGCGTGGCCGTGAGCCCGATAGGGAAGCGCCGGCACCCCTCGGGCTTTTGCTCCGGCCCGTGGTCCGCGTGGATGCGACAGCGGAGATCGGCCTCGAGGAACACGCAGCCGCCATCCGCTGCCGTACACAGCGCGTAGTCCTCCTGCGTCTCGTCCCAGACGGCGGAGCCTTCGAGGAACTCGGTGACACGCACCACCTCGTCCTCCTCGAGGGGCCCGATCATGTGGATGTCCATGCAACACAGGCCGTCGCCGAAGCAGCGGTAGCGGGCGCCCGGGCGCACGAGAAGCGGCTCGATGCGCGCCTTGGTGCGCCCCTTGACCGGCGTGGGAGCCCGTGCGCCTGTGTGTGTCGTGGCCTCGAGGGTGGATCGATCGACGGTTTTCATGCGAAGTGCTGCGAAATCTTCGTTTGCGATTTGATAGAGCGGACCGAATTGGTCTAGCATCGGCGGAATGGCACAGGGCCAAAGCCCCCTAGTTGGGTACAACACCAACGTTCGACACAAGGGGAAGCTGTACCACATCCAGACCGAGGACTCGGGTGTCAACCGTCCTCATATCATCACGCACCTGTTTGCGGATGGTGGGCGCATCGTCGCGTCCAAGAAGACATCCTACTCGCACCTGATCGGGTCCGACGATCTCGCCACGCTCGTCAAGCAGCTGATGAAGGATCAGCACAAGGCGATGTTCATCGGCCTGCGCGACGGCGAATGGGACGAAGCCGAGGAGGCCGAAGCTGCGGCCGCAGGGGTCAGCGCGAGTGCACCCCGCCCGAGCCCCGCCACGCCGGTCGACTTCGCAGCGCTCGACGCCGCCGCCGCAAAGCTCGAGGGCTCGCGCGACTCCCGCCCGGCACCGCAGAACCTCTACGCCGCCACGCGCAAGCCGGCCGCCGTCGCCGCTGCCCCCGCTCCCGCGAGTCGCCCGCAGCCCTCGGGGTCGATCTTCGGCGGAGACCTCGTGAGCGAGAAGTCGCTCGACGAGGTGATCCTCAGTTACCTGGCGGACGACCTCGACGACGCCTGAGACGGCCCGCGACGCACGCCCGAACGTTTCTCCCCTCGGCAGTCCACGGCTGCGGCTGTGCGTTGACAGGCACGGGAGCCCGCGGTACGCGACCACCTTCCTGCAGGAGCGCCGATTCATGCCAGACGCCACCACGTCCTTCACGCGCGACATCCCGGAGCGCATCGCCAAGAACCCGGAGCGCGCGCGCCAGATCGGCGCCACGTTCGTGTTTCGCATCACTGGCGAGGGGGGCGGCACGTGGTCCATCGCGCTCCAGGACGACCCACGCGTCATCGAAGGCGAAGCCGAGGGAGCCGACTGCATCCTGACCATGACCCATGACGCATGGCGCGAGATCAGCGACCACCCTGCGCGCGCGATGAACCACTTCACGTCGGGAGTGGTGCAGGTGACGGGCAACGCGATGCTCGCCATCAAGCTCCCCGCCATCATCGGCTGAGCCCACCGCTCCCTCCCCCCGACCAGAAGAGACCTCATGAACGACGAATCCCGCTCGCTCGAAGGCGTCAAGGTGCTCGACATCTCACGCCTGCTCCCCGGCCCCTATTGCTCCATGGTGCTCGCCGATCTCGGCGCGCAGGTGGACAAGCTCGAAGACCCGCGCGGCGGAGACTTCTTGCGCATCACGCCGCCCCTCGCCGACGACGGCATGAGCACCCTCTTCCACTGGGCCAACCGCGGGAAGCGCAGCCTGGTGCTGGACCTCAAGACCGAGGCTGGACGCGCGGCGTTCCTGCGGCTGCTCCCCCAGTACGACATCGTGCTGGAGGGCAACCGCCCGGGCGTGATGGACCGCCTGGGGCTGGGGTACGAGACGCTGCGCGAGGTGCACCCCGGGCTCATCTACTGCGCCATCACGGGGTACGGCCAGGACGGCCCGCTGTCGCAGCGCGCCGGCCACGACCTGAACTACCTCGCGCGCGGTGGCGTGCTCGGCTACACGGGCCCCTCCGACCGACCGCCACAGCCCCCCGGCGTGCAGATGGCCGACATCGGCGGCGCGCTCTTCGCGCTTGTGGGCGTACTCGCGGCGCTGCACGCGCGTGCCCGGACGGGCGAGGGGCGCTTCGTGGACATCGCCATGACGGAGGCCGCGCTGTGCCTGGCGCACACGGGCTTCGGCGCGACGGTGGGCGGCTTCCAGCTGCCGCGCGGGCAGGACGTCCTGCTGGGCGGCACGGCCCCGTACAACACATACGCCACGAAGGACGGCCAGGCGGTGTCGCTGGGCGCACTCGAACCGAAGTTCTGGCAGACCTTCTGCGAGGGTGTGGGCCTCCCGTTCGACATGCGCGCTCAGATGCCGGGCCCCAAGCAAGCCGAGTGGAAGGCCAAGCTGGCCGAGATCTTCGCGAGCCGCACGCGCGACGAGTGGGAGGCCTTCTCGAACGAGCACGACTGCTGCCTCGAGGTGGTGCTGACCCCCGAGGAGGTCATGGCGGACGAACACCTCAACGCGCGCGGCGTGTGGGTGGAGCGGCCGACGCACAAGGGCAGCATGGTGAAGCAAGCCCGCACCCCCGTGGCGCCCGCCGCGACGGGGCTGGCGCCCAAGCAGGGCGAGCACAGCGCCGACGTGCTACGCGAAGGCGGCTTCAGCGACGAAGAGGTCGCGGCCCTGAAGGCTGCAGGCGCGTTCGGCTGAGGTTGATCCGCGCCCGGGAGGTCGCGCTCCGTCGTGCGGCCCGCATCGCAGCCCGTGTCCGCGCAAAGTCCAGCCGGCGCCGTTGACCACGGCGCCGCGCCTGGGAATGATAGGCACGTGCTGGGCACCGCCGAACGTGCGCTCCTCGAGCGGCTCGAAGACGAGCAGGTGCTGGAGCGCGCTTTCCGGGTGCGCACGGGGCGCGCGGCGGCACCCGATGAAGCACCGGCGTTGCCCGCACGAGCCGCTGGGCTGCTCGCCGAGCTGAGCCAGACCAGCGCGGGCCGAGACGCGGTCGTCCGCGCGCGGCAGGGTGACACGCACGCCTTGGACGCGCTGCTCGACGCCTCGACCGAGACCGCGAGGTCGCCGCGGCTGCTGCACCACCTCGCGCTGTTCCACGGCGCGGTCGCCGAGGCGGCGCGCGGCCCCGACCCCAGCCCGATGCTGCGGTCCGTCGACTGCTGGGCGTTGCTGTGTTGCGAGAGCGACTACCTGCGCGCGCTGGCGGAGCGCGTCGCGGGCGGAGCGCTGAGCCGCGCCGAGCTGGACGAAGCCATCGCGGGAGCCGCGCTCGCGCCGATCCTTCGCGAAGGGGCGCACCTCGCGGCCGGCGTGGAGGCGCACACCGCCAGCGCCCGCGTAGGGCTCGAGCGCCTGCGCGCGGTCGGCACCCACGCCTTTCCTGCCGCGGTCACGGACGAGATGTGCGACCGGTTTCGCCGCGAGGCGGAGCGACTGACCCGGCGGGCGCTGGACGCCAGCCTCGCGACCCTGACGGATCGTTTCGCTCAGGCAGAGGCCGATCCTCGCGGTCCGGACGCCGAACGCGCCGTCCTCGCCGACGCAGCGCGCCTGTATGCGTGGTCCGGAAACGACTGGTACATCGCGCTCTTCGCGCTGGAGAAGGCCATGGGCACAGGCTGGTCGCTCTACAAGGCCAAACGCTGGGAGGCTCTCTCGCACCTGTGCGAGACGCTGCGCGCGGTGGTGGACGACGCCGCAGTGCGTGTGTCGGCGGACCGCGCCGCGCTGCCATACGCCTCCTTGGTAGCGCAGATGTTGGTGTTTCGCGCCGAGATGGGGAAGACGCTGGGACTGCGCATCACCGACGCGGAGCGCGCACTCGAGCTGTGTGACACGCACCGCAACGCCCGCGTCATCCTCGCAGACCTGCTGGCCGAGCGCGCCACCGACACCCTCGACCGCACGGGCGTGATCGGACGCGACGCGGCGCTCGAAGTCGCGCTGCGTGACTTGGCGCGTGCGGATCAGCTGTGGCCAGGGCTGCCGCGCGTGGTGAGCCTGCGCAAGCGCATCGACCGGATGAGCGGGGTGTCGGCGTGAGGCCCACCGCGCACGGCGCGGCGGCGCATGGCGCTTGCTCGCCGATGGGGGATGGGCGGGGAGGAGCTGCGTGACCCAGCCGGAGCACTCCCCCGAGAACCCGTTCGAACGCTACGACCTCGACCCCGAAGAGGGGCCGCTGGGCCTCACGGAGCGCCTGCGCGACTTGACCGAAGACGCGCGCGACGACGCGGAGCGGGACGCGCTGCGCGCGGCGTGGGAGCAGCTCACGCGCCACCCTCGTGAACGCGTGCGCTTGGCGCTCGGCGCTCACCCGGAGAGCCGCGCGCCCATCCCCGCACCGGGGACCGGAGGGAGGGACCCGCTGGTGGCGCTGGCTGAGAGCGTCCCGCGCGCGCCGGCACCGGGTGACTTCGCAGATCCACCGTCCGTCGAGCGTGCGCTCCTGTCGCTGCTTCGCGCGCAGGGGACGGCTCTGCCCTCCGTGGCCACAGCCCTCGCGCCGCCCCTCGAGGCGGACCCTGTGCTCGTCGGGGCACACCCCCAGGAAAGCTACTCATGACGTTCTTCATCGACCGACCCATCGGCATCGACCTCGGCACCACGCACTCGGAGGTCGCCGTGCTCGACCCCTCGGAGCGCGATCTGCACGTCTACGCCGACCGCTTCGGGCGTAAGACCATGCCGTCAGCCGTCGCGTGGGACGCGGCGAGCGCGTCGTTCTTGGTGGGGCGGGCCGCGCGCGCCAAGCGAGGGAGCGCGACCGCGCCGGTGGAGAGCATCAAGCGGCGCATGGGCCAGGACACCAGCGTCACCGTGGGACCACACACGCTACGCCCAGACGAGGTGTCGGCGCACATCCTGCGAGCGCTGCGCGACCAGATGCACGAATACCTGCGCGCAGGCGCCCCGGCCGCCGTGGACGTGCGCGTGTCGCGTGCCGTCATCACCGTACCCGCATACTTCGACGCGCCGCAGCTCGAGGCCACGCGCAACGCGGGGACCCTAGCGGGCTTGGACGTGCTCGGGTTGCTGCAAGAACCCACCGCGGCGGCCATGTACCACACGTGGCGCAGCGCCCTCGGTGACGGAAACTTCCTGGTCTACGACCTCGGCGGCGGCACCTTCGACGTGAGCGTGCTGCGTTGCCTGGGCGGCGAGTACCAAGTGCTCGCCATCGACGGGGACAACTTCCTCGGAGGAGACGACTTCGACCGCCGGTTCGCGGAGCGCCTGCGTCAGAAGCTGGCGGCTACGGGCTACGACCTCGACCTCGATGTCCAAGGCGACGCCGAGGACCGCGCGCGCTTCGGTCGGCTGGTCCATGTCGCGCAGGAGATCAAGGAGTCACTCAGCACGACCGAGGTGCTGAGCGTGTCGAAAGAGGCCGTCCTCGTCGACAAGTCCGGCGAGCCGGTGAGCCTCGTGCTGGAGGTCAGCCGCGCAGAGTACGAAGAGGCCATCGCCGACCTCGTGGAGGCGACCCTCGCGTGTTGCACGCGCGCCCTCGCACAGAGCCACGAGACTGCGGGCGTGGGCGGGAGCGACATCGATCACGTCGTGCTGGTGGGTGGCTCGACGCGCGTCCCGCTCGTCCAGCGGCGCGTCGCCGAGACGCTCGTGCGCGGTTCTCGGGCCGACGTGGCGTTGCAGGAGGAGGTCGACACATGCGTGGCGCTCGGGGCCGCCGTGCATGCGGCGCAGCTGATGGGACTGCGCCTCGGTCGTCTGGCCGACACCGACGCAACCGCGACGGGCTCGCGCTCCGATGGCGCGGACGACGCAGGCCGCGGAGACGGCGACTCACGAGGGCAGGTCAGCACGACCCGAGCGCCGGCCGTCCAGCTCTCCGTCCGTTCGCCCCTCGTGACCTCACGCGACGTCCTTCGGATGCGCGTGGACGTGGAGCACGGGCCGTCCGACGCGCAGCGGCTCGAGGCGCGTAGCGCGGGCGCGACGGTGGGGAGCGTCGAGGTCCCGGGCGTGCCGGCGGACGGGCTGCGCCTGGATGTCCCGCTGCCCGCTGGTGAGCAGCGGGAGGTCGCGCTCGAGCTCCGGCTGGTGAGCCCCGACGGACACCTCGCCGTACCCCTCACGGTCTACCGCGGGGACGTCCGCCCCCGCGCGAGCGCGCTCAGCAAGCCGTCCGTAGTAGCGAAGGACATCTCGCTCGAGGTCGTCCGGGCGGGGCGACGTGAGCGCAAGGTGCTCTTGGCGCGCGGCAGTGGCCTGCCCGCGAGCGCGGAGCACCGCTTCTTCACGGCCGACCAGAGCGGCGCCGTGGTGCTGCGCGTGCTGCAGAACCGTCTGCCCATCAAGACGCTGGTCGTGGACGTGCCGGGCGACCTGCCACTGGGTACGCCAGTGGAGCTCACGATCTCCTGCGACGACGCGATGCGCATCGAGGCTCGCGCGCTGGTCGCCGGGCAGGAGCTGTGGGCCCAGATCGAACCCGCGAGGCTTGAGCCGCCCCGCGGCGCCGAGGCCTACGAGGCACTGCTGGCGGAGGCGGAGGCGGCGGCCAAGTCACTCTGGGGACACGAAGCCAAGCGCTTCGCGGCCGAGCACGAGATGCTGGCAGCGGGTCTGCGGGAGGTCATCCAGGTGGACCCCGACAAGGCGCGCGCCCTAGCCGTACGCCTGACCGCGTTGATCGAGGAGTACCGTGGCCGCGGCAGCGATGCACTCAGCCCGCCCATGGCGCGCTTCGAGGAGGCACTCGATGGCCTGCGACGCATCGTCTATCGTTCCACCGGACCCATGCTCGGCGTCGACAAGGAAGGTTGGGAGGCACGCATTGGTGACCTGGCCGAGCGCGGGGATCGCGCGTGGGAGGCGCTCGACGAGGTTGCATGGCGGCGCTGCTACAACGAGGCGCAGGCGCTGCGCGAGACCATCGTGCAGCAGGAGTTCGCGGCCGAGGACATCAACTCACCGAGCTACCTCGCACGCCGCAGCCTGACCCTCCGCTTCGTGGCGCAACGCCTCCACCAAGACCTCTCGGACTTCGTACCCTCCAGCGAGGCAGACGTGCGAACGCGCCAGGTCGCCGAGCGCGACCGGCTGCTACGCATCGCAGCGCAAACGCTCCAGCGGCTCGAGGGGCTCGACACCGACGACGCCAAGAGCGGGCGCTCGCAGCTGGACCAGCTGGCGGGTGAGTTGGACCGGGCGTACGCCGCCGCGGAGCGCTTACCGCAGCTCGGCCTCGTGACGGAGCGCGGCGCATGACCCCCAAGGGGCGCCTGGCGATCGCCGCTGCGGAGCAGGCCGGGCGGCTCTTGGGGCCACGCGCCGCCTGCTCGGCGCTGCGCTCGCTTGCGCTCACGCTGCAAGACCCAGAGGACCGCATGAGCGCGCTGCTGAGCGCATGCGAAGCAGCCGCCAGGCTGGGCGACGAGGCCGCGCTCCTCGGCCTCACGACCCTGCTCGGCGAAGTCGGCGGTGCCAGTGCGCGCACGTCGATGCCGCGCCTCACGAAGCTGTGCGCGCGCCTCGCCCATCAGCACCGCCCGAGGTTGGCGGTGGCGCTGGCGCAGGCCGAAGTGCAGCGGGCGCCATCCGCCGAGGGGTTCTACCTGCTTGGCCGTTGCCTGCACGGCGTGGAGCCCGGCGCGGCGGACGAGGCCTACCGAGACGCCGAAGCGCAACCGCCCAGCGAGCGCGGTGGCGACGCACTGCGCGCCGCGATCCGCCACCAGCGGCGCTTGTTGGCGCTCGAGCGGCGGGCGCCCGCGCCCCCCGGGGCGTCTGAACCCACGCCAGCGGGCGACCGCCTGCACGCCCTGACCGACGCCGCCGCGCGCCTCGCCCGTGGGGGCCGCTATGCGCGGGCCATGGCCATCGACCAGCTGGCCGACCTCGCGCAGGACGAGACCCTCGACGCCCAGGAACGCGACACGGCGCTGCGTCTCGTGGCGCGCTACGCCGACGAGCACGCGGAGCAGCTGAGCGAGGTCGAAGCCGAACGCCTGGAGGTGGCGCTGAGCACACACAGCGTCGACCTGGTGCGAGCCTTCGCGCGCCGTCGCGCCTTTCGCTCGCGCCCAGACGACGACGCGCTGACGGACCGCGCGGACCCGACCCCCGCCCAGGCCATCGCCGCCCTGCTCACGCGCGAGGCCTTCGCGCAAGCCGTGGTCGCGCTACGTGCGCTCCGCGCGGAGGCGGCCGGGACGGACGCGCGTGGGTCGGACTACGCCGCGGGCTGGCTCGCGCTCGCGTCGTCCGACCTCGAGGTGTCACGCGAGGGCGCGCTGCTGCTCGAGGCGCTCGTGCGGCAAACCTCCTGCGCACCGCACGGTGGGTTCTTGCGCATGGCGGCGGCACTCCACGCAAGCCACCCGGCCCTGTCTGCCCAGCTGCTGGACCGCGCAGCGGAACGAGAGGAGCCGGGCGCGCTCTCCGCGCTCCGCGCGCTACTTGTCGAGCAAGCGCGGAGAGCGTATGGAGAGGGTGATCGAGGGGCCGCCCTGCGTGCCCTTCGACGCGCGGACCGCCTCGCCGCTGAGACGGCCGTCGCAGCAGCCCACACGACCCCCCACGCGTCGCCCGCTGGCCCAGGCGCCGCGCACCACGACGACCGCCGTCCGACCCGCTAGGAGGCCACCTTGGATTGGAAGCAGCTCATCACCGAACAGAGCATGAAGCTCATGCAGGACCCCCGCGTGCAGAAGGTCATGCAGGACGAGCGCGTGGTGAAGACCATGATGCGCGGCCTGCAGATGCGGCAGCAGGTCCAGGCCCAGGTCGACGAGCGCGTCGAGACCGTGGCCGAGTCGCTCAACCTGGCCACCAAGAAGGAGCTGCGTGAGATCAAGCGCTCCATGAAGAAGATGGAGCGCGAGCTCAGCAAGGCCAAGAGCGAGCTGGCCGAGGCCCGCGCCAAGGCGAAGGAGTAACGGCCCCGGATGATCCTGCGCACCGAGCTCGTGGACCAGGTGGTGGACGGCGACGAGACCGTCACGCTGGTGAAAGACGTCGTGATGACCAGCGGCGTCCCCCTGGGCATGGTGCGCAAGCACCTCCCGCCGCCTGCGCAGACCCGCGGCGCGGTGCTGTTGATCCACGGCTTCGGTCAGAACCGCTACACCTGGCACATCGAGGGGCGTTCGTTTTCGGCCTATCTGGCGCAGCAGGGCTTCGACGTGTTCACGGTGGACCTACGGGGGCACGGCCGCTCGGGGGAGTACAGCGACGCGCGGCCACACGCCGTGGAGCAGTACGTGCGCGAGGACATGCCCTCGTTCGTGCGGGAGGCCGTACGCCTCTCGGGGCACGAGCGCGTGTTCCTGGTGGGCCACTCCATGGGCGGGCTCATCAGCTACGCGTCGGCCTCGACCGTGCTGCGGGACCACGTGCTGGGCATCGTGACCATCGGCTCGCCCTACCGCTTCGGCGACGGTTCGGGCTTCCTGTCCGCCTTCTCCGCGCTGGCACACGGGCTGCGCTTCACCGGCGTGTTCGACTCGAACCCGCGCTTGCCGCTGCGTATCGTGGGCCACCAGTTCCGGGCGCTGCGCGGCTTCTGGGATCAAGCGGGCCTGCCCCTGCCCGTGCGCGGCTGGCACCCCGGCACCATCGAGCCGCACCTGCTCGACCGCTACCTCTCACGCGCGTTCGACTGGACCAGCCTCGGCGTCCTGTTCGACGTACTCAAGGGCGGCAACCGCGTCTCGCTGCGCAGCCGCGACGGGCGCGTGGACTACGCGCTGGCGTTCGAGTCGCTCAACCGCCCCGTCTTGGCTGTGGCGGGGGAGTTCGACCTGCTGGCGCCCCCAGACTCCGTGGAGGCGGCCATCAAGCGCAGCCGCAGCCGCGACAAGCGCTTCCGCATGTTCCCGCTGGGGCACATCGACCTCATCGTGGGGCGCGAGGCCACGCGCACGGTTTGGCCGCTCATCTCGCAGTGGCTCACGCAGAGGAGCGTCCCTCGTGACACCACCGTCACCGCCTGACGAGCACGAGCCAAGCGCTGTAACCGCGCTCGCCGAGGGCCGCCCCGCGGGCGAGCCGCTGCCCGCCTGGGCGCGCATCCTCACGCGTTTGTTGGATGATCTCTTGCGCATCCCTGGCACGGAGCAGGGCGTGGGCCTGGACGCGCTGCTCGGCCTGATCCCTGGCGTGGGCGACACGGTCACGGGGCTCGGATCGATGGCGCTGCTCGTGCTGGCGCTCCGCAAGCGCGTGCCCACCGTGGTGCTGGTGAAGATGCTGGCCAACATCGGCGTCGACGTGCTCACCGGCACGGTGCCCGTGCTGGGCGACCTGTTCGACGTGGCCTTCCGCAGCAACCGCCGCAACCTCGACCTGATCGAGAAGCACGCGTACGGCAAGGAGGAGCCGTCGACGGGCGACTACGTGCTGGTCGGCGGTGGGCTCTTGATCGCGGCTGCGGCCGTGGCGACGCCCTTCGTCATCAGCGGTCTCGTCGGCTTCTCGCTCGTGCGCTGGTTGACGGGCTCCTAGCACCGACGGCACCCCGACGCGCGCCGTCGCGTCGCGGCACGGTGCGCACACGAGCTTGCGCCGAGCCTGCATCGCGCGCTAGCGTCCGCCCAGGGACATGCACACACATTCCGCTCGTCGCTTTGCGCTGGCGCTCCTCCTCTGGGCGGCCACATCGCCACCCGCGCGAGGCGCCGCGCAGAACGTCCGCGGACCGTTCGTGCAGCTCGAGCTCGGCGGCGCGATCGCTGCGCCCATCGCGGCCGGCACCTACAGCAGCCAGGCGCGCTACGGCGGCGGCGACGCGGCCCGTGTCGCGCTCGGCCGTGATCGCTTTGCCATCGACCTGGGGGTCGACGCCGGCGCGATCCGGTTCGATGAGGATTGGGACGGCTGGCGCGTGGACGAAGTCCGCGTTGTGCGAGTGCGCGGAATGGTCGGCGCGCGCTACACGCTGGTCTGGGCAGAACACACCCAGCTGTACGGGCGACTCGGAGTGGGTGTCGAGAGGCGCTCGGCGCGCTACGACCTGTACCTCGACGACATCCCGCGCGGCCGGCGGCAGCACAGTCGGGCCGCCGTGATCGATCCAGCCCTCGCGCTGCGCCTCGGCAGCGCCCGTCGCTTCGCGCTGCTCCAGGTCGGGCTCCCCATGGCGCTACACACGAAGCAGTTGGTGCGACCGTACGGCGACTCCGGTAACGCGCTCGCCGTGGAGCTCGTCATGAGCGTGTTCGCGGGCTGGTCCTGGTCGATCTGACGTGCCACGCGGCGTCATGACGGCGCGCGACCGTCCTTTCGCTGCGCCTCGGCCTGGGCCTCGAGACGCGCCATCGCTGTCGACGAGGACGCGCGGCGGCGCACCGTCTCGCACGTCGTGGGGTCCGCGCGGTGGCTACGCGATGACCTGCAGCCGACGCTGGCTGCGGGGCTCGTAGTGGAAGCGCGGGTCCGCGGTGAGCGAGGCGTAGTCACCGAACACCGCGTCCGGGTCGTCCACCAGGTCGAGGGGCTCGGGCGCCTCGTGCGCCGGGTCCCCGTCGAACACCCGCAGCGCGTCGTAGCGCGTGTTGCGCTCGACCGGCACGCGCCCGGCGTCGCGGATGGCGCGGCGCAGCCCGGCGGGGGTCATGAGCTGCCCGTGCGCGGCCCCGGCCGAGGTGGAGATGCTCTCGTTCATGAGCGTCCCCCCCAGGTCGTTCACGCCACAGTGCAGCAGCCACTGCGCGGTGCGGATGCCCTCCTTCACCCACGAGGCCTGCAGGTTCGGGATGTGCGCCCCCAGCATGAGCCGCGCGATGGCGTACAGGCGCACCACGTCGTCGCCGCTGGGCCCCGGGGTCACGCCGGGCACCTCCTGCTTCACGAACAGCGGCGACTCGGCGTGCACGAAGCTGAGCGGCACGAACTCGGTGAAGCCGCCCGTCTGCTTCTGGATGCTGCGCAGCGTGTCGAGGTGGCGCATGCGGTGCGCGGCCGTCTCCACGTGCCCGAACATCATGGTGCTCGTGGTGGGGATGCCCAGTGCGTGCGCGCTCTCGATGACGTGGATCCAGTTGGCCGTGCTGATGCGCGTGGGCGCGATGCGCTTGCGCAGCTCGTCGTCGAGCACCTCGGCGCTGGTGCCGGGCAGCGAGCCGAGCCCGGCGTCCTTCAGGCGCGCGAGGTACTCGGGCACGGGCTGACGCGCCAGCTGCGACCCGAACAGCACCTCCTCGGGCGAGAACGCGTGGATGTGGATGTCCGGCGCCGCGCTCTTCACCGCGGCGGTGAGCTCCACGTAGGAGTCCCCGGTCAGGTCCGGCGCGAGCCCCGCCTGCAGGCACACCTCGGTCGCGCCCATGTCGCGGGCCTGCAGCACGCGCGCGACGATCTCGTCGTGCGGCAGCAGGTAGCCCTGCTCGCTGCGGATGCCCCGCGCGAAGGCGCAGAAGCGGCAGGTCTTCACGCACACGTTCGTGAAGTTGATGTTGCGGTTGACCACGTAGCTGACGCGCTCGCCCACCTGCGCGCGACGCAGCTCGTCCGCCACGGCCGTCAGCGCGTGTAGCTCGCGGCCGCGCGCGCCCGAGAGCACCACGCCGTCCTCCCACGTGATCTCACCGCCGGCGAGGGCCTTCTCGAGCAGCGCGCGCACGTCGGCGCGGGTCTCGCTGAGGAGCACGTTGGCGAGCGTCGTCATGCCATTCCTCCGTCTGGGGCGTGCTGCGCCACCCCGGCCTTGTCGTGTCCACCGCGCGACGCCTGTGGCGCGTCCGCGACGTTCGCCGCCAGGTCCCGCGCCTCGCGCACTCGGGCCAGCCGCTGCTTGGCGCGTGCCACGGGCTGCTCCAGGTCGGGGTGCAAGAACCCTGGACGCTGCAGGTCGCGCTCGTAGATGGGCAAGCGCGGCGACAGCGGGTGCCCCGCCTGCGCGCAGGTCGCGTAGAGCTCGTCCAGCTGTGGCCAGGGGTGGTCCATGTTGATGAAGTCGGGCGTGACCGGCGACACGCCCCCGAAGTCGTTCAGGCCCGCCGCGATGAGCAGCCCCACGCTGGCCGGGTTGAGGTTCGGGGGGGCCTGCACGCTCACGTCGTCGGGCAGGATCAGCCGGGCCAGCGCGACCCACTGCGCGATCTCGACGTCCTCGGGCTCGGGCGCGGAGGCCATGCGGATCATCGGGCGGGCCCGGAAGTTCTGCACGATGACCTCTTGGATGTGGCCGTGCTCGAGGTGCAGGTCGCGGATGGCGTAGAGCGTGTCGACGCGCTCCTCGAGCGTCTCGCCGATGCCGATGAGCAGACCCGAGGTGAACGGGATGCGCAGCTCGCCTGCCTCGCGCGTCATGCGCAGGCGCTTTTCGGGGCGCTTGTCGGGCGCCTTGTGGTGCGGCATGCCCTTCTCGCACAGGCGCGGGCTGACGTTCTCGAGCATGAGCCCCAGCGACACGTTCACGCGCGCCAGTCGCTGCATCTCCTCGCGTGTGAGGATGCCCGCGTTGGTGTGCGGCAAGAGCCCGTACTCGAGCGCCAGCTCGCCAGCCCACTCGAGGTAGTCGGCCGTGCTCGCCTGTCCCCAGGTGCGCAGCTGCGCGCGGTACTCGCGGAAGCCGGTCTCGGGCGTGTCCCCCAGGCAGAACAGCGCCTCCACACACCCCTCGAGGCGCGCCTGCTCGAAGCGCTCGCGCAGCTCGGTGGGCGACATGGTGTGCTCGCCCGGGTCGCCCGGAGAGCGCCGAAACGAGCAGTAGTCGCAGTGGTTGCGGCACAGGTTGGTGAGCGGCAGGAAGACCTTCGGCGAGAACGTCAGCGCCTTCCCGAACAGCGCGTCCCGCCGCGCGCTCGCGCGCTCGAGCAGCGCGGGCACGAGGTCGCTCGGCAGCCCGGCCAGCTGGAGGGCGTGCTCACGGTCGAGCGGCCCGCGCTGCTCGGCGGCGGCGAGCGCCCGACGTGCCGTCGTAGAGACCGAACTCACGTGCTTCACGCGGGACATGTACCAGAACGCCTCTCGGGGGTCACGCGGACGACGCGCCCACGGCGGGCCCCCTCACCACCCGGCGGTGGCGCCAGGAACCCGGCGTGCGATGGCGGCGGCGCCTTACTGCGCGAGGGTGAAGGTCAGGTCGCAGTGCATGTGACCACGCACGAAGGACGAGCTCATGATCTCGTTGCGGCCGCCCTCCTTGAGGGACACCGTCTCCAGGGCGCGCAGGAGCGACGTCAGGGTGGCGCGCAGCTCGAGGCGGGCCAGGTTCGCGCCCAGGCAGAAGTGAGAGCCGAAGCCGAAGGAGATGTGCTTCTCCTCCTTGGGGTCGCGGCGCACGTCGAACTTGTACGGATCTTTGAAGACGCGCGGGTCGCGGTTCGCGGAGGGGTACTGCATGGCGATCATCTGCCCCTCCTTGATGGTCTTGCCGCGTAGCTCCACGTCGCGCGTGGCGGTGCGGAACATGTTGTTGAAGGGCGTCACCCAGCGAATCATCTCTTCGATGGCGCCGGCGATGACCTTCTCGTCGTCGATGTTGGCGCGCAGGTAGGCCCACTGATCGGGGTTGCGTGCCAGCATCTCCATACCGCCGGCGATCGCGTTGCGGGTGGTCTCGGCGCCGCCCACCAGCAGGAGCGCGTGCTCGAACAGCAGCTGCTCCTCCTCGAGCTTCTGGCCGTCGAGCTCGGCGTTCATCCAGCGCAGCAGCAGGTCCGTGTCGCCCGTGTTGCCCTCGCGCTCCTCGACCATCTCCGCGTGGTGCTCGCAGAACTCGCCGAAGGCCTCGTTGACCTCGTCCGTGACGTACTGCGGCCCCATGCCTCCGGCCGTGAAGGTCTGCACCCAGCGCCGCAGCGTGGGGTGCTTCTCGTGCGGCACGCCCAGCATCTCGCCGATTAGGCGCACCGGCAGCAGCGCCGCCAGGTCGTCCACGACGTCGAACTCGCCCTTGTCGCGGAAGGCCCCGATCAGCTCCGCCACGATGGCGTGGCAGTGCTCGTCGATCTCGCGCATCGCGCGCGGGGTGAAGCCCTTGGAGACCAGGCCGCGCTGCTTCGCGTGCGAGTCGCCATCCTGGTGGATCATCGACGGGTCGGGCGGCAGGTTCGGACGGTTGCCCTCCGTGGAGCACCACGTAGCCGGATCGCGCGCGATCTCGATGATGTCGTCGTAGCGGAACGCGTACCAGACTTCGTTGTGCTCGTCCCAGTAGACCGGGTCGTTCTCCCGCAGGTAGTCGTACATCTCCCACGGCACGTCATGGGTCTCGGGGGCACACATGTCCACACCGCGGTACTTCAGCTCGGTCATCGAAACGGCTCCTTCTGGGGGTCGCGCTCCTCGCCGTAGAACGCGTTCCATTCGAAGGTAGAACGCGTTCTACAGGGCGGCAAGGAGAAACGCGAAACCGTCGTTTCAATTTACAAACCGATGACGAAGCACCGGGTTTTCGTGGGCTCAGGCCGCTGAACCGTCGCGCGGCACGCGGGTGCTGATGGTGCGCATCACGTCCAGCCAGGCCAGCAGCTCGAGGGCGATCAACGGCTTGCCGTTGTTCATGAGCGCCACGCTCAGGTCCCGCTCCGGGTCGGCCCAGCCGAGGACGTTGGTGAAGCCCAGGTGCCCATAGGCCTTCCCCGTCTTGGGACCGTAGAAGCCCACCAGGTCGCTGCCCAGCATGAAGCCGGCCGAGTATGGGATGGGGAGCATCAGCATGCGGTCCACCTCACCGCGGGTAGCGGGCTTGGTGGCGCGCTTGACGGTGTCCTCGGCGCAGATGCGCACGCCGTTCAGCTCACCGCCGCGCCGCAGCATCTCGAAGAAGAGACACACCTCGTTGGCGGTCCCCATGCAGTTGCCCGCCGGCATGATGCCGGTGCGGAAGCGTGGGTCGTTCGCGAAGTCGACCAGCGTGGGCATGTCGAAGCCCAGCGCGTTCTCGAGCAGGTTCTTGTGGGGCCAGGTGGGGATGGGCCCGGTGAAGGCCTCGAGCGCGACCTCGCCCAAGCGCGACTCGGGCACGCCGTAGTTCAGGTGGTCGAAGCCGAGCTTGTCGCCGACCTCCTCGCGCATGAACGTGCGGATGTCGCGGCCGGTCACGCGGTGGAGGATCTCCCCCAGCACGAAGCCACCCGTCACCGCGTGGTAAGCCACCTCCTCGCCCGGCTTGCTGCGGGGCTCGAGGTCGCACGCGACGGCCACGATGCGCTCGCGGTCGTGCAGGATGCCGAGGTCCACCAGGTCCGACGGGATGTTGGGGATGCCCGAGCGATGCGTGAGCACGTCCCGGATGGTGATGCGGTGCTTCCGCTTCTTGGCGAACTCGGGGATGAACGTGGCCACCGGCTCGTCGATGTGGATGAGCTCGCGCTCCTGCAGCATGTGCACGAGCACCGCCGTGATGGCCTTGCTGCCGGAGAAGAAGTTCCAGAGCGTGTCTGGGGTGGCGAGCACCTTCTCGCCGTCCTGCGGGTCGTCCGGTGCGTTGCCGCGCGCGTGCCCGATCGTGCGGTGCAGCACGACCTCGCCCCGCCGCCGCACGCACAGCGCGATGCCGGGGTGGATGGCGGTGCGGTACAGGCGCACCACCGAGGCCCAGATGGCCTCCACGTCCGCCTCCGACAGGCCCACGCTGCGAGGGTCGACCTCGTCGCCGGCCCGTCGCGTGACCGCGTCAGGATCGTCGATCCTGACGCGGCGCCAGATCTTCGCCATCGCGTCTTTCACGCGCGGACAATATCACGCGCGGGGGTCACCCGCCGGTGGTGTTGCGCACGCGGACGAAGGTGCCCTGCTCGTTCCGGGTGGGATGCACGGCGACCCAGCCGTCGGGCACGGTCGGGGAGGTAAAACCGTACAACCAGCGCGCGTCCTTCGGCGACAGGTTCACGCAGCCGTGGCTCATCCGGTTCCCGAAGCGGCGGTGCCAGTAGGCCGCGTGGAAGCCGATCGAGCCCTGGAAATACTGCACCCAGGGGACCGCCTCGACCGAGTAATCCTCGGCCGAGTTGGCGTTTCCGAGGTCGTCCATAGTGGTGATGCCCACCTTGATCCAGATGCGGAACTCGCCGAGAGGCGTGTCGTGGTCGCGGCCGCGCCGACCGGTGGACACCAGCGTGGCGTAGACGGGGCGATCGCCCTCGTAGACCACCATCGTCTGCGTGCCCACGTCCACGTCGATCCAGCGCTCGTTCGCGCCGACAGCCGCAGGGCGGGGGCTGCGCGGAGGCCGCACCACGTCCGACGCCAGGACGCGCTGACCGCCTTCCAGCTGCAGCACCCCGGGCTCGGGCTCGCCGGTGATCTGCAGCGCGGTGAGACGCTGGAGAGATCGCTGCTGGCGCCGGTTGGCGTGCACCGTGCGCACACGGTCGCGGGCCACGAACGCGAGCGTGTTCAGGCCCTCGGGGGTCGCCAGCTCCACCCCTTGGAAGGGCGAGCCGTGCAGGCGCCGCACCTCGTCACGATGCACGAACACGCCATCGCTGATGCGGTAGAGGTCGCCCCCCGGGACGCTGTGGACGCGCCGCATGAAGCCACCGGGCAGGCGCTCCGACGGTGTGCGCGCGCGGGCCGCCTCGGGAGTGGCATAGGCGTCGACGCCGCCGTCCGGGATGATGAGGTAGCTATGCGGCAGCCAGCCACGACCGCGCACGCGCGGGAAGGGCTCGCCATCGGGCTCGCGCGTGCTGGGGCGCACGTCACTGCCGCAGACCCAGGCGTCGACGCCCACGGAGGCCCAGTAGCCGCACCCGTCCGTGGTGCGCATGGCGGTGCCGGCGGGCAGACGCGTGTCGCCGCGCACGCGTCCGCGTATGGCCCCGGCCGTCTGCGGTGTCGTCCGCACGACGAGCCCACGGCGCACCTCCAGCGAGCGGGTGCCTGCAGGCAGCACGGGCGGCGCTTCCGCCTCTGGGGCGGTCTGGGCCAGCGCCTCCCACGGGCCCACACCGAGGGCGCCGAGGAGCAGTGCTCCCGCCGCCGAAAAGGATGCTCCCGCCCAACGCTCTCGTGCCTTCTTGCTGTACTCCACGCTCTCTCTTCTGACCCCGTCTAGCTGTGTTGCGGCGCCGGTCACCCCGCCGCGCGCACCAGAGCAGGTAACGTCGGCGTGAGCGCGTTCCTTCCCTGGGAACGCGTCCGACAGTCCTCATGCTACAACAAACGACTCATGCGTCACGTTGCCGCGCCTGGTTCGACTGGTCCCTCCCCCCTGTGGGTGCTCCTCGCGGCGCTGTGCGCGCTCTCCAGCGTGCCGTCGGTGGCGCGAGCGGACTTCGGCTCGTCGGACCCGGGTGACTGGGTGCGCAACCGCTGCGTGGCCCGCAACGTCATGGTAGCCGGACTGCTGACGGCGCCGGTGGGTCTACTGATGTTCACCAACGACGCGGAGCCGGGCCGCGTCGCCCTCGGCGCTACGCTCCTCGCTGGTTCGGGCGGCACCCTGGCCACGGGCATCACGCTGCGCGCGCTGCAGCCCGACGCGCCCTCTGGCATCAACACGCCGGCGGCCGAGTGGGAGCGTGACGGCTGCTTGCTGCGCTCCGTGGCGATCTACGGCGGGCCCGTCATGGCACTCGGCACGTTGGTGTTCATCAATTCGTTCCACACCGTGCGCAACCCGTTCACGCGCGTCGTGGGACGAATCATGGCGGTCACCGGCTTCGCGATGATCGCTGGGGGCCTCACCATGACGCTCTACGGGAGCATCAAGGTGCGGCGCCGTGAGCGACCGACGACCCCGCTCGACCTGGGTGCGCCGCTCATCGCGGTCCCGACGCGCGCCGGGGCAGTCTCCATCGGCGTGGGTTCCCTCGGGTTCTCGGGCTCGTTCTGAGTACGCGGCGCCGGCCACGCGTGGGCACGCGGAGGGGCGTGTGATAGGCTGCCTCGCGAATCGCACACGAAAACAAGGGGGCTCGATGATCCGACGAAACACCACCCGTGGGGCGCGAACCGCCGTGCTCATGTGTGCGCTCAGCGCGCTCGCGCCGAGCTCCGCGCTGGCTCAGTACGCCGCGCACCACCATCCGCTGCAGCACTTGGCCGCGCCCGACGCGGTCGGTTTGGTGCGCGTCGACATGGCGGCCGTGCGCGCTCAGGGCATGCTGGACCTCGTCGCGCCCCCCGTCGGCGACGCCACGGGCGCCGAAGCGGTCAAGCGCGCGGCCGTGCGCGCCATCGCGGAGAACGCGAGCGAGGTGCTGCTCACCATGCTGCCCGGCGGTGGCGACGAGCCGCCTGTGGTGGGCATCGCGCGCGGCACCTTCGGGAACGTGACGCTGCCGCCGCTGGCGCACGGCGCCACCGAGGAGGTCTACCGCGGGTTCACGCTCCGCTCCAACGAGGGGATGCTGGGTGGCTTCATCGGCTCGCAGACCTTCGTGTTGGGGGACCCGGCCGGCGTGCGCGCCGTCATCGATCGGCTCACCGAGCGCGAGCGCGGCACCGGCGTGACCGACCCGACGCTGCAGCAGGTCGCGACCGACGTGAACCTCTACGCCGCGCCCATCGCAGCGGCGCTGCGTGTGGACGCCGCCGTGCGGAACGAGCTGCCCGAGACCCTGACCGACGCCGGCACCGTGTCGTCCGTCGGCCTCGAGCTGACCGTGGCAGGTCGCAACCTGAACCTGCGCGTGGCGGTCGGCTACGCCACCGCCGCCGAGGCCACCGCGTTCGCGCGTGGCGCGACGGCCGCCCTGCGCGAGGTCAGGCGCAGCCCCGAGGTGCGGCAGCTGGGGATCGGCCCCCTGCTCTCCTCCATCCGTGCCCGTGCGCGCGCGACCGTGGTGACGATCACGGCGCGCCTGCGTCCCGCGGATGTGGAGGCGCTCACACGCATGGCGGGTCACTGACTCGGAGCCCGCGCCACCGTCTCGGGGACTGACGACGAGAGGCCATGGCCAGCTCTCGGTGACCTCCTGTCGCGTCCCGGGCTCCGCGTCCTTCGAGACCGCTATGGGTTTGGGCAGGGCCCGACGGGTGGTAACCCCACCGTGCAGGCCGGTGTATCCTCGCACGTGCGCGCCGGCCCAGCGATGTCGATCGCGCTGCCCATGACGCGACCCACGTGAATGGGCACGTGCGTGACCCCGGAGCGGCTGAAGCGGCAGAACTGCTGGGGACTCCCGTCGTAGGATGGGTCCTCGGTCTCGCCTCCGAGCCACACCTCGCAGCAGCGGCCTACGCGGCGTAGCTCGACCCACGCGCTGCCCAGGGGCAGCGTCTCTCTGTAGCGCCCCTCCCGGCACAGCCCGACATCGAGCACGTCGGGCACGGCGCCCAGGCCCTCACCCGCGCCGTCGAGGGCCTCGATCAACGTAGGTGTCGCCCCGCAGGGATCGCCCGCGCCGACGCTCGGATTCGCCGCGCACCCGCTGACCGCCGTGACCACGATCATCGCAACACCCCTTGGGACCATGAGAAGGTCGAGCAGCCTCACATCCGAACAATAGGCGGCTGGGCAGCGCATGTCACTTCCCAGCGCACCCTACGGGGCGGTGACGCGGGTGACACGTCCCTGCGAACGCGGATCTACGGCCCTTCAGCCCCCGCCCCAACGTCGCCGTCCCAGCTGACGAACGCCCAGTCCGCGTCCTGCGCGCCGAAGACCTCGGGCACGCACGCCATGGCGCGCGCCTCGGAGCCGCGCTCGAGCACGTAGCAGGCGCCGTGCGCGACGTAGAAGAACCCCTCCTGCGCGCAGTCGAGGTAGCCGCGCTGGGTGTCCACCCGCACGGGGGCGCCTCAGCCGGGTGGGCATCGGGACGTCGAGGGTACCATCGTGAGCCGCGGCAGCGCCGGCCGAGTGCGACCGCCCGACGTGTGCCTGCCGAGCGTCATGAGGTCACGAGGGAACCCCGCCGTGCAGCAGGCCTGGAGCGACGCCATCGGGTTCATCGCCACGACGATGTTCGCCGGCGCGAAGCGTGAGCGCGAGGCCCAGGCCCGGCAGGCCGCTCAGCCCTCGGCGTAGTGCGGCACCCAGCCGCTCTGGTCCTTGAACAGACGCACGCAGCGGATGGTCTTCTGGTCCGTGAGCATGAAGCGGTGATGGCGCAGCGCCGGTACGACGATCAGGTCACCTGGCTCCACCACCACGCGCATGAAGCGCCCCGCGAGGGAGCGGATGTCGAAGATGCCCTCGCCCTCGAGCACGAAGCGTACCTCGTCGTCGTCGTGGTAGTGCTCACCCACGAACTTCGCACACAGCGCGTCCAGGTTGGGCGTGCTCGGCGAGAGGGCCACTTCGTCCTGCTCGATGTACCCGCGCTCGCTCATGAGCGCATCGAGCGCGCCCTGGTAGTGTGCGGGGTCGGTCGGTGCCGTCGCGTAGTACACGCCCTCGGCGTTCAGCTCCGCGGGGGTGATCGACTCGGCGCCAGGTGCACCGTCGTGGTCCAGATACGTCGCGTTCATCGCTTGCCTCCCACGCCGCCGACGGCGTCGACCGCCCGCACGTGCACCTCGCCCACAGACGCCTCGAGCCCGAGCTGCCGCATGCGCACAGCCGCCTCGAACAGGTAGTGGTAGCACTCGGCCTGCGTCTTGGCGTGCGCCCAGTCGCGGCCCCAGACGTAGACACCGTGCCTCCGCACCAGCACGGCGTGCGACGCGGGGTAGGCCTCCATGGCCTCGGCCATGCGCTCCGCCAGGTCGCACTCACGGGCGGTGTTGTCGATGATCGGCACCTGCACGCGGTCGAAGTACCCGTGACCCGCGAGCCCCTTGATCATCTCGATCTCGGTGCACTCGAACACGTCTCTGTACAGCAGGGTGACCAACATCGCGTTCATACCGTGGCTGTGCAGCACGGCGCCCGCGTCACGCATGCGGAACGCGTTGTAGAAGAGCGAGCTGCACTCGCTCACCTTCAGCGCCGCGTCCTCGGGCGCGGACACGATGGCCCCGTCCATGTCCAGCTCGAAGATGTCCTCCTCGCGGATGCGCTCCTTCTGGACGCCGCTGGGCGCCATGAACACGCGCCCGCCCTCGCGCACGCTGATGCCGCCGCCCGTGCCGGTGGCCCACCCCTGCGTGTAGAACTGGCGCGACAGCTCGGTGATGACGCGTCGCGGAGACGTCTGCTGCATGGCTGCCGGTGTACCAGCGGCGCAGCGACCCGTCGAGAGGTCCACGCGCCCGCCCCCCCGCGTCGTTTCGCGGTCGTCACACGGGCGCGCGAGAGACGACGCACGCGCAGCCGTCCGTGAGCGGGTCGCCGAGCGCGGTGGACCGAACGGCCAACGAACGCTCGAGGCGGCACCGCATGGCATCCCCAGCCTGCGTGGGTTTGCGGAGACGACGCGCGAAGGCCGTGGCCGCTAGGGGTGCAGGACCACCTTCCCGACCGTCTGCCGACCACCGAGGTCGGCGAGGGCCTGGGCCGCGTCCGTCAGGGGATGCGTGGAGCTGACCAACGGCATGATGCGCTGCTCGCGCCAGAGGTCGAACAGCTCCTGCTGCGCGCGCGCGATGAGCGCCGGGTCGTGCTTGAAGTAGGCCCCCCAGTGCAGCCCGACGACGCTGAAGTTCTTGAGCAGCACGCGGTTCATGGCCAGCGTGGGGATACGCCCCCCCGCGAAGCCGATGACCAACAGCCGCCCCGAGAACGCGATGCACTTGGTGGACAGGTCGAACGCGTCGCCGCCGACGGGGTCGTAGATGACGTCCGCGCCCTTCCCGCCCGTGAGCTCCAAGACCGCGTCCTTCCAGGCGTCGTCACGGTACGTGAACGTGTGCTGCGCGCCGTGCTCACGCGCGAGCGCCAGCTTGTCGTCGCTGCCCGCCGTCCCGATGACGGTAGCCCCCAGGGCCCGCCCGATCTGCACGGCAGCCAGCCCGACGCCTCCCGCGGCCGCATGGACCAGCAGCGTCTCACCAGGCTGGAGGTCCGCCCTGTAGCGCAGCGCGAAGTACGAGGTCTGGTACACGATGCCCATGGCCGCGGCGACGTCGTAGGACATCTCGTCGGGCATGCGGAAGACGCGCTCCGTGGGGAGCACAATGTGGCTCGCGAACGCGCCGTACTCGGCCAGCCCCGCGACGCGATCCCCGACCTTGAAGCCGGTGACCCCGGCCCCCACCGCGACGATGTCACCCGCCAGCTCGGCGCCCGGCGCGAACGGCAGCGGAGGCTTCACCTGGTACTGACCTCGGGTGATCAACGTGTCGAAGAAATTGCAGCCCGCCGCGCGCACCGCCACCAGGACCTCGCCCGGGCCCGGCTGAGGCGCGTCGTCTTCGCGGCGCACGAGCGCGCTCGGGCCATCGAGGGACTCCACCAACATCTGAACTCGCTTCATGCGCGGAGGATTGCACGGACCTCGGGAACCTGCGATCTGTGGTCCGTGCACTCGCTCCATCGCCGCCCAACTCGACACTGCGACCCCCGCAGGAGCGCCGCATCACACGCTGCGCCCCGGCGGCGCCACGCACCGCTCGCCCACGCCGCCGTTCTGGCTGCTGTCGCCGCGTGCGTGGTCACTCTCGCACCGTCCGCGCAGCCTGGCCGCGCCCAGGCCGGTGGTGACGTCCCTGCCCACAACAGCCCGCGCCTGCGCGAGGCCCCGCCCCTGCCGCCCCTGGCAGAGGCCGATCTCGAGCGCGCCCGCACCCTGCTGCGCGGCATCCTCGCGGGCGACCCGGAGATGGCCGCCGCGGCCTACCTCCCGCGCGCGGCGTTCGCACAGATCAAGGGCGTCGCCAATCCCGACCACATCTACGACCGGTTGATGCGCGAGTTCACGGCGGACGTGCATGCGCTGCACGCGGAGGTGCCCGCCGACGCGCGCTTCGAGCGCCTCGAGCTCTCCCGGCGTCGCAGCTGGGTCGTGGTGCGGGAGGAGGCCAACCGTCTGCCGTACTGGTCTGCGCGCCGCAACCAGCTCACGTACAGCACGGAGGTGAACGGCGCGCGCGTCGAGCGCACGCTCGAGGTGCGCACGCTCATCACCTGGGACGACGCGTGGTACATCACGCACCTGCGGGAGTTCCACTGACGGTGAGCCGCGCCCTGCTCATCGTGGATCACGGCAGCCGCGTGGCCGCCGCGAACGACAGCGTCGGGGCCGTGGCCGCGCTGGTGGCCGAGCAGAGCGACTATCCGGTCGTCATCGGCGCACACATGGAGCTGGCCGCGCCGAGCATCGCAGACGCCGTGGCCGACGCCGTCCAGCGCGGCGCGAGCCACCTGACCGTGGTGCCCTTCATGCTCGCCCCAGGCCGCCACGCCACGCAGGACATCCCACGCCTCGTCGCGGAGGCCGTCGCAGAGCACCCCGGAGTGTCCTTCCGGGTGGCCGCGCCGCTGGGCGTGCACGACCTGCTGGCGCAGCTCGTGATCGCTCGGGCCCACGAGGCTGAGCGCGCCCCTCTCGACGCCTCCACCGAGCCGGTCTAGGCTGTGCGGCATGCGAAAGCTCCACCTCGTTGCACCTCTGGTTGCGTTCCTGCCCCTGACCCTCTCGGCCTGTAGCGACGGCGCCTTCGGCACGGGCGTCCCGCCGGAGACGGTGCTGGACGAGGCGAGCGAGCAGGACCTCCAGGACCTGTGCGTGGCGGTCTCCAACGAGATGCTGGCGCTGGTGACGGGGCCCATCCAGCGGGCGTTCTGCACGAGCGTGGGCATCCGGGTCGACTCGGCGAGCGTCAGCTGCCGAGAGGCCCGCGACGTGTGCATCTCCAACGCCGAGCCACCCATGGTCACGAGCTGCGACAACATCAACATGGCGGCGTTCGATGCGTGCGACACCACGGTGGGCGAAGCAGAGGACTGCATGCGTCAGCTGCGCGCGAACGTGAACCGGATCTCGGGGCAGATCACCTGCAGCCTCACCCCAGAAGACCTCGACACGATCGACATCGGCGTCGAGGACCTCCTGCCGGCGGACTGCACGGCCATCGCCGAAGAATGCCCGGCGCTGGGCATGCTGCTGAGCTTCGACCTCGACACGATCGAGTGAGGCTCGGCGGCAGCGCGATCCTGTGCGCCACCTTGGCGCTCGCCTGCGGCGACCGCGACCAGACCGCTCCGTCCAGCGCTCCGTCGACCACCCCGGTAGATGAGCAGTCCGCCACCGAGGCGCGCGAGGAAGCGCGCGCTCGCGAGGAGCAGGCGCGCATCGACGCTGAGTTCCCTGGCTATGCGCTGGTCACCGGGGTCCAGCTGCCCGTGCGCGCCGCCCCGGAGCCCAACGCGACCGTGATTGGCTGGCTGCGTTTGGGCGCGGTGGTGCGCGTCAAGACGGAGAGCACTCCCTCGCCGCGCTGCGCCACCGGTTGGCACGCGGTCTACCCCACGGGCTTCGCGTGCGCAGGTCAGGGGCTCGAGATCGGCGACGAGCCCCCTAGCGAAGACGAGTCCGCTGTGGCCGCCGACCGCACGGCCCCGCTCCCGTACGAATACTTGAAGGTGAAGGAGGACCTCGTCCCCGAGTACCACAACCCGCCCACGCGCGAGGAGCACGCCGAGGTGATGGCGTGGGCGGAGCGCTACCTGGCCCTGCGGGAGCGCAACCCCGACCAAGCGGCGCGCATGCGTCGCGGCGAGCTGCGCAGCGAACCCGGTCCCCCCGCGCGTGTCGCGCGCTTCCTGGAGCGCGGCGTGATCGTGGCCAAGTCCGGCATCGTGCGCCGGGAAGAGCGCCGCTTCGCGCGCACCGTCACCGGGCGCTACATCCTGCGTGTTCAGCTGCATCGCAAGGACGGGAGCGACTTCCACGGGGTCGAAGTGAACGCCGAGCGTCCCTTGCCCATCCCCTGGGCGCGGCGCGCCATCCGCCCACGCGAGCGCATCCCCGACGTGCGGCCCGAGGACCGCCGCAGCGGCGACTGGCGCTTCTTCCGCGACACGGACGCCGCGATCATCCCCGCGGGGACCATCGTCACGTCGTGGCAGCGACGCGAGTGGTTCGACGGCAACGTGATGCACGTGCTCGACGGCGACCGCTACGCCCGCGCTTGGTACATCGGTGTGGCCGAGGTCGCCGAGCCCCCCTTCGAGATCGAGGACGACGAGCCGTGGGTGCACGTGGACCTGGGCGAGCAGACCCTCACCGTGTATCGCGGCCACGCGCCAATCTACAGCACGCTGGTGTCGACGGGTGACACCGAGCACCCCACCCCGCACGGCATCTTCCGCGTGCAACGCAAGATGATCACCAGCACCATGAGCAACCTGGGCGGTGACGTCGAGAGCGATCGCTACCGCATCGAAGACGTGCCCTACACACAGTACTTCGACCAGGGCATCGCCCTGCACGCCGCGTTCTGGCACGAGCGCTTCGGGCAGCTGGTGAGCCACGGCTGCGTCAACCTCGCGCCCATCGACGCGCAGCGTGTGTTCCAGCTGCTGTGGCCCGTCGTGCCCGCGGGCTGGCACGGCGTGGTCACGCACCAGACCGTGTTCCGCGCGAGCCGCGTCTGGGTCACCGACTGAACGACACGACGCTGTCGACGTCCCTGCGGTACAACGCGGGGGATGATCCACGTCTGCTTCGTCTGCCTCGGCAACATCTGCCGTTCCCCCACGGCCCATGGGGTCATGGAGCACCTCGTCCGAGAGCGCGGCGTGACGCGACGCATCGCCGTGTCCAGCGCGGGCACCGGGGCTTGGCACGTGGGCTCCCCACCGGACCATCGCGCCCAAGCGACCGCCCGGCGTCGCGGGTTCGCGCTGCCCGGCAAGGCCGAACACTTCACGGTGGACGACTTCGACCGCTTCGACCGCGTGCTCGCCATGGATCGCAGCAACCTCGGAAACCTGCGCCAGCTGGCCCGCCACGACGCGGACTGGCAGAAGGTCACGCTCTTCCGCACGTACGACCCCCTGGCCACCCCCGGCGACGACGAGGTCCCCGACCCGTACTATGGCGGCCCCGAGGGCTTCGAAGAGGTGTTCGACATGTGCGAGCGCACCTGCGCGGCGCTGCTGGACGACCTGCTGCGGGCACCTGACGCTAGCTGACACCCCGCCGCGACGCGCGCTGGCGAGCCGCGCTCACTCGCGCTCGTAGCCGTCGCCGTCCTCGTCGTCGTCTCCGAGCGCGATGCGCTCGATGCGGTCCTTCCACTCGAGCACGCGGTCGCCCTGGGTGCGCTGGAAAGCGCGCACCTCGTCGAGGCGCTGCTCGACCACCTCTCGGACCTGGTGCGCCCGCACGCCCGCGATGAGCGCCGCCGGACGAACGCTGCCGCGCTCCGAGCGCTCTGGCCGCTCGCTCCGCTCCCCCGGTGGAGGCGGAAGCGTGCTGTTGCGGCGGGGCTCGTCGCCCGACTCGAGGTAGCTGCCGATGGTGCGACGCGCCCGCTCCAGCAGCTCCTCGGCGGGCGCCGTGGGATCCTGAGAGATGCGCAGCAGCTCCGACCTGAGCCTGTCCAACGACACCAGCGAGCGACCGAGGCGAGCGCGCTCCGGCTCCATGTCGGGCTCGGGCGCGGGCGGCTCCGGCTCGGGCGGCCCCTCGAAGTCGGCGAGCGTGGGGATGCGTCCGTCGCTGATCGCATCCACTGCTCCCCGCGCGCGATAGAGCAGCGCATCGATCTGATTGCGGCGCTCGCCGCCCAACAAGGACACCAGCTCGCTGCGCAAGCCGTCGATGGTGACGCCGTCGGTCAGCAGCCTGCCCAGCCCCCCCTCCGCCGTGAAGTGGTCCCCCAGCCCAACCACGCAGAGCTCCTCGAGGTCGTCCAGCTTCTCGAACAACGCGTCGAAATCACCCAGGGCGTCCACTTCCGGCAACAGCTGGCGTGTGGCACGCACCCTCGGCAGGAACGCGAACTGGTCCTCGGAGGCGCGGATCTTCTCCTCCAGCACCTCCACGTGGGTGGCGACGTCCTCGAACTTCAATACGAAGTAGGCCAACGCCGACTCGGGATCGGCCCCTCGCGCGCGGCCGATGATGCGCCCCCGGAACGCCTGACAGTCCACCTGCCAGACGTTGCCCCGCTCGTCGACGTAGCCGAGCTTGTGACCCGCAGACAGCACGGTGTCGCGCGCGTAGACGGCGTTGCCCCGGATGCGCGCGACCACCTCACCGCGCTGCCCCAGGCGCCCGCGGCGCCGCCGCACGCGCTGCTTGTCGTCCACGTAGCCCAGCTCGCGCCCCTTCTTGAAGCGTGTGTCGCGCTCGCGGATGCGCCCCTTGGCGTCGGCATGCCCCACCTTGCGGCCGCGCCGCAGGATGCCGTCTTTCATGTGGATGTCGGCGGAGCGGTCCCGGGACATGGCCGAGAGGATGACACAATCGGTAGCGCGGACAGCGAACGAAGCGCGCCCTGGCCGCGCATTCCGTCGTGGCCGGACGACGCGACGAAGCCCCCCGGAGGATGCTCCGAGGGGCTGCGTGCGGAGGGCTCGTCGAGCGGCGACTCAGCGGCCGAAGTAGACTGTGCCGCCGAGGTTGATGGTGGCGCCGCCGCTGGTGTTGGTGGTGCGCGTCACGAAGCCGGTGTTGTCCACCTCGACGAACTCTGGGCGCGGATCGGAGTCGACGCGCTGGCGGAGGAACCCTCGCACGTCGAGGTTGAGCGCGATGGCGGGGTTGAGGCGGAACTCGAAGCCCGCTCCGGCCTCGCCGCCGAGGTGGACGAAGTCACGCGTCGCGCCGACGTTGTTCTGTGCACGCGCCACCGACACTCCCGCGCCGACCAGCGTGTAGAACTGGAAGCGGTGCCGCGGATTGACGAAGAAGCGCACATCCGCGCGGACGGGGATCTCGACGCGGTCATTGCCGACGTAGTCCGTACCACCGAACACGCCCGCCGTGACGTCGATGGCCATGAAGCGGACGGGGCGGATGCGCAGACCGGCCGCGAAGCCGCCCATCTGCACGTCGGGTCCGACGATGCCGCCGAGCTCTGCGTGGAAGCCCACGATGCGCCGGTTGGCGTCGTCCATGGTCCAGCGTCGTGTCGGCTGCACCACCACCTGCTGCTGCGGCTGAGGCTGCATGACCACGACCTGCTGCTGCGGAGGGGGTGGCGCGGGCTGCACCACCACCACGCGCTGCGGCGGCGGCGGCGCGGGCTGCACCACCACCACGCGCTGTGGCGGCGGCGGCGGCGCGGGCTGCACCACCACCACGTGCTGCGGCGGGGGGGCCACTGGCTGCACCACCACCGTGGGTGGGGGCGGCGCGGGCTGCACCACGACCGCGCGGCGACCTGTGCGCACCTGGACGGTGGCACGACCTCGCGGACCCTGGGCGTCGGCGCAGAACGTGGCGTCAGGGGCGCACTGCGCGGAGGCCTGCTCGGCCACGCTGCAGAGACCCAGTACGGTGGTGAGGAGGATGGAGAACTTCGTGATCCGAGTCATTTCGGAAGAACCCTTGGTGGTGTGCCGGAGCAATCGTTGCGGGGCGCGGGTGCGCATGGCCACGATTGTACGCAAGGAGAGTGCCAGCCATTCACCGTCGGGGCGAGTTCCTTCGAATGGGCCGATTGTGCCGTGGATCGCGCGTCTCTCGACGTATCCGGGCTTCGGCGCGCACGGCGACCCGTGAAGCGTCGTTCACACGCTCCTCGGTGCATTCACGTCAACCAAGGCCCACCACGCCCAGCTGACCGAGGGGCTGGACGTTCACCTCGGGGGCGAGCTCCTGATACGACAGCACCGTCACGTCGGGCAGCTCCACTTCGAGCAGCCGGCGCAGGAAGCGCCTCACGTCGCGCTGTGTGAGCACCACCTGACGCGTAGGCTCGAGGGGGCCAAGGGTGCGCCTCGCGGACTCGATGATGTCGCGGGCCTGATCCGGAGGGAGCGCGAGGTAGGTCCCCCCCGCCGTCCGCTGGATGGCGTCCCTCACCGAGTCCTCGACCATGCCGTCCACGGTGTAGACCGCGAGCGTGCCGCCTGGTGCGTGACGGTGCGTCAGCTGGCGACGCAACGACGCGCGAACCAGCTCTGTGAGCTGCACCGGATCTCGCTCCGTGGGCGCGTGAACGGAGAGCGCCTCGAGGATCTCCCGCAATGGGCGGATGGACACACGCTCCTCCACCAAGCGCCGCAGCACCTCCGTGAGCAGGGGGAGGCTGACTGGCTTGGGGGTGACGTTGCGCACCACCGCCGGATAGGCGCGCTCGAGCTGCTCGAGCATGGACTGCACCTCCTGCAGACCGAGCAGCTCGGTCGCGCGTCGCGCCACGCTCACGTTCAGGGCGCGCGCCACGAACGCCGCCGCAGGCAACACGGTCACGCCCGCCTCCTCCGCGATGCCTGCCTGAGACGCGTCGATCCAGCACGCAGGCGCGCCGAGCGGGTCGGTCGCGGGGAGGCTCATCAAACCCACGGAGGCCAGCGCTTCGGGCGAGTCCAACGCGAGCGCGTGTCCGCTCGGCACCTCGCCGCGAGCCACGGGCACTTCCTGGACGGCGATGACGAAGCCCTGCGGCTCGAGCGCGTTGGACTCCCGCACGCGCACACCAGGCACGGCAAGCCCGAGGTCGAGGAAGAGCGCATCACGGACGGCTGGTACGTGCTCCTCCAGCAGCTGCCCGCCACCAGCGCCGTCAGTCATCAGCTGCGATAGCTCCGTGCCTAGCTCGATGGCGATCGGAACGACGATGGGCACCATGGCGGCGCGGGCGCGGGTCTCTCGCGCGCTCTCCCGCTCGATGTGGATGGCCTCCGCCGACACCGGGACGCGCTGCTGCGTGCGCAGGGTGTGCCCCGCCGCGAAGAACGTCCCGGCGAGCACGAAGAACGGAACCGTGGGGAGCCCTGGGACGATGCCCAACAAGGCGAGGAACCCCGCGCCGATGAGCAACGGCCGTGGATGCCCGAAGACCTGCGCCGCGACGTCGGCGCCCAGCGAGGCGTCCGCGTCCTCACTCGCGACGCGTGTCACGACCAAGCCCGCCGCCGTCGAGATGAGCAAGGCGGGGACCTGGGATACGAGTCCGTCGCCGATGGTGAGCAGGCTGTAGGTGCGCAGCGCGTCGGCCACGCTCAGATCCCTCTGCAGCACGCCGATCAAGAGGCCCCCGAGGACGTTGACGACGGTGATGACGATGCCCGCGATGGCGTCACCCTTGACGAACTTCATCGCCCCGTCCATCGCGCCGTAGAACTGGCTCTCGCGCTGGATCTGGTGGCGCTTCTGCCGAGCCGCGTCCTGGCTGAGCGCGCCGCTACGGAGCTCGGCGTCTATGCTCATCTGCTTTCCAGGCATCGCGTCGAGGGCGAAGCGCGCGCCGACCTCCGCCACACGCTCGCTGCCCTTCGCGATGACGAGAAACTGGATCAGCGTGAGGATGAGGAAGACCACGCCGCCCACCACGTAGTTGCCGCGGACCACGAAGTCCCCGAACGCTGCGATGACCTCGCCCGCGTCGGCTTGGAGCAAGATCAAGCGGGTGGACGAGACATTGAGCGCGAGACGGTAGAGGGTGGTGACCAGCAAGATCGTGGGAAACGCGCTCAGCTCGAGGCCGGAGCGAATGTACATGGCCACCAGCATGAGCAGCACGGCCACCGCGATGTTGGCCGCCACCAACACATCCAACAGCGGCGTGGGAAGCGGAATGATCATCATGCCGACAACCGACAAGACCACACAGGCGAGCAGTATGTCGGCAGATGTGCGCTTCAACATACACGAGAGGTAGCGCGCTATGGACGCTGGGCAAGCAGCAGCGGCTCGAGGTGGGGCACGGGCGCTCCCAAGGCTTCGTCCCAGCTCTGCCCATCCACCAAGACGCGCAACGCACGCACGACCCCTGCGTGAGCCACCAACAGGTGCGCACCGGGCTCGAGGGCGTCGAGCCAGCGCGACACCCTGTGCTCGAGGTCACGGGGACACTCCCCTCCCGGTGGGGCCTCCTCCCGCCAGCGCTCCATGTAGCGCGCAAAGGCCGCAGGCTGCTCGCGCTCGATGCGGTCCCACGGTCGTCCCTGAAAGGCACCGCAGTGGACTTCGTGCAGGCGCAGGTCCACGCGGTGAGGACACCCCCACGCCGCGGCGAGGAGGGCAGCGGGCTCCGCGCACCGCGACACTGGCGAGCTGTGCACCACGTCGGGTATCTGCGTCAGCCGGGCGCGCATGGCGGCAGCGGCCTCGATGGGCGCCATGAAGGTGGCGACGTCGTGCTGACCCACGCACAGACCCTGCGCGTTCGTGGGCGCGTGTCGGATCGCGGTGAGCGTGAGGGACGGACGCACTACCGCCACGCCAGCACGAACAGCACGACGCACTCTGCGACCTGCTCGGTCGCTCCCAGGAAGTCGCCCGTGATACCCCCGGCGCGGGCACGGAAGCGACGCCCGAGCGCGGCGGTGACCACGGTGAGCGCCCCGGCCATGCACAGCAGGCGCGCCGGGGACAGGGCATCGGCCAGCACACAAGCGAGCAACAGCAGCGCGACCCAGAAGCTCGCGATGCGCAGCTCGGCCGCGCCGGCCCGCGCGACGAGTCGCGACTTGGGCTCCGCCACTGGCGACGCGCTGCTCACATATGGGAGCGCGCGCATGAGCGCGACCGCAGGCAGGCGCGCCACACCTTGCGACAGCAGCAGCCCGAGCGGCATCGCAGCGTCCAGCCGCGCCAGCAACGCGCCGCGCAAGGCGAGCGTCAGCGCCAGCGAGGCGGCGCCGTACGCGCCGATGCGCGAGTCCTTGAGGATCGCGAAGAGCTTCTCGCGCTCGAACGCGCCGCCGAGCGCGTCCGCCGTGTCGGCCAGGCCGTCTTCGTGGAACGCCCCTGTGAGGAGGAGCGAAGCCGCCAGCGCGCTGACCGCGGAGACCGTCGCGCCCAGGTGTGGGACGAGGACCCACGCCAGGCTGGCGAGCGCCACACCGAGCACGATGCCGACCAGCGGGAAGTGCCCCACAGCGCGCCGCCACTCGGCGTCCGTGTAGACCCCGCCGCCCACCGGGATGCGCGTGAGGAACACGAAGGCGGCACGCACGCTGCGCCCCGACCACGAAGAGGCGGTCGCCTCCTGGGACTCGCTCTGCACCGTGCCTCAGCTTTCGGGCCAGCGTCCGCTGACATCGGACCAATCGACCTTGGCGTCCGGCCGCGACACGGCGACGACGCGCATGCGGTAGATGACGCGCACGACCGGCGACGTCTCGGAGATGCTCGCGCGGTTGCCTACCTGCTTGGAGAGCACCGCGTGAGCACCGACGCGCGGGAGCGGGTGGGACACCGTCAGGATTCGACCACCGGGGCCACGCTCCTGACCGCCGAGCAGGGTGGCCCCGCGCATCTCGTGGTGGTCGTTGGACTGGTAGGTGCCGCGGTCGAGCACGGTCCGGCAGACGAGCCCCGCGTCGAACGCATAGATCGTGTTGGCGGTCCAGACCTCGACTGCGCGCCAGTGGCCCTGGAGCAGCTGTGGAGGCCCGCTCTCTTGGACCAGCTCGAGCTCGACGCCATGCGCCTCGACGCCTTCGGCCTCGCCGCGACCGATGGCGGGTGCCGTGCGCATGGGCTGGGTAGTGCGCACGTCGGGCTCGGTGTCCGAGAACCCTCGCTGGGTGGTGGTGCCGCGGCGCTTGTGGGTCGACATGGTTTGCCCCGAGGGTACCAGAACGGGAAGGACTCGGGTGATGCAGAAGCGCGCCCAGGGGGCGCCGGGACACGCGCTTCCTTCGAGGGACGTCCCCTCGCGGAGCACGGGGGGACTGCTAGAGTCCGACCATGGATCGCGACGCCCTTGCCCGCTTCATGCGCTTCGAGCACCGCACGTTCCGCTGGAACGACGGCGAAGACCACAGCCGCTACGAGGCTGTCGAGAGCACGGACGAGGGGCTGCGTTGGTACCGCTGGTCCCATCACCCCGAGCTGGACCAAGGGGGGGCGCAGGACGTCGCGCTCCAGGGCTACGCGGCGTTCCTTGCGGACGGCCCCTTGCGCGCCCTCCCGGAAGAGGTCGCGCACCGGCTGCGGGAGCACGTCGCGAAGCTGACGAGCCAGGATTGAGCCCCGCGCGCGCGCGAGCGGTGGTATCAAGGCGCTCATGAGCACGAGCGACGAATCAGGGCGGCTGTCTGGGAAGGTGGCCATCGTCACGGGGGCCAGCCGTGGCATCGGCGAGGCCATCGCGCGGCAGCTCGCCCGCGCCGGCGCCAAGGTGGTCCTCGCGGCGCGCAAGGCCGAGGCGCTCGAGGCCGTCGCGGAGGACATCCGCGCGTCCGGCGGTGAAGCGCTCGCCGTCGCCGCACACATGGGGCAGGACGACGGCCGGAGGGCGCTGGTCGAGCGCACACTGGAGCGCTTCGGGCAGGTAGACGTGCTGGTGAACAACGCGGCCACCAACCCCCACTTCGGGCCGATGATGACGTGCGACTGGGGCGCGTTCCGCAAGACCTTCGAGATCAACCTCGAGGGCTACTTCGGCATGACACGCGAAGTGGTGGCGCACCTCGCGGCGCGCAAGGCCCCGGGCTCGGTCGTGAACATCACCAGCGTGGCTGGGATCCGAGGGGCGCCAATGCAGGGCGTGTACGGCATGACCAAGGCCGCGGTGGTCTCCATGACCCAAACGCTCGCCCTCGAGCTCGGGCCGGCTGGCGTGCGAGTGAACGCGATCGCGCCCGGCCTGATCGAGACACGCTTTGCGTCGACGCTCACCAGCAACGACCAGATCCGCAACCACATCGTGTCTCGCACGGCGGTGGGGCGGGTCGGGCAGCCCGACGAGATCGCCAGCGCGGTGGTCTACCTGGCGTCGGACGAGGCCAGCTACATGACCGGGCAGGTGATGGTCATCGACGGTGGAATGACGCTATCCTGAGCGAACTCCATGAACGACCAGAAGCAGAGGAACGCCACGCGCCGCGGCTTCGCGACCCCCGAGATCGACACGGCCGCGACGACCGGCGAGTTGATGCCGCCTCCCGCAGCGCAGCCTGCGGCGAGTCCCGGGGACACCCCCAGCGCGGCCCAGGTCGCACGACCGCCTGTGCAAGTGGGTCCCAGCATGGCGGACCTGCACGCGAACACACCCGTGGTGGAGATTGAAGTCATCCATCAACATGGACCGGCCCCCAACACGGACAGGCCGTTCCAGACACTCGAGGTGTGGACCCAGAACACCATCTACGTGATGGATCCGACCATGCAATGCGTGGGGGTCCGCGACCGGGCCACGCAGCAGACGCAAGCCGCACACCCCTTCATCGGGCGTCGGCTGGTCGGCGGGCAGACCCGCAACGGCGAGACCATCCAGCTGAGCTACCCCTATCCGCGACCGGGCACGGAGGCCGTCTTCGAGGAGGGGAAGCAGCGGGTGGGTGGCGGCTTCGGAGGCTTCGCGCAGACCAGCACGGTGACGCGCGTCGTGCTGCGCCTGCACATGGTGACCGTGACGCCCGCTGCCTTGACCCCGACGTGGGCGGAGATCACCAAGAACACGGGTGGCATGCCCGCCGTCAAGCTCTGACTCGGGAGGGCCGCAGCTCGACGCCGGCTGCGCGTTGGTCGGCGACCCGGGCGTCCCGTGAGGAGGGTTCGTCGGCCGCGCGGTCAGCGCTCACGCCGGACACGACGCGCAGAGAGCGCGTGGTCATAGCGGCGTCCGATGCGCGCCAGCTCGACGAAGGCGCGCGCGGCGTCCCCAATGCCCACTTTGGACCCCGCCACGTCCGTCCAGACGCGCAGCGGGACCTCGACGATGCGGTCGGCGGGGTCTACTCGCTCCGCTTCGTACTGCGCGATGTAGCGCGCCAGGATCTCCACGTCGAAGATCCAGCGTGAGAGAAAGGGCGCGTTCAGCACGGCGCGGAGGCGCCCGTCCACCCGGAACAGCTTGGCGCCACACTGCGTGTCGTAGACCGCGAGACCGAGGAGCTGCGACACCGCCGACGCAAAGACGCGCCCGTAGGCGTGGCGGTACAGCCGACGGTCGATGTGTCGGCCGAGGAGCGCCACGCGCGCGCCCAGCACCAAGTCGACCTGAGGGCGCCGCTCGAGCGTCTCCACGAACACCGCTAGCTCCTCGAGGGGCGTCGCCAGGTCGGCGTCCCAGAACCCGAGGTAGTCGTGCCCGTCATCGAGCGATGCACCCATCCCCGCGCGCACGGCTTCTCCCTTGCCGACGTTCCTGGGCAGCAAGGTGCACCGCACGCGATCGGGTTCGATCGTCGCGAGCCGCGCCAGCGACGTCGCTGTGCCGTCGGTGCTTCCGTCGTCGACGAAACGGAAGTGGAGCTCGTGTCCGGGGAGCGACGCGCGCAGGAAGTCGTCCCCGCGCAAGCGCGCGCTCTCGTTGAAGCAGGGGACCACCAAGCACACGCGCGCCATGAGGGCGCAACGGTGCCAGCCACCGCCGCGCGGCGCAACGTCCACGCAGAGGCCGGAGGCGAGCTCGGCGCACGGTGCTTCGACGGCGCTCGAGGAGGCTCAGCGCGTCCGTTCGAACACGAGCGTGAAGTTGTTGGCCGGCATCGCCACCTGCTCACGCAAGGCGAGCCCTTCGGAATCGGCGGCCGCCGCGACCTCGGCGACGTCCCGGACGCCCCACGCGGCGTCGCGGGCACGGAGGCTCTCGTCGAAAGCGCGGTTGCTGGGCGCCGTGTGCTCCCCGTCTACGCGGTACGGCCCATAGGTGAAGAGGCGTCCGCCGACTGGCAGCACGGCCCCCGCGCCGCGCATGAGCCCCAGGGTGGCGGTCCAAGGGCTGATGTGGATCATGTTGGTGCAGAGCAGCGCGTCAGCCCGAGAAACGGGCCATGGCCAGGCGCTCGCGTCCAGGCGCAGGGGCGCGCTGACGCAAGCGTGGACGCCGAGCGCCTCGCGCCATGCGGCGATGCTCGCGAGCGCGTCGTCTCCGACGTCGGTGGGCTGCCACGTCCAGCCCGCGAGGCGGGGCGCCAGGTGGACCGCGTGCTCGCCTGTCCCGCTCGCCACCTCGAGGAGCACCCCGCCCCCGGCGGGCAGGCGGCGCGACAACACCTCGAAGATGGGCTCACGGTTGCGGACGGTGGCTGGCGCGGAGCGCTTCGAGTCGGATACTTCCATGGTGTCGACAAGGTACCGAGCGCGCGCGCCTCACTCCCCCGAAAAGTGCTCGCTGCGGGTCCGCGGCCACGTCGGGCCCGTCGAAGCCGCAGTGCTCACGGTGTCCGCCCACCACGTCACGATGCTGCTGACGGTCACGCTGGCGCTGCTCGGCTGCGGGGACACGAGCGCTACGCCGCGTGACGTGTCGGCTGCCAACAATCCTCGGGCCGAGGGCGCCGAGAGCCACGACCACACCGGCGCCCCACTCACCGACCGTGGCGAAGCGGGCCACGACCCCGACGTGGATGACTCGGCGGACGAGCGTGACCCGTCCGCCGCCGCGCGCGAGGCGACGGCGCACGAGGCACCTTTCGCAGGTCCGACGGCGATCGTCGCGGGGGCCCAGCACACCTGCGCACTCGTGGGAGGGCGCGTACGCTGCTGGGGAGGGAACGAGTTCCACCAGCTCGGCGACCCGACGTCCGCGAACGGCCGCGGACGCTCGCGCGCCTCGCGCGAGGAGGTGCGCGGGCTCAGCCGCGTGGTAGTGCTGGGCGCAGGGACGCACCACACGTGCGCCATCGTCGAAGGGGGAGCGCTGCGCTGCTGGGGGCATGGTGGCTACGGCCAGCTGGGTGATGGTGGACGTGACGACCGCCCCGCGCCGACGACCGTGCCGCTGACGCAGCCTGCGCGGTCCGTCGCCGGAGGCGATGGGCACACCTGCGCGGTCGTCGACGACGGGGGGGTGTGGTGCTGGGGCCGGAACGACCACGGCCAACTCGGCGATGGCACCTTGACGGCGCGGGCAGCCCCCGTGCGGGTCCCATCCCTCGACGAGGCCGTCGCAGTGGCGGCTGGACGCCTGCACACCTGCGCGCTGAGCGCCAGCGGCCGGGTGTCCTGTTGGGGCGCCAACCTACACGGGCAGCTCGGACCTCGCGTCCGGGTGCGCGGCGCGCATCGGCCGACTCCCGAAGTGATCGCCCGGCTCGATGACGCGGTGGGCCTCGCGTCCGGCGTGGATCACAGCTGCGCGTTGCGACGAAGCGGGCGGATCGTCTGCTGGGGACGCAACGAGCACAGCCAGCTGCGACTGGACCGGCTTCGCAGGATGCCACAGGGAGCGCGACTGAGCCTGGGCGATGGTCACTCGTGCGCGCTGGTGCCTGGCGTCCGTCTCTCGTGCGTCGGCGCGAACCGGCGGCGCCAAGTCGGCCGCGGCGGCGCCGTGGTGAGCACCCCGCGGCACGTCCGGGACGGCGACACGAGCGTCGATGTCGCCGTCGGCTACAGGCACACGTGCTTCATCCGGAGCGAGGGCGGGATCACCTGCCAGGGGGAAGCCGAGGGCGACCTGCTGGGAGTCGAGCCCGAAGCCCCGAGCACGCGGACCCCGGTCGGCCGCGCGCAGCCATAGCCACCCTTCGCGCTGGCGCCCACGTGCCGCACGAATCGGCCCCCGCGACGCGCTGAGGTGATACAGTGGCCGTCGCAAACGCCACGCTGTGGCGCGCACTCGCACCCGCGGCGGGGGGCCTTCGCGGCTACCGCTTTTTCCATCGATGACCGACGCTCCACCGCCACCGCCCGCGCCCAAATCCGATCCCGCGCCGCCCGACACGGCGCCGCCCCCCGCGGCGAGCGCGCCTCCGCCTCCACCTCCGCGCGCGGCGCCGCCGCCGCCACCACCTCCCCGTGCCTTCGTGCCGAAGCCGCCCGTCCCGGGCGCCCCTCCGCGCCCCGCGCCTCCCCCGCCGCGCCCTTTCCCAGGGGCGCCGAGCGCCAGACCCTCAGCGGTTCGTGCGCCAGACAGCCTGGGCGGCGGGGCGCCACGCCGCACCGCGCTCCCACCCCACGCAGTGCCGCCACCTCCGGCCGTGTCGCGCATCCCGGACCTCAGCGACGCCGACGTCTTCAGCCCAGCGTGGCGGGTCGACTGGCTGGAGGCTTCCCTCGAGAGCGTGGACGAGAGCACCCCTGCGGGACAGAAGGCGGCGCTCTTGCACGAGCTGGGGCTCGCGCTCACCGCGCTGGGAGGGCGGGAAACGGACGCGCTCAAGGCGCACCTGCGCGCGTACTCCGAGCAGCCCTCGTTCCGCCCTGCCCTGGCGGAGTTGGTCAACGCTTTCGAACGCAAGCGCAACTTCAAGCACCTGAGTCGCCTTTACGAAGCGGAACGCAAGCTGGACGCAGAGGCTGCGGCGGGTTCTCGCCTCGACCTGGCCAACTTGGCGGAAGACCAAGGTCAGCCTCCAGACGAAGTGCAAGCCATGTTGTCGGACGCACTCTCCGCGACCCCCGACAACGCGCTCATCGCGCTGACGTTGGAGCTCGCCGCCCGCGCGAACCAGTCCCCGGATGATGTGCTCTCCGCGCTTCGCAGCCGGGTCGCGACGACGACCGACCCCGTCTTGCGAGCCACTCTCGCGGTGGACCTCGCGGTCGCGCTCGCGGCCGCCGGAGACGCCGACGAGGCCCTCGAGACCCTCGCGCGCGCCTCCGCCGAGGGGTGCGAGCTGCGAGCCATCTACGACGCGATGGAGCGCCTCGCGCAGCGGCACGAGCGACCCACCTGGGAGGTGCGAGCGCTCGAGGGCCAGGCCGCCCTCGGCGCAGCTGGGCGCCCGGAGACCGACGAAAGCGCCCCCGCGGATGAACGCGCCGCGCGCGATGCCACTGCCGCGAGCGATGCCACTGCCGCGAGCGATGCCACTGCCGCGAGCGATGCCACTGCCGCGAGCGATGCCACCGCCACGAGCGATGCCACCGCCGCGAGCGATGCCACCGCCACGAGCGATGCCACCGCCGCCGCGCGCTGGTTCGAAGCTGCGCAGCTGCGCGCCAACGCCCTGTACGATGCGACGGGAGCGCTCGTGGCGCTCGACGAGGCGATTCGACTCACGCCTCGAGATACGCTGCTGCGTTACGAGCACATGCTCGCCCACGAACGCGCGGGCAACCTCCACGGGGCAGCAGCGGACGCACGGGAGCTTCTCGCCAGCGACGCCGGCCCCGCGCTGGCGGGTGCGCTGTGGTTCCGAGTCGCAGAGGCTGCACGAGCCGAAGGCGACGACAGCGGTCAACGCGAAGCGCTCGAACGCGCCTCGAGCGCGGACCCCAACGCGGTCACCGTCCGGGTGGCGTTGCGCGATCTGTTGGCGCGGACTGGAGACGGCCCTGCGCAGCTCGCGCTGCTGGAGACGAGAGCGGCGGCAGTCTCAGGTAACGCACGCAGCCAGTGGCTCGGATGGGCCGCGCAGCTGGCGGCCACCGAGCTGGACGACAACGCACGCGCCAGCAAGCTCTTTCGAGACGCCGTGCTGGCGGCGACCGATCCGACGGACGCGCTGCGCGAGGCCTACGAGACCGCGATCCGCGCCGGCGACGCGACGACCGCCAACAACGTGTCGGCCGCGTTGGTGGAGCGAGACACGCCCGCCCGCGAGCGCGCACGGCTCCTGCGAGAGCGCTTCGAGCTTCTGCTCGGGCCGCTCGACGACGAGGCAGCCGCGCACGAGCTGCTGGTGACCGCCCTCGAGGATCCAGACGCGGAGGGGTGGGTCCGAGACGCTGCACGCATGGAGGGCGCCCTGTCGCGCAACTACGGCCTCCTCGCGCTGGCCCACGACGCGCTGGCGGTGGGGGTGAGCCCGGAGGTCGCGGCGGCGCACCACGTCGCGGCGGCGCGCGCGCGACTGCGCCAGAAGGACACCGACGGCGCGGAACGTTCCCTCCGAGCGGCGCTCGCGGAGTCTCCAGGAAGCCGCTACGCCGTGACGCTCCTAGAGGAGATCCTCCGCGCACGGGGTGACGCGGACGAGGTCGTGCAACTCCTGCGCAACGCGGCGGACGCGCAGCGCGGGGCCGAGGCCGAGGTCAACCTGCTGCTCGCGGGCGCTGCAGCGGAGATGGGCGAAGACCACGCCGTGGCGGCAGACGCCTATCGCGAGGCGCTCGCGCAGAACCCCGACGCCATCGCCTCGGTGTGGGCGCTGGAGCGCCTCGCCCGACGCACCAAGAACGCGGAGCTGCTGCGCGAGGCCCTGAGCGCACGGGCGGAGCGCGACCGCGTCGCATCGGCGGGGAGCGCCTCCATGCGCGGGGCTTTGATGTTGGGCGAGCGCGCGGCCTTCATGGACGGAGACTCCGGCGAGGCGCTGACTCAGCTGCAGAGCGCGCTGCAGGCCGACGACGCATCGACGCGGGCTGCCGCGGCCGCGGCGCTGCTCTACATGCCGTTGCAGGCGCACGGCGACGATGTGCTCGGCGCGGACGCCGCCCTGAGCGCGAGCATGAGCGCCCTGGTCGAGCGGCTCGGCGCGGAGGACCCTGTACGGCGCGAGCTCGAAGCCGCGTTCGCGCACACGGACGGCGGGAGCCGAGGGCACCGTGGCGCCCCCAGCGAGGGACCCACCGCCGACGCAAGCGACGACAGCACCCGCGAACACGACGTCGCGAGCGGTGGCTTGGATGGCGCCGCGAACGTGCTCGACGGTGTGGACGCCGTGCTCGAAGCCGAGCTCGCCAGCACGCGACGCGCACAGCGCACCACGACGGGAGCCGTGCGTGCCCTCCTCGAGGCATTCCGTGATGGTGGCCTGAGCTCTGGTGACCAAGGCCACCTCGCACGAGCCAACGCCTATCGGGACCTCGCGAACATCGCGCGCGACGAAAGCACGAAGCGCGAGCTGCAGCTGCACGCCATCCGCACGCGCTACTTGGCGGGAGACGACGACGCCGCCACGGACGCCTTCTTGTGGGCACAAGACCTGCTCGGGAGCGCTCGCGCCTCGCTGGAAGCCGCAGCGGCCGTCGACGAGACGAGCGACGCTGCGACCGAGCCCGCGGCGCGCGCGCTCGCTCTCGCGGGGCGCTCGTCGGTCTCCAGTCGTCGTGTCCGACACACGGTCATGACCGCGCGCGCTCGCGCGGAGCTCGCTGCTGGCAACTTCGAGACCGCGGTACGAGAGCTACGCACTGCCCTGGAGGAGGACCCGGAGGACCTGACAGCGTGGGAGGCGCTGCGCGTCGCGGCGCGTGAGGTGGGCGACTACGACAGCGTCGCGGAGTCCTGCGACAAGCTCGCGCGCCGCGTGGACGGGGAGCTCCGCGCGCAACTGTTGGAGGAGGCGGCCGTGTGCCTGATGGACCACATCGGCGACGACCCGGCAGCCGAGGAGCGCCTGCGTGCTGCCCTCGCGCTGGACCCGTCCAGGCCGATTCCCTTCTGGCGCCTGCATGACCTCCTCGCCGAGCGCAAGGACGACGACGCCCTCCTGCAGCTCGTGGACGCCCGGCTCGCTGCGGTCGACGACGCCGACGAGATGCCCAAGCTGTACTACGAGCAGGCACGTCTGCGGCGCGCGCGTGGGGGACGCGAAGACGTGCTGGAGTCGCTCGAGAACCTCCTCATGTTGGAGGAGGATCACCCGGGCGGTCTGGCGTTGGCCGTCGAGGTTCACGTCACGCTCGAGCAGTGGGCGGAAGCAGTGACGGCGCTGAGGGGGCTGGCCAATGCCGACGTCCCACCGGCCCAGCGACGCATCGCCCGTCTCGGCGCGGCCGACTTCCTCGAGAAGAAGCTCGGACGCTCGGCAGACGCCATCGCCGAGTTGCGCGCGCTCGAACCACTGGGGTTCGGCAACAGTGAGCTGTACGAGCGCATCGCCGACGTCGCGGACCGCGGCGCGCTGCCCGCGGAGGCCATCCGGGCCCTCCAACAGCAGCACGACTGCTCGCCGCCCGACGTGGGCGCGGCCGCGCTCCGCCGCGCCGGCACCATCGCCCGTGACGAGCTCCGCGACCGCTCGACCGCCATCGAGTGCTTTCGCGGTGCGCTGCGCGCGGTGCCCACCGACATCGCCGCGCTCGAAGCGCTGGGTGGGCTGATCCAAGACCCGACACAGCGCCGGGTGCTCTCCGAGGCATTCGAAGCTGCCGGACGTGAGGCGGCGAGCGGGCAGTTCAGCCCCGAGCTGCCACGCGTGCTCGTGGCGGCAGCCCGCCTGCGGGGCGAGAAAGACCTCACCTTCTTGGCGATGCAGACGCTCTTGGCCGTGGGCGTCGCCACTCCGGAGGAGCGCGCCGCAGCCGACGAGCACACCGCCATCGTGCGCCGTGTACGCGCCGGGCATCCGCTCGACGCCAGCGTGCTGAACCTCCTGCGCGCGCCTGGGGACGACGGCGTCGTGGCCGAGTTCGCCCAGCTCGTCGGCGAGAGCCTGACGACCGCCGTGGGGATGGAGCCCGCGCTGTTTCACGTCGGTCGTGGCGACCTCACGTCGACCAAGCCAAGCCCGCTCCGCGACGAGCTCAACGCCATCAGCGAAGCGCTGTGCGCCCCACTGGGAGACGTGTACGTCGGGGGCTCGGACGCCGCCCGGGTGACCGCCTTCCATGGCAAGAAAGAGCGCTCGACGTGGGTGGTGGGGCCGGGCGTGTTGGCGCCACTCGACACGGCCCGGCGATACCACGCCGGACGTGCGGCCTTCGCCACGTACGCGGGGTCCATCGCTTGGCTGGATCGCCCCGCGGAAGAGGGAGCCCTGCTGCTGGCCGCCGCCGCCGCTGCCGCCGACGTCGCGCTCCCAGCCATGTCTGCGCTGCCCACGATGGCGGAGTGGACCCGAGCCATCGGGAAGGCCATGCCACGCAAGGTACGCAAGGCCGCGAACGAGCTGGCGCCGCGCATCCCGGGTGGAGGTGCCACGCTGGTGAGCTACTGCCAAGCCGCTCAGCTCAGCGCGGCGCGCGCGGGGCTGGTGGTGTCGGGCGACCTGCACGGCACTCTCAGTCACCTGCACGGGCGCGAGCCCCGCGTGGCAGAGATCAAGAGCAGCCCTCTCCTCTCAGACCTGATCCTCTACTGGACGTCCCGAAGCTCACTCACGCTGCGGCGCGAGCTCGGACTGGCGTCGTGATACACCCATGAGCGATCCCACCGACGACAACGACGACCTGGACCTCGAGTTCGACGAGATCTTCAGCGACCTCGGCCGAGAGAGCGACGCGGAGCGAGGCACTCCAGAGGAGGAACGCAAGGCGCCTACCGCGGCTCCCGCCACTCCCCCGCCGTCGCGCGGCCTCTATCGGCCGAGCACACCCCCGCCACCTGAAGAGCGCGTCACGGCGGTGCCGCGGACACCGCTCCCCCCCGCCTTCGACCGCGTGACCGTCCCCACGCCCTCCAGCGCGCTGCCGCCGCCTCCCGCACCCGTTGGGGCCGCAGCGCCTCCGTTCGATCCCATGACCTCTTGGGACGATGACGAGCCCAACGAGGCGACCCGGGTGGTCGAGCTGCCCGTCGAGATGCTCGCCGCCCTGGGTCGCAAGCGCCAGACCGAACGACCCACGGCCCCGCCTCCAGCGCACGACGATGCCGCTGCAGACAGGGTCGACGTCGCGGGGGCGCCGTCCGACGGTGACGCGGCCCGCGCACCTGCGATCGAGGCGGACGCGGGCGCGAGCCGGAGTGGGGAGGAGCACTGGACGGACGACGACGCGCAGGACGATGACGATGACGATGACGACGACGACGAACCTGTCCTCGAGTTCGAGCCGCTGACATCGCACGATGACGGAGCACCCGACGCGCTCAGCGAGCTGCTGGGTGACCTGATGACCGACGCCCCAGCGACCAGCGCGAGCGCAGACCCGACAGCCCGTTCTGGGGACGACGCCCTGTGGGATGCGCCCCCCCCCTACGAAGGAGCGCGTGGCGGGTCGTCGCCGGCGGTGCCCGTGCCCGAGAACGACAGCTTGGACGCGACGCCCGACCACGGGTTCGACGCGTGGGCGGATGACGTGCCCTCGACGGCTCGGGAGGACGGCCCCGAGCTCGACTTCGGTCCGTCCGACACGGCACCTCCTCCAGCGTCCCCGGCCCCGGCTGCGCCCGGAGGCGACGAGGACCTCTGGCCCGGCACGGAGGCGGACGCCCCTGCCGAGGCGCTGGCCGAGTCGAGCACGCCCGCGATCCGGGACGCCATCGAAGCCGCGGGGCCGTCCGCAGGGCCTGGGGACGGTTCACCCGCCGAGGGCGCGCGGACCGAGCTCGCGTTCGACGCGCCCCGCGCAGCCCAACACGACGACGACGACGACGAGCCCGAGCTCGAGTTCGACGCGCCCCGCGCAGCCCAACACGACGACGACGACGACGAGCCCGAGCTCGAGTTCGACGCGCCCCGCGCAGCCCAACACGACGACGACGACGACGAGCCCGAGCTCGAGTTCGACGCGCCCCGCGCAGCCCAACACGACGACGACGACGACGAGCCCGAGCTCGAGTTCGACGCGCCCGCCCCAGCAGGTCCTGGACCGCGTCCGGACGCAGGCGCCGAGGCCGCCCGCCGCACGGTCCGCGGCCGAAAGAAGCGCCCGGAGGCCTTCCCGTTGGTCGGGCGCTCCAACGAGACCCTCGCTGCGCGTCGCGGGCTGCTCGAGAGCCTCGCGCATGCCGCCATCGGCCCGCAGAAGGCCCAGCTCCTCACGAACGCCGCCGAGCTGGCGCAGCAGCTGGGCCAGACGGAGGACGCGCTGCACCTGCTGTCGCAGGCTCACGAGGCCGACCCGCACGACGCGGTCGCCCTGCGCGCGCTGCGTCAGGAATCGCTGCGGCGGTTCGACATCGACTCGGCCATCACGCGGTTGGAGGCGGAGACGCGGCTCCCCCTGTCGGCAGACGACAAGGCCCTGACGCTCAGCCTGCTGGCGGAGCTCCAGCTCTCCGAGGGTCGCGACGCGGACGCAGAGAAGAGCGCCCGCGCTGGCTTGGCGTTGGCCCCGCGGTCGCTGCCGCTCGCGCTGCTGGCTGCCGAGGCCGCCGCCGCGCGCGGCGATGCGGCGCGTGAGCGGGACGCGCTCTCCAAGGCCGCGGACGCCTCGCAAGACCCCGGCATTCGAGCCGCGTTGTACGTCGAGGCCGCCATGCGGCACGAGCGCAACGGGGCCGTCCCGATCGCAGCGAACCTCTACCGGCGAGCGCTCGACGCAGCGGAGGAGAGCATGACGGCGCGTCTGGGGGCTGCACGCACGGCGCTGGGTCTCGGGGCGCCCGACGCGCTCCAACACGTCCAGGCCATGGAAGCGCGCCTCGAGGCGGACCCCGTGTCGAACGCCGCCGTGCGCCGCTTTCGGGCGCTGCTCGTCTCAAAGCGCGACGAGGGCGCCGCGCTCACGATGCTTGGTGACGCGCCCTTCCGCGCGGGCCGGGAGCTGGCCGCGCACCTCGCCGTCGCGACGGGCGACAAGGAGCGCGCGGTCACGTGCGCGCGGGCCTGGGCCGAGAGCACCTCGGGCACGGATCGCGCAGAGGCCTACCTCGCGCTGGCTGAGGCCGCCGCGGTCGTAGGCGACGACGCGGGGACCGCGGCGGCCCTCGACAGCGCCGCCATCGCGGACCCCGAGTTCGCGGCGACCCGCGTCCTGCGCGAGACCCTCGCCCGCCGCTCTGGTGGCGCTGCGGCCATGACGCGCGTCGCGGTCGCCGAGGCCGAGACCAGCGCCATCGTCGCGGCGGCCCGGCTCGCAGCGGTCGATGCCATCGACGACGAGGCCACCTTGCTGCGCAACGCTCGCGAGAGCGCCGAGGCACCGCTGAGCAGCGACGTCATCGGCTTCGACGTCGCCGCGGAACGCGAAGACTACGAGGGCATGGCCGAGGCGCTCAAGCGCCAGGCGGAACGAACGCAGGGCGCGCGTCAGCTCTCGCCGTTGCTCACGCTCGCGAGCATCCACGTCGGGCGCGGTGACCCGCAGTCCGCCGTGGCAGTGCTGCAACAGGCTCACGAGCTGACGCCAGGCAACCCGCTCGTCACGCGCCCCCTCTCGCGCATGATGGCGGCCAAGAGCCCCGAGGAGGCGGGGGCGCTGTTGCTCCAAGAGGCCGCGAACGCGCGCGGCACCGCTGCGGCCGCGCCGTATCGCGCTGCGGCGGACTGGCTCTCGCAGGACCCGGGCGCCGCGGCCGACGCGCTCTACCGCGCGATCGACGCCGACCCGCAGTCGGCGCCCGCCGTATGGGCGCTCGACGCCCTGGGGCGCCGCCACGCGGGCGACCCCCAGCACCCCGCTGCGAGCTGGCGACGTCGCGCGGCCGAGGCATTGCTCGACTTGGCGGAGGACCCCCTGATGCGCGCCGAGGCCGCCCTGCGTCTGGCCAACGCCGGCGCCGACGGAGGCGCGTCCGAAGCCAATGCAGACGCTGAGGCCGATACCCGCGCGGCCGAGGCGCTCGAGCACCTCTGCCGTGCGCTGGACGAATGTCCACACGACGTGACCCTGGTGGACCTGGTCGCGTCGGCGGACCCGGGGGCAGCCAAGCAGCGCCTCGACGAGCTCGCCGACTCCGTCGCCGCCAGCGCGCCGGCGTTGGCACGGCTGTTGCGGCTGCGGGCCGCGTGGTTGCACGCGGCAACCGGCGAGCACGCCGAGGCGGCGGCCCGCTATCGGCTCGTGCTCGAGTCGAGCCCGGGCGACGCACTGGCGCGCGCAGGTATCGACCGCTTGGAGCTCCGCGCGGGCGAGCACGCGCGCGTCGGCGAGCGCCGCTTCGCCGCGCTTCGGAAAGCCGAGGAGTCCAACGACCCGAACGCTCGCGTCGAGGCGCTGCGCGCGCTGGCAGACCTCGATCTGCAAGCGCGCGGGGACGCCGCCGCGGCCGCGCTCACCCTGCGTGAGCTCGCGGACGCGCGCCCAGGGCACATCCCGACGCTGCGTGCGCTCGAGCGCTTGTACATGGATCAGGGTCGGCGCGCCGACGTCGCCGAGATGTCCGCGCGGCTCCTGCGGGCGCTGACGGCTCCAGAGGACATCGCGACGTACCTGCCGTTCGCCAGCCGCCAAGAGGTGCGCGAAGCCGACGACGGCGCGGCGGGAGACGCGCTCTACCTCGCGCACGCACGGCGCAGCGCCAAGACCCCACGCGTAGCACGCCGCTGGCTGGCCGTGGCCGAAGCCCGTCAAGAACGCGAACAAGCGACCGAGGCGCTACGCGCACTGACGGACCTCACAGACGCCCCGCTGGAGAGAGCGACACATTGCCTGCGTGCCGCGGGCCACAGGAGCGCCGACGGTGGGGCGCAGGGCGCGGCCGCGGAGCTCGGTCGCGAAGAGGCCGTGCTCGCCCACCCCGTGGCCGCAGCGCTCCTAGGACACTATCGGGCGATGGCCGGCTACGCCCTGCCTGCCGCAGAGGCGTTCGTCGAGGCCGCGAAGCTCGCCCCCGACGAGACCTATGCGGCCGCGTTCTGGTACGAAGCCGGCTGCCTGTTCCAAGACAAGCACGAGGATGAACGCGCCCTAGCCGCCTTCGAGCGTACGGTGGCGGTCGACATCACGCACCGCTCCGTGTTCGTTCGAATGCGCGAGCTGCTGGAGGCGCGCTCGGCCCACGACCGGCTGGCGACGCTCATCTCTCAGCGGCTCGCTCGTGGTGGAGACACGGAGACGGTAGCGGGTCTGCATGTGGCCCAGGCGGCCCTCGCGGAGCAGATGAACGACAACGTGGCTGCGCGGGAGGCGCTCCGAGCAGCTCTCGCGCTGCATCCCGACAGCCGCGACTCGCTCGAGCGGTTGGCGCGCATCTGCCTCACCGACGAGCTGTGGACGGAGGCCGAGGGCGCCCTCATCCGTTGGGCGCGCCTCGAGCGGCGCGAGGCGAACCTGCGGTTCATCTTCTTCTCGCTCGGCGACATCTACGACCGCCACATCCGCCAGGACGCGCGCGCCGAGGCCGCGTTTCAACGTGTCCTGAAGCTGGCCCCCGCCGACATGGTGACCCTCGATCGGCTCGCCTCCCTGTATCAGCGCCTCGGCAAGGTCAACGAGGCGGTCGCCGCGCTGCAACGCATGGTGGAGGTCGAACAGAACGTGCTCCAGAAGCGTGACCTGCGCCTCCGCATCGGCAGCACGCTGGAGCTCATGGGGCACGCCCGCGAGGCGGAGCAGGCGTTCGAACAAGTGCGCCGGAGCGCCCCCACGGATCTGGCCGTGGTGCGCGCGTTGGCGTCCTTCTTCGAGCGTCAAGACGCCCGCCCGGCGCTGGCCATGCACCTCAACCGCGCGGTGGGCGACTACCGGCGCGCGATCGAGATCGACCCGGCAAACCCAGCCAACTGGGTGGCGCTGGTGGACGTCATGGTCATGCGCGGTCGCCGTGACGGGGCCCGCTGCGCCGCGAGCGCTGCGTTGGCGCTGGGCATCACCGAGCCCCAGGCCGGTCAGGCAGTGGACACGCGCGGGGGTGTCCCAGGGGCAGGTCACGCCGCGGCCGATCCTGCGATGAAGGACTTCCTCGCCAAGGACGACCTCAGCCACGCGGCGCTCGTCGTGTTCGAGAAAGCGGAGGATGCCCTCGAGAAAGTGCTGCCACTCGACGTGAAGTCGTTGCACCTGGACAAGGTGCTGCCGCGCGAACACCACGTGCGGGCCGAAGCCAGCGAGGCCGGCAAGTGGTTCGGCTTCTCGGACGTGCACCCGCGCGTGACGCACACGGTGCCGCGCGTGTGCGTGCCGATCTCTCTCAACCCCCTGACGCTCGTCGTGGGAGCCGAGCTGCTCGAGACCACGAACACCCGCGAGCGTACCTTCCTCTTCGCGCGGGCGTGCGAGATCGCCAAGGCGGGGCTCTCCGTAGCCCTCCGCAGCCCACCTGCGCAGCTGGCGATGGCGTTGGCCGGGTTGGTGCACGCGTACGATCCCAACTACCTCCCCGAGGGCGTCGACCCCACCCAGCTCGCCGACATCGGGCAGCGTGTCGTCAAGGCACTGCCGCGTCGGGTGCGCGACGAGATGGGTCCGCTGGCCGTGGAGATGGCTGGGCGACCGGGCTTCGACCCACGCTCGATCGGTCTCGCCGCGGGCGACCTCGGCAATCGCGTCGCTCTGCTGGCCACGGGTGACCTGGTCGCCGCCCTGTCGGCTTTGCTGAAGCTCAACGGGCGCGCCCTCGAGGGAGACACGCGGCGTCGCGCGGAGTTGCTGCGGACGGTACCCGAGACCGCATCACTGCTCCGCTTTGCGGTCGCGGAGGAGTACCTGGACGCTCGGCACCGAGCCGGAGCGGACTCGCTCTGATGCGCATCGGGTTCATCGGCCCCGCGGACGGGGATGTCGCTGCGCTGCGCGAAGCGCTCGACTTCCTCCTCGGCGACGCCGGCGCGGACTCGGTGGTGTACATGGGGGAAGACGACACGGCGGACTTGCTGGCCGAGGAATCCCTGAAAGCCGCCACAGGCGGCACCGACGGAACGTTCCTCGGGGCGGCGGTGGACGCGGCACTGCACGGCAGCCCGGCAGCCATCGCCGCGCTGCTCGACGCCGACGCAGAGTTCGAGAAGCTGCGCGCGCTGCAGATCCTGCCGCCCGCCCCTGCCCGCGCGGTCGAGATGCTCGACGACCGCATGGTGCTGCTGGTGCACGACAAGGCAGTGCTCGCGGAGGACGACATCGCGAACGCGAGCGTGATCGTCTTCGGACGCTCCAAGGAGCTCTTGCTCAAGCGCTTCGGGTCTCGCTACTTCTTCACCCCTGGGCCGCTCAGCCAAGGTCAGGTCGGGCTGCTCGAACGAGAAGGCGACGGACGGCTCGCCGCTGCGGCCTTCGACCTCTCGGGCAGGCCGCTGTGGCGCGAGATCCTCCAATGGCGCACGGCCAAGATCATGGTCGCCACGTGAGCGAGCGCATCGCCGTGTACGGGGGCAGCTTCGACCCCCCACACATCGCGCACGTGTTGGTCGCCGCGTGGGCCCTCTCGATGGGCGAAGTCGATCGCGTGCTGGTGCTTCCAACGCTGGCGCACGCGCTCGGGAAGTCCGCAGGCGCGAGCTTCGAGCAGCGGGTCAGCATGTGTGAGCGGGCGTTCGCGGCGCTGCCTGGTGCCTCGGTGGATACACTCGAACGCGAGCTGGGCGCGCCCTCGCGCACGCTCCACACGCTCGAGGCGCTGCGACGGCGGCACCCGTCGGCCAGCTTCCGCCTCGTGATCGGCAGCGACATCCTGCGAGAGACGCACCGCTGGTTCCGCTGGGAGGACGTCGCCTCACTGGCGCCGCCACTCGTGGTGGGTCGGGCAGGCTACGTGACGGACGACGAGGCATCGTTGGTCATGCCGGAGGTGAGCTCTTCGCGCATCCGCGCTGCCCTCTTGGAGGGAGAGTCCGTCGACTCGTGGGTCCCCGCCGAGGTGCGGGCCTTCATCGGCGCGCACGGACTGTACGGCGCGGAGTCGCCATGACCCTCACCGTGCTCGTCGTGGGGCGCGGCAAGGTGGCGGCTGGCCTACGCCGCGCCACGCGACGCAAGGCCGACCTCCAGATCCGCGAACGGTCACACGGGCGAGTCCGAGACGCCGACATCGCGTGGGCCGAGATCGTCTTGCTGGCGGTCCCCGACGGGGCCATCCGCGCCACTGCCGAGGCCCTCGCGCCGCGCGTTGGTCGCGTCCCGGTGCTTCACCTGTCTGGTAACCGCCCGGTGTCGGAGGCCGCGGCGTGCTCCCAGCATGGCGCGCTGCACCCTCTCTCCTCGTTCGCGTCCAAGCGTGCACCGCCCGACCTCACCGGCACGTACTTCGCGGTGGCGGGGACACCGACCGCCAAACGCGCGGGTGTGCGGGTGGCGCGCGCGCTGGGAGGCCACGTGTTGCACGCGACCGACCCGTCCGTCGCGCTACAAGGGCCGGCCTACCACGCTGCGGCCGCCGTGGTGGCCAACGGCGCTGCTGCGCTCGCAGCGAGTGGCGTCGACATCCTCACGCGGCTCGGCGTAGCCCGCGCTCGCGCGCAACGCGCCGTGGCCGCCCTGCTGCGGACGGTCGCAGACAACGTCGAGGACGTGGGTGTCCCCTCCGCGCTGACCGGCCCCGTGATGCGCGGGGACGCCAGCACGGTGGCTGCCCATCGCCTCGCGCTCCAGCAACTGGGTGGACGCAGCGCCGAAGTGTACGACGCCGCCGCGCTCGCGGTCCTCGGCTGCGCCATCGACGCAGGGCTCACCAGCGCGGAGGCGCGCGCCGTACGCGCGGCGCTGGGCCCTGACGGCGCGCCCGCCTCCTCACGCGCCCCGCGCGGGCGGGGCGCATCCGGACGACCCGGCCACCGCTGAGCACGCGCGCGCACCCGGGCCCCGGCGCCCCGCGCGCAGCGTCAGACCGGCGCGCCGCGCGAACCCTGTCTTGGTCGCGCGACAAAGCCTTCGACGAGCGCGAGCGCGACGACCACCCAGCGCGTCACCGGGTCACTACTGCGCCGCGTCGCACTCACCGCCCTCGCGGGTCAGCAGGACCTCACTCCCACGACCACTCAAGCGTACCGTCTCGCCCGCCATGAAGTCGCCGCGGAGCATCATCTCTGCCAGCGGGCTCTCCACCAGACGTCCCACCACACGCTTCATGGGGCGGGCGCCCAGCGTCGGCTCGAAGCCCCCGGCGGCCATCAACGCGGTGATGGTGGTGTCGTCCCACCGCAGGTGGTGGTGCCGCTCCGCCATCAAACGCATCGCCAGCCCCTCCAACATGCGCCGCGCGATCTCGCGCACGTCAGATTCCGTCAGCGCGCCGAACCAGAGCGGCTCGTCGATGCGGTTCCAGAGCTCGGGGGGCAGCGATGCGCGCGCTGCGGCGATCGCGCGCGTCTCCACGGAGCGCTCCGCGGCGTCGGCGCTGCCACCACCGCCGAACCCGATACGCGGCGCGCTGCTCTGCGCCACGCTCATGGACGCGCCCAGGTTGGACGTCATGACGATGATGGTGTTCGTGAAGTCCACTGTGCGCCCGCGGGCGTCCGTCAGGCGCCCTTCGTCGAGCATGGGCAGCATCGTCAGGAGCACCTCGGGGTGCGCCTTTTCGATCTCGTCCAGCAACACGAGTTGGTACGGACGGCGGCGCACGGGCTCGGTGAGCTGTCCCCCCTCGTCGTGTCCGAGGTAGCCCGGAGGCGCACCCAACAGCTTGGCGACGGCGTGCGCCTCGCTCAGCTCGCTCATGTCCAGGCGCGTCATGGGCGTCCCCGGGAAGAAGATCTCGCTGATGGCCTTGGCCGTCTCGGTCTTGCCGACGCCGGTGGGCCCGAGCAGCAGGAACGTGCTGAGCGGTCGCTTCCCTCCGAAACCCGCCGCGCCCTTGCGGAGTGCATCGGCGATCCGCGTGAGCGGGCGCGCATGACCCACGACGAGACGCCCGAGATGCTCCTCCAGTGCCAGCAGCTTGTCGGAGTCGCGCAGCAACAGCCGGTCGAGCGGGACGCGCGCCTCCTCGGAGATGACGCTGGCCACGGCGATGTCGTCGACCACGTCGCCCCCGCGTCGCCGCACCCGCGCGGCGGCGAGGTCGAGGACGCCGATGGCCTTGTCGGGCAGGCGCCTGTCGGGCAGGTACCGCACGCTCAGCTCCACGGCGGCGCGCAGCGCGTCCGGATCGTAGGCCACGGCGTGGTGGAGCTCGTAGCGAGGCGCGATGCCCGCGAGGATGGCGATGGTGTGCTCGGGCGTGGGCTCATCGACGTAGACCGCCGAGAAGCGTCGGGTCAGCGCGGGGTCGCGCTCGAAGTACTTGCGGTACTCGGCCTCCGTCGTGGCGCCCACACAAGGCAGTTCGCCCCGTGCCAGCGCCGCCTTCAGCTCGTGGGCCAGATCGTCCGGGCCCTCACCGCCGCCGATGACGGCGTGGATCTCGTCGATGAACAGCACCACGCGCCCCTCGGTGCGAGCGACCTCCTCCTTCAGCACTCTGAGGCGCTCGGAGAGGGCGCCGCGGACCCCGGTGCCGGACACGAGCGCGCCGGCGCTCAGCTCGATCAACAGGCGGTCTTCGAGCCCACGCACGGCGTCGCCCCCTTCGACCAAGCGCAGGGCCAGCGCCTCGACCACCGAGGTCTTCCCCACGCCTGGCGGACCCACCAGGACGGGGTTGTTCCCGCGTCGTCGCGCGAGGATGTCGAGCAAGCGTTCGACCTCGGCTTCGCGCCCGATGACGGGGTCGATCGCGCCAGCCGCGGCGAGGGCGGTCAGGTTGCGTCCGAGCTGCGCGAGCATCGGGCAGAGCTCTTCATCGAGCGCGAAGGGCTCCGTCGGCGCTGCGGGCAGCGCGTGGACGCCCGACGCGGCCTCGACGATGTCCACGGCGTGGATGCGAGCTGCGTTGCGCGTCGAGGGGTCGGCCGGGAACTCCGACGGACGCCCACGGCGCGCCTTGGGTCGCGGATCGGTGGGCTGACGCTGGGCGACCGGCTGCCGACCACGAGGATCCGTCGCCGGCGTCCGGGGGCGAGGTGGCGGAGGGGCACGCAGCGGCGCCCGCTGCGGCGTACTGGGTAGCGCCGGGGCAGCCGGGGCGAGGCGCGTGCCCAGCCCAGTGGCCTCGCACACGACGGTGACCAACCGGTCCACGTCCACGCCCGCGTCCGCGAGCGCGCGCGCGGCGGCGGCGCGCCTGTCGCGCAGGATCGCCTCCAGCAAGTGCAGCCCGCTCGCACCGCGGCCCTGCGCAGCCGCGAGCTTGTGCGCGCGCTCGAAGGCGCGCTGAACGCTCGACGCCGACTCCCCGAGGTCCCGTGACAGCAGCCCGAGCAAGACGGCTTCATGGAGCCCGGACGCGGCCAAGAGCGGCCCAGTGTCGCGTTCCCGGTGCATCAGGACGAGCAACACGTGGGCCGTAGAGACCGAGTGTCCTCGCTTCCGTGCTTCATGTCGCGCTTGGGCGACTATCCCGTTCACGGCACCACCGTCGCCCGACATCGCACCTCCAAATGCATGCCCCTTGGCACACACGATGAGAGGCCAATAACGCGACTGGCCACCGCGCTCCAAATTATCGGACGAAGATTTTCACCAGCGCGATGAATGCGCGCTCCCCCGCTGCGTCCCGGCAGGGCTCGCCGGGTCCCGTACGCGGGACGTGGCGTTCCATTTGGCCCCGCTTCTGGTACCCTCGCCGCGCGGCTCCACCCGGGCCGCCCGAGGGCAACACCGCCCGCACGACCGAGGAAGAAGACCGTGATCCACCGCCCTCTGACCCTTGCGCTCGCGCTCGCCGCGGCCGCTCTCTGCGTGCTGGCCCTGCGCCCCGAGGCCGCCGACGCCCAGCGGGGGGGCCGCGCCGCGGCGTACATCGTCCAGGCTCAGGTGCCCCGCAACATGGAAGCCAGCGCGCTCCTGCGCTTCGGGCGCTCTCACGCAGCGCGCCGCTTGCAGGAGACCAGCGGCGGGCCCATCAACGAGCGCATGTGGCTCGCGAAGCTCATCGTGAACTTCGGGCGCCCGCTCGGCGACGTGCAGTACGACGTGCTCTACTACGACGTGACCCGCGGCCGCACGTTGGTCACGACGCAGGAGGTCTTCGTCAACGACCGCACGCAGCAGGCGTTCGTGAACCCGGTGCGTCTGCGCCGCCCGCAGTTCTCGCCCGGGCAGCGCATCGAGGTGGTGGTCACCGTGCGTCACCGCGAAGTCGCCACGGCGCGCACCGAGCTGAACGGCGAGGTGCCGCGCAGCTCGGGCGAGGTGGACTTCACCGCCGGTGGCAACGCCGCACCCTGAGCCCGCTCGGAGCGCCATGAGCCAGTCCCTCCCCCAGGTGATCGCCGCCGCGCGAGACGGGCGGTTTCAACCCGTCCACGTCATCGTGGGCGAGGAGACGCTCCTGATCGAGCGTGCGATCGCAGGCCTGCGTCGCGCCGCGGTGGGCGACGGCATCCCGGGCTTCAACGACGACAGCTTCGATGGGCGCGGTCTGGACGCGAGCGTGGTGGTCTCGGCCGCGCGCACCATGCCGATGATGAGCGACTCGCGCTTCGTCTTGGTGCGCAACGCGGACGCCCTCAGCGCGAAGGACCAAGAGACCCTCGCCAGCTACGTGGCAGCACCATGCAGCTCCGCGTGTCTCGTGCTGGTGGCTGCCAAGCTCGACGGTCGTGGGAAGCTCTCGAAGGTCGCGAAGTCGTCGGGCTTCCTGAACACCGCGCCCGTCATGAAAGGGGCCGCGTTGCGAGACTTCGCCGTCGGAGAAGCAAACACCCGCGGGCACACGCTCGCCCCCGACGCGGCTCAGGCGCTCTTGGACGCGCTGGGCGAAGACCTGAGCGCCATCGATGACGCGGTCGAGCGCCTCTCGTTGTTCGTGGGACCGGGGCAACGCATCGGCATGGACGCGGTCGAGGCCTGCGTCACCCGCGTGCGAGCGGACTCCATCTGGACCCTGGTCGACGCCATCAGCGTCAAGAACACGCCCCTCGCGCTAGGCGCTGCGTCCTCCCTCTTGGCGGACCGCGAGCCCGCCCTGCGCATCCTCGCGATGGTCTCGCGGCAGCTGCGCATGGTGGCCAAGATGCGGCAAGCCCTCGGGAGCGGGATGTCACCCGAAGACGCCGCGCGCGAAGCGGGTGCCCCGCCGTTCAAGGCCCGCGACCTCGAGCGCGCCGCGCGCCGCTTCACGCTGCCCCATCTCGCGAACGCGTTCAGCGTCGTGGCCGAGACGGACGGGCTCCTGAAGGGCAGTCGGCGACCAGAGGACGCGCTGCTCCAAGAAGCGGTGCTCCGTCTCTGCGCGGCGTGAGCTCGCCTCGCGGCTTCGTGCCTTGGCTCCCCAGTGCCTCGGACACGACCCACGGCGACGCCGGGAATCGCTGGGTTTGGGACGCAGCGGCCCGTCATCGTCGGCGTCTCGCCCATGGACGCTACGGACTACCACCCTCAGCTGCGGACACGCGAAAAGGGCCCGCGAGGGGCCCTCGTATCGCTGCACCGTGCGTTGGCGCGCAGGGCCCGAAGGCCCGGAGACTCAGAGGCTGGCGACCTGCGCGCTGAGGCGCGAGATGTAGCGCGAGCCGGTCTTGCGATGGTAGACGCCCTTGGACACCGCCATGTCGATGCGACGCACGGCCTCGGCCAGCGCCGACGTAGCGGCCGCCTTGTCGCCGGACTCGATCGCGAGGCGGGCCGACTTGACGAAAGAACGGACGGTGGAGCGGACGTGCTTGTTGCGCTCGGTGCGACGCAGGGTCTGCTTGATGCGCTTCTTGCTGGATTCGTGATTGGCCACGCGAGGACTCTCCTGATGGGGCGCTGTGTCTAGCCGGCCGATGGTCGGAAGTCAAGGCAGGGCTGTGCTTGCCACCCCCCCTGTTTCCGCGTCATATGGGGCTCCGTGAGTGTGCGCGACAACCAGGCGCTCGTGACGCCAAAACCGTCTACGATGCCGCCGTGCATCCCGAACGGAACCACACCGTGCTGAACTGGCTAGCCAATTTGGTGACGCGCAGGCGGGCCCTGGTGCTCAGCGTGCTCGCGCTACTCACGGTCGCGCTCGGGGTGCAAATCCCCGACATTCAAGCGGATCCTGCACCCGAGAACCTCATCTCCTCGTTCGAGCGAGAGGGTGAGGACGTGGCCGCGTTGTTCGAGCGCTCCTTCGGGAGTCGGGAGAAGGTCATCGCGCTGCTGATCCAGACGGACGACGTGCTCTCACCGGCCGCGCTCGGGTACGTTCACGAGCTGTCCCTGTCTTTCCGGGAGCAGCCCTGGGTCGAGAGCGCGGACAGCATCACGACGTTGCCCTTGCCTCGCCGGGTGCGTGGGGCCGCCCCCGCCCCGAGCGGGGAGTCCCTCGAGGACCTCGATGATCTGGTCGGCCCCGACGACGAGCCGGACGGTGCGCCTGCTGGTGAGTCGCTCGAAGACCTGGACGATCTCCTCGGGCCCGAAGGCGAAGATGGAGAGGACTCCGACTGGGCTGCGTCTCAGGACGACTACGACCAAGAGATGGTGGACGCGCTGCTCGACATCATCGAGAGCTACCCCACGTACTTCCCTGGCGGGCTGGCGCAGGTCGGCCCTGCGTTGTCCACCGAGCTGCGCGTGGACCCGGTCATCACGGGCCCCGAGGTGACCGCCGAGCAAGCGCGCGAGATCGCCATGGCGGTCGACCAGTCGCCGCTCCTGATCGGTCGGCTGATCAGCGCGGACCACACGGTCGCGGCGGTCGCCGTACGACTGAAGGACATGAGCCCGCGTGAGACCCATCGCGCGGTGGACGCGCTGCGTCAGCACCTGACGAACCACCCGGCTCCGGCAGGGGTCTCCGTACACATCGGGGGGTTGCCCTACCTGCGCGCCACGATGGTGGAGAAGATGCGGAACGATCAGCTCAAGCTGATCCCCATCACCCTGCTGGTCTGCGTGCTCCTGCTCTACCTCAGCTTCCGCTGGCTGCCTGGCGTGTTCCTCCCGCTGGGAGCGGTCGTCATCACCACGGTGATGGTGGTGGGCGGCATGGTGATCGCGCACGAACCGATGAACGTCATCAACAACATCATCCCGGTGTTGCTGATCATCATCGGCATAAGCGACTCCATCCACATCGTCGGGAGATACCGAGAGGAGCTCGGGCGCACCCCCGATCGGGACGAAGCGGGGCGTCGTACGATCCACACCATGGCCGTCGCGTGCGCGCTCACGTCGCTCACCACCGCAGTGGGCCTGGCCTCCCTCGTGGTGTCGCGGACGGTGATGCTGCGTCACTTCGGCGTCACGTCCGCAGTGGGCGTGATGGTGGCCTACGTGGTGACCATGACGTTCCTGCCCACCATCATGACGTGGGCCAAGGAGCCAGATCAGACGTCCAAGTCGTGGGGCGGCTGGCTCGAGGGCAGCATCATGCTGATGACGGCGCGCATCCTGCGGCGGCCCGGAATGGCGCTCCTCGGCACGGCGATCGCGCTGGGTGCGCTCATTTTCGTGTCGAAGGACCTGAAGGTCGACCACGCGCTGCTCGACCAATTCGACCCTCAAGACGACGTCTACGTCACGACGCGCCTGCTCGAAGAGAAGCTCGACGGCGTCCGCCCGCTCGAGATCGTGTTCCAGTCCGAGACGGCAGGCGCCTTCGACGACCCCGCCCAGATCGCCCGCCTCGACGCCGTGCGTGACTGGGCCATGGAGCGGCCCGAGGTCATCACCGGGCTGGACCACGCCGACGTCATCCGCTCGACGCTCGCGTTGGTCGCCGGAGACGACCACATCCGACAGGAGCCCTTCCCAGACCCGCGCGCGGTGCACGCGGTGCAGACCATCCTCCGCAAGCGCGACGAGAACCCCCTGGACAACTGGGAGACCAACGAGGGGCGGATGGTGCGGCTCCAGATCATGGTGCGTGACGTGGGCGCGCAGGCGACGATGGCGCTCATCGACGACCTCGAGGCCGAGATCGACCGCGTGTTCCCCGAGGGCAGCGGCGTGCGGCACGGGTTCACAGGGGAGGCGCACGACGGATCACGCGGTCAGCGCGCGGTGGTGCACGACCTCGGATCCAGCTTGGCGACGGCCATCGTCATCATCTTCGTGCTCCTCTCCCTGCTGTTCCGGAGCGTGCGCTTGGGCCTCCTGAGCATCCCGCCCAACCTCATCCCGCTGGTCGGGACGTTGGCCTACATGGTCATCCGCGGCATCCCCCTGAACGCAGCCACGGTCATCATCTTCAGCATCAGCCTCGGCCTCGCCGTCGACGGCACCATCCACGTCCTGGCGCGCTTCCGCGAGGAGACCGCCCGTGGATTGCGCAGCAACGCGGCCTTGGTGCGTGCGGCGCGGGGAACCGGACGCGCCATCGTGGTCAGCGGGCTCACGCTCATGGCGGGCTTCGCCGTGCTGCTGATGAGCTCGTTCGTCCCCGTGCGGCACTTTGGCGAGCTGATCTCCGTCACGGTCGCGCTCAGCCTGTTGGCGACCCTGGTGGTCCAGCCAGCCCTGCTCTCCGTGGCCGGCCTGAGCCGCGCGGTGCGGGCCGCGCACCGCGAAGAAGATGCGCGCCTGGCTGCGGCCGTCCGACGCGACCGCGAAGACGGCTGAGCGCCTCGCCCCTACTGGACGATCGTCTCGCGCAGGCGCTTGGCGACGATCGCCTCCAGCTCCGGCACCTTGACGATGTACGGGGTCCCGCAGTGGTCACAGCTCATGTCCAGATCGTTTCCGTCGGCGATGAGTCCGCTCAGATCGTCGTCGCTCAGCGTGCGCAGACTGGCCATGACCCGCTCCTTGCTGCAGTTGCAGCCGAAGCGCAGCGGGGAGTCGCCCAGCATGGTGTGGTCCATGCCATAGAAGATCTCGGCCACCAGATGGTCGGGGGACGCGTCTTCGCGGACCAGGCGCTCCGCGATGTCCTCGAAGTCCTCTAGCCGGGCGCTCATCAGCGCCAGCGCACCGGCGCGCTCCTTGTACTCGGGCAGGATCTGCACCAGGTAGCCGCCGGCTGCGGCGACCTGACCCGCATCGTCCAGCACCACGTCCACCGCGACCATCGTGCTGATCTGCTCGGACGATTGCATGTAGCTCATGACCCCTTCGGCGATGTCGCCGCTCTCGGGCATCTCCACCACGCCGCGGTGCAGGTCTCCGTTGGGCAAGCTGCGGATGAGCTGCAGCATGGCGCCCTGGCCGAGCTGTACCGGACCGTCCGTGCGGCGCTGCAGCAACCCGCGAGACCAGCCCTCCGGGTTGCTATCCGCCAGCAGGTGGCCCGTGCCGTTCGCGCCCTGGAGCACGATCTGCACCCGCAGGGTCGGCGCCATGGTCTCGCGGTACAGCACGGCGGCCGTGACGAGGCGCCCCAGCTGGCGCGCGTCGTCCCCCGCCAGGCGCTGAGCGGCCACCACCCCGCGCACGGTCTCCGTCGTGCGCGCAGCCATGATGCGGAACGCGCCGTCGTCGGTCATGGCGCGCAGGACGCGGTCGGTGGTGACCTCTTCGGGCTTCGAGCTCATGGCGTCAGTGTCCTCGCTGAATGTCGGTCGGGTTCCATCGCACGAGAGTAGATAGCTTCCAGCCCCGTGCGCCGCAATTTCGCTGGTTGTGCCCCACTCGGTCGCGCAGACGCGCGAGAGCGTGACGTAGAAAGCGTTCCGACCGGCGCTGAGCGATCCCGATCCTTGCTCTTGCGTTGCACCCCAGCGGACTCACGCTCTACGCTTGGCCCGTCCCGTCAGCCCCCCCGAGGTTCCATGACCCAGCACACCGTCGTACTCATTCCTGGTGATGGCATCGGCCCCGAAGTGTCGGCGGCCGTGCAGAAGCTGTTCACGGCCGTCCAAGCACCCATCGTGTTCGAAGAGCACCACGCCGGCGTTGCAGCACTGGCCGACAGCGGCGAGGTGATGCCGGAGTCCACCTTGGAAGCCGTGCGCAAGCACCGTGTCGCGCTCAAAGGACCGTGCACCACGCCGGTCGGCAAGGGCTTCACCTCCGTGAACGTGCAGCTCCGCAAGCAGCTGGACCTCTACGCCGCCGTGCGCCCCATCCGCAACCTGGCGGGTGTCGAGACCCGCTTCCAGGACGTCGACATCGTCGTGCTGCGAGAGAACACCGAGGGCCTCTACAGCGGCATCGAGAACGTCGTGACCGAGGGCGTCGTCACGTCGCTGAAGGTCGCCACCGAGAAGGCCTGCCGTCGCATCGCCGACTACGGCTTCGCGTACGCGCGCGAGCGCGGTCGCAAGAAGGTCACCGTGATGCACAAAGCGAACATCATGAAGCTGAGCGACGGCCTCTTCACACGGTGCGCGCGTGAGTCCCGCGAGCAGGGTGGATACACGGACATCGAGTACGAAGAGATCATCATCGACGCGGGCTGCATGCGGCTGGTCCAAGACCCCACGCGCTTCGACGTGCTGCTGCTCGAGAACCTCTACGGCGACGTCATCAGCGACCTCTGCGCCGGCCTCGTCGGTGGGCTCGGCGTGGTACCGGGCGCCAACTTCGGGCGCGACGGCGCGGTGTTCGAGGCCGTCCACGGCTCCGCGCCGGACATCGCGGGCAAGGGCATCGCCAACCCGCTGGCCTTCATCATGAGCGGCGTGATGATGCTCAACCACCTGGCCGAGTCACGCGCGGACGCTGCCTGCGCGAAGGCCAGCGAGCGCATCAAGGCGGCCTACAACCAGGCCCTCTCGGACGGTCAGAAGACCGGCGACCTGGGCGGGTCGCTCAACACGATGGGCTTCGTCGACGCGCTCATCGAGCGGCTGCCGAGCTGAACCGAGACGACCCCTGCGTGACCACCGAACCTGCACAGCCCCCCGTCGGTCCGGTCGCACCACCATCGCCAGCCACCGCCGCGCCCGCCGCCGAGTCGAGCGCTGTGGCGCGCCGTGCTGGACTGGTAGGTGTCGGGATCCTCCTCTCGCGGTTTCTGGGCGCCGTGCGCGACGTGGTCATCGCCGCCACCTTCGCGGTGGGGCTGACCGACGCCTTCTTCATGGCCTTCACCATCCCGAACGCGCTGCGCGTGCTTTTCGGGGAAGGCGCCGCGTCGGGCGCGTTCGTCCCGGTGCTCACCGAGGCCCGCGAGAAGGAGGGCACGGAGCGCGCGGCGACCGTGTTCGGCGGGCTCGTACGCGTGATGGTGCCCGTGCTCGGGGTCGTCACCGTGCTGGGCGTGCTGCTCGCTGGCCCGCTCGTCTATGCGTACGCATCGGGCTTCGACCCACAGCGCTTCGACCTGACCGTGCAGATGACGCGCTGGGTCTTCCCCTACATCTTCCTGATGGGCGTGGCCGCGCTGGTCACCGCGGCGCTGCACTCCCGCAAGTCGTTCACGGCCCCGGCCCTCTCGCCCGCGCTGCTCAACGTGGCCCTGGTGCTGGCCTGCCTGCTGATGGTCCCGCTGCTCGACAGCCTGGGCCTGCCCACGTGGTACGCGCTCGCCTCGGGTGTGCTCGTGGGAGGGGCCCTCCAGGTGCTCGCCCAGTGGCCGACGCTGCGTCGCCTCGGCTTCGGACTGACGGCAGCAGGCAGCCACCGCGACCCCTACGTCCGCAAGGCCATGCGGCTGCTCCTGCCGCTGCTCGCGTCCCTCGGCGTGTACCAGCTCAACGTCATCTTCGCGCGGCAGTTCGCCAGCCACCTCGGACGCGGCCCAGTGAGCTGGCTGTGGTACGCGCAGCGCCTGGTGGAGATCCCGCAGGGCATGTTCGCGCTCGCCATCGCGTCGGCTGCGCTGCCATCGTTGAGTGAGATCGTGTCACGCGGCGACCGCGAAGAGGCCCTCGCGCTGTTCCGAGCGACGCTGCGCATGACCCTCTTCGTGGCCATCCCGTCGACCGTGGCGCTCGGAGCGCTGGCCCTGCCCATCGTGGCGGTGCTCTTCGGGCGCGGTGAGTTCTCGCCGAGCGATGTGCAGGAGACCGCCTACGGCCTGGTGTTCCAGGCGGCAGGCATCTGGGCCGTGGCCTCGGTGCGCACCGTGGTGCCCATGTTCCACGCGCACAACGACACCAGCACCCAAGTGGCGGCCAGCGCGACGAACCTCGTCGTCTTCGCCGCGCTGAGCTGGCTGCTGATGGACAGCATGCGTCACGCCGGTCTGACGCTGGCCATCTCGCTCGCCGCGCTCGCTCAGCTGGGGGTGCTGCTGGCCCTCTTGCGCCGGCGCACGGGACGTCTGGGGCTGGGCCGCGTGGTGGGCGCGGCGGCACGCATGGGGGTGGCGTCCGCCGTCATGGGGGTCCTGCTGATCGCGCTCACCGCGTCGCGCCCATGGCTGAGCGACGCGCTCGCGCCCACGCAGCTGGGCCTGCTCGGGGCGGCGGTGGTGCTCGGCGGCTTGGTCTACCTCGGCGTGGCGCACGTGCTCGGGGTCGAGGAGGCCAGCACCTTCACGCACGGCGTCCTGCGCCGTGTGCGTCGCAGGCGCTGAGCCACGCTAAGGGGAGCAGCGCAGCTCGAGGCTCTGCAGCGCGCCGCCCCCAGAGGCTGCGTCCTCCGCAACCAGCAACCCGAACGCCGCGGCGTCCGGCAGCGGATACACGTAGTGCCCTACCCCCAGGGTCCCGGGGCTGCTGTAGGCCGTCTGCACCGCGCCGAGCGGCACCCCGGCGCCATCGAGCTGACGGGTCCGCAGCGTCGCGCCGACCTCCCACACCACGGTGGCGCCCACTGGCAGCTCCCGCACCGCCAGCTGGGGGCGGCGCTGTGCGCTGCTCCCCGTCTCCACGGACCGTGCCGTCCCGAGCGTTGCGGCCAGCTCCCCCGAGTTGGCGTCGCGCGACTGGACGGACGTGATGACGCGCGCCTGCGTGCCGCAGCCGACGCGGTACGCGAGGAGCAGCTGAGTGTCGCTCATCTTCACGAGCGCGACGTCACCCACGTCGAGACCGTCACCGACGTCGTGGCGCACCGCCTGAGCCAGCGTCGGGACTCCGCTCGCGTCCACGCTCACCCGCGAGAGCACCACGTCCGACCCATCCGCGTGCGCAACGACGAAGCCGTCGGCGCCGAGGGCGATCACCGCCGGACCGCTGGCGTCGTGGCTGCTCCCGAGTGAGAGCGCGGCGGCGCTGCCCGGCGTGAGCACGCGCGAGTTGGCGTTGAAGGTCGCGCCGTTCACGACGACGGGCGCCGCGCTCCCGGAGACGCCGCAGGTGTCCAGGAACGCCCCCGCCACCCACGCGGCGAGCACCCGCGACGTGCTCGCCGCCAGCGCGGGCGTGCGCGCGCGCTGGTCCGTCGGCATGCCAGCCGTGAGGCACGTCTCACCCGAGACGTCCGGCAAGCCTGCGTCGGCGTGTCCCGCGGGGAAGCTGAGGTCCGTACTGGCGCTGTCGCTTCCGAGCGTCGCGAGCGCCACCCGGCGGCAGCCCCCTGCAGGTACCAGCGCTGCCACGTAGCTCTGGCTGTCGAGGGCCGCGAGGGCCGAGGTGCCTCGTGTGGCCCCGTCGCGCGCAGGTGCGGTGACACTGCCCGCAGCGAACGCTACCGTGCCGCTCCCTGTCCCGCCGAAGCGTGCCGTGGTGACGACATGCTGCGGCGTTCCGTCCGGGCTGCTGAACAACGCCGCCACGCGCGCGCTGGCGGGAGGCGCAGCGAACGAGGCGTTCTCGATCCCCGTGGCGACCTGCGTCGCGGAGGGCGTCGTGGGGGTCAACACGTCCTCGTCCACGCGCTCGTCGCAGTCGTTGTCGACACCATCGCACAGCTCCGCGAGCTGCGGCGCGCGCGTCGGGTCCTCCTCGTCGCAATCCACGACCTCGTCGGCCGCGGCGCACTCGGCGTCCTTCGCGCCATCCCCATCGGTGTCCCGCGTCCCGATGCGGCAGAAGCCATCCACCAGCTGCCAGCGCAGGCAGGGGTCGCCGGTGGCGAGCGACGGTTCATCGTTGAGCGCCACACAGTCTGCCGGGTCGCTCGTCATGTCCGGGTCGATGTCCTCCACGGCAACGAAAGAACACCCGAGCACGGGCAGCCAGGCGAGCACCACGATGGACGAGAAGGTCGAGATGCGCCGCATCAGAAGCTCCCCTCGAGCGACAAGCCGCCGCCACCGAGACCCAGGCTCGGGCGCACGCGCAGGCGCGCCTGAGCCGACGCTTCGCGTGCTTCCTCGGACGAGAAGTCCGTCAGGAAGTACACCACCAAGGTGCCAACCGCGAAGACCCCGGCCGTCAGGAAGAACACGTCGGCGATGCGCGCCGTGCGCTTCACATCGTCGCGAATCCGCACCATCTCGTCGAAGGCCAGCGGGTCCACCGCGCGCTGGTCGCCGCGCAGGCGCAGCGCTCGGATGCCGAAGCCGACACCCACCAGCGCGCTCGCGGCCGTCACCCCGACCCCCGCGTAGAAGAGCGTCGGTGGGATGCCCCGGTCTTCGATGACCGTCTGCTCGATCGTCGTCTGCTCGATCGTCGTCTGCTGGGGCTGCTCGAGCGCGACGGTGAGCTCGACGCGCTGGCGCGCCGCCACCTCCACCTCACGCAGCACGGGGATGTAGCCGTCCGCGCGGATCTCGACGCGATGGCGCCCCCCTGGGATGGGCACTTCACCTGGCGCCATACCCACGACGCGACCGCCCACCCACACCTCGGCGGGGACGTTGCTGGACACCACGATGACGCCGAGCAGGTTGCGAAGCGCGCGCATGCTGGCCTCGACGGTCGGGCGGTCCTCGGCGTCTGCAGGGGCGCTGGCGAGGTACTCTTCGTAGAAGCGGATGGCCAGGTCGTAGCGGTTGAGCTGCTCCTGGCACTGCGCGATGTTGTAGAGCGTGTTGGGGCGTGGGACCAAGGCGTAGCTGGCCTGGAACTCGGAGATGGCCCCCTCGCAGTTCCCCGCGCGCGCCAGCGAGAGCCCCTGCGTGAAGCGCTCGCGGGCCTCGCTGCTCGGGTCCGGGGTGGGCGTCTCGTCGGGGACGGGCGCGCCGCCGTCGATCCCTGGCGTGGGTTCGCCGGTGTCCGGGAGGTTGTCCTGGGCCCGCCCCCAGACGGGAGCGCACGTCAGGACCAGCGTGAACACCACCAGCCCACGCCCAGCACCACGGACAGTGCGCGGGGCGCTCTTCGGGTTCTCAGTCGAAGCTCTCACGGAAGCCATCCATTCGGGTTGGGGTCGCAACGGTCATCGCGCCCTCGTTCGTGTCCGCGCTCATCGCGCTGCCCGTCCGACCTCCTGAGCCAGCGCGCGGCCGGGCGGTGGTGGGCTGCAGCGTGATCTCGATGCGCGCGTCCGAGTCGAACACGATCATGCGCTCCTGGGTCTCGTAGCCGTCGAGCTCCATGCGCACACGCACGGGCTCGAGGGAGCGCGGGCGGGGGCTGTCGAGGGGGTTGGGGAACTCACGGTCGTCCAGGAAGATCCTCGCCCCGGCCGGCAGGACAGTCACGCGCACGCGCACCTCGGCTGGGCTCTCGGCAGGCGGGGGGGTCGCCTCGGCGACGGGCGGTACGGGGTCAGCCTCCTCGCCCTCGCCGGGTGTTGGCGGCACCGTCACGGGGACCACGGCATCCGACGGCGCGTCCGTGTCCGGGTCGCCACCTCGCGTGAACGCGAACACCGCACCCCCGGCCACCAGGAGGGCCACCAACGCCATGACCGGCCGGCGCCACGCAGGTGCTGCCCCCCCAGGCGCCATGCCGGGCGTGTCGCTGTCGACCGCACCGGGTACCGCCGACCCAGACGGGGTCGACGACCGCGTGGGCGTCGCCGAGGGTACCTCGGCACGCCGCGACGCAGGCGTCGGCTTGCCTGCTTGTGTCGGAAGACTCGAAGGGCGAGGCTCGATCTGACCCAGCTTCGGCGTCCGCTTGCCGGGCAGAGTGCCATCGAGCGACAAGCGGGTCTTGGGCACGACGACCACTTTGCGCGGTGCGTCCTCGACGTCGCGAAAGGGCGCGAGCGCCCGCGCGAGCTCGCCCACCGACTGATAGCGCTCGCGCACGTCCCGGGCGAGCGCGCGCCGGATGATAGCGTCCACCTCGGTCGGCAGGTCTGGCCGCAGCACGAGCACGGAGGGCGCGTCGGTCGTCACGATCTGGACGATGAGCATGGGGAAGGTCTCGGCCGAGAACGGCACCTCGCCCGTCAGCATGCGATAGAGGATGACCCCGAGCGCGTAGACGTCCGTGCGGTGGTCGGTCGAGGTCATGCCCTGCGCCTGCTCGGGCGACATGTACTGGGGCGTACCCATCGCCATGCCTGTGCGCGTGAGGCTGGGGGACGTCTCCTCGGGCTCCTTCATCTTCGAGATGCCGAAGTCGAGCACCTTCACGAAGTCCTCGTTGCCAGACCGCTGCACCAGGAAGATGTTCTCCGGCTTGAGGTCGCGGTGGACGATGCCCTTGGGGTGGGCCGCTGCCAGCGCGTCGCAGACCTGCTCCATGATGCGCACGGCGCGCCCGAGGGTGAGCGGGCCCTCTTCGATGACGTCGGCCAGCTCACGCCCGCTCAGGTGCTCCATCACGATGAAGGGGGAGCCATCCGGCAGGTCACCGAGGTCCGTCACGTCCACGATGTGCTCGTTGCCGACGGCCGTGGCCGCCCGCGCTTCGCGCTTGAAACGCTCCACGACGATGGGATGCGTGGCGAATTCCGCGTTCAGGCACTTGAGCGCCACGCGCTTGCCGATCAACTCGTGCTGCGCCTCGTAGACGCGCCCCATGCCACCCTCGCCGAGCTTGCGGAGGATGCGGTAGCGCTCGCTGACGAGGGTGCCCACGAGCGGGTCTGGGATGTCCGGGGCCTGCTGTGCCATGTGTTGACAACGGAAGGATACCACCGGAATGTATCTCGAACGGGCCTGAATCGCCCGGAGAAAGGCCGAGTGTGGACGTGGACGTGTTGAAGCGGGCCGGCGGGCCCTCAGTGGCCTTCTTCCTTTCGCTGGTGTGGCTGGGATGCGGTGGCTCGAGCGACCCCGGAGGCATGGACCTGGGCTCGGACGCGAACGTCGCCCCGGACATGGCCACCGCATGTACCCAGTCGAGCGAGTGCGACGATGGGCTCTTCTGCAACGGCGCGGAGACCTGCGTCGACCAGCAATGCGTGGCGGGCACGCCCGTCGCGTGCGACGACGGCATCGCGTGCACCGTGGACCGCTGCTCCGAGGACGCGCGCGCCTGCCAGAGCGACGCACCCGACGTCGATGGGGACGGCCACCGCGACGCATCGTGTCTTGATGGCCAAGGCACCCCGCTCGGCGACGACTGCGACGACGACGACATCAACCGCTTCCCGTCGAACCTCGAGGTCTGCGATGAGGACCACCACGACGAGGACTGCGACGAGAGCACCTTCGGGCGCATCGATCGCGACAACGACACGTTCGCCGACGCGCGCTGCTGCAACCCCCTCGCGGCTGGCGGGATGAACTGCGGCACCGACTGCAACGACGTGCGCCCCGAGATCCGGCCGGGCTCCACGGAGGCCTGCGACCGGCTGGACAACGACTGCGACGGGATGGTCGACGAGACGGTCGCGCTGAGCGGCTTCGTCGACGCGGACTACGATGGCATCGGCGGGAGCATCCCGATGAACTCGTGTGGCGGCGTGGCGGGCTTCTCGACCCAGGGGGGCGACTGCGACGACGGCGATCCATCCATCTTCCCCGGGGCACCCGAGCTGTGCGATGGCGTGAACAACGACTGCGACCTCGGCATCGACGAGACGATGGATGCCGCCGACTGGTACCCCGATCTGGACGGTGACGGCTTCGGCGACCGCGACGCCACGCCCATCTCGTCGTGCTTCGTGCAGCCCGACGCGTCGCTCCGAGGCACGGACTGCAACGACGCGGCGCCAGCGATCAACCCCGCCGCCGCGGAGCTGTGCGACGGCATCGACAACGACTGCAACGGGCTCGCCGACTTCCAGATCGGCGTGAACGACTTCGAGGACGACGACGGGGACGGCGCGGTCGACATCGCCTGCCCGATCTTCGGCTCGGACTGCGACGACGAAGACCCCAGCACGGGGGGCGGCGCGCCCGAGTCATGCGACGGACGTGACAACGACTGCGACGACCGCGTGGACGAGGACGCGGACTCGCGGCAGTGGTTCCGCGACCTCGACGGGGACGGCTACGGCAGCATCGTGTCGGGTTCCATCCTGTCGTGTCGCCCGATGCCCGGCTTCATCGCGCAGGGCGGGGACTGCGACGATGGGCGGGCCGGGCGCTTCCCGAACGCCACCGAGCAGTGCAACAACCTGGACGAGGACTGCGACGGGACGGTGGACGAGGCGCCGGCGTCGAACATGTGCCCCGTCACCAACGCGGTGAGCCAACGCTGCTTCTTCGGCGAGTGCCGCGTCGAGCAGTGCCCGCCCGACCGCCTGGACTGCGACAACTCGGCGGGGAACGGCTGCGAGGTGGCGATGGACGCGTTCAACTGCGGTCAGTGCGGCCGCAACTGCATGGGCCCGAGCGTGCAGAACGCGACCTGCAACGCCGGAAACTGCCAGATCACGCAGTGTCAGCCAGGACGCGCGGACTGCGACGGCGACCCCGCGAACGGGTGCGAGACGAACACGAGCTCGTCGGACGAACACTGCGGCGGCTGCAACTTCATGGGCGGCCAGCTGTGCGGCTTCACGTCCAACGGGCAGACGCGCTGCATCGGCGGCACTTGCCAGGTGACCTTCTGCGCGGCCAACCACGCGGACTGCAACGGCATGCCGAACGACGGGTGCGAGGAAGACCTCAACGTGTCGCAGGACCACTGCGGTGGCTGCTTCCGCTCGTGTGGAGCGGACACCGGGCGGCACTACCTCGCAGGCTCGTGCTTCCAGGGCGTGTGCGAGCGGCCGTGTGAGATGGGCTGGGGCGACTGCAACAACAACCCGGTGGACGGCTGCGAACGACAGATCGATGGCTTCGACATGCAGCACTGTGGTGGGTGCAACCAGCCGTGCCTGGCGCGCCAGAACGCCCAGGGCGCGTTCTGCAGCGGCGGGGTCTGTCAGGACATGTGCCTGCCCGGCTTCCAGGACTGCAACATGAACCCCGGCGATGGCTGCGAGACCGACATCACGCGCGACCTGACGCACTGCGGTGGCTGCGCGGGCATGGGTGGCACCACGTGCGACTTCGGCGCGGGGGGCGAGCCCCCGGTGTGCGAGCTGGGGGTGTGCCGCCTGCTGTGCCCCGCAGGCAGCGGCAGCTGCGACGGCGACCCCATGACCGGTTGCGAGACCGACACGCGCAGCGACCGCGACCACTGTGGCGCGTGCGGCAACTTCTGTCCGGACGGCCCCAGCGGCTTCGGCGCGTGCGTGAACTCGGCGTGCACGTTGACGTGCAATCCGGGCACCGCAGACTGCGACGCGACGCCGGGGTGCGAGACGTTCACGGGCGCCGACATCGCAAACTGCGGCGGCTGCGGCGTGACCTGCGGCGCCGGCGGGAGCTGCGCCCTGGGCTTCTGCGACAGGGGGCTCGCGCTGTCGGTCTCGGGCGACTTCGCGTGCCTCCAGCGTGAGAACGGCGCCCTGGTGTGCTGGGGCAACAACGACAGCAACCGCCTCGGCTACCCGGGGCTGACGCCACCCGTGTCGCCCCCGGCGGCGCCCCCGATAGGCTTCGACGCGCTGGGCTTTCACACCATCGCGGTGGGGGACACCCACAGCTGCGGCCTCGACCTGAACGGGACGCCCTCGTGCTGGGGAAGGAACACGGACTCGCAGCTCGGCTACGTCGGGCCGGACTCGGCGTTCCCGTCGCCCGTGGGCGTCATCTCGCCCGCCGTCGCCATCTCGGCGGGCGCCACCCACACCTGCACGCTCGGCACGGACGCGCGGGTGTACTGTTGGGGCAGTGACATGGTGGGGCAGCTCGGCAGCACTGCCGTGACGGGTGGTTCGGACGTGCCGGTGGAGGTCGAGACCGCGCCGATGACGCCCCTCACGAACGTCGTCGCCGTCGCGACCTCCGCCTTCGCGTCTTGCGCAGTCACGGAGAGCGCGGGCGTGTACTGCTGGGGCAGCATGCCCATGCTCTCGAGCGTCGTCGCCACCCCCGTGACGGGGACCTCCGGATGGACGGACGTCGCAGAGCTGGTGATGGGGTCGAGCTTCGCGTGCGTGCGGCGCTCGTCGTTCGGTGGCTCCATCTACTGCTGGGGCGGCAACAGCCAGGGGGAGATCGCGTCGCCCGTGAGCACCGGCTTCAGCACCCCCGTGCGTGTGCTGGGCGTGAGCAACCCGCTCGAGCTCTACGCGGGCTTCGAGCTGCTGTGCGCCCGCAACGCGGCGAGCGTCCAGTGCCGCGGCAGCAACACGTTGAACCGCCTGGGCACGAACGACGGCGCGAACCCGCTGGCGCGCTTCGCGCCGGTCGTCGGGAGCAGCGCCATCGTCGAGTTGGCGGAGACCAGCGGGAGCTCGGGGACCATCTGCGGCTTCGACGCGCTGCGGGACGTGTACTGCTGGGGCGACAACCCCGTCGGCCTGATCGATCCCACGGGCCCGGCCGCGATCACCACGCCGACGCGCATCCGGGATCTCACCCGCTCGGTGCCCTGACGCCGCAGGGCCCCGCGTGGCGCGCGAGGCCCGATGTCGCTACAACGTCGGGGTGCAGATCCTCGACGCTCGATTCGTAGCAGGCGCCACGAGCTACGCGCAGCTCCCTGCCCCCGCGTTCGCCGAGATCGCGTTCGCAGGGCGCTCGAACGTGGGCAAGTCGAGCCTGATCAACAGCCTGGTCGAGCGGAAGAAGCTCGTGCGCACCAGCGGCACCCCGGGCTGCACGCGCGCCATCAACATCTTTCGGCTGTCCCTCGGTGGCGGAGCCGAATTCGATCTGGTGGACCTCCCCGGCTACGGCTTCGCCAAACGGAGCAAGGGCGAGAAGCGCAGCTGGGGCGTGCTCATCGAGGACTTCCTCAGTCAGCGGCCCGGGCTGCGCGCCGTGGTGATCATCGTGGACGTGCGCCGCGGTGTCGAAGAGGAGGACGCGCAGCTGCTCGAATTCCTGGACCACGTCGGTGTGCGGGCCGTGCTGGTGGCCACCAAGCTCGACAAGCTCCCCGCCAGCCAACGCAAGCTGGCGCTCAAGGCCGTGCAGAGCGCCGCGCCCGCGCGCGTGTTCGGGTATAGCTCGGAGACGGGCGAGGGCCGCGAGCGGCTGTGGAGCGCGCTCCTGCGCGAGGCAGCCATCGCGCTTCCAGAACAGGCGCAACCGGCGTGAGGCCAGTGGAGACGCGCTCTTCCTACGGAGCAGGTGCATCTCGCGGCGGCCCATCCGAGACGCTGCGCCCGCGGTTGGCGCTCTGCTGTGCGGCGCTGCTGGCGACAGGCTGTGCCGGCGGTGGGTCTCCGCCCGAGACGACGCCCCGAGAGACCACGGCGGACCGCGCCGAGCGCCCGCGCACCGACGACCATGACGCGCCCACCGAGACGCCCGAGCCCAGCCCACGCCAGTTGAGCGCGGCCGCCACCTTCGCAGACCTCGTCGCCGCCGTGCGCGCCCTGGACGGGCTGGCCCAGAGCGAGAGCGCGGCCGGCTGCCTGTTGCGCGGCGGGGAGCTCGCGCCGTTCGTCTTGGAGGCGGACTTGGCGAGCGCGGTACACCCCATCCCAGATGCGCCCGCCGAGCTCGGGAGCCGGCTGGACGATCCACGGGAGACTGCGGTCGTCCTGACGCGCTGGGCACAACACGGCGCGAGCAGCGGCCTGGCCCTGGTGGGACTCAACACCACACCGCCACCCGCTGCGGGTCACTTGGCGGTGGTGGTGCTCGCGCGGGAGGGGGCCCACCTGCGCCGCACCGACACGGGCGTCGCCCCTCGACACGCGGGACCCTTCCCCGTCGACCGGCTGCATGAGCATCTTCCCGTCGTGGCCGAAGGGGCGGCGGCGGTGGTGGTCACGGCCGAGGGGCGCGTGCCCCTCAGCACGCTGCGCCTGGCGCTCGGCCAGGTCCCCGGGAGCGCGACCGTGGTGCTGGCCGTCGCGCTCGAGGCGGGGGTGCGGCTGCCCTCGCCTCCGGCCGCGGACCCGAGCACACACGGTCTCTGTGCTGCGGGTGCGCTCCCGCCTCCACCGGCCGACCAGCGCCTCGGCACCCTCGGCGCAGACGCCATCCGCGCACGCCTGGACAGCATGAGCGAGGGAGCCATGCGCTGCTTCGAGTTCGCGCGTGGCGACGCCGCTCGCGGGGGACGCATCCGAGTGCTCACGCGCATCGGCCCACAGGGTCGTGTCACGGAGGCGTGCGCTGCGACCGACGAGCTGGGTGACCCCACCCTCCGCACGTGTGTCCTGAGCGTGGTCCGCGGGGTGGTGTTCCCGGCCCCCACCGAGGGCGATTTCGTCGACGTGGCCCTCCCCATCCGCCTCCGACCGGACACGAGCACGCTGCAGCGACCCTTGTGCGATGGGTGAGGGCACCGCGCGGGGAAGCTTTTTGTGGTAATCCGGTGGAAACACGGTGTAAAACGATAGGATATGTCCACTCCGGCGGAGACCCCCAGTTCCGACCTGGGGACGCACGTGACCGCCCCTGACGGGGTGGACGAGGCGTACGTCGAGCTGTTGAAGCACGCGGGCTTGGTTCACGAGCTGACGGCTCCCCTGATGATGGTGCTGGCCGAGGTGCTCAAGCAGGGGCCGCAAGACCTCGAGACGAGCCGCATCGATCTGCTCGTGCGCTATTACGAAGCCGCTGGCGATGACGACGCTGCCGCGCGGCGCGTACGCGCCGACCGCTTCCTCCTGCACAAGAACGACGACCTGGTGGACGCCCACGGCGTCGTCGAGCGACTGAACCAGCTGGTGCCGGAGGTGGACACCATCCACCTAGAGCGCATCGGCGGCGGTGAGGAGGGCCCGCTCGTGCTGCGCTGTGGAGAGCACCTGAGCGCCGTCACCGACGACTACGACGAAGAGCTGGGCGAGAACGACATCGACCTGCGCTCGTTCGAGCTGGTGGAGACCGTCAGCGTGCGCGGCCTGGTGGGCGCCGTGAACGGCCTGCTCGCCCGCTCGGACTTCGACCGCCGCTTCGTGATGCTGGTCGCCGATGGGCAGCGCGAGGTGTACGTGGCCGTACCGTCAGCCGGCGCGCTGAGCCTCCTGCACGAGCGCGTGCTCGACCACGACTCCGAAGAGTGGCTCATCGACTACTGCGCGTTTTGACGCCGCCCCTGTCATCGCGCTCGTGGTCGTCACCAAACGCTCGCGTGGGTGCTCCACGGGCAGCATCTGAAACGGAAGAGGCACTGCGCCGACTGCGCTGACCATGTCCATGTACGACTTCGATCTCTACGTCATCGGTGCAGGCTCGGGCGGGGTGCGCGCCGCGCGCTTGTCGGCGGCGATGGGCGCCCGCGTCGGCGTATGCGAGGAGCAGTACATGGGCGGGACGTGTGTCAACGTGGGCTGCGTCCCGAAAAAGCTCTTCGTCTACGCCAGCGAGTTCGGCGCCGCGTTTCGCGACGCCTCGGGCTTCGGCTACACCGTGCCCACGCTGTCGTTCGACTGGCCGACGCTGGTACGCAACAAGGACGCCGAGATCGCGCGGCTCAACGGCATCTACGAGTCGCTGCTGACAGGGCCGGGCGCGACCATCCACCGCGGCCGCGGGCGCATCGTCGACGCACACACGGTGGAGGTCGGGGGCGAGCGCTACACCGCCGAGACCATCCTGATTGCGACTGGGGGACGGCCGACCAGGCCGAACATCCCGGGCGCTGAGCTGGGCCTCACCTCCGAGGAGGTGTTCACGATGCCGACGCTTCCGGGGCGCGCCCTGGTGGTGGGCGGGGGCTACATCGGCCTCGAGTTCGCGTCCATCTTCCGCGGGCTGGGTGTGGACGTGACGCTCGTGCACCGCGGCCCGCACGTGCTCACCCCCTTCGACGACGACGTCCGCGCGCACGTCGAGGCGCAGCTGCGCGCCCGCGGCATCGACGTTCGCCTGGGCGTTCAGGTGGAGTGCGTGGAGCGCGCGTCGGATGGGCTCCGCGTTTCGCTGGGCGACGGTTCGCAGCTCTCGGTGGACCTCGTGCTGTTCGCGACCGGACGCACCCCCAACACGCACGACCTCGGCCTCGAGAACGTCGGCGTCGTGGTGGGGGAGCGGGGCGAGATCGTCGTGGACGAGGACCTCCGCACCCACGTGCCCTCCATCCTCGCCGTGGGCGACGTCATCGACCGGCACCAGCTCACGCCCGTCGCGCTGGCCGAGGGCACCGCCATCGCCAAGTCGTTGTTCGGAGGGCAGCAAGTCCGCCCCGACTACCACCTGGTTCCCACCGCAGTGTTCACGCAGCCGCCCGTCGCGGCGGTAGGGCTGACCGAGACCCAGGCCCGCGCCGAACACGGCGACGACGTGCTCGTGTTCCGCTCCAGTTTCCGCCCGATGAAGGCCATCCTCGCAGGCAGCTCCGACCGCGCGCTCATGAAGCTCGTCGTCCAGCGCTCGACGGACCGCGTGCTCGGGTGCCACGTCGTCGCTCCGGACGCAGGCGAGATCGTCCAAGGCTTCGCCGTCGCGCTGCGCTGCGGCGCGACCAAGGCCCAGCTGGACGCGACCATTGGCATCCACCCGACCGCCGCGGAGGAGCTCGTCACGATGCGCACGCCGGTCGGCTGACGGCCTTCATGGTCGTGCGGCGTGGAGGTCTCGACGCACGCGCCGGCGCCCGAACCTGAGCCGGGGGGCCTCCCTTCGCCGCACATGGTGACCATCACCAGGACGGACGAGTCCGACGTGCCGGGGGAGTATCACGTGACGACGAGCGACGACCGCGTGTCGGTCGCGGTTCGGTTGTCGGCTCTCGTGTGCGTTGAAGAGGACCCTGGACGGCCTCCCGATCGACGTTGGGGACGACGATGGTGTCGTGGTCGACGTCGTCGAGGTCTCGCTATCACCCGACCGAGTCCGAGTCGCAGAACGCGCGCCGCGAAGCTGACAAGGAATCCGAGTTCTGCTTCCATGGAGGCATGTCCCTCCGCGTGCTCGCGACAGGCGCCCTCGCGCTCGTCGTCGCTGGTCTCGGCTTCACCACTGGAGCGCCAGTGCGTGGGGACGCGCCCGTGGTGTCGGTCAGAGACGTCGGGGAAACACGAACCGTGACGCGACCGACGGTTCCTTCAGGCTCGCCAAGTGGCCAAGACGCTGTGAGCTCATCGCGTCTTGTCCCGCCTCCCCAGGAAAGGGCCCCCTCCGACGGGGTCGTCCACCCCGACCGGCCGTGCCCGCGCTGCGGCGACACGCCCGACCTCACTCAGAGCGCGAGCGCGTTCGGCTTGCCGCACGGAGGCAGCTCGTACTGCGGTCCCGTGGCCACGACCAACGCGCTGGTGTGGCTCTCCGCGCGTGGCTTCCCAGCGCTGATCTCCGATCGTGGCCTCGAGCAGATGCCGCGGCACCTCGCGTTCAAGCGCTTCCTGAAGACCCACCCGCGCCGTGGCACGCTGCCGTTCGACCTGGTGCGCGGGCTGGAGCGTTGGGTGCACGCGGCGGGCTACGAAGTGGAGACGCTGGCCTATGCGGGCGTGCGCGACCACCCCACGCGGCTGTCGTTCGGTGTGCTGCGTCCTGGGCTCCCGCTGCTGGCCGAGGGGCTCACGCGCGATGGCGTGGTGCTGCTGCACGTAGGCTGGTACGAGGAGGCGCGCGCTGGTCGCTACAGCCGCGTGGGCGGACACTGGCTGACGCTGCTGGACGTGGACGTGCAGACGGGTGTCTTGCGCGCGAGCGACCCCGCGCCCTACGCGAGCGAAGGCCGGCCGGAGCGCATCGTCGCGCGCCCCATGACCGATGGGCACCTGCTGCGGCCTGCGGGGCTGGGGGAGCTGGCGGCGCGTGGCTTCCTCGAGCTGGGCGAGGGCATGGCGCTGCGTGACCCGCGCGAGCGAGCCATCTTGGACGGAGCCGTCGTCCTGCGCCTGCATCCGCCCTCCGCAGCGGCGACCGACACGGAGTCACTGAACGCCGAAGCGGCCTCCTCGCCCGCTACCGAAGCGCGGTGAACACGAGCGCTGCCACGCCGAGCAACGCGAGCGTGATGCCCACCCCCAGCACCACCCACGGCACGTGGTTGGCGGGCGGCTGCGGCACCTCCCCAGCGTGCGGCATGATGCCCGCCCCCGACGACCAGGCCTCGCCGTGCGGCACGACGTCCGGGTTGGAGGACTGCGGGTTGGCCACGCGGTCGAGCGCGTCGGCGAACTCCTGGGCCGTGCTGTAGCGGTCCTCGGGGCGCTTCTCCATGGTCTTCATGACCACCGCCTCGAGCCCCGGCGGGAAGGTCATGCCGGGCACGCGCTCGGTGAGCGGGATGGGGCGCGCGTTCACGTGCAGCTGGATGAACTCGAGGGGCTGCTTCGCGTCGAACGGCAGCTTCCCGGTGAGCAGCTCGTACAGGATGATGCCGAGCGAGTAGACGTCGGAGTTGGGCTCGAGGGTCTTCCCCTGCGCCTGCTCGGGGCTCATGAACTCGGGCGTGCCGAAGACCATGCCCTCGCGCGTGAGGATCATCGAGCCCGGTCGCATCTGCTTCTCGGTCACCTTCGCCAAGCCGAAGTCCAGCACCTTGGGGAAGTCCGGGATGCCACCCTGCGTGGTGAGGAAGATGTTCTCGGGCTTGAGGTCGCGGTGGATGATGCCCGCGCGGTGCGCCTCGTCCAGCGCCGCGCACACCTGGCGCATGATGTGGATGGCGCGCATGGGCTCCATCGGACCCTCGGCGCGCACCGTCTGTGCCAGGTTGCGCCCCTCGAGGTACTCCATGACGAAGTAGCACGCGCCGTCGTCGAGCTGCCCGTACAGGAACACACGCGCCGTGTTGGGGTGCGAGAGGTGGCTCATCGCGCGCGCCTCGCGGCGAAAGCGCGACACGAGGTCTGGCCGGGAAAGATACCGCGGGTGGAGGATCTTCACCGCCACATGACGGTTCATGTCCGGCTGCTCGGCCTTGTACACCGAGCCCATGCCGCCCGCGCCGATGCGCTGGCGGATGTGGAACTGACCCGCGATCTGCTCACCGATGTACTTGTCCGAGCTCACGGGGCGACCATACCAGACTCCCCCCGAGGCGGGAGCGGTGTCATGCGTGAGCGTGCAATTATCGCCGAATGGGTCGATGGGACATTTCTCCGACCGCGCGCGTCTTGCAGCAACTGCGGCGGGCCCGCGCCGACAACGCGACCGTGACCTCACCACCCGCTCCGCCCCGCGCCGCCGCGCTCCCTGACCGCCCCGCGCAAGCGCACGCCCCCCGCGCGCCTACGCCACGCGCTGGGACGTTCGCCAGCCGCCTTCTTTCGCAGCGACCGGCCACACGCGCAGGCGCGTCCCGTAGCCCGCTGCCCGAGAGCGACAGCCCCCTGTTCGCGGCCCTCCTGACCCAGCCGCGGCACGCGCGCGTGGCCCAACACGCGTCGTCCTCAGCGCACGACGACTCGCCGCCATTGCCCGCGGCCCGAGCGGCCGAGCACGCCGACCGTGAGGCCGCTGGCAGCGCAACGCAGGGGGCGTCCGAGGGCGTGCCCTTCCGGCCACTACCGAGCTGCGTCTTCGCGCCGCTGAGCCAAGCCCGCGCGATGTCACCCGCACCCGCACCGGACGATCTCTCGCGCTTGGCGGCGGAGCTGCTGCGCAGCATGCACGTGGGCGGGACGCGGACACGCGGGCAGGTGCGTCTGGTGCTGGACACCGCCGAGGGCGAGCCGCTCGAGGTGACGCTCGACGAGTGTCCGGAGGGCGTGGTCGCCACCCTGCATGGAGAGCAAGGCGCGGGCAGCGCGCGGCTGGTGCGCGCCATCGAGCGCGAGCTGGCTCGCCGGGAGGTCGCGGTCGAGCGTGCCCCGTGAGCGCGTCCCACCGGATCACCCTCGCTCCCTCGTGCACGAAGGACTTCTTCGGCTCGCCGAAGCACTCGGGGCGGACGCCGACATGCGGTCATGCGCAGCCGGGCCGCGTTCAGCTTGCTCCCCGCGCGGCGAGGGCCAGCCACACGAAGGCCATGAAGAGCGCGTCCGCCACCGCCAGGTGCACGAGCTGCATCCACACGGGAGCCAGCAGCAGCATGTTCACGAAGCCGAGCCCGACTTGCAGCAAGGCCAGAGCGAGCACCGTGCGAGCCGCGCCGCGCTGCCCCAGGTCCTCCAGCCGCGTGCCGGCCACGTACGCGAGCCAACCCGCGGTGAGCAGCGCAGCGATGGGGTGGAACACGCGCAGACGCAGGAAGGGGTGCGCGCCGGGCTGGAACTCCTGTGCGAACGACGCCTGGAAGCTCTCGGCCGGAAACAGTGTGTCGCCGAGGGCGGTCACGGCGCCGGTGGTGCCCGTGAGCAGCATCAACAGCAGCCCCAGGGCGAACGGCCAGCGCGACGCGACCCGCCCCTCTGTGCGCGGGACGGCGCGCTCGGGGCGCGCGAAGTACACCGACGCCACCAGCGCGGCGAGCAGCAGGAAGGTGTTCACCAGGTGCGCCGCCATCCAGTACCCGCGCGCGACGCTCAGGTCGTTGGCCACCTTGCGCAGCAGGACGATGGCGCCACCTACCAGGGCCTCGGTGACCATGAACAAGAGCACCAACCGCGTCGCCCGCTGCACAGGCGTCCCGGGCGGGGCGTGGCGCTTGGCCAGCCACGGGAGCAGCATCGCCCCCACCAGCGCGAGCCCCGACGTCACGCGGTGGGTCAGCTCGATCAGCGTCTTGGTGCTGGGTTCGTTCGGCAGCACCACGCCGTGGCACAGCGGCCAGTGATCACCGCAGCCGTCCCCGCTGAAGCTCGCGCGCACGTAGGCACCCCAGAGCACGACGAACAGGCTGTAGGCCAGCAAGCCCTGGGCCCAGCGCTCGAGGCGCGTCGCGGTGACATCGCTCATGGGGACGACCGTGGAGCAGCGCGAAGGGCGGTGCAAATCGGCGGGACCGCACGCTCCCCGCGTGTCATACGAGACCCGTGACATCCGACACGAGCACACATGTCGGTTCGGGAGGAGCGCTGCTGGCGCAGGCCTGGGCGCCAACCTGGTCGGGCGCGGCGCGCGTGCGCCTGGGCGCGTGCCTGCCGGGCTGGGACGTCGGCGCTGTCCCCGCAGTGGCCCAGCGCCTGAGCGCGCTGTGCGCGGCGCGCACCGAGGTGCAGCTGCGGGGCGCCACGCCCCTCGACGCCGGGACCTCGCACGCCCACGGCTACGTGGTGACGTTGGTCGCCCGCGACAAGCAGACCCCGTGCGCCTGGCTCGAGCTGGAGGGTCCCCTGTCGCGAGCGCTGGTGGACCTCGCTCTCGGGGGCACTGCAGACGCCAGCGAGCTGGCGCTGGTGCAGCCTCTGGATCGAACGCGCGAGGGTGTGCTGCTGTACCTCGCTGCCAGCGTCCTCGCCGTGGTCCCCCAGGACGCCCTCGCCATCGCAAACATCACTCGCGCCGAAGACATGGCTCTGCCGACTCGCGTGGCCTGCGCCGTGCGCGTCCAGCTGCACGGTCGGGCGCATGGGGCGCACGTGAGCGTGGCCCTCGACGCACTGCCCCTCCCCACCGAGGCACTCGCTGCCGCGCTGACCCGAGGTGCGCTCCCCAGCTGGGCACGCGACGAACCCTGCGAGCTGTCCATCACCATCGCGGGCGGCGCGCTGCCTGGCGAGGCGCTGCACGCGCTTCAACCGGGCGATCTCCTCATCCCGGCGGAGCTGTGGGCCGACAGCGGCGCATGGCGTACCGCCGCGCTGTGCTGCGACGCATTGGGGGGTCCCATCGCGCGCGTGGTGTGGGACGCGGACGACGCCCTGCTGCGCATCGACACGAGCGCGCGTGTCGCCGACCAGTGCATCCTGCGCGCCGAGCACTTCGATGCCGAGCCGCAGGCGCCAGGTGATCTGGCCGCGGAGGTGCCGTTCCGGATCGACGCGGCGCGCGTCACCATGCCCCTGCACGAGCTGGCGCGCTGGCTGCGTGACGAGCGCGTCCCGCTGACGGTAGACCCCGACGCGCCCCTGACGCTGTACGCCGCCGGTCGCCCCGTCGCGCGCGGGCGGCTGGTGCGCGACGGGGCGAACGTCGGGCTCTGTGTGGAGCGCGTGGCGGCCACCTACTCGAGCGCGGGGTCGCCGAACACCGACGCGTACTCCCGGTGAACGTCCAGCTTGCCCTCCGGGTCCGCCAGCGCCCGCTGCGCGGGTGGGTAACCCGAGCACAGGCGGCACACGCGCACGACCCGTCCGTCGAGCTCGAAGCGCAGCCGCCACGTCTTGAACGCCAACACGAAGGCCGTGTCGCTGCCCGCGATGGCGCGGATGCGGCGGTAGGCGTGCGGCTGCGGCCCGATGGAGAGGCGGTCCACGATCGGCACGCGGATCATCACCCCGCGAGCCTCGAGGAAGCTCAGCTGCGCTTCGGCCTCCTCGCTGAAGGTGACCTCCCACGCTGGCCCCGGGTCCACCGGGCGTCCGTCCGAGCCCAGGGGCTCGAGCCAGCCGCTGCCCGCGTCGGGGATGGCGTCGGCCCATGGCACGTAGGGCTTGATGTCGAGCACCGGCGTCTCGTCCAGTAGGTCGATGTCGCGGACGAACACCGTGAGCCCCTCCACGCGCTCGAGCCGCACCACGCTCAGGCCCAGGGGGTTCGGTCGATGCGGGGCGCGCGTCGACAACACGCCGCGCTTGGTGGGGCTGCGCGGCGGGGTGACCTTGGGGCGCCAAGACGCGTTGCGGTGAAACCAGAACAGCACCCAGATGTGCGTCCACTCCTCGAGATCGCTCACCGCGTCCTCGAGGTTGCGCCCGGAGTACAGCTCGATGCGCCCCTCGAAGCCCAGCGCGGCGCGGGGCTGCCGCGGCGCGTCGAAGCGCTCTCCGAAGGGGGTGCGGGCGACGCCGATGGGGGTGAGGGTGAGCGACGGAGGCGCGCTCATCGACGGAAGGCCCAGCCCAGCGTCCCCGCGTGCACGCGCATGCCCGTGCTGCGCCCGTAGACGAGGTAGCCCAGCTCGAGCTCGAAGTGTCCTTGGCGCACGTCACGACGCGACGGCCACAAGAACACCGCGCCGAGGCCCCCTTCGTGCGCGACGAAGCGCGCCAAGTCGGAGTCGGCGGTGCGTGGCTGGAACGCGTCCACGGCAGCAGGCGAGACCGCCGTCGTCCAGAAGCTCACGGCGCTCTGGGAGTGCGCGCGATAGTGCGCGCGGAGACGCAGGTGCTGACCCGCGTCTTGAAAGACCTCGAAGCGCCCTGTGTGCGCGTCGAGCCCGAAGTCGTCACGGTAGTAGCGGTAGTGCCCGCGCAACGTGGTGCCCGTGGCGGGGATGCGCTGCGCGAGCCACACGCTCAGCGCGTGCCGCAGCCGGGAATCGGGGAAGAGCTCGGCAGCGCGCGGAGGACAGAGTGACGGGTCCGCGCAGGCGACGGGCACGACGTTCCAGGTCTGCGCCAGCGTACCTGTCTGATACGTGAGCCCGTAGCTCACGCCGCCCAGCGTGGTGGGCGACAGCACCTGCGTGCCGCTCACGTTCGTGGTGATGGTCTGGCGGGTGGTGCTGCCCAGGTCCCACCCTTGCGGCGTGATCGGGTCGAACCAGTCGAAGATCGCCTGGACGTTCACCGAGATGGTGGCGTTGCGCTGCGCCAGCCAGCGCGTGTAGCCCGCGCCGAGAAAACCCGAGCGGAACGGCTCCTCGATGTGCAGGCCGTAACGGAAGCTCAGTCCGTCGTCCTCGGTCGCCGCCCAGTCCGTCGTGACGTCCAGCGTGACCGCCTCGTTGACCAGCGACGCACGGGAGATGACGTCCAGCGCGTCGGCCGAGGCGCTGGTGACGATGTCGACGGGGAGCACGACCGTATGGTGGACATCGTCGCCCTGGTCGATACCGAAAGAGAACACGGGCTGGTAGACGTCGAGGCGCTCGCGCCCAGGCACCCCCGGGGCGGCGTCTGCCTGCGACTGAAAGCCGCGCCCCTGCTGGTTGAAGTACGTCATGCGCAGGCGCGCCTCGGTGAGCACGAAGCGCGGCGGGTCGACGAGCGCGGCCAGCGCCACCGCCTCGGCCTCCGTCGCTCCGGCATCGGTCAGGTCACGGGGCTGATCGTCCGCGCTCGCTCCCGAGGCGAGCGCGGCGAGGAGACCGAGGAGCACGAGGGGCGCGTAAGCGGCGCGGGGGTCAGTTCGAGCAGCCACACCCGCCCCCTGCGGCCTCGGCGTCACCCCCGCTCGCGCCCTCACGCGACTGGTGCAGCTTGCGCTCGGAGCGCGCCTGGAGCGCGTCCGCAGTCGGCTGCATCGTGGGGTGGCTGAGGTGCTCACGCTCGTAGGCCGGAACCACGACACAGCCGTTCGACCAGACCACCAGGCCAAGCAGGGACGCCGCTGTCACCACACGCATGGGAAGCCTCATAGCAGTCTCGCGAAGCCATGGCACTCCCCTATGCTCTCATCAGGGTCCGCTGAGCCGGACGCGCTGCGCGCGGCGGGTCGATCTCCGGGCCGCTGTTCCATGGCTCGAGGTCGGGGCGGTCGCCGCCGGTTCTGTCGAGCTGCCCGTTTTCGCTCCCTTCCTAGTGCGCCGGCAACCGAGGCTCGATTGTCGCACGTGAGGGAGCAGAACCTCGACGGTTCTGCGACCGAAGCGGGCGGCAATCGAGCCTCGGGCTGCAAGCGAGAGGAAGGGAGGGTTCTTCAACGGGCTGCTAGAGGGGGTCGATGTCGCGCACGAACGTGCGCAGCACTCCCGTGAGGCGGTACGCGCCACCCGCGGCGGGCACCCGCACGTCGACATCCAAGACGACCTCGCCTCCGCGCCGAGGACCGAGGCGCACCACACCTACGCGACCCGAGGGTCCCGGGTCCACGGGCACCTCGAGGGTCTCGCGACCACGGGTCGGGGCGTCTGTGGACGCGCGCACGGGAGGGCCGCCCACGAGCGGGAGCAGGCCCACCCGGAGCACGTCGGGGCCCAGCGCCACGTCCCGTAGGGGCTCGTCCTCGAGCGGTCCCAGCCGCACGAGGAACGGGCTCAGCTGGAGCTTCTCGTGGTGTGCGAGCGTGCGGCGCGCAGGGGCCAGCTGCAGCGTCGCGACGCCCTCGTGGCGCTCCACGTAGAGCCCGTGGGTGAGGTCCAACTCGACGCGGAGCTCGGTCGACGGGGTCGCCGCTCGTGGTCCGTCCGCGATGAAGTGACCCACGAGCCGACCATCCACGGGCGGCAGGGCGCGCGGGTCGCGTGGCTCGAGCAGCGGCCCCACGCGCGCCACGGCCGCCTCACACGCGAGTTGCTCCACGCCGAGCTCACGGCACAGCTCGGGGTTGCGCTCGAAGGGGGCACGGCACACCAGAGCGTCCGTCCCAGGCACGGCCGCGCAGCGCGCAGGAGCGCGCGCCGCCCACGCCAGGCACGTCGGGTCGCGGCCCCGATCGAGCCAAGGGGGACAATCGTCGGGGCGGCCATGGCGCACCGCGAGACGTCTCCGGCAGCCCGCCCGCAACGCGGTGGCGGTGAGGGCATCGCACGCAGCGGGGTCGCCCTCGCGCACCGCACGCTGGGAGGCACAGGCGTCGGCCAACGCCTCGCGGTAGCCCAGATCGCTCAGCAGGTCGCGCAGCGCGGTCGGCGTGGAGTCCTCGAGCGCAGCCACGCACGAGGCCTGTTCCGGCGTCTGCTGCGGGACCTCGTGCGCCGCCGCCGCGAGCGTGCCCGCTCCCGCCGCAGCGCGTGGACCCTCCTGCTCCGTGTCTTCGCGCCCCTCCTCGGAGTCGCCCTCCGACTCCCCGGCCGGCTCGTCGCCTCCCGCTTCCCCCGCTGAGGGCGCGCCACAGGCGCCCACCAGCAGCAGTAGCAGCGCGAGAGCGACGCCGCGACCACGGCCCGGCGAGGAGGCACAAGGCTGCGCCGTGACCCTGGTCTCCATCGAGCCGGACGACGAGGAACGCATGTCCGCAACCTGCCACGGAACGCAGGCGACGTCCCTCCGCAACAGGCGGTCGGGGGACGCGGACCTTGCTATGCTCGTGCCCGTGATCTCCGTTTGCCCCACTCGGCAGTCACTGGCGCGTGCCGTCTTGTGCCTGCTGCTCGCGCTGGTGCCAGGCCTCGCGCGCGCTCAGCGCCCTGGGGCGGACCTCCCTCCCCCGCCCGGCGCCGACCTCCCGCCGCCCCCGGGACCAGCGCCGGGGGACGCCGACGTCACACCTGACGGCCCGCCGGGCAACCCAGACGTAGGCGCCCCGATACCCGGAGGCGACCCGGCCCAGCTGCCCGCCCCCCCCAGCCCCGCGACGGCAAGCGAGGCGCGCACGGCCATGGTCATCGACGCGGCCACGCGAGGGATCGACCCCCGCGTCGGTCAGCACGTCACACACGTCATGCGGCAGACGCTCACCGCGCTGGGCTACTCCGTGATCGACGCCGCGGCGACCGTCGGCGCAGCGCAGCACGCCCGCATGACCTACCCCCCCGCGCCCGCCGACCTATGGCGCGTGACGCTCAGCGCAGGCGTGGACCGAACCGCGTTCGCGCGCGTGTGGGCCGACGGCGGCCGATACATCTTCGAGCTCACCGTGGCCAGCGCCGACGGAACGGGCCCGTTCTTCGCGCGGGGGAGCTCAGGCGCCGAGGACCTCTACCCCGTGGTGGAGCAGCTCACGCGGCAGGCCGTGCCACCTCCGACCGTGTGGGACGCCGCTGGAGCCGCTCGCTATCGTGGCGCGGCAACCGGGGCCGTGGCCGCCAGCGCCCAGCCCTCGGCAGCCCAGTCACCGCACACCAGCCAGCTGGCTGCCCCCACACCCGGGTTGGTCCTGGGGCCCGTCACGGGAGCGCCCTTCATCCGCCCGCTCTCTCCACGTGAGACACGTGACATGGACGCCCCCGGACGCCGCTTCCAGTTGGCGCTCTACTCCGTCAGCGCCATCGGAGCTGACGGAAATGGCTTCTACAATCACTTGATCGAGCTCAGCCTGGGCGCGCGCTTGCGGCGTGACATCATCCTCTCGCTGCAGCTTGGCTACGCGAACCTGAATGGACGCGAGCAGCGCGAGCACAACCTCCTGCCGATGCTCGTGGTGGAGAAGCGCCTGCGCCTATCGCCAGGCCTCGACCTGAGCATCCCCATCAAGGGCGCCGTGGGGTTCCTGCCGTTCAACGGTCCCGTGCTGCGCGTGTCCGCAGGTCTGGCCTACGCGCTGGGAGAGCGGGTCGAGATCACCGCGGACCTACTCTGTCCGAGCTTCTGGCTGATCGATGACAGCGTGTTCGTGTCCATGAACCTCTCGCTGGGCCTCATCGTGCGCCTCTGACGCGGCCCGTCCGTGGCCCCGCGGCGAGCGCACAGGCGACGCGTCGGCGCGCGTGCTCGCTGGAACGCGGCCCGTCTACAGCTTGCCAAGCAGCGCGCGGAGGCGCAGCGCGGGGACCATGAGCACCGCCTCGGCCACGATGCGCCGCGACATCTTGCTGTGCCCGGCGCGCCGGTCGACGAAGATGATCGGCACCTCGCGCACGGTGCAGCCAGCCAGCGCCGCGCGGTAGGTCAGCTCGATCTGGAACGAGTACCCATTGCTCGAGACGCTCTCGAGCGCGAGCTTCTCCAGCACGGCGCGCCGGAACGCCTTGTACCCGCTGGTGAGGTCCTGCACTGGCAGACCCAGCCAGGTGCGGCTGTAGAGGCTGCCGCCCTTGCTGAGCACGTGGCGCCCCAGGCCCCAGCCCTCGACGCCTCCGCCGGGCACGTTCCGGCTGCCGATGACGAGATCCGCGCCATCGGCCAGCGCGTCCAGGAAGTCCGGCAGGTAGCGCGGATCGTGGCTGAGGTCCGTGTCCATCTCGAAGAACACGTCGAAGCCCTCGGCGAGCCCCCAGCGGAACCCATCCAGGTATGCGGTGCCCAGGCCCAGCTTGCCGGGCCGATGCAGCACCTGAACGCGCTCGTCGTCTGCGGCCAGCTCCTCGGCCAGATCCCCGGTACCGTCCGGGGACGCGTCGTCCACCACCAACACGTGCGCGCGCGGCAAGACCTCGAACACCCCCGCCAAGAAGCGCGCCAGGTTCTCGCGCTCGTTGTAGGTGGGCGTCACGATCAGGACGCGCTCTGCGCTCATTCGGGCTCGCCCTTGAGGTACGTGTAGCCGCGCAAGCTGCGGTCGTAGTGCGCCATGAACGCGCGCAGCTGGTCGAGGCTCATGCGGCCCGCGTTGAGCGCGCGCTCGGCCTGCTTGCGGACGCGCTCGATCATCTCCTCCGGGTCGTACTGCAAGTAGCGCAGCACGTCGGTGATGGCGTCGCCCTTGATGACGTTGGACACGCTGTAGCCGTAGTCCTCGACGCGCACGTGGACCGCGTTGGTGTCGCCGAAGAGGTTGTGCAGGTCGCCCAGGATCTCCTGGTAGGCGCCGCCCAGGAACATGGCCATCAGGTAGCGCTCCCCCGCGCGCACGGGGTGCACGTCGAGCGCCGCCTGCACCTCCTCGATGTCGATGAAGGCGTCGACGATGCCGTCGCTGTCGCAGGTGAGGTCCGCCAGGCGCGCCTTCACGGTGGGGCGCTCGTCCAGGCGATGGATGGGGATGAACGGGAACAGCTGCTCCATGGCCCAGATGTCCGGCGCGCTCTGGAAGATGGAGAAGTTGCAGTAGTAGATGCTGCCCAGGAACTCGTCGAGCTGCTGCAGCTCCTCGGGCACCTGCTTGAGCCGCGGGACGCACGCGCGGATCTTCTCGGCGCAGTTCCAGAACAGGCGCTCGGCCCGCGCCAGCTCGCGCAGCCCCAGGTAGCCGAACTTGAACAAGCTGCGGCTCTCCTCGAGCGCGGTCTGCGCGTCGTGCCAGGCCTCCTGCACGTTCTTGGGCTGGATGCCCTGCCACGTGTCGTAGAACTCGCGGATGACGCGGTGGCAGCCCTCGGGCGGCGGCTCCGGCTGACCGAAGCCGAGCTGGTCCACGCCCAGCGCATCGAACACGAGCACCGACTGGTAGGCCGCCACGGCGCGCCCGCTCTCGCTGACGATGGTCGGGTGTGCCACGCCGGACTTCTCGCACGCGTCCTGCACGGCGGCGACGACGTCGTAGGCATACTCCTGCACGCCGTAGTTCATGGACGCGCGGAAGTCGGTGCGGCTGCCGTCGTAGTCCACGGCGAGACCGCCGCCCACGTCGATGTAGCCCATCTTGCAGCCGAGCTTGACCAGCTCGGTGTACATCTGGGCCGCCTCGCGCATGGCGTTCTTGACGGGCACGATGCTGCTGACCTGGCTGCCGATGTGGAAGTGCAGCAGGCGCAGGCAGTCGAGCATGTCGCGCTCGGCCAAGCGGTCGACCACCTCGACCATCTCGGCCGTGGTGAGCCCGAACTTGGCCTTGTCGCCTGCGGACGACGACCAGCGCCCCATGCCCTTGCTGCTGAGCTTGGCGCGCACGCCGAGCGTCGGACGGATACCCAGATCCTCGAACGCCCGGAACACGATGTCGAGCTCTTCGATGCGCTCGAGCACGACCACGACCGTGTTGTCGAAGCGCTGCGCGACGAGCGCCGTCTCGATGTAGCCACGGTCCTTGTAGCCGTTGCAGATGATGAAGCCGTCTTCGTCGTCCATCGCGGCGAGGGCGATCAGCAGCTCGGGCTTGCTGCCGGCCTCGAGGCCGTAGCGGTAGGGGCGGCCGGACTCGACGACCTCTTCGATGAGGTGGCGCTGCTGGTTGACCTTGATGGGGAAGACGCCGCGGTAGACGCCATCGAACTCGTACTCGTCGATGGCCTTCTTGAAGCACTCGTTGATGAGCCGGATGCGGTCCTCGAGGATGCCCGGGAAGCGGATGAGCAGCGGCAGGTCGAGTCCGCGCGCCCCCAGCTGCACCGTCAGCTCGTAGAGGTCGACGCCCGCCTCCTTGCGCGGGTCGGGCGTGACGCAGACGTGCCCAGCTTCGTTGATGTCGAAGTAGGGTTTGCCCCAGCCACCGATCTGATACAGCTCGGCGCTCTTCTGGACGCTCCAGGCGTCGGGGGGTGGGATGGTTCCATCGATGGGGTCGTCTGCCATGGCGATGCGCGGATCTAGCACAGGAAGACGCGCGAATCTGCCCCGGAGCATTCCCCTCTCGCTTTTGTCGCCACTGATCCTATATCCGACCGTACCTTTTCACCGAGACGCCCCAATGGACACCGAGAACCCTTTCCGAGGCACCGCGCCGATCGAACTCCGCGCCACCCCCCCGCAACTCCTCACCGAGCGCGTGGGCGTGGGGCGCGTGCTGCTGCGCCTGCTGGCGACCTGGTGGATCCTCGGGCTCGCGTTCTGGGCCTGGGTGGCCGATCGGCTGTTCATCCGCCGCGTGTTCTACCTGTTCGTGCCGCGCCGCTACGAGCCGCTGCCCTGGACGCGCGCCCTGCGCCTCGCGTTCGAGCGCCTCGGGCCCACGTACATCAAGTTCGGCCAGGTCATCGCCAGCAGCAAGGGGCTCTTCCCCGAGGCCTTGTGCGAAGAGATGCGCGCCGTGCTCGACGACGTGCCGCCCGAGCCCTTCGAGCGCACCCGCAGGACCATCGAGGAGATGTTCGACGCGCCGCTCGCGACGCTCTTCGACCGCTTCGAGGAGGCGCCGATGGCGGCCGCGAGCATCGCGCAGGTCCACGGGGCCACGCTCCCCGACGGAACGGACGTCGTCGTGAAGGTGCAGCGGCCGAACCTGCCGTTGCGCGTCGGCGCCGACCTGCGCGTCATGGGCGCCGCCGCCCGCTTCGCCGAGCGCGTGTCGCACGAGGCGCGGCTCGGGAACCTGTCGGGCATCGTCGGGGACTTCGCGGAGACGCTCACTCAGGAGATGGACTTCCGCCTCGAGGGGCTGAACATGGACGAGTTCAACGCCATCTTCGACTCGCAGCCCGACAAGCACGTGTGCGCGCCGCGTGTGTACTGGGAGCGCACGCGCACGCACGCGCTCACCATGGAGCGCTTCGTCGGGTGCCGTGTGGACGACGTCGAGCGCATGAAGACGCTCGACGACCCCGAGGCCGAGCTGGTGCGCGGGGTACTCGCGTGGACCGAGACTCTGCTGCGCAACGGCATGTTCCACGGCGACGTGCACGCGGGGAACCTCATGTATCTCGACGACGGGCGCATCGGCTTCCTCGACTTCGGCATCGTCGGGCGCTTCGACCAGACCACACGCGAGCAGTCGATGGAGTTCCTGTTGTGCCTGGCGATGAGCAACTACAAGCGCTTCGCCGAGATCGTGATCGACATGTCCAAGGGCAGCATCGACGGGCGCGAGCTGGACGTGGACGAGGTGGCCGAGGACCTGCGCGCCGCTTACGGGCCGCTCACGAACATGACCATGGCCGAGATCGAGTACGGCGAGGTGCTCCCGAACATCCAGCGCACGGGCATGAAGCACGGGCTGCGGTTCCCGAAAGAGTTCGTGCTCATCACGAAGCAGTTCCTGTACTTCGACCGCTACGCGCGCCTGCTGGCGCCGAACCTGAACATGTTCCAGGACCCGCGCATCGCCATGCAGATCATGCAGCTCCTGCCGCAGCTCCAAGCGGCACAGAGCGGCCCTAGCGCCACCGTCTGAGTGGCGCCCTCAGGTGCCGTTGGCGGCGCCCTCGACCGGCAGCAGCCGCTCGATCGTCGCGGCCAGCTCCCCAAGGTCGAACCCCCTCGGCAGCGCGGCGTCCACCCCGTCGACGACGCATGGATGATCGTCCGGGACGAGAGCGATGACCCGCGTCGCGCGCCCCGCCGCGCGCAGCGCCACGGCGTCGGACGAGGGGACCTGGGTCATGTCGACGACCACGACGTCATAGCGCTCCTCGCTCGCCTGGAGCGCCGACGCCGTCGTGTGACTGACGGTCGCCCCCACGGCCGCCAACGCCCGCTCGAGGAACAGCACGTCACACAGCAGGGCGATCCGAAAGCCGGCGAGTGGCTGCTTGCGCACCACGCCGCTGATGGCACCGCTCGCCTCCGCCGCCTCGCTCGGAGACAGCTGCGCACCTGGGAGCGTGACTGTGAAGGAGGTGCCACCACGCCTCGGCGTGGTCAGCTCGATCTGCCCGCCGAGGCGCTGCACCTCGGCATGCACCAACGAGAGCCCGAGGCCGCGCCCCTCGTCCTTCGTGGAGAAGTGGGCCTCGAACACGCGCTCCCGCAACGAGGCGGGGAGACCACCGCCACGGTCCTCGACGGCGAGGCGCAGGCTCCCGCTCCGATGCTGTGCGGAGACCGTGACCAGTGCGCCTTTCGGCGAAGCCTCGATGGCGTTCTTGAGCAAGTTCCAGACGATCAGCCGGAGGCTCGCGACCGCCACCACGGACATCAGCCCCGGCTCGATGTGCGACTCGACGGCCACCCGCTGCTGCTCTGCGAATGGCGCGAGATCGTCGACCATCTCGCCGATGTCCCGAGACACCTCCCGCGACCCGACGCGCAGCCCGCTTACGGTCGACGGTGCGGTCCCCGCAGAGTCCGCGAGCTTGCGGATGCGGGCCAGCGCCTGGAGCGCCGCGGTCGCCGTGCCCTGCCCCTCCGCTCGCGCGGCCAACGCTGCGATGGCCGTCATGGCGTTCGAGAGCTCGTGCCGCAAGCCCGCGACCTCGTCCGGCGGCGGTGCGCTCGAGCGAGACACGAAGCGATCGGGGACGACCACCACGTCCACGAGGTCGTCCCCCCTCGCGTCGAAGACCCCTTCGACGTCTTGCCGCGCGACTCCAGCGACGGCCGCGTCGAAGCCCGCGAGCGCGACGGCGCCCGGGTCGGCCACTTCGGCGACGTCGCGAAGGGCCTGGAGCGCGACACGCTTCTGGTGGGGGTCATCCATGGGGGGGACCCGAGGGTATTCGCAAACGGCGCGGAGATCTAGTTGGTGGCGCGCTCAGCACGCCACCGGAGGACGCGCCTGGGCCACGCGCCTTCCGGATCGGCGCGACGCCCCGAGAGGATCTGCTTGGCGAACGGGGTCACCACCTTGGCGAGCCCCTCGGGCGCGTGCTCGGGCACGCCGCTCAAGGTGACGCTGCCATCGGCCAGCCGCAGCTCGGCGTCGCACTCGTGTGCGCCGTCTGGAGTGAAGTAGGTGACGCGATAGCGCGCGCCCGCGTCCATGGTGGCGCGCAGTTCGAAGCGCACACGTGCGCCGTTCTCGGGGTGCGTGTTCATGGGGCTCTCGGAGGCGTCGTGGTGGTCAGCGTGGCCGCGCGCGGTGAGGCACCGCCACCGTGGGCTGCCGCCGACTGGGGGCTCGGTGAGGGTGTCCCTGGTGCCATGGTGGGCGCGGCAGCGGGCGCGGCGGGTGACGCTCCCGGCGCGGCGGGTCGGGCGGAGGGCGCCGGCCCGGCGGGTGTGGTCGTCTGATCGTCCTCGCCGGAGATCAAGCCCTCGGCCGCCTCGTCGGCAGCGTCGCCTACGGCTGGGCCGCCGACGATGCCCTCGGTCCCGGGTTCGACCGTGCCCTCGAGCGGCACCGGCATCTCACGCGGCGTGATGTTCCCATGCCTGTCCACGGTGACCCACTGCCCGTCTGGCATCACGTACGCGCCGACCTCGGGGTCGTACTTGGGGATCTCGTGCTCGATGGGGGTCAGCTGCGCGCCCAGGACGCGTCCCTCGAGGACATTCACCGGCAGCGGTCGCTCCAAGCGGAATACGTAGCCGCCCGCGTCGATGGCCATCGGGTAGCTGCGACCGTCGAACTCGATGTTGCGCCGGAAGCCGAGCACCTGCTGCCCACGACGGCTGTGCGGGCGGTGGCGCAGCACGAAGGACATCAGGCGGACGGCGATGTGGTTGTGGAGACGATGGCAGCCGTGACTGTGCCGCCGCATGATGCTCATGTAGTCGACCGAGCCGTGCATGCGGATGCCTTGGTCGCCGCCCAGCCGGATGTTTCCTTCAGGGTCTTCGGAGTACAGCTGGTGGTAGGCGGCCACCAGGCCGTAGGCCGACGCATAGCTGGGCCCCGTCTCGTCGTAGTTCACCTCGAAGCGCCCGCCGCCCGCGGGCACGAGCAGACCGCGCGGGGGCGACGAGTCCGGGGGCAGCCAGACCGGAGAGGCGATGATCCGGCTCCACACGCGCGGGCCCGCGGGCGAGTTCTTGTACCGCCACATCAGGCGCCCGCCGACGTTGTCGCTGCGCCAGCCGCCCACGGTTGTCCCGAAGCGCGCCAGGGCGATCCGCTGGCCTCGGTACTGCGCGTAGATGGTGGTGTGGGGACGCCGCGACACCGGCTGCGCGCGCTCACGCCCCTCGGCGTCGTAGGGGAACTCGTACCACACGTCCCCGCGATCGACCTCCACCGAGAGGTCGATGTCGCTCGAGTAGTACTCCGGCAGCTCGATGGCCGGCACCGCCACCAGCTGCCGTCCGCCGAGATCTCCGAGGCTGTCGAGCCACGCGCCCACGTCCTCCGCGGTCGCGAGGCCGAAGGACGCGACGACGCGTGCTTCCAGCTCCGCGACGAGGTTGCGCACCGCATGACGCTGCCCGTCGGCGCCCAGGAAGCGCGTCTCGCTAGGGTGCGCCTCGGCGGCGCTGCCGTCTTCGATGACCCCTGCGGCGTGGACGGCCCGCTCGGTCAGCACACGGAGCACGGCGTCACGCTCGTTCTCGAGTGGGGTCTTGCGCAGCGCGTCGAGCGTCTCACGACCGATGAAGCCCCAGCCGTAGATTCGGTGCCGCCGCTCGAACTCGGCCAGCGCCTCGTGCGTGGCCCAGTCCATGGCCCCGCGGATGAACGTGCCCTTGTCCTCGAAGTGCCCCTCGCACTGCAGGCGCCGCTGCACCGCGTCGATCACGACGTACTCTGCGTGCCGCTCGCGGTACTCGTTCAGGCGACGGCGGTCGGCGCCGCCGAGCGCGCTGGGGTCGAGCGCGTCCAACGTGACGCCGGAGCGCCGCGCGAGCGCGGTGAGCTCGGTCTCGAGCGCGGCGTGGCGCCGCGACTGATTGCGTGCGGTGCTGTTGCTGTCGTAGGCGATGAACCCCTCGAAGGCACGCAGCGGCTCGTAGTCGATGTCCGCCGCGCACGACAGGGCGCGCGTGGCCACGTTGCGCTGGCGCAGGAGCCCGAGCGTGGGCGGGATGCCGTACAGCTCCAGGTACTTGTCGCGGGAGGCGCGCCGCCCATGGTGGTCGTCCGGGTGTTCCCCGCGTGCGAGCGCCAGATAGGTGCTGCGGTAGGCGTTGGGGATGGGCGTCTGCCCCTCGACGTCCACCTCGGTGAACAGATACGGGGTCCAGTCATCGCCCAGATCGACGAGCAGGTAGCCTTGCTCGGCGGCGCGATCGCGCTCGATGGGCTCCTGCCGAGACCCTTCCGTCCACACCGGGACGGGATGCAGCAGCACGGGGGGTGGCGGTGGCGTGGGGGGCTCCACGGGCTCGGGCGTCGCCTCGGCGACTTCGACGGGCGCGGGGGCCACGGGCGGCGCCACCGGGTCCTCGCAGCCCGGGAGCGCCGCGAATGCGATCAACGGCAGGGCGCAGGTGAGGGCAGAGAGCGATCGGCGGCGGTTCAGCACGCTCATTAGATGGGCCATGGCGCGCAGCTCCGCAAGTTTCGGGCCGACGGAGAAGTCCCAAGATCACACGACGAATTGGGTCGCGACCACGATCGTTCGGGACGCGGGCACGCGCTCACCGTGTCTCCGGTGACACGCTGTGGAGGCCAGCCCAATCCCGCTCCGGGAAGTCCGCGCCGTCGCAGTCGCCGACCGCGGAACGAGACGTGGGACCACAGCTGGTATCCGCGACGAACGACCTCTGGCCGCGCGGCTCAGCCCGGGAGGACCGTCAACCGCCTCGCGAAGCGCTTCTTTGGAGCGAGCGCTGTCCCTTCGGGGGCCGCTGCAGGGCGCGGTGCGCCGCGGACCATCGCGCCACTCTCCCACTCGAGCGGGGCGAACTCGGAGAAGCCGTAGATGTCCGTGTAGCCGCCCCAAACACCTTCGCAGACGTCGCGCATGGAGCAGCGCTCACAGCTGGGGGCCTGGTGCTTGAGGTCGGCGCGCTTGCGATCTTGCCAGTTGAAGCGCGCGCGCCCGTGTTCGATGGCGGACACGCCCTCGCGACGCGCTGCGTTGTCCGTTCCGCCCCCGTCGGCGCGCACGGAGCAATCCGTGCTGAGGTCGCGATAGACATCCCCGCAGTACTTGGTGAGCAGCCGACGGCTGCGCAGGAGCTCCTCGGGGAGCACGCACATCGGGACGCCGCCGAACGTGAAGGTCTTCTTGAAGTGGAACTCGTTCAGGAGGACGGCCTTCGTCAGCACCGGAACGACGTCGGAGTAGGTCGGCGTGAGGTCGGGGTTGCCTTCGGCGTAGCCCTCCGGGCGGACGAAGTTCACCCGGAGATCGTCGAGCTTCATCGTGTCGAAGAAGAACTTCATCATCTTCGGGAGGACACGGTAGTTCCAGCCGTTGAGGACGATGTTCACCGAAACCCCATCGGCGAGGTGCCCCTGCGCCTTGCGGGCGAGGAGGTTCCGGATGGCGGTGCACTTCTTCTCGAAACCGCCGGGCACCATCGTGAGCTTGTCTTCGAGGGCGGCCGTGTGGCCGTGCATCGAGATGGTCGTGCGGGTCAGCCCAGCGTCGATGAGCTTGTCGAGGAACGCTTCACGTCGCAGCATCATCGCGTTCGTCGCCAGCGCGATGCGCGTGAACCCGATGCGATGGGCGTGCGCGACCGACTCGACGATCCACGGATACGTGGTGGGCTCACCTCCCAGGAATCCGACGGACAAGTGCCCCTCCGCACGGTAGCGGTCGAGCTCCGCCAGCATGTCCTCGAAGGGCATGAACGCCTTGTCCTCCTTGGTGGGCATGCCGTCCAAGCAGAACACGCACTTGTTGTTGCACGTCTTGCCGATGTTGATCTCGACGTTGCGCCGAGGGTCGCGAAACGGGCTGACGGGCTGATTTCCCTCGCGCGGCTGGGGGACGTAGACGGGCGCCGAGCTCATGACACACGCTCCGGACGAAGGACCGCCGTCGAGAAGCACTCGGCGTAGCGATCGTAGACTCCCATGCAGACGGTGTTCCACGCGCAGCCAGAGCACTCTGGAGCGTGCACGCGCTTGCGGTCGGGCGTCCAGTTGTAGAAGCCCTTGAACGCCACCTTGCCGGGCTCGTCGCCCCACTCCACGGTGACGCGCGGGTCCCAGTGGAGATCGTTGGACAGCATGCGATGGGGTCCCAAGAGGCACATCGGCACCCCGAAGAAGCGCACCGTCATGTCGCCAGCGACGTCGGGGATGCGGGGCAGGATCTCCGCCAGCTGCTCGAGCCGCACCGTGAGCCGCTCGTAGTCGTCGAAGCCGAGCCCCTCTGGCGTGAGGTTCGAGACGACCAGTAGCTTGGCCCCGTGGTCGCGTGCCATGCGGACCGTCTCGGGCAACCGCTCCACGTTGAGCTGCGTGATGACGCTGTTCACGTACGCGTTGAAGTCCGGGTTGACGCGCCGTGCTTGCGCCAACGCGCCTGTCACGCGCTCGAAGCTCCCCTCTCTCCGGGTCATCGCGTCGTGTGTCTGCGCGTCCGGGCCGTGGATGGAGAAGAGGGCCTCGTCCAGGAAGGGCACGGCGCGGTCCGCGAAGTCGGGGCGCGCGAGCATGGTGCCGATCGTGCCCACCGACGTCCGCATCCCGAGCTTCTTGGCGAGCTGCAGCGTGCGGACGAAGTCTGGGTGGATCGTCGGCTCCCCCCCTGTGAGGTGGACGCGCTTGACCCCTCGCTCCGCGTTTTGGCGCAGCACGGTGGCGACGCGCCCCCACGTCACGGGGAACTGCTTGTAGCGCTGCATGCGGTGCTCTTCCGAGCAGAACACACAGCGCTCTGGGCAGGTGTACGTGAGATGCAGCTCGAGCCACTCCGTGGGCTTGCCGTTGGGGCCGATCCACGGAGTCTCGTGCAGCTCGGCGAGCGAGTCGCTGGCGTGACGGGTAGGAACGGCGGAAAGCACGGGCAGGGAGGTCATGCGGGAGCTCAGGCGACGCGACGCTTGCTCGCGCGCTGCGTCAGGTAGGAAGGATACAGGCCCCGACAGAAGCGTGACAACTCGTGATCGGCGCGTCGGGTGGCCTCCATGACGCCCGCTGGAAGGGCCCGCTCGAGCAGCGCATTGACCTCGGCGCCCTTCTCGGCGAGAGCCTCGGGGGTCGGTGGGTCGTCCAATGAGCCGAGACGAGTCTGCTCGAGGAGACCTTCGAGAGCTCCGCTCAGGCCCACGTTCGATGGATGGATGGTGCGATCCGAGTCGACCACCAACCCGCTGTTGAAGAAGGTGGTAGGGACATACGTGAAGAGATTGCGGACGTAGAGGGAACCCCCGTCCGCCCACGTTCCGCGGACGTCGGACGCGATGGCGTCGAATGCAGCGCGCAGCTGCACCAGCTGCTCCTCCTTCCAGGGGATGTAGTAGCCCGGGAGGAAGTTGAAGCGCCAGAACCCCAGATCTCGCAAGTGTCGGAAGTTCTGGTGGGCGCGCTTGGCGGTCGCCGGGGCGATCGTCTGAGTGACGACGACGCGCGGGACAGCGCGCAGCTTCGGGAGCAGGCCGACGACGTGGTCGTAGCTGTCTCCTGCTTGCGGGAGCGCGCGTCTCAGCCGGCGATGGTCGTCGGGCAGGCCGTCCATGCTGATGGTTAGGACACCCTTCGGGTACGCGCGCAGATAGTCCAGCCACTCGTCGTCGAGCCCGAGCCCGTTTGTGGACAGGTAGACGCGACGTACCTCTGGGCGGACGCGCGCCGCCTCCATCGCGGCGCGGACGACCTGCGGAACGAGCAGTGGCTCTCCGCCGAACAGCTTGATGTCTCCGCCACCGAAGCGTCGCACGAACAAGTCGACCGCCGCCTCGGCGTCCAATGCCGAGAGCGACGGCCAACCATCTTTCGCGGTAGGACAGTAGCTGCAGCGGAGGTTGCACTCACGGGTGACCGTGAGCACCAGGCTGCTCACCACTGTCCGTGCGAGCCGTGCGAGCCGTGCGAGCCGTGAGAGCCATGCGAACCGTGCGAGCCGTGTGATCCGTGCGACGCGTGGCTGCAGTGCTGAGCGAGGAGCAGACCCTCGTTGGCGGGGTCGTCCATCAGACGGTCCGCCTCGAGGAGCAGGTCGGCGTCGCGCGCCGGCGCGGAAGCGCTGGCCCACTCACGTGGCTGGAGGAAGGCCGCTGGATCCCGCTTCGCGGAAGGAAACGGGCTCGACGAGGCCAGACCACGGCCACGCTGAGGTGCCGTCTCGGACCGTGTCAGGGGGAGTTGACGCTTGTCGTTCTTGTTCTCTGGATTCTCAGCCATGGCTCACCTCAGACTCTGCACGATTGGGCATCCTCACGTGGACGCCGCATCGTCCAACGTCGGAGAATTTTCTCGATCTGGCCATCCTTGTCGTTGACCAGCTTCTCGAAGAGCAACGAAGAGATTGTATAGTGCTCTTTGCACTTTGGCGAGCGCGGACGCTGACCGAAGAGGTCGCCACTCTGCATGTAGTTGTGCATGGGGCACACTCCGCAGAACGGCTTGTTCCAGCAGGTGTCACAGCTGGGGAGCGTGTCCTGCAAGGAGGCCACCGCCATCGCCTTGACGGTTGGGTGCTGGAGCATCTCCACGTAGCTGGTTTCACCGAGGGTCCCGATCTGGAAGAGATCGCTGCCCATCGCGGACACCATGCGACCTTCGTCGCACGTGAAGATCTTGCCATCGTAGTTGTACGCGACCTGCCCCGTACCGGCGCCACACGGCGACCGGATGTCGACGAAGTTCGGGTCGTCCGGCGTCATCATCTTCATGAGGAAGGTGGAGGCCGTGCCCTCGCAGATCTCGACGCCCTGCTTGTTCAGCTCGATGATGTAGTCGAGCGTCCGGGCGTAGAAGTCGAGGTACTCCTCCGACGTGTAGCCGATGGCCTTCCACGTCCCCACCGCAAAGCCGTAGGGGTTGAGAGGTCGCAGGTGGATCGAGCGCAGCCCGCGCTCGACGTACAGGTCGACGATCTCCTTCCAGTGCTCGATCGACTTGCGCGTGGTCGTCATGAGCGCGTCCACGTGGAACACGTTGGGGTCGAGCCCCTTCTCGATGTAGCGCTGGTTGAAGTAGTCCATCCAGCGGATCACGTTCTCGTACGCGTTGTTCTCCGACTTCCAGCGGCGGTTGTGGTTATGCACCTCTTCCGGGCCGTCCAGGCTGGTGCAGATGAGCACACCGTTGTCGATGAGCCACTCGGCGTTCTCCTCGTTCATGTAGGTCATGTTCGTGACCAGGGCATGATCGAGGATCTTGTTCTCGTACTTGTTCTTCTCGCGGCTGTACTCGACGATGAACTTGATGACGGGCATGTTGACCGTCGGCTCGCCGCCTTGGAATTCGAAGTTGATGTACTTCGACGAGCTCTGCATGGCCTGGTCCACGACCTGCTTGGCCGTCTCGAGTGTCATGTCGGTCTCGACCTCGTGCATGTCGGTGCGGGAGGCGTGACAGTACTGGCAGCTCTGATTGCAGCGCAGCGTCGTGATGCAGATGTGGAGATGAGGCCCGACACCCACGAACTGCTTCTTGCGGCCGACTCGCTGAGCGAGCGCCTCGATGTTCATGCCATCGCGGACGAACCCCTTCTCGACGAGCGCCTCGTAGTCGGCGTGGCCAACCGGCAGCGCGCCGCCGACGAAGAGCGAGAAGTCGTCCTTCGAGAGGAAGTGCCATTGACCCGCGTCGTTGGTGAGCAACATGCGCCCGGCGACCTCGCCAAAACGGAAATAGGCGAGAGCGCTGGGGTTCGACTGGACGACGGGAAGTGAGAGAGTGTGGCGCATGAAAGGAGGGTCAGACTTCGGCGAGGCGCCGATGCTCGATGGTTCCGGCGAGCGCGTGGTTGCAGAACTCGTCCGCGATGGCGTCCTCGACGTCCTCACGTACATTGGCGAAGCGGACGACAATGGCGGCGGCGCCCTCGGGGGCATCGACCGTGACGTCCGCGAGGGCGGCGAACGCCTCGGCCGAGGCGTCGATGGCGGAGCGTACGTAGAGATCCGTGGAGAACGTCAGTTCGGCCTCAAGAGGCATCGGCCTTCTCCCACGGGACCTCGACCTCGAGGTTGTCCTCGGCGAGCTCCTCGTCGTCCAGCTCGGCCAGCAAGCTGTCGAGGGTGCTCTGGCCCGAGGAGTGGAAGGCACGCGCCATGTAGTATTCGCGGATCCGCGCGGTGGAGACCCCGATTCGGTGCCGGAGGACCTGATTGAGGAGCTCGTTTGCGAACTCCCCCGCCAGACCCACCAGCTGGTCCTCGGACGCGTCGCCGCGCGTGCGCAGCCGAACGCCGATGCGCATGTCGCCGGGCCGGGTCAGGAAGACGAAGCAACGATCGATGAACAGGTAGGCGCTGCCGAAGACGGCGTCGGGCGGATAAATAGTCTCGTCGATTTCAAAGCGAATTTCGCGAGGCCCCGTTTCGAACTCAAACTGAGCAGTGGTCTCGCTGGCCGAAGCTTCTGTCACGTGATCTGATCCCATCCGTACTGCGCAATCCGCGCATCATGTCGCATGAAGCCCGCGCGGGAGACCTGCGCCTCCTGCGCCTCGGCGCGGCGCGCCAACGCGAGCAGGGACACCCCCAACGCCTCGTTCGTCTGGACGCCACCGTCGGCAGCGTTCATGAGCACGAAGTCGAAGTGACGGCTGGCGGCGACGCCGATCGCCGCGCCGCGACGCAGGCAGATGTGCACGTCGCACTCAGCGCCCGTGGCGTGCTCGACGCGGAGCGTGGATGCACCCAGGCGCACCTCGGACAGGCTCTTGATGCGCCACCCGTTGCCGATCGACGACCCCGCCTGCAGGGGCGCGACCAGCGCCCACGGCGCAGGAGCGACCGCTCCAGCGGTGGCGCCGGACGTGCGCGCCGCACCCGCCGCGGCGGTCGCAGAGCCATGGGGCGCCGCGTCTTGACCGCTGAGAAGTCGCAGGCCGACCGCGGCACCAACCGCAGCCACGCCAGTTTGAGTCATCCAATCTCGCCGAGTCGTCATCGTCGACCTCTCAATCCTGTAGCTAGACCTACACACGCGGCCACGAGAGCAGCGAATGAGAACTCAACGATACCGTGGTCAGCGGGACCGCCGCAAGTCCTTTTCCAGAGTTTGCACAGCTGTGAAGGCGAACCATACGGGTGGATGGGGCTCGCGCGCTCGGTCCGTGACCCTTGGACAGCGATGGACCGTTATTGCTACGCTGGCGGCGATGCTCTCCCAGACCCCCGCGAAGACCCGCGCCGAAGACATGCAGAACCGGGAGAAGGTGGCCAACCGTCCCAAGCACTGGGTGCGGGCCGTGACTGCCTGCAACAGCAGGTGCCTCTTCTGTCTCGACATGGACACCCCGCGCAACGTCTTCCTCCCTGTAGAGGAGGTGCGAGCGGAATTGCTGCGGGGTCGTGAGCAGCTGGGGGCCGAGAAGGTCATCATCTCGGGCGGCGAGGCCAGCCTCCACCCCCAGTTCATCGACTTCGTTTCATACGCGAAGGAGATTGGCTACGAGCGCGTCCAGACCGTCACGAATGGCTATCGCTTCGCCGATCCAGGCTATCTCGAGGCGTCCCTGAGCGCCGGTCTCGGCGAGATCACGTACTCCATCCACGGCCACACGGCCCAGCTCCACGACCACCTGACGCAGACCAAGGGCGCGTTTCGGCGGATCACCAAGGCGATCGCAGCGTCGGTGCGCGACGGACGGCCCGTGGTGAACGTCGATGTGTGCATCAACAAACAGAACGTGGGTGATCTCGACAAGTTGGTCGAGCTGTGCATCCAGCTCGGCGTGACCGAGTTCGACCTGCTGCACGTCATTCCGCAGGCGGCCGCGTTCGAGCACCGGGACGTCCTGTTCTACGATCCCATCGAGCACCTCCCGACCCTCCACAAGGTGTTCCGCCTCAACCGCCACCCGCGCTTCGTCGTGTGGACGAACCGCTTCCCCGTGCCGTTCCTCGAGGGACTCGAGGACCTCATCCAGGATCCCCACAAGATGCTGGACGAGATCAACGGGCGGCGCTTTCAGGTGCGGGGCTATCTGGACGCGGGCAAGCCCCTCGACTGCAGGGATCCGGAGCGGTGCCAGCACTGCTTCATCGAGCCCATGTGCAACACCATGGACGAAGTGGTGCAACGTCAGCTCGACGAGGCGTGGGACGTCTGGTGGGTCGGCGCAGACGAAGCGCCCCAAACCCTGCCCTTCGGATGCACGGCGCTCGGGGTCGAGGTCACGGATGCCGAGGCCGCGCGTGCCCTCACCGTGCCAGGCGCCGGCCTGTACGTGCGCACGACGAGTGCGGAGCCGCTCGCCACCTGGGAAGGGCTCGGCGTCCCGGTGACGCTGGTCGCCACGACGCCAGCGCAGGTCGCCGCGTGGGTGACCGACGACACCGCGAGCTCGCCGGTGCGCGTGGTGATCGAGCTACGTGAAGCTCTGCGTGACGCGCTCCTCACGCAGGCCGAGGCGCTCGGGCGCAACGCGAGGCGGGTCCATCTGCATCAGCCGTCTTACGAGCACATGACCGCGGCGCGCGCGAACGACATCGTCGACCTCCACGGGTTCACGGAGACGCTGTCGGCAGCTGCGGGTGAGCTCACGATCAGCGGGCTCCCCGCGTGCCTCGCTCCTGGCTTGCGCGTAACGGACCCGCCGCTGCTGCTGCGCGCCGACCTCTTCGACGCCGACACGGGTCGCCTCGGGATCCGCCGGCTCGCTCGGTACCACGTGGAGGAGCGCTACAGCGCCAAGTCGCTACGCTGTCGTGACTGCCGCATCGAGTCACGCTGTGACGGTGCGCACATCAATCACCTGCGTCATGCCGGGCTCAAGTCGCTTCGCCCGCTGCGCGAAGGCGTGCTGGCCTCACGCGCGGAGGAGCACGCCCTGCGCCGCTACCCGGAGCCTCCGGCGCGACTCGCGAAGGGGGCCCCACCGCTCCCGGCCGCCCCGAGCCTCCCGGGCTTCGCCGCCCCAGAAGGCGCACCGCGCGATCCACTGGCGGTCATCGCGGAAGAGCAGCTGTTGAAGAAGCAGCGCCGCCGTGGGTTGGTCGCCCCCGCGTGATCCGCGCCCACTCACCGCTGCGAACCAGGCCACGCCCTGATAAGCTCTCGAGTTGATGGCGAACATCGGCTACGTCCAAGTGGTCCGGCACTGCAACCACTTCTGCGGCTTCTGCAGCAACCCGACCTCCGCGTACGTGCACACCGAGGAGTCGCTGCGGGCCCTGGTGGACGATCTCGTGCAGCGCGAATACTACGGCGTCGTGTTGACCGGTGGTGAGCCTTCGCTCCACCCCGAGCTGCCGTCGGTCGTGCGCTACGCCAAGTCGCGAGGTCTGCACGTCCGCATGATCACCAATGGGTCACGCATGGCCGACCCCGACTTCGCGGCGCGCATCGCAGACGCCGGCCTGGACCTCGTGCACGTCTCCATCTACTCGGTCCGCCCTGCCGTGGAAGAGGCGCTGCGCGGGATGCCTGGGACGCTGGAAAAGGCCTTCGGCGCCATCGAGCAGGCCATCCGAAACGGCGTCCCGGTGAACGTCAACTGCGTCATCAACAAGCTCAACGCGGATCACCTCGACGAGAACATCGCGTACATCGTGCGCCATCACCCTGGCGTCAGGCACTTCGTCTGGAACAACCTGGACCCGTCGATGGGTCGCGCCGAGGTGAACCAAGACCGCTTCCTCCACCGCATGGCGGATCTGCGCGGGTCGCTGTACCGCGCGCTGCGCCTACTGCACTTGAGTGGTCGAACGTTCCGCGTCGAGCGCGTCCCGCTGTGCTTCATGCCGGAGTTCGGCTGGGCCAGCACGGAGACCCGCAAGATCGTGAAGGGCGAGGAGCGCCTGGTGCACTTCCTGGACGCCAAACAGACCGTCCGGCAGCAGAGCTTCGAACACGTCTATGCGCCCACCTGCCACGAGTGCTCGGTGCGCAACATCTGCGGTGGTCTGTTCGAGCGGGGCGAGGCCTACGACCCGGCAGAACTCCACGCGCTCGACATCCCGCTGCGACCCATCGTCGAGCAGGTCATCACCGACCCGAGCGACCCGAGCTACACATTGCGTGACTACGCCGCGTGGGAGGCTGACTTCGAAGCGCGGCTGGCCGAGCTGCGGGCTCTCCCCAAGCCGGACCCCAACGACGACATGCCGCCGCCGTACATGCGCCCCGAAGGCCCGCCGGTCGGCGTGGTCACCGAGGAGAGCGTGCGGGCGTACGAACGAGGCCTGCGAGCCGCCGAGAAGAAGGCGGCGCGCACAGGTGTCGCCGTCGAGCACGTCCGGACGCAGCTCCCCGTCATCGACTAGCGAGCCACGCCTCCCCACCGCGATCCCCCATGAGCAGCACGCCGTCTGTGACCGATGATCCATTCCTACTCGTCCCTCGCGATGCGTCGGACACCCGTGAGGTGCTGCGCGTCCTGCGCAAGACGCGGCTCTACGCGCTACGCGCGCTGCTGCGGCCCCCTCGCGCGCACGTCAGCGAGTCGGCCCGGCGCGTGCTGGTGCGTCTGCGTGAGGGACTCGAGCCGCTCATCCAGTCCGATGGGGAGCGACTCTTGGCGGTCATCGGGACGCCAGACGTCCTGCCGTCGCTGTTGAGCGCGGCGAGCGGCGCTCACCCGATGGACGAGTGCTTGGACGTCGCCGTGCCAGCGCTGCTGGTCGGCCTCGACGGCGCTGGCGTGCGCCCCGCGGCCGCCCTGCACTACCGCGTGCTGGGCGATCCACTCACGACCCTCACGCATCCCCTCGGCCCACTACGGGCAGCTGGGGTCCGCGCCCTCCGCCTGGACTCCGAAGGGCTGCGCGTGGACCTCGGCGCCGGCTGGACGACTTTGCCGCAGCTCGCGGAGGGCCCGGCACCGGGGGAACGCCACGCACCGCTGCGGCGTGGACACCTCTGCGTCCATGACACGAATCCACTCTGGTCGCTCGAAGAGCACCCGTCCAAGCACGGAAACGCCACGGACCTGGCTGGACGAGACGTCACGGAGTGGTGCGACGCGCTCGACGCGGCGCTCGAGCTCATCGAGGTCGGTCTCCCTGCCCACTTCGCCGAGCTGCAACACACGTTGCGACGCGTCGTGCCCGTGGGCTTCCACCCCGAGCGGCACTTGTCGGCGTCGTACACCGAGGCGCCTGGGCTGATCTACATGACGCTCCATCCCGATGTGCTGACGTTGGCCGAGGCGATCGTGCACGAGACACAGCACGGGAAGCTCAACGCCCTGCTGTGGCAGGATGTGGTGCTGCTCAACGGGCGGTCCGAGTGGACGACCTCACCGGTGCGGGACGACCTGCGGCCGCTGATGGGCGTGTTGCTCGCTGTCCACGCGTTCGTGCCCGTCGCGGCGCTGCACCGCGGCCTCGCCGAGGCCGACCACCCCCTCTCCCGAACGGAGCCATTCGCCGCGCGCCGCGAAGCCGTCCTCGCGTCCAACGCGGATGGTCTGCGGACCCTCTATCGGCTCGGACAGTGGACCGACACGGGCGCGCGACTCCGTGGGGCGCTGGGGCGCCTGCAGGACGCATGTGTCCTCGCTGCACCCGTGCTCCCCACCCAGCTCGCGTAGCACCCGATGGTCCCGCCCCGCTAGCACGAACGCTAGCGGCCCGTTCTCGAACGCTCCCTTCCACACGCTGGCAGCCCCAGGCCCACCTGCCGCCCCCTTCGGTCGCAGAACCATCGAGGTTCCGCTCCCTCACCGTACGGCGAGGGAGCCTCGGTTGCCGGCGCGATGAAAAGCGGGCTGCTCCAGCGGGCTGCTAGCGCGAGGGCCCCACCGCGCACTCAGGGGTTCGTCGAGGCCGCGCGCACCACGATCGTGTAGGGCACACAAGTCGCCGAGCTGCCCGACGCGCGGTGGACGCGGATGTAGTATTCGTGCGAGCCGGTGTTGTTGCACGACACGGTCCCCGTGAGGTTCGCGCCGCAGTTGTTGCGGGTGAGCTGCGTGAGGTTGGTGCCAGAGCCGCAGCTCGGGTTCACCGTGCAGCCGTCCTGGTCGACTTCGAAACGGAGAGCGCTTCCAGGGTTGCTACCGAAGGTGATGTCAACGCCGCTCGTCACGCCGCCCGTCGCCCGGACGCGGTACCAATCGTCGTCCGAGCCCGTCGAGATGACGCCCGTCAACATGGCCACCTGGTTCAGCGCCAGGTCGGCGTCGAACGTGCTCGCCGTGCAGCTGGCGTCTGAGCCGGCCTCGGTGTCGTTGCACTCGCAGCCGTTCGAGTAGACGCCGTCCGCATCGAAGAAGTTCGGGTTGCAGTTCATGATGGCGCAGCCCGCAACGCCGTTGCAGACGGTCGAGCTGGTGTTGGAGACGGACGTCGGACAGAGCACCGAGGCAGCGCCGTTGTCGATTCCGTTCGCACAGTCGTCGTCCAGGCCGTTGCAGACCTCGGGCTGGACCTGCGAGTTGGAGCCCCCTGGGCCGCTCGAGCAGCGGGTGCCACCACTGCCATTGCACTCGAAGACGCCCGGACCGCACTGGCCAGGCGCAGTGCACGCTCCACCGACGTTGAAGCCCTCGTCCGTGGCGCCATCGCAGTCGTCGTTGACGCCGTTGCACACCTCGGTCTGGACGCCCGAGTTCGAGCCCCCGGGACCCGTCGAGCAACGCGTCCCGCTCATGCTGGCGCACTCGAACACGCCCGGACCGCAAACGCCCGGCGGGTCACAGGGCTGTCCGACCCCGAGGTCCTCGTCCACACGTGTGTCGCAGTCATCATCCACGCCGTTGCAGCTCATGTCGTTGGCGGCGCCCGTGAACTGAGACCCGCCTGGGTGCGTCGAGCAGCGCGTGCTGGTGGTGGTGGCGCACTCGACCAAGCCCGCGCCGCAGGCGCCGATGCCGGGACATGCGACGCCCGTGTTGAAGCCCTCGTCCGTGTTGCCGTCGCAGTCGTTGTCCTGCTGGTCGCAGGGGTCCTGGTTGCCGCCCATGTTCGCGCTGCCACCGGGGTCGGTGGAGCAACGCGTGGTGTTCAGGCTCGCACACTCCAGGAACCCTTCGCCGCAGAGCCCCGCGCCATCGCACACCATGCCCACGCCACGGTCCTCGTCCGTCTGACCATCGCAGTCGTCGTCGATGCCGTTGCAGAGCGCGTCGTTGGGCAGCGCCTGGTTCTGGGAGCCGCCGGGCTCGGTGGAGCACACGGCGGTCATCATGGTCGCGTCCATGCTGTTGCACTGGATCGTACCCGCGCCGCACGCACCGGTTCCGTCGCAGGGGTCGCCGACCAGGAAGTCCTCGTCGATCTCGCCGTCGCAGTCGTCGTCGAGGCCGTTGCACAGCTCCGCGACGCTCTCGTCTGCGCTGCCGCCGGGCTCCGTGGAGCAACGCGCACCGCCGTTCTCGTCGCACTCGATCTCGCCCGCGCCGCACTCGCCGCGGCCTTCGCAGGCCCGGCCCTCACGGCCGATGGTGCAGCAACCACGTGCGGGGAAACACACCCCTGAGCCCTCGGGCCCGACACACGCCCAGCCACGGGACACGAGTCGAACTCGGTGCGTCCGCAGGTGGGGAGGCACGCGCGCTGACCCGTCGCGTCGTCGATCGTCTGGCACTCGAAGTCCGTCTGGCACGCGCTGGTATCGAAGCACGCCTCGCAGATCTGGGGCATGCCCTGGTCCGCCGGCCCCATGTCCAAGGTCCCCATGTCGGTGTTCCCGAGGTCCGTGGTCCCCCCGTCTGACTCGGGGCCTTTGCCCGTGGCGCACGCGCTGACGAACATCGTCAAGCACAGGAGGCCCAGCAGGGCAAGGGAAGTACGCATCGGATTGACTCTCATGACCACCTCGGCGAAGCAATACGCAGTCGGCACGGTATCATGCCGCTCCCGCTCTGGACAAACGATATTCCGATTGGTCGAGCTGCGAAACCATGAACGCTCTTTCGCTGAAACCGCCGCGCCGCGGTGTCTTCGCCGCTGCCTTCGCGGCTGGAGCGTTCGTGCTCGTCCTGCTGCTCCCTCTATCACTGGAAGCGCGGGCACACCGGCTGCTGGCGCTGTTCCTGGCGGTGATCGTGTTGTGGGTCAGCGAGGCGCTGCCCATCGCTGTGACTGCGCTGCTCATCCCGGCGGGGCTGGTCTTGTTGGGCATCACGGACCAGGTGACCGCCTTCGCGTCGTTCGCGGATCCGTTGTTGTTCTTGTTCGTGGGCGGCTTCTTCATCGCACACGCCATGACACGCCACGGCTTGGACCTCCGTATCGCAGGTGGCATCGTGCGGGCGCGATGGGTGCAGGGCAGCGCCGCCCGTGTGCGCCTGGGCTTCGTGTGCGCGGCCGTGGTGCTCTCGATGTGGGTCAGCAACACGGCGTCGGCAGCAATCCTCGTCCCGATCCTCCTCGGGGCTGGAGCGAATGAACCCCGAGGGGCCTCGCGCAGCTCGGAGGGGAGCCTGCTCGCGGTGGCCTACGCGAGTTCGATCGGAGGCCTGGGCACGCTGGTCGGGAGCCCCCCGAACCTGATCACCGCGCGGCTGCTGACGAGCGAAGGCACGCACTTCGGGTTCCTCGAGTGGCTGGCGCTGGGCCTGCCCATGGCGCTCGTCCTGGCCGCAGCGGTGTATGGCGTGCTGGCACTGCAGCTGCCCGCGACCGCGCAGACCGCACCCAGCCCGACACCCAACGTGCCGTGGTCTCGCGCCGAACGAGTGACCGCGGTGAGCTTCGTCCTGGCTGCGGTCGGGTGGATTCTCCCGGGCGTGATGCGGGCAGCGGAGCTCCCGGGGCACGCGGAGGTGGCGCGCGCGTTGCCGGGTGGGGTGGTGGCGGTGCTCGCGTCGTTGCCCCTCTTCGCGTCCAAGGACGACCAAGGCCAGCCCGTGCTGCCGTGGGAAGACGCGACGCGCATCGAGTGGGGCCTCATCTTGCTGTTCGGCGGAGGTATCGCGCTCGGAACGCAGATGATCGAGACGGGCCTGGCGCGCGCGCTCAGCGAACGCTTCTTGGTCCTGACCGGGGTCCAAGACCTATGGACGCTGACCGCCTGCGCCGCCGTATTCACCGTGTTCTTCACGGAGACGTGCTCGAACACTGCGGCCGCGAACATCGTGGTTCCCCTCGTGATTGCCGCCGCCACGCAGCTCGACGTATCACCCGTGCCACCCGCCATGGCGGTCGGGCTCGCAGCCAGCTGCGCCTTCATGCTTCCCATCGCCACGGGCCCCAACGCCGTGGTGTTCGCGACCGGGGCGGTCCGTCAGACGACGATGATGCGCGTGGGCCTGGTCCTGAACGTCATCTGCGCTCTGGTGATCGTCGCGTGGCTGCGTCTGGCGCTGGGCGCCGACGGCTAGCCGTCTCGTGTCACAGCGTGCCGGCGCGGATCCGAGAGAGGGGAGGCACCATGCCCCTCGGCGGAAATGTAGACAACAGGCACACATGAACTGACACTGAGACGCCGTGTCTACTCAGCCCATCCCGCTGGTCGCTCGCGCCGAGCGTCCCCACGCCCCGTCCGCCGTGCTGAAGCGCGCAGCCGAGTCCATCGCCACGCGACGTCAGCAGACGGTGGTCGACGTCCTCCACGGCCGCGCGGTGCAGCACTATGCGGGCGCGGTGCGTCAATACGTCACCCTCAGGCTGCGCAGCGAGCACGCCGGTCGTCGGGTGATGACGCGGGTACGGGCGCTCGTCGCCGCAGCGCGTAGTGAGGAGTTGCTGGCGCCGCCCGGCATCCGCGCGCAGCTGTATCGCCTGGCGCGACGCGCGGCAGACGAGCTGGCGGCAGAGGGCTTCGAGCACCCCACGGTGGAGCGCATGCCGTTCCGCTCGGGAGACCCCGAGCAGGCGCACACGCTCGGCGCGTTGCGAGCGCTCCCGCGCGAAGACGCGGAGCTGCTGGAGCTGCACTACGCCAGAGAGCTACAGCCACTCGAGATCGCGGCCGTGCTCGCGCTCCCGCTGCAGGAGGTCGAGCTGCGTCTGGCCTCCGCCACACAGCTCGCACGGGCGCGCGTCGCGAGCGCCAGCCTGCGGCACACGGGGCTCGAGACGCTGTTGCTCCACGCGTTCGCGCTGGAATTGCCCGACGAGCCCACGGGCGCTGACGGGATCGCCGCCCCGACCGTCGATGCCGCAGCGCTCGGCGGCCCACCGCGGTCGATGACCGGCCGCGTGATCGCGGGGCGCTACGCGATCGAGGCGCGCGTGGGGAGCGGCGCGTTCGGGGACGTCTACCGGGCCCGAGACACGGAGGTGCGCGGTCATGTCGTCGCGCTGAAGCTGTTGCACCAGCCGTCGCCCTCGGAGGAAGAACGGGAGCGCGCGCTGCGCGAGCTGCGGCTGATCGCGTCCGTGTTCCACCCGTCCGTGGTGCAGTTCAAGGATCACGGATGGCACGAAGGGCGCCTATGGTTCGTGATGCCCTGGTACGAGGGGGAGACGCTCGAGGACCGCATCGAGCGTGACCCCCTGACGCGACAGGAGGCGCGCGCCATCTTCGAGCCGCTCGCCCGCGCCCTGGCGTCCATGCACGCTCGGGGTATCCGGCATCAGGACATCAAGCCGGAGAACATCTTCCTCGCCAACCTGCCCGGGGACACGGACCCCCTCCCTGTCCTACTGGACTTGGGCGTCGCGGCGGAGGACGCGGAGATGATCTTCGCGGGTACGCCGAACTACTTCGCGCCCGAGGTGGCGTGTCAGTTCGCCTCCGTGCCCGACAAGCCACCCGTGGGGCACGCCGCCGACGTGTTCGCCCTGGCGCTCGCGCTGCGGAACGCGCTCGAGCCCAGCACCCAAGAGGACATCCCCGCGAACGCCGTCGAGACGTTCATCGAGGCACGCGCCCGTGACGTGCCCGAGCTGCCGCGCAACCCGCAGCTGCACTTCCTCGACGCGTCGCTGCGTCGCTGGATGGCGTTCGACCCCGACGAGCGCCCGACGGCCGCCGAGCTGGCCGAGGAGCTGTCCATCCTGACGCTGCCCGAGCGCCGACGCGCCCGACGTCGTAGGGCGCTGGCGGTGGCCCTCCCGCTGACGCTGATGGTGACCCTGGCCGCTGGCCTGACGTATCAACACGTCCAGCAGCGCGAGCTCAGCCGAGCCATGGCAGTGCAGCAGGCCGAGCGCACCGCGGAGTCGTTGCGCGGCAGCCTGGTGGAGACCGAAGCGCACGTCGAGCAGCTGCGTGGGCGGGTGCAAGAGGGCGCGTTCACGCGCCAAGAGCTACAGGCCAGCCTCGCGGCGAACAGCCACCGCCTCACCACGAGCGAAGCACGTGTGGCGGCCCTGAGCGGCACGGTCGACGAACTCTCGAACCAGGCGGCGGCGCTGACGAGCGCGCTGGGTGAGCGACGGGAGCGCGTGGCGAACCTGGAGCGCGAGCTGCAGGCAGCGCAGGCCCAGGTCGGCACGCTGGGGCAGCGCCTGGACGAACGACGGCAAGAGCTGCAGACGCAACAGGTCGCCCACGAGGACACGCGGCGCTCGCTGCGGGACAGTCGCGCCGCCGAGGCCGAGGCGCGCGCTCGGGCGGACACCAACGCCGACCTCGTCGCGGCAGAGAGGGTGCGCGCCGAGGCACTCGCGGCGAGCGTCGCGCGCCTCCAACGCGAACAGGTGCGCCTCGCGAGTGAACGCGATGAAGCGGAGCAGGCGCGCCGGACCGCCGAAGAGGAGCTGCGCGCGCTGCGCCGAGCCACGCGTCCAACGTCGCGTGACGAGGCCGTGCAGGAGCCCGTCCCCGAGCCCCCGCCGAGCCCCGCACCATCGCAGGTGCGCGACCCGGGGGTCATCCCCCAACAAGCGCCCCCGCCAGCGGCGTGAACGAGCGTACGACGTCTGCTCGCGACGGGGGCGTCCTGCGGGCGTGGACGGCGTGTCACGTGCGGAGACCCGTGTAGGCCGCGCGAGGTGCGCTCAGCGCCGCCCCTTGAAGCCCATCATGCCCTGCACGACCCCCTCGCTCATCTCGGCGATCTCGTGCTCTTCGCGCAGGCGGTCGACGCACTCCTCGCACACCTTGCGGGTCTTGCCGTCGACCTTGACCGCGACCAGCTCATCCACGTCCTCCCCGCACTCCCGGCAGCGGGCCACGGTCAGCGGCCTCGCGGCAGCAGGCGCCCAAAGGCAGGGAGCACCAGGTTGCGACGGACGGAGGTGACCGCCCCACGGATGCCCGTGGGGAGCGCGCGGAACGCGACGTCCACGTGCCCCGGGTCCGTCTCGACCGAGTGCAGCGTCACGAACGACGTGAGGATCGCCACCCCGCGACGCACCAGCGGGTTCTTGCCCAGCTTGGGGTCCCGCATGAGATCGATCACGAGGCGGTTCCCGTTGGCCTCGGCGATGACAGGCGGGCGTTCGGGCATGTAGGCCAGCAGCGTCCCCGGATTGGACAGGTCGAGCGCCCCGCTCTGGATGAGCGCGCCGACCGGCGACTTACTGGGCCCCGTGACCTTGAGTGAGATGTTCTCGACACGCAGTGCCACCGTCAGCTCTTCGTCCGAGAAGGTGACCTTGTCGATGTAGAGCGTGGCGGAGGCTCGGATGGGCGTCTGCATGAGGTCCACGCTGGCCCCGAACTGCAGCCCGGGGGGGACGGCGTCGAGCTTGATGTCCTCGAGCTTCCCCTCCTTCTCGGCCTGCTTCACGAGCCAACGTAGCGCGACGATGGGGACCCCCACGCGCAGTCCGAGCGCGCTCTTCACGGCGCGGCCGAGTTCTTCTGGATGGGTGCGGAGGTAGCTCCGCGCGGCGTCGAGGGCAGCCTGGGTGTCGACCATGCGGAGGATGATAGTGAAAACGGGGAGTCGAGGGGAAGGACTTCTTTCGTCCCTCGCGCTCAACCGCCGTCCACGGCCGTCGTGCCCATGTCGGGGGCCACGGGGATCTGCGCGCAGTAGCCGCGGGTGTCGCTCCACGCACTGCACTGCGTCCCGGCGGCGCAGATGGGCGCACGCGGGTCGCACGCCCGCCGACACACGGTGATCGTGGCGTCGGTGACGCAGACGCCACCCAGGTCACAGTCCACGCTGCGGTTGCACGCCCCCCCGATGGCCACGTTCCCCCCAGGCAGGCAGACCCAGTCGCCGTCGGCAGCGGTCGGGGGGACGCACGCCTCGCCGCCGTCGCACAGCGCTTGCTCTGCCGCGCACGTCCCAAGGCACACGCCCGCGCCGCTGTTGAGCGTGAAGCACTGACGCCCACCGCTGCAGTCGGGCGACGCCACACACGGGGAGAAGTTCCCGTCGGACTTGCCGCAGGCGAACAGGCACAGCGCCAACGCCGCCAACGCTACGCGGCAGAGCGCGCCAGCTGGAACCGCGTGCGGAGAGCGGTCGAGGGGTCGGTCACGCCGCGCGGGGTGCTTCATCATGGCCGACGCTCTAGCACGTCGTGGGGCTGCACCGAAAGGGCCGCCCCGCTCGTCAGCTCGAGCACCGTGAGGACGGGTGCGTGGCAGCGCAGTGACGGATCCCCCGCGGCGATGGAGCGCTCGACCGCGACGACCCGGCCGAGCGCGTCCGCAAACACGGCGTCGATGGGGAAGACGACCTCCGCGTTGGTGATGCACACCTCGCCCTCCAAGGGAAAGAGCAGCAGGAGCCCTTCCCCTTCGGCCATCTCGCGGCGACCGACGAGGCCCATGCGGCGCTCGTCGGCCGTCTCGGCCACCAGCACGTGCGCGCGCAGCCGAAGGGTCTCGTCGGGCCCGTGGATCGTCACGGCCGGCATGCCCTCGCACCCCATGAGCAACACGCCGACACCCGCCACGCATGCGCCGAGGAGCCTGGCCATCACAAGGCGGCGAGGAAGGCGAGCAGCGCGGCCTGGTCGCCCTCTGTGAGGGCCTCGAAGGCGAGTCGGGCGGGCTCGGCCTCTCCGGAGTGGGCGCCGATGGCCTCGCGCACCGTCTCGGCTCGCCCGTGGTGCATGTAGGGCGCGCTGTGAGACAGCCCCCACAGCGGCGCGGTACGGAACTCGTGCGTAGTGGCGTCACCGTCCACGATGCCCCCCGAGAGCGGGGACGCCACGTCATGCAACAGGAAGTCGGAGTAGGCGCGCACGTCCACTCCGTCCGCGTTGGTGAGGGACGGAACGTGGCAGGCGGCGCAGCCGGCGGCGCCGAACAAGGACTCACCGAGCGCCTCCGTGGGCGCGTCACGGGAGCCGCGCGCCGGGGCGTCGAGCCCGACCATGAAGGCCACCAGATCCTCGATGTCGTCCACGGAGATCTCGGGGTCGGGGAAGGCGTCCCCATCCGAGAGCGCCCCGAACGTGGCGCCCGCCTGCGGTGGCAAGGTGATGCCCACCTCGGCGCTGAGCGCGTCGCGCGCGAACTCTGCCAGGCTGGGCACTTGGGCCTTCCACCCGAAACGTCCCACCCGACCGTCAGGCAACACGTGAGCGCGGCCCGAGATGCCGTCCATGTCGGCGTCGTCCGGGTCGGCCAGCGCCTGCAGCGTGGCCTCGGGGATGCGGTCGACCAGACCCAGCCCGAAGAGCGATGGTGTCTGCCGCGGCTCGAAGAAATTGCTGCCGGGCTCGGGCGCCGGCCGCTCGCCGCTCACGTCGTGGCGGTGGAGGATCGTGCCGCCTGCGGGCGCCGTGAACACGTCCATCACCAGCTGCCCGTTGCGGATGACGTCGACGTCCAGCGGCCCCGCGCCCCCGATGGCGGGCTGGAAGTGACACGCGCGGCAGGAGTCACCGTTGAACCGTGGACCGAGGCCCACCGCCCGCGTCATGTCCCGATCGAATACGGCGCGACCGCGGGTGAACTGCTCGAGCTCGGCGGCGCCGAGCCCGGGACGCGGCGCGCCCAGCTGGCCACCGGCGACCAGCGGCGCACCTGCGGGCAGGAGTCCGTCCGTGTGTTCGCGCGCCCCGCCGAGCGAAGACAAGAACGCGATCACGTCGTCCCGCTCATCGCTCGACAGCGCTTCGTAGGCCTCGCGCGCGGCCTGAGCCTCACCGCCGTGGGCGCGGATCGCTTCGTCCAACGTGGATGCGCGCCCGTCGTGCAGGTAGGGGGCCACCGCCACCACGCCCCACAGCGGTTGGGTGCGGAATTCGGAGCCGGTCGCGAGCGCCTGTTGGATACCGTCCGCCAACTCGGGCCCCATGTCGTGCAGCAGCAGGTCGCTGTAGGCGGGGACGAGCCCGTGGGGTCCGCGCAGCGCGGGGGTGTGGCAGGTGGCGCACGCCAGCGCGTGGAAGTGGCGCTCGCCGCGCTCGGACGCGACGGTCGGAGCGTCGGGCTCGGGGGCGGCGAGCAACATCGTGAACGCGACGATGTCGAACAGCTCCTCGGGGGACAGCTCGGGATCCGGGACGGCATCGGCGTCGAAGTTCGGCTCGTCCGGCGCCGCGGCCTGGGCGGCCTGAGCACCAGCTACCGAGGAACCCAGACGCAACGGCGCGTCGGCTGTGGTGACGCCCGAGGGCAGCGGCAGGCGCTGGCGAGCCTCGTTGGTGAGCGGCACGCTGGTGATGCCCAGGTGATTGAAGAGGGGGCCGCGGATGAAGCCCTCGATGGACACCGTCTGCGACTTTCGACCGAAGCGTCCGACGAAGCCCCGGTCGAAATTCGCGCGGCCGCTGATACCATCACCGTCGCGATCGTCCGGGTCGGCGCGGCTCAAGATCTCCTCGTCGGTGATCTCGGCCAGCGCGCCCACCCCGAAGAACGGGATCGGGTTGCGGGTCGCGGTGACATTGACGAAGGGCTCCTCGGCCACACGCCCACGCAGGCTGGTCAGGAACTGCACCTGAACGCCGTTCACCCCGCGCGGCACGTACGCACCGTCGGTGTCGCGAAACGCGACGAGCAGGAAGTCGCGGTAGTGCCCGGCAGCGCCTCCGAACACGGGCTTCTCGTGACAGCCGAGGCAAAAGGAGACGTTGAAAGGTGGGCCGAGCCCGTCCGAGACGGCGAAGGGGCGGAGGGCCAGCGCCCGGCCACGCGCGAACGTGGCCCGTTGCTCTTCCGTCGCGCGCGGCATGACCTCTCCGAGCGGCGCGAAGATCCCTGGGGCAACGGGTGCGGCGTCGCCCCCACATCCGGCACCGATGGACGCGACGCAGGCCAGCGCGCATGCGAGGGTCGTGCGCCGGACACTGCCGCGTTCGATGCTCATTCGTCCCTCGCCAGGGCGCGGACGAACGACACCCCCTGCTCGGCGCCTGGCGCCTCGCTGAAGTTGCCGCCGACCGCCGTCAGCACGCCCGAGTCGTCACCGAACACGGCATGGAAGTCGAGTCGCGTCGCGGGCACCTCTTCACGGAACACGAGGTTCACGAGATCGAGCCGCGCGATGGTGCCCTCCACACCCACGAGGTGCGCGACGCCCGCCGTGCGCATGAACACCCCGTTCAGTCCGGGCAGGGGCGCCAACGACTCGCTGCGCCAGGTGCTGCCATCCCAGATCACCACGCGCCCGTTCGAGCGGCCGCCGACCACGACGATCTCGTCGGGGCCTGACCCATGGAGGGCGATCAGGTCGTCCCCGGTGCCGGAGGTCTCCTCCGACCAGGTGTCGCCATCGTAGTGGAGGATGACCCCTGCTCGGCCGACGGCGTAGACGTTGTCGGCGGCGGTCCCCCAGACCTTGTAGAGCGCGGTCACACCGGGACGTCCGAAGGTTGGCGGATCCACCGATCGCCACGAGAGCCCGTCATAGTGCAAGAGCACGGGCGTGGAGCCCGCACGGCCCGCGCCCCCAACCGCCCAGACATCGTCGGGCGCGGCACCCCAAACACCCCAGAGAGCCTCCGTCGTGGGAGTGTCGTTGCGCTCCCACGTGTCGCCGTCGAAGTGCAGCACCGTACCGCTGTTGCCCACGACGAACAGGTCGTCCGCGGTCCAGCCGAAGACCCAGTTGAGCAGCGGCCCCTCCGGGACGCCCACGACCTCGGCCAGCACCCCGGTCGCGTCGGACACGATCCGCCCGCGCTGGTTCGTGCCGCCTACCAGGTAGCGGGGGCCGCCGGGCGGCGCCCAGGCGCTCAGCCACCAACCAAAGCCCTCGCTCTCGCGCTCGAGCTCCCAACCGGCGGCGCGCGAAGGGCCACCGCAGCCAAGCGCGAGCATGACGCAGCCGAAGACCCACGCCACGCCACGTCCATCGGCCCACGGCGAGCGTGCGCGCGTCCCGAGGGCCGAGCGAGGAGAGCGCACGACGGCGCCCAGGGGGTGGATGGAGGATGGCACGGGGCGCAGGGTACCGAGGCGACCGGAGTGAGGCCAGGATGAGCCGAGTTTTTGCTCTTTTTCGCCGCTCGACTAGCTTTTTGGCATGGCTTCTCGGGCACGCCGCACGCTCATAGGGCTCTCTTGGCTCACCGCCGCCCTCTCCCTGGGCGTGAGCGCTCCTCTCCCGTCCCTGGCGGAACCCCCGGCGGACGTGCTCCCGCAGGCCGCGTCGCAGTCGGCCACGCCAGCGCCGGAGCGCGCGGGGCACGGGTTCTCGCCAGCGGCGGCGGTGCCGACACCGACGTCGGCGGTGGGCATGGTGCGCGGCGCGCTCGCGCGTGGCGACCACGAGGCCGCGCGGACGCTCGTGGATGCCGCACTGGCAGCAGCCGCCGCCCCAGACGATTTGGCCGAGCTGCACTGGCTCGCGGCGGTGGTGGCCGAGCAGAGCGGAGATGTGCTCGCGCGCACCGCCCACCTCACGTGGCTCTCGGACGCTGGGCACCCGCTCTCCCCGTACGCGCGGCTGCAGCTAGCCGAGAGCCTGCTGGCGAGCGCCCCTGCCCGCGCGGCGGAGCTGGCCGCGACATTGACGGGGCCGTGGGGTGGTTCGTGGACCGCGCAGATGACCGAGGCGCGCGCGCTCACCGCGGTGGGTCGCCGCGACGACGCCATCGCTCGCTACCGCGCGATCGTGGCCGCCACACCGGACGACGTCGCTGCCGTCAGCGCGGGCATGCCGCTCGTCAGCCTGCTCGCGGCGCGCGGCAGCGTCGCCGACGTGACGGAGGCCATCGCGGTGCTGCGACGCGTGGCCACACGGTCGGCTGGCACGCCGCTCGCGACATCCTGCCTCGCGCGCGTCGAGAGCCTGATCGACGGCCTCCCGGCAGACGCCCTGACTGCCGCCGAGCGCGACGCGCTGCGGACCACGGCCCTGCCCCTCCGCCTCCAGGAAGCGGCGGCGCACGCGCGCGCGCTGCGCTTCGAGCTCGCAGCCGAGCAGTACGCACGCATCGCCGCCGAACCCGGTAGCGAAGGCGCGGTGCGCTGCGAGGCCAAGCTCGAAGCGGGGCGGGCGCTGCTCCGTCAGCGTGATCGTCGCGCCGCGGTGGGCCACCTCTCGTGGGTGGGCGAGCACTGCAGCGATCTGGAGCAGGTCGCCTGGGGCCGCTATGACGCCGGGCGGGGATACGCCTCGCTGAGCGACGCGGACGCAGCCATCGCGCAGTTCGATGCGCTGGAGCGGCAGGCGCCCACGCACCGCTTGGCCGATGACGCGCGCTATCGCTCCGCGATGTTGGAGCTCGACCGTGGCAACGCCGAGGCGTTCCGCGCGCGCATGGGAGAGCTGCCCACGCGCTACCCCACCGGCGACATGCGCGAACGCGCCCTGGTCGAGCTAGCGCTCGAGGCTCGCCGACGCTCCGACTGGGCTGGCGCACGACGGCACCTCGAGGCCGCGCTGAGCGGCCCTCTCGGCGCCGCGGACAGCGAGGGGATGGAGGGGCGCAGCGCCTACTGGATGGCGCGTACTCTCCAAGATCTCCAGCAGCTCCCCGAGGCGGTCGCCATGTACACGCGCGTGATCCGCGAGTGGCCCCTGAGCTACCACGCTCAGCTGTCGGCGTCTCGCCTGAACGCGGTCTCCGCCGAGGCGCTCGAGGCCGCGCTCGCGCCGCTCCGACACACCGGAGCCGAACCCGCGCTGCGCTTCCCGGACCGACCGCTGCACCACTCCGACGGGTTCCGCGCGGCAGTGTCCCTCTTCCGCGTGGGCGATGCATCGCGCGCGCGGTGGGCGCTCGAGGCGCTGAGCGCGGTGCACGGCGGGCCTGAAAACGAGCTCCTGTGGGTCACCGCGGCGCTCTACGAGCGGACCGGCGACAGGACGGGAGCGATGCAGCTCATCCGCGACCACGCCGACGCCTTGCGTCGCACGCTCCCGGTCGGTCGCGGTCGCGCGCTCTGGCGCCTCGCCTATCCAGCGGCGTTCTCACCGCTCATCGAGGAGACGGCGGCCCGCGAAGAGCTGCCTGCGGCGTTCGTGCGCGCCATCGCGCGAGAAGAGAGCTCGTTCAACCCTGGCGCGGTCAGCTGGGCCAACGCCTACGGGCTCGTGCAGGTGATCCTCCCCACGGCGCGACGCTTCGGAGCCCCGCTGGGGTTGACCGTGAACGCCAGCACGCTGCGCGACCCCGAGACCAACCTCCGCATCGGGACGCACTTCATGCGCTTCTTGTTCGACCGCTACCCGACCAACGTCGCGGTCGTGCCCGCAGCCTACAACGCGGGCCAGGGCGCGCTCGACCGCTGGCTACGCGAGCGGCAGCGCGAGGACGGCTACGCGTTCGACCTGTTCGTGGAGGAGATCCCGTACGACGAGACACGCCGCTACACGCGCCGCGTGTTGCAGTCGTACGGGGTGTACAGCTGGCTCGAGACGGGCCGCCTGCCGAGCGTGCCGGACACCATCCCGCCGCCAGGCTGAGGCCCTACGGGGTCACTCGCCGAGCGCGCGACCCAGCTCTTCGATGAGCTTCTTGGCCTTGCTCGACAGCTCCTTGGGCACGTCGACCTGAATCACGTTCACCAGGTCACCGCGACCGCGTCCGTCGAGACGCGGGATCCCGGCGCCGCGCACCACGCGGGCGTCGCCGGGCTGCGTGCCCTTCGGGATCTTGACCTTCACAGGGGGGTCGCCCGTCTTCAGCGCCGGCACCTCCACCTCGGTGCCGAGCGCCGCCTCCGGGAACGACAGGTGCAGCTCGTGCACCAGGTCGTAGCCGTCGCGCTGGAAGCGCTCGTGCGGCTGGACCACCACGGTGACGTGCAGGTGCCCGGCCGGCCCGCCACGCGTCCCGGCCTGCCCCTGGTTCGTGAGGCGCAGGGTCTGCCCCGTGTCCACACCCGCCGGGATGGACACCCGCACCTTGCGCTCGAGGTCCTCCTCGCCGCGCCCGTTGCACTTCTCGCAGGCCTTCACCACCTTCGCGCCGGTGCCGCGACAGGTCGGGCAGGTGCTGGAGAACACGAACGCGCCGCGCTTCTGCCCCACCTGCCCGCGACCGCCGCACGCGGTGCACGTCGCCACCTCGCCGCCGCGACCGTCGCACGCGTTGCACGGCGTGGGGTGCCGCAGCTCCAGCTCGCGCTGCACGCCGAAGGCCGCCTCCTCCAGGGTGAGCGCGATCTCGGTGCGTAGGTCGGCCCCGCGCGCTGCGCCGTTGGGGTTCTGGCGCCGCCCGCCGAACCCAAAGCCGCCCCCTCCGCCACCGAACAGGTCGCCGAAGATGTCCTGGAACGAGCTGAAGATGTCGCCCATGTCCTGGAAGCCGGCGCCACCACCCGGTCCGCGCCCCTCGAGCCCGGCGTGGCCGAAGCGGTCGTAGATGGCCCGCTTCTCGGCGTCGTTCAGCACCGCGTAGGCCTCGCTGGCCTCCTTGAACTTCTCCTCGGCGGAGGGGTCGTCGGGGTTGCGATCGGGGTGGTACTGGACCGCGAGCTTCCGGTACGCCTTCTTCAGCGTGGTCGCGTCCGCGCTCCTCTCGACGCAGAGAATTTCGTAGTAGTCGCGTTTGGACATGCGGGGCGCGCAAGATAAGGCGCCATCCCCGTGGGTCAAGCAGCCGCGTTTCGCCCCAGAATATCGGCCACCAGCGCGTCGGGGAGCTGGCCCGCCCGCTGGAACGCGCGCATGTGCAGGATGGGCTCACCGCCCAGCTCCGCGGTGGTCCGCCCGCGGATGGTCTCGGCGTACAGGCGCGGGAAGTAGCGCTCGAGGGGCTCGTCCCCGCCCAGACGTTCCGTGAGGGCCAGCAGGGCACGCAGCGAGTTCATCTTCATGTAGGGGCAGGTCGCACATCCGCCCGCCGTGGAGCAGCCTTCGCCCGCCGCGACCCCGGGGACCACAGCGAGCTCCGAGTCGGGAGCCTTGGCGATGGCGTCGCTGGACACGGGGAACACGATCTCGGCCGCCACCTCGGCGCCCCCTTGGGCGCGGGCGTCGCGCAGCACCTGCTGCACCTCGCGCACGATGGGTGTGATCATGCCCGCCTCGGTGCCCAGGACGAACTGGAGGGTCTGAGGCTCGCCTGACCCCGCCGCGACGGCGCTCTTCAGGCTGCGCGTGATGAAGCCGAGGATGTCGGACGTGGAGCCGACCACGCCCGCCCCGCGCCGCTGCCGCTCGAGCCCCAGCGCGAACATCTCGCCGGGGACCTCGAGGTGCGCGGTGACGAACGCGTCGGGGTAGCTGCGCTCCACCTGCTCCACCACCTCGCGCCCGAACATGTGGTGCACGATGCAGGTGCCCTGCTCGAAGTAGTGAAAGCGCTCCGCCACGGCGCGCACCGTGGCGGGCGTGTGGGCAGGGTGCACGGCCGCGACGGTGGCCTCGTCCATCTCTGCCAGCGAGCGGAAGAGGTGCTCGAGGTTGCGACCCATGTAGGTGTCGGGCCCGAAGAAGACGCTCACGTCGGGCACCTGCGCCGCCGCTTGGAGCACGGTGCGGACCACGTTGCTGCTGGTGCACGTGAGCGTGGGGACCAGCGCGTGGGCCTTCGCCTTGGTGACCAGGCTGGTGTTGATGTAGACCACATGCAGCGCGCGCGGCACGGCGCTGGCCTCCGTCAGGTAGGCGCCGTACGCGGCGGCCTCGGCGGACTCGGCCAGCGAGCAGCCGATGGGCTCCGCCGTGACGCGGTAGACGGGGATGTCGCGGTGACCCGCCGCGTCGAGCATGGCGCGCACGTTCTCGCTCATGAAGTCCACGCCCAGGACCACCACGTTGCGCACGCCCGCCTCGGCCATGGCGATGGCGCTGTCCGCCATGAGGAGCGAGTCGCTGACGTGGATGTGCGGCCAGGTGCAGCGGGCGAGCACGCCCTGCAGCTCGGGGTCCATGTAGAAGTGCGCGACCACCCCGACGTTCTTCTCGCGCAGCAGCGCGTCCAGCTGCGCCACCGTGGCCGCGTCGGGCGAGAGGTACATGGCCTGGGCCTCGGCGAAGGCCCCCTGGGGCTCGAGAGCGTCGGCTGTGATCTTGAGGGACGGGAAGGGCTGCGTCGGCGCGGTGGTCATGGGATGCCCACTATACGCCGCCGAGCGCGTGCGTCACCCGCAGGCCGGTGCCATCTTCCGCCGCGATGGCCCTCGACCCCGCTTTCGTCGCCGACTGCCCGTACGGCCCAGGTGGCCTGCTGCTGGACGATCTCCTCGAGGTCGACCGTTCGGCCAGCCGCGTGGTCGCGCGCATGCCCGCGCACGCCGACCTGCCGCTGACCCGTGAGCAGCGCGCCCACCCCGTGCACCACCCGCAGCACGTGAGCGGCGGTCTGATGGTGCACATGACCGGCATGATGGGCTTCGTGCACGCGTACTACGTGCTCGACCTGCGCCACGCGGACGGCTGGATCGGCTACGGCGGGCGCATCTACGAGGCGCGCTTCCTCGCCCTGGGCGAGATGGGGCGCCCGTTGACCCTGACCTGCACGGCCACGCGCGTGCGAAAGGGGGCGGCGCGGGCGTTCTGTCGGTACGACTTCGAGTTCACCCAGGGCGACACGGTGGTGTACCGCAGTGATCAGGCGGCGATGTGGATGAACACCAACTCCGCGTCCGACGAGGCCCAAGAAGCCGACTGAGCGACCTCCCGACGACACCCGAGCTCCGACCTGACCACGCGCCGCAGGTCGGACGTGTGCGAGGTCCAGCGTCCTCGTGATCGTCTTCGTGCTCGTGTTCGTCTTCGTGTTCGTCTACGTGAACGTGCGCGTGCGCGTGCGCGTGGCCGTGAGTGTGCACGTCCTCGTGATCGTCGGCGCACGCACGCACGCACGACACGACCACGACGCACACGGACCACGACCGCGGCAGAGCCCACCGCCCAGGCTAGCCACCTGCCAGGAGCCGAGCGCGAATTCACGCTTCGAGGAACGGCCACGAGCACACTCACGAGGACGCGCACGCGCACGCGCACGCCGACGATCACGACAACGTGCACGAGGACGAGGACGAACACGAGATGGGGGGTCGTACACGTCCCCGTGGTCGAAGTCGTACTCGTCCGCATGGTCGTGCACGTGCTCGTGACCGTGCGCGTCATCGTGATCGTGCTCGTCTTCGTGGCCGTGCGCGTGCGCGTGGTGGTGAGTGTGCACGTGCACGTCCTCGTGACCGTGCACAGCAAAAGCGACCGCACCGCCACGGACGACTTGGGGAGCCCCAGGGTAGTCCCGGCGCTGCTATCCTCGGCGCGTCATGGCCGAGGTCCTGCAACAGCTGGCGAGCCTGGGCGCGGGGGCAGCGTTCATCGCGGCGCTGTTCGCGTTGGTGGGCTTCTTGGTGTTGCCCAAGGACCAGCGCTTTCGCGCCAAGCTGCCCGTGGCCATGCTCGTGCTGTTCGGACTGGCCGCCATGGTGCACTCCGTCACGCCGCCCGAGCACGTGGCGCACGAGGCCTTCGGCATCATCGGCTTGTTCTTCCTGCTGCTGTCCCTCGCCCGCAGCACATTCCTGATCCTCTACCACGGCATCGTGCTGCGCTCGGTCGGGCGCGAAGCGCCGCGCATCCTCGGCGACCTGGTGCAGGGGCTGTTCTTCGCGGCCGCGCTGACGGTCGTCCTACGGGCGATGGGCGTGGAGCTCGGCTCGCTGTTGGGCGCTTCGGCCTTGCTCACTGCGGTGATCGGCTTCGCGCTACAGGACACGCTCGGCAACTTGTTCTCGGGACTGGCCATGCAGATGCAGGCGCCGTTCGAGGTGGGCGACTTCATCAGCTTCGACGCCGAGGAGCACCACATCGGCTGCGTCGTGGAGATGAACTGGCGCGCAGTACGGCTCATCTCCATCGAGCGCGTGGAGATGACCGTCCCGAACACCACGCTGGCCAAGGCGCTACTGCAGAACTACAGCCGCCCCAGCAAGGTGGTGCGGCGCTCGGTCACCGTAGCGGCCCCGGCGGACCTGCGACCCGAGCGGGTCCACCGTGTGCTGGCGGCCTCGGTCGGCACCGTGCGGGGCGTGCTGACGGCCCCCGCGCCGTCCGTGCTGACCCGTGAGTTCGACGAGCGAGGCGTGGTGTACGAGGTGCTCTACTACACCACCGACTTCGCCTCGCGTGAGGTCATCGCCAGCGCGGTGCGCGACCGCATCTGGTACGCGCTGCAGCGCGAGGGCGCGACCATCCCGATGCCGCGCCGGACCGTGCACATGCACGAGGTCAACCGCGAGACGCTGGCGCAGCGGGAGGCGGCGCGCGCCGCGGAGCGCCTGGAGACGCTCAACCACGTCGACTTCCTGGCGACGCTCCCCGAGGACGCGAAGCGCGCGCTGGTCGAGGACGCGCACGCGCAGCTCTTCGCGCCCGGGGAGCGCATCATCATGGAGGGCGAGGTCGGCCACGAGCTGTTCATCATCCGCAGTGGCCGCGTCCGGGTGCTGGTGCGCAACCGCGGCCGCGCGGAGGTCGAGGTAGCCACCCTTGGCCCGGACCAGTTCTTCGGCGAGATGTCGCTCATGACCGGCGAGAACCGCAAAGCGAGCGTCGTCGCGGACGAAGAGACCGAGCTGCTCGTGATCGACAAGGTCGCATTCCGTCCCATCCTCGACGCAGCCCCCGAGATCGCGGAGACCATCAGCAAGGTGCTGGCGGCGCGCGCCCAGGCGCTCGGGACGGAGTCCTCTGCAGGCCACTCCATCCACGAAGGCGATGACGAAGGGGGCAGCAACCTGCTGCTCTCGCGCATCAAGAGCTTCTTCTCCCTCGGCGCCCAAGACACGGACAACGACAATCCATGACCACCCCCGAGACCCCTCGCCCCTCCCGCGTCGGCGTCGTGCAGATCAACTCGCGCGACGACGTGGACGCCAACCTGGACGCCGTCACGCGCACCGTCACCGAGGCCTCGCAGCAGGGCGCCGAGCTGATCCTGGTGCCCGAGTGCTTCGCCTATCTGGGCCCCGAGCTGGGCAAGCTGGAGGTCGCGGAGGAGCTGGGCGGCGATGGCCCCATCTTCACCCGCTGCGCCGCGCTCGCGCGGGAGCTCGGCCGCCACGTGGTCTATGGCGGGTTCTGGGAGAAGGGGCGCACACCGAGCCACGTGTTCAACACGTGCGTCCACATCGGCCCCGACGGGAGCGTGCGGGCCGCGTACCGCAAGGTGCACCTGTTCGACGTCGACCTCGAGGACGGCACGCGCGTGATGGAGAGCGACACGATCGAGGCGGGCGATGAACTGGTGGTCACGGACGCGCCCTTCGGGAAGCTCGGTCTGTCCATCTGCTACGACCTGCGCTTCCCCGAGCTGTACCGCGAGCTGGTGGACCTCGGCGCCGTGGCGCTGGCCGTGCCCGCGGCGTTCACGCTGACCACCGGCAAGGACCACTGGCACGTGCTCCTGCGCGCGCGGGCGATCGAGCAGCAGTGCTACGTGCTGGCCGCGGCGCAGACGGGGACGCACTTCGGGCGCCGCGCTTCGTACGGGCACGCGATGGTCATCGACCCATGGGGCACGGTGCTGGCACAGTGCGGTGAGGGCGAGGGCGCGGCCGTCGCGACGATACGGCCAGAGCTCGTCACCAGCATCCGCACGCAGCTCCCGAGCCTGCGCCACAGACGCCCCGAGGTGACGCGCCGGGAGCGCGCTCGCCCGACCTGAGCGCGCGCCGGAACAGATCGCTTTCGAACCGGTCGCGGCGCTGATTTTAGGGGCTCTCGTCAACTTTTCGGGATCCCCCGTTTTTTGGATCCAGAGTAGTCCGGCCTCCTACCATTCGTGCGTAGCCCGCCCCTGGCGGCACCCGAATGAGCATGACGCTGAACCTCGACTTGCCCGCGCGCGCCGCGACCCCCTCCCTGCCCCCCTCGTCCCCCAAGGCCATCGACGCACGGCGGCGGCTGTCGGCCGTGCTGCTCGGGGCCGAGGCCGAGGCTGAGCTCCCGCCGGTGACCGACCTGGCGGGCGCGTGCCTGCTCCTCGCTCGTGGCGTGGAGCGCAAGGTGCTGCTGCCCCTGGCCGAGAGCGCGCGGGAGATCGCGCTGGTGCGCAGCGGAGAGCGCCTGGGCGTGAGTGAGTACAGCACGGACAGCGTGCCGGAGCTGTTCTGTCTGGAGCGCCCCGTGACGCTGCGCCGCATGCTCGACGCCTGCCGCAAGGCGCTCTTGGCCGAGGCCGAAGACCTCGAGGGCGCGCGCCGCGAGATTCACCTGCAGCTGGCGGAGCAGCTCGGGACGGAGGGCATCGCCCCCGTGGACTCACTGCCGAGCGCCCTGCGGCACCGCGGCGGTGACGCCACGGCTCCCGAGGACGAGGTCGCGCTCTCGTTCGGCTACGAGGTCAAGCTCCCGCGCGGCCAGGAGGCGCTCTCGAAGCGCTCCGCCCGCGCGGACATCCACGCGCTGTTCTTCCAAGGGACGCTGTGGGCCTACGTCCGCGGCCGTCGCGTCCCGCTCGTTCAGGGGCCGGTGCTGCTTGCGGTGCAGCGCTTGATCGTCGCGGTGCGCGTGCTGGTGGACGCGTGGGACTCGGGGCGCCCCACGCACGTGCGCCTGCGCTCTGGCCGTTTCCAGGTGGCCGTACGGCTCGACGCGGACCGGCAGATCGCGCTCTCGCTGACCGGAGAGTCGGGCGAGCCAGTCACGGCCCCGGCGCTGCAGCTGAGCGAGACGGCGGAGCCCATCCTGCGACTCGCGAACGACCTGGTGCGTGCGATGATCGCCGCTGACCGCGCCCAAGGGCGCAACCTGCGTGTGCGCGCGCTGCGCGACGAGGTGCGCGAGCTGCGGCGCGCCGTGCGCGAACGTGAGAACGCACGCGGCTTCGTCAACCATGACCCCGAGCGTGTACGACACATCGTGGACGCCCTGCCTGCCCAACCCGTCCGCGAGGCGACGCCCTCCCCCGTCGCCCACGTGCGCGCCCTGCGCTTCGGCGAGCGGTGGCGCGTGGCCGTGGATGGCCTGGACGCCGCGAGCACCTTCCTGTGCGGCGACCGCATCGTCATGGCGACGGCGCGGCACACCGTGAGCATCGGTCGCGAGCGCGGCGAGGTGCTGTGGGTGCGCGCGGGCGTCGACACCAGCGCCTTCATGGCAGGGACCACCCTCGTACGGACGAGCTCCGACGGGCGCGTCGAGTTCTGCGACGTCTCGGATGGCGAACCGTTCGCGACCGCGCGCGTGGACGCCCGAGCAGGCGCGCCCCAGCCCGGCATGCTGCTCGGCGGCCCAGGCGTCCCACCCATGGTCGCGCTGGTGGAAGGGCAGCGCGTGGTCGCGCTCGACCTGCGCACGGGACAGCCGCGCTGGCGCTTCACGAGTCGCAGCGCGAGCGGCCTGCAGCTGGTCAAGGTGGGGCGCGTGCTGTTGCTCAGCTCGCCCGAAGGCACACTGCACGCGGTCGACACCAGCACGGGTGACGAGCTGTGGTGCTACGCGACCAAGGAGCGGCTCGCCACCAAGCCCGTCGTCGTGGGGGACCGAGTGGTCGTGGCTGCAGGGGCCCTCGGGGCCAGACACGGCTCGCTGCACGTCGTGGACCTCTACAGCGGAAAGGCGCATTTCACCACGCAGCTGGACGGCGCCCCGCTCGCTTCGCCCGTGCCGGACAAGCACGGAATCGCGGTCGCCGTGTCGCGCGATGGCGTCCGGCGAGCGATCGCGTACCGCAGCGACCGCGAGCACGTGCGCTGGGACGTGGCCGACCCAGGGCTCGGTTCGGGGGCCGCGACCCTCGTCGTGGATGATCTACTGGTCTGCAACAGCCCGGACGGCCGCGTGTCGGCCCTCGAGCTCGAGACCGGCCACACCCGCTGGAGCGCGTCTCTGAGCGAAGCGGGGGCGGACGAGGTGCCCCGTCGGCTCGAGCCCGTGCTGCGCGGCGGGGCGCTGTTCGTCCCGTCCTCGACGGTACACGTGCTGCGGCCCCACGACGGGTCACGCATCGGCGACGGGCTGCGCTGCGAGCTGGTGCCGGACTGGATTCGCGTGGACGAGCGTGGATGGGTCTTCGTCGCCGAGGAGAGCGGCCACGTGAACGCGCACGCGCCCGTGCCGCACCTGGAGCTGGTGCGTGGCTGACGCGCGGCATCGCGCGTGACCCGCTCGTGTCACGCCGCGAGCGGAGCTCACCGATGTCCGACGGAGGCGCTCGGTCTACCCCGGCGCGACGCGCACGACATTGGCGCAGGCCTGCTGGAAGCGCGTCGCGAAGTCGTCTGGCGTGAGCCCCGCACGGTCTAGCGCGTGCTGCCCTCCTTCGGAGGCGTTCGCTGCGGCGGGACCTGATGCGACGCGGACGACGGCCTCGGCCAGGGCCGCCGGGTCGTCATCCGGAACCACCGTCACGGCGGCGGTGAGCGGCAGACCAGCGAGCGCGCGTGCCCCCGCTACGACCGGGACACCCCTCGCCAACGCGTCGAGCAGCTTGATGGGCAGCCCGCCCGGCGCACGGCGGGGCACGAGGGCGACGTCGGCCGCGGCGTGGACCACGGCGCGGTCCCGTTCGGTGGCGAGTGGAGCCCACCGGATGCGCGCCGCGACCCCGAGGCGCACGGCCTCCGCGCGTAGGGGCGTTGGGTCGGAGTCGGTGGCCACCAGGCAGGTCCACGCTCCTCGCTGCCGCAGCGCATGGAGCAGCACCGAGAGCCCTTGGTACGCGTCGAGGTTGCCGGCGTAGAGCGCGACCACGTCGCCACGACCGAGCCCCAGGATGGACCGGGCTCGCGCGCGATCCGGTGGCGCGCCAGGTGGGCGCTCGAAGGGCGGAGGCACGCAGCGGACGTGCGCGTGCAGCGGAGCGTAGCGCTCGGTCAGCACGGGCGTGAGCGCGAAGACCGCCGCGCTGCCGGCGCAAGCGCCCCGGTCCAGGAGCGCGCCGAGGGCACGAGCCGACCGCTTGTACGTCGCGCGCGCGTAGTGCGGCAGCTCCTCGCGCATGGAGGTGTGCGCGTAGTAGACCACCGGCACGTCGCCCACACCCGCGCAGGCCCAAGCGGCCTCGACGTTGTGCGCGACGACTACGTCCACGGGCGCGCGCCGCAGCCGGCGTCGGACCGCCGCGACCATGCGGAGGTCGAGCGCGACCTTGCCGAGCGAGGGACCGCTGCGCGTCGCGCGAACGCGAGGCCAGTCGGAGAGGCGCTCCGGCTCTGGTGCGCCTGGCGTCGCCACGCCATGGGCGTAGGTCAGCAACGCTGCGTCGTGACCAGCCTCGCGGAGCGCACGCACCATCATCGCGACGATGGCCTGCGTCCCTTGCGGGGTCGGAAAGGGCATGCACGCCACGTGCAGGCTGCGCAGCACGGCGGGCGCGCGGTCAGTCGACATACCCAAGGGCACGCAGGCGGGCCTCGACGCGTGCTTCGTCGGCGGCGCTGTCATCACGTAGGGCGCGACTGGCGGGGAGGTCGGGGAGGGCTCGGACGTGCGCGCCGCTCTCCGTCGTGCCGACCACCTCGCCGAGCGCCTCGTACAGCACGCGCCCCGCGAACTCCGGCGGGACCGCCACGTCCATGCGCGCGAGCCATGTCGCCGTGGCGTCGGCGATGTGCATGTCGAGCTCACCCATCGCGCTGATGCGTGGCCCGGCGGCGGCGAAGAACCCGTTCGGGCGGTGGCTCCCTGGCAGGCTGCGCCCCTTTCGGCCGAGCCACTCGTCAGGCGCGAGACGGCGAAATGCGCCCGTCCCTGGCGGCGCGCCGCCCGACGGCATGAGGTTGTAGGTGTACCCGCGGTCCGGGTGTAGCTCGAGCAGCAGGTCGGGCGCGCGCTCGACGTACGGCCCCTCGAAGAGGTCCTCCCGGCGGTGCACGGCGGCCACCACGGGCGCACCCGTGAGCGGGTCGCGCAGCGCCTGCAACGCGCGGACGACCTGCGCGCGCACTCGGGGAAGGTCCGACTCCGCCACCGTCCCCTGGGGCTCTCGCCCGCGGATGTTCAGGTGGACGGCGGGCATGTAGTTGAGCTCGTCGCTGAAGCACGTCGTGTGCGCGAAGTCGATGGCCCCGAAGCGCGCGCGCGACTCGAGGGCGCTGGGGAGCACCGTCCCGAACAGACCAAAGAGCCGTTCGCGCAAGGCGGGCGGGAGCCGCGTCAACGCCGCTTCCTTCAAGCGCCCGACCAGCTCGCGCTCGAGGCCCGCCTCGCGGAAGCGCAGCAGGCCGGCCTCCTCGAGCACCCGGTTCAGGTAGATGACCGTGTCGGAGCTCCCCCCAGAGCCGTGATCGCTGACGATGGTGAGCTCGACGGCCTCGGGCCCTCCTTGGCCAGCGGCCGCGACGAGCAGCTCCCCGAGGGCGCGGTCGAGCGCGACGTACACCTCGGTCAAGCCGCTGGGGGCACGCGCAGCCTCGGGATGGTCGCTCGGATGCCGCGGCGAACGCGGGTCGTGCAGTCCGTACAGGTAGTGGGCGGCCGTGTCACTCTCCCCGAAGTAGAGGGCGAAGGCATCCCACGTCTCGCGCCCAAGGAGCCACGCGCCGAGGTCCCGCTTGCGCCCGACGCGCTCCACCAGCGCCGAGGGCAGCTCGGCGTGCCAGCCAGGACGGTCGGCGTCGAACTCGTCCACGTCGTCGAAGCGTCCTGCCGCGAAGCGCTCCAGCAGCGGGCCGTGCAGCGCGGGCGGCCACACGAACGATGCGTCAGCCTCGAACGCCACGGGGGCATCCCAGCCGCTGACGAACACGCCGTGCGCGAGGCGCTCGGGAGGATACGTCGCCGGAAAGAAGAGGCATGCACAGCGCAGGCCCAACGCATCCAGACGGCCGACCACGCTGGGCGCCTCGCGCACGCTCCCGCCCGAGAAGCGCACGTCGTAGCCGTGCCGGGTGGTGAAGTCGAAGACCCCGTGGCGGCCCGGGTCCACCCCCGTCAGGAACGTAGTCCAGTTGGGCAGGGTCGCTGGCGGCTGGACGCTGCGCTGCGCCGCGAACACGCCCCGCCTCATGACCTGGTGCACGTGCGGCAGCACCTCCGGACCGAGCGCGCGGACGAGCTCGAGATCGAAGCCATCGAAGCCGAGGATGAGGTGTCGTGCGCTCATGGGGTGCAGGTACGCAGGAGGATGTGGCCCGATTCCCGAGCTACCAGGCTGGCTGTGGCCGCCGCCGCTCGTCGATGCAAGCGGAGGGCCTCCCTGATACCCTGCTAGGCGAGATGGACCCTAGCGCGAACGACGCCGCCGCGATGGACGCCCGCCTGCTCGGGCGGACGCTGGGTGAGTCGTACCGCGTGCTCCGACGCATCGGCTCGGGCGGGATGGGACAGGTCTACGAGGCAGAGCACACAGTCCTCGGGCGCCGCTTTGCGCTCAAGGTGCTGGACACGGAGCGCCTGACGCGACGGGACGCGACGGCGCGCTTCTTCGCGGAGGCGCGCGCGGCGAGCCAGATCGAGCACCCCAACATCGTGGACGTGGTGAACTTCGTGACGGACGGGCCGTTCATCGCGCTCGTGATGGAGCGCCTGCGCGGGGAGAGCCTCGCCGAGCGGCTGGCGCGCGGTCCCCTGCCCACGGACGACGCCGTGCGCGTGCTCGAGCAGCTGTGTGACGCGCTGGCCGCGACGCACGCGGCCGGCATCCTGCACCGCGATCTGAAGCCGGCCAACGTCTTCCTGTGCGAGGGCAGCGACGGGCCGCACGCGAAGGTGCTGGACTTCGGTATCTCCAAGCTCAAGCCCGACCGTACGGCGGAGCAGGACGCGCAGGCCGCTGGGCTGACCACGACGGGACAGCTGCTGGGAACGCCCCGCTACCTCTCGCCCGAACAAGCCCGTGGTGCGCTCGAGCTGGACGAGCGCTGCGACGTCTACTCGGCGGCAGTGGTGTTGTTCGAGATGCTCGCGGGGACCCCTCCGTTCGAAGGACAGAACGCGTTCCAGCTGATCTGGAAGCACGGCAACGAACGCGCCCCACGCCTCTCGGACCGCGCCCCGGCGGTGGGCACCGCCTTCGACGCCGTGCTCGCGCGCGCGCTCGAGAAGGACCCCGGCGCACGCTACCCGAGCATGCGCGCGCTGCGTGACGCGGTACGCGCGGCCATGACCGTCGCGGAGCCGCACCCAGGGTTCCACGAGAGCGACGCGCCAGCTGCGACGCGCCCGGAGGCCCCGGCACCTCCCCAACGACCGCGTAGGGCCAGTTCGCGGCGGGTCGTGGCCCTCGCGGGGCTGGCGGGCTCGGCGGCGCTCTTGGTGACGCTGTTCGCGAGCGCCGGGAGCATCCGCGGCGCCGTCGCGAGTCATGTCACGGCGCCCCCCACGGCCGGCCATGCTCCAGGGAGGTCCGCTTCCCCGGCGTCCACACGCCGTGCCGACCGGCCGACCCATCCAGAAGTCCGCAGCGAAGACGACACAGCGTCGGCCCCCGGACAAGTCGCGGCGGACGGCCTACCTCCGCCCCCCTCGCGGACGACGACTGGCGACCGCGCTCCGAGCGAAGTGCAGGTCGAGGTGTCGGTGACGCCTGCGCACGCGCGGGTGTCTGTCGATGGCGCCGAAGCGGAGCCCGTCGAGGGCCCCTTGACGCTCCCTCGACAGACCGCGGTGACGTTGACCTTCAGCGCCCCGGGCTACGCGACCGAGGTACGCACGCTGACGCCCGCCGAGGGGCTCGCGCTGCAGGTGACGCTCTCTCGGCGCCGGGGCGCTGGGCGACCCTCGACGTCACCCATCAAGCAACACTTCTGAGGCTCAGGCTACGGTTGGCCCCTGTCATCGTGCGGCCTCCTACCCGCGGCGGGCGCGGTGGTGTTGCGCTTGCGCCACGTCGTCGAGCGCGTCCTCGTCGCGCGCCGTGGCGCGCGCACGTTCGGACGCTCGGTGGGCGTCGGCGTGAAGCTCCACGGCACGCAGGGCCGCGCGCGCGGCCGCCAACGCGGCACGCGCTTGCTCCGTGGCGATTCGCGCCGCCGCGACAGCTTCCGTGGCCGCGCCGACGGCGCGCTGTCGCTCGTCCCGACGAGCACGCAGCTGCTCGCGGAACGCGACCCTCGTCTGCAGCTCCGCTGCGCCATGGGCGCCGTCTGCCGTGCGATAATCGGCGAGCGCTTGCGCGGCGTGTGCGTGCGCGGACACGGCCCGCTCCAGGGCTCCCTCGGCATTCGCTACGACCTCGAGGGATACCGTCAGCGCGCGCGCGGCGTCATCCCGGTCTTGCGCCCGCAGGTCGAGCAACACGGCGAGGGGATCGCTCGACGACGCGGTCATGGCGCGGGGGACGCGTGCGTGGTGGCGGCGAGCCTGACCGTGAGGGACGCGGCACCCGCACCGAACACGACGTCGGCGTCGAGCTGGGCGTCGAGCGCGTCTGCCTGGAGGTCCGAGTCCGAGTCCGACGCCTGCGCGGCGCCGCGTAGCGTGAGCGTCGTGCTCTCCGGGCCTGGTCCCAACGCGTCCAGCCACGCATCGCGCAGCGTGACCGCAGCGTCCGCGAACACCGCGCTGCGGCAGGCCGCGTCGCAGACCGCCTCGACCGCCGGGTTGGGAAAGCCGGCCGCGCTGGATGAACCCGCGAGCACGGCCCACGAGCCGAGGATCGTGGCGAGCTGGGCGTTGCGGAGTACCTCGTCGGTGCTCTGCGCGAGCGAGAACGTGATGGTGACGGGGTCGAAGACCAAGGACGCACCGACCAGGTCCAGCTCCGATGCGAACGTCAGCGCGGGGAACGTCAGCGCCGCGGGCCATGCGCCCAGCACCCCTGCCCCCCCGGTCAGGGTCAGTGCCTCGAACGCGAAGTCCGTCGCTCCACTCGACGCGACCGACAGCTGGCCGGCGAGCGCGAACTCCTCCTGGGTCTGGACGAACGTGATGGCGCGTCCGAGGGCGACGCTCGGCCCTGCGTCCTCATCGCTCAAGAAGAGCTGGAACGAATCGTCGTAGCCCCCGTCGCGCGCCAACACGAGCGCGGCATGTGCGGCCGTGTGCCCCTGCTCGAGCAGATAGGCCTCGAGCGCGGCGAGCAGGTAGCTCGCGTCGCCGTCGGGCTGCTCTGCGGTCAGCGTGGCGTCCCGTGCGGCACGGAGCAACCCCGCCAGTTCGGCGGCGGACACCACGAACGCGGCGTCGTACTCCCCGGCGATGAGCTGCACGCGCGCGCCGAGGCGCACCACGGCGGCTACCTGCTGGTCGCTCCCCACCTCGACCCCGTCCACGCATCCGAAGGCGAGCTCGTCGTCGCTGGCGCTGACCCCACGGGCCGCGACGACGTAGCCAGGTGCGGCAGGCAGCCCGAGGAACCGCGCCCCCGTCTCACCATCGAGCAGGGTGATGGCCCTCCCGAAGCGCCCCTCCGCGACCACGGGGCTGTCGCAGGAGGCGCTGGGGTACACCTCGACGCGCACGCGCGCAGGGCCCGTCCCGCTCAGATCCAGCACGGCCGCGTCGAGGTTGCCGAAGCCCGTCGCGCTCACACCCACGCTCAGGTACGCGGGCGACGCCCCAATCGCGGTCGCCCGCACCCGGAAGGTCGCCGGTACGCTCGAGCCGCGGAGCGTTGTGCGGACCCAGCCGTCCGCGTCGGCGCGACTGTCGAGTGCACCGAGGGAAGCGTCGTGCGCGTCGCCTTCCAGCACGAGCCGGACGGTTTCTGCGGGGGCGGGCTCTCCGGCGCGCAGCACGCGCACGGCCAGCATCACGTTCTGCTGCGGCGTGAGCTGCAGGGACGCGGTGTCCGAGAAACGCAGCTCGAGGCTCGGCGCGACGACGGCCCCATCACCCACGCCAGCGTCCACGTCTCCGGTTCCGCCAGCACAACCGACCGTGGACGCGATGACGAGCCAACCGCTCGCGCGCCACCACCCGAGCCCACGCGGAGCGGACCGGGGTGCACCCACCGGCGATGACTGTTCGGGAACTCTGCAGGCACGCGCCGGACCACACATGAAGGCCCCAAGGTAGCAGGGACGCCCTCGAAGGGCACCCGAGCAGATGCCAGCGCACGACGGCCGTGATAAGGCGTTCCGACGCTTCATGGCCTACAGCCTCGACATCGGCATTCGCTACCTGCGCTCCAAGAAGCGCGCGACCATCTCGCTGATCACCACGATCAGCATCGCGGGGGTCGCGCTCGGGGTCGCTGCGCTCCTCGCCGTGCTGAGCATCACGAGCGGCTTCCAACAGCAGTTTCGCGACAAGGTGCTGGGCGTCAACGCGCACGTGTTGGTGCTCAAGTACGGGCTCGACTTCCACGAGTACCGCGAGGTCATCGAGCGCTGCCAGGAGCAGCCCGAGGTGGTGGGAGTGGGTCCGTTCCTCATCAACCAGATGATGCTCGCGAAGGGTGACAGGCTTTCGACCGTGCTGGTCAAGGGCGTGGACCCGGAGGCGATGGTGTCCGTGCTGGACCTCCCCAGCCAGATCATCGCTGGCACGCTCGAGGGGCTACGGCTCGAGGGAGCGGCCCCGCCGCTGCGACCCGAGGACCTCCGCAATCCGGACCTGCCGTACTGGCGTGCCCTGATGGTGCCCGAGCGCGACTCCACCTCCGACGACGCGGCGGCCGACGCGGGTGGGGGAGAGTCCGCCTCTGACGTGACCTCGCCCAGCCCGCCAGGCACGGACGAGCAGCCCGGCGCCCCGCTACGGAGCACCTCGGACGGGACGAGCGGCACCCCTGCCGAGCCAGCTCCGCGGGCGACGCCGCTGCCTGGGAGCGTGGCGAGCCCCAGCGCGGTCGAGGCGCTGTTGAACGGCCTCGACGAGACGGACCTGGCCCTCCCCGACGACGACGACGCCTTCATCGAGGTGGCCGACGACGACCTCGGAGACGACGCCGTGACAGGGCCGCTGCCGGGGCTGGTGATCGGCGCCACGCTGGCCGAGACGATGGGCATCGAGGTCGGCGACCGTGTGCAGCTGATCTCCCCGCTGAGCGGGAGCGCCGTCTCGTCCTGGTCTGCGCCAGATGAGCCGCGTACGCCTCAGAGCCGGCCGTTCCGGGTCATCGCCATCTTCCAGGCGGGGTTCCAAGAGTACGACAGCCGCTTGGTGTACGGCGACCTCTTCGAGGTGCAGGCATTCCTCGGCCAGGGCGACTCCGTCACGGGGGTCGAGATGCGGCTCCGCGACCTCGAGCGCAGCGCGGCGGTCGCCCGTCACCTGGAGCGGACGCTGGAGGGGCCGTTCCACACCATGGACTGGGCCGAGCTGAATCGTCCTTTGTTCACGGCCCTCGAGCTCCAGAAGATCATGCTCAGCCTGGTCATCGCCACCATCATCTGGGTCGCGGCCTTCAACGTGATCGCGACCCTGATCATGATCGTGATCGAGAAGAAGCGTGAGATCGCGATCCTGAAGGCGATGGGGGCGAGCGACGGCACGGTGCTGTCCATCTTCATGGTGCAGGGCACTGTCATCGGACTCGTCGGCACCATCGCCGGGCTCGCGCTCGGCGGCGCCATCGTCACGTATCTCTCCACCTTTCGCTTCGCGCTCGATCCTCGCGTGTACCTGATCGACCACTTGCCGGTCGTCGTGACGGCGAGTGAGTTCGTGCTGACGGCGGTCATCGCGCTCGGCATCTGCATGCTGAGCACCCTCGCGCCGAGCTGGTGGGCGGCGCGCATGCTCCCGGTAGAAGGTCTGCGTCACGAATGAAGGTCCTGGTCCTCCGCTCGCGGCTGCCCGTACGAAGGCAGCACCCGCCTCCTGCGCGACGATCCCTCCTAGAGCCCTCGGCATCGACGGGCGCCTCGGCGCCCCTGCGGGCTCACCCCCGAACCGTCCTCCTTGGTCGCCCCGTGAGTGGCCTCCGGGGTTGCCTGCTGGCTGGCGTCCGGGGTTGCCTGCTGGCGGGCCTCCTGGCTTCCGCACCGGGCTGCACCGACCCCGTCGAAGACGCACACCAAGAGGGTGCGTCCCAGCCGGGCGCGGACCGCACGGAGGCACGCAACGCTGGCGCGCCGCCCGCCCCTCGTGGTGCCGGCACGACCACGCGCGAGCGGCGGACCTCATCACCGACCGCACCGGACACCGTCGCCGCGGACGTCGCGGCGGGCCTGGCAGATGGTGGGATGGACGAGGAGCCGCCGACAGTACCGGCGCCCGCCACCAGCTCGGAGACCGGCGCCGCAGCGGGCGCAGGAGCCCCCACGCCCCCATCGTCCGAGCCGAGTGAGTACATCCGCCCCGTCATCCAGGACGAGTTCTTGGAGGGCGTGCGCATCCTGCGGTTCGCGCTGGCCGAGGACGTGATCGAGCGCGAGCCGGTGATGATCTCGAGCCGCTTTCGCCACAACTCTGGCCCCATGCACGTGTTCCTCGAGGTCGCGAACCAGACCGCCGACGACGTGACCTTGCTGGTCGGCTTCCGGCGGGCCAGCGACCAACGTCGCGGGGGCGGCGTCTCCCTGACCGTGCCGCCGTCGCCGCGCTACCGCACCCGCGCGCGCGCGAACACGCGTCGGGCGCCGGGCGAGTGGGTGTGCGAGGTCATGGACGAGCGCCAGCGCGTACTGGTGACCCAGCGCTTCTTCATCGTGCCCGACCCGAACGCGGCGACCGCCACGACGGACGAGTGACGCGAAGCGGCCGACTCGCGCAAACGCCCGGCCGCTGCTAACCCTCGCCCATGCTTCAGCACAACAGCTACTTCGAGGGTCAGGTCCAGAGCGTGGGGTTCGAGCGGCAGGGTCGCCGTCAGTCCGTGGGCGTCATCGCCCCCGGGCAGTACCACTTCGGCACGGACGCCGCGGAGCGGATGACCGTCGTCGGAGGTGCGCTCGAGGTGCGGCTGGACGGGACGGACGCGTTCGTGCTCTACCCGGCGGGGACGTACTTCGAGGTCGGCCCGAAGAGCGGCTTCGACGTGCGCGCCAGCGGGCCCAGCGCGTACCTCTGCGAGTACCTCTGAGCGTGCGCTGAGGGTCGCGTCGGTGGCCCCCCGCTGATACCCTCCGCGCGTGCGTACGCTCTCCGGTCGACTGGCGCTGCCGCTTCTGGTCCAGCTAAAACGCGATGGGCACGACGTCGCGGCCCTCCTCGAGCGGCTGCACTTGGACCACGACGAGCTGCGCTCCTTCGGCGGTCGCATCACCCTCGACGCTTGGCTCGACCTGCGCCAGGCCGGGATCGACGCGACGGGCGACAGTACGTTTCCCCTGCGCGCGGCGCTGGGGCTCGACCGCGAGTCGTTTCCCCTCGGCTTCTACCTGATGGGGACGCAGGCCACCCTCCGCGACGGATACCAGTTCGTGCGCCCGTACATCCCGATCATCATGTCGGGTCTCGAGGTGAACCTCGTCCCGGACGGTGACCACTCGTACGTCGACTTCGTGCAAGACGGTGAGCCGCTGGGCCCACCGGCTTTCGCCGAGTACCTGGTCGCCATCGTCATCGCGCTGGGACGCTGGCTGACGCCTGACGCGCCGCCTCCCACCGAGGTCGTGCTGGCGCACCGCTGGCCACGGCACAGCGACGACATGGCGCAGCTGCTGGGCGCGCCAGTGCGCTACTTCGGCGGCGCCGTGCGCATGGTATTCCCGGGCGCGCGCATGAACACCCCCATTCAAGGCGCGGACCCACACCTCGGGCAGCTCCTGGCGCAGAAGGCGGACGAGCAGGCGCGCAGCATGGTCACCACGGCGCGCATGCGCGATCGCGCGCGGCACTATCTGTCACGCCACCTCGAGGGGCACGAGCCCACCGTCCAAGAGCTGGCCGAGGCGCTGCGCGTCACCGAGCGGACCCTCCGTCGCAAGCTCCGCAGCGAAGGGACGAGCCCTCGTGAGCTGCTGGACGAGGTGCGGCACGAGCGGGCGCTCGCGCTGCTGGAGGAGGGTCGCAGGTCGCTGGACGAGATCGCCTACGTGCTGGGCTTCAGCGGCGCGAGCGCCTTCCGCCGCGCGTTCCGCCGCTGGACGGGGGTGGCACCTACGGAGTACGGCCGCCCGCGCGAGTAGCCGGCGGGTACACACTCGGGCGCGCGTCCGGGGACGAGAGGCTGCGCGCGTAGGCGGTGGGCGTACAACCGATGACATCGCAGAACGTACGGTAGAACTGCGAGTAGCTGCCGAAGCCTGCGTCGAACGCCGCGCGCGTCATTCCCTGGTCGGGGCGCTCCGTGTAGAGCGAAAGGCAGCGCTCGAGCCGCTCGCGGTTGCGGAACTGCACGATGCTCATGCCCTCGTTGGTGCGGAACAGCTCGGTCAGCCGGCTGCGGCTCACCCCACAGCGCCTCGCCAACGCATCCAACGTCAGGTGCGGGCCGTCCTCGACCTCTTCCCGCAGTAGGCGCGCCGCCTTCTCGACCGCCTCGGGCACGGGGGGTTCACTCGCCCGTGACGGCCTGCTGGACAGCGCCGCCAACACGCTCGCCGCCACGTACTCCGCGCCCAGGTCGAAGGCTTCGTCGTCGGGCTCGTCGACCAGGTCCGTGAGCATGCGCGCGAGCCGACGCGCTTGCTCGGGACGCAGCTGCGTCGCGACGCTGGAGACGCCCCGCCCGGCCGTCACCGAGCGGTCGAAGCGGTCGAGCGGGAGCGAGAGCACCCAGCAGTGCATGCGCTCGTCAACCCCGGAAGACCCGTGAGCCGTCCCGGGCGGGATGTAAAAGAGCCGCCCGGGGACGAGCGCGACGGAGTCGTCTCCGAGCGTGTACTCCCCGGTACCCTGCGTGACGAACCCGAACTCGGCGGCGCGCTCGTGGCGGTGCCGCAGGACCTTGTTCGGGTAGCCGCTCCATCGCAGGAGCGCGGCGTGACGTCGTCGGCTCGTCGGGTGCTCGAATGCGGGTACGGAGGACTCCATGACAAGAGAGCGTACCAGGCTTCGGCGCACAGGACGCGCCGTCACGGCGCGCTCGTCGTGAGCTCCACGCGGTCCGTCATGCCCGTGGCGGTCGTCACGCCTCCGTCGCCGTAGAGGTGCGCTCGCACGACACGCACCGGGAGGTCCATCTCGCCATCGCTGCGCTCGAGCGTCACGACCACCTGCCCACCCACCGTCTCGGCGCGCAGCGTGATGACCCGGTACTCACCTTCCAGGTGGCCGTGGCCTTCGCCCTCGTCTTCGTAGAGCGTCCCCTGTGCCGTCCCGTCCTCGCCCAGCGCGAGGTACAGGTCGAGCGCGGACGTCGGGTCGTAGGCCGTGGTCTGCCCGACGACGCCGGTGGGCACGATCGCGCCGTTCCGGAGGCGGATGTGCGGGTGCGCCGCATCCTGGTCGGGATCCTCTCCGACCAGCGTGATCTCGTGATCGAAGCCGTCCGGGAGGGCGAGCGGCGAGTCGTCCCCCAACACTCCGCCGGGCCACTGCGGCACGATCAGCAGGTCTGCGCCGAAGAGGAACGCGCGGTCCTCGCCGCGCAGACGTGCTTCCCCTGGCGACGCGAAGAACACTGGGCGGAACACCGGCGCGCCCTCCACCGCCGCGGCGCGCATGGCGGTGTAGAAGTAGGGCAAGAGCCGGTAGCGCCGCTCGACGGCTTCGCGATAGACCCGCTCGATCTCGGGGCCGAAGTCCCAGGCGTGGTGCGTTGGACCGCCGAACATCGACGTGAACGGGTCGTCCAGGCCCGCCGAGTGGTTGCGACAGAACGGGTAGAACACCCCGATACCGATCCAGTGCGCGAACAGTGTGGGATCCCACATCCCGTTCGCCTCGACGAAGAACCCACCCACATCGGCCCCCGAGAACGGCTGCCCAGAGAGCCCCAGGTTGGCGATCATCGCGATGGACCAGTGCAGGTGCTCCCACGTCGAGGTGTTGTCCCCCGTCCACGTCGCCGAGTGCCGCTGACCACCGATGTAGTTGGAGCGCGTGAGGAGGAACGGACGGCGGTCGGGATAGGCGTCGCGGAACGCGGCTTCGGACGCCGCGAGCTGTTGGAGCGCATAGACGTTGTGAAACTGCGCGTGGGTCCCTGCCGGGTAGCGCTCGTCTCCGAGCGCGACGACGGTCTCGGGCGGGTACCACCCTCGAACGAGGTCGTAGACGACCGGTTCGTTCAGGTCGTCCCAGATCCCATCGAACCCACTGGACCGCACGAACGTGCTCATGTGGCGCGTCCACCACTCGCGCGTGGCGCGCTGGCTGAAGTCGGGAAACGCGTTGCGATAGTTCCAGACCACGGACCTGTACTCGTTGCCGTCTTGGTTCATCAGCAACAGACCTTGGCTGACGGCCTCCTGATACAACGGGAAGTCCTCTTCGAGGCGGACCCCCGGGTCGAAGATGGGCACCACCCGGTAGTCCATCGCGTGGAGATCGTCGATCATGCCCACCGCGTCGGGGAACCTCTCCTCGTCGAAGGTGAAGAGCTTGTAGGTCTCCATGTAGGCGCCATCCAACCAGAGGACGTCGGTCGGGATGTTGTGCTCCCGAAGCTCCTCTCCGATCGCCAGCATCTCGGCCTGGGTCGAGTACGAGAAGCGGCTCTGTTGGTGACCGAGGGTCCAGCGAGCGGGCATGTCCATGTGGCCCGTGAGGTCCGCCAGCGCTCGCAGGACCTCGTCGGGAGTCGCCCCCTGGACGATCACCACGGGGAATGGAGCTGCAGCCTCGAAGCGGATGCCGTCCGAGAGGTCGATCCAAGCACGCCGCGTGGTGTCGGCCAGCACGCCGAAGGCGGTGCCATCGGCGCGGACGGCCAGGACCCACGGGTGCGCCTGATACAGGTTGAGGTAGGTGTCGTCGTAGCGGATGCCGTTCTCGCCGCTCATGAAGTTGGGCATCTCGGTCCAGACCTGTGTGCGGGCGCCGTTGCGCAGCAGGGGTCCAACGACCTCGCCCGTTCCGTAGAGGTCCGTGCCGGGCGCGATGGCAACGTGGACGACGTGGGTCGGGCTCTCGCTCGGACCCTCCACCGAGAACACGGGGGCGGGCCCCCAGCCCTCGGGGACTGGCCCCGTGGGATAGCGCGGCTCCTCGAGCGCGAAGGACGGGAACAGCTCTTCGGGCATCACTCCGTCCGGCAGGAAGCGCGCGACGCCGTCGTCGAGCAGACCCGGTTGGTGTTCGGGGACCTTACCGGCCGAGCCGCAGCCGGCCAGCAGCAGGGCCGACACGCCGAGCAGCCAGGTGCTGCCGTCAAGCTTCGTGGGTGACTTGGTCATGAGGCGGGAGCGTCTACCGCCTGCGCACCCATGGCTTGTCAGATCGGCTCGTTCTCCTGTCGCTTTGGCCGAAAGGCCGCTCCGTGGCGCTCTCGACGCCCGCGTGGATGAAGGGATGGAGCGCGAAGGCGCGGTAGCCACGGGGCGCGGCCTGGCCTACCGTGGGCGCGTGCCGCTGGACCGTCGCACCATCACGTTCTGCGCGCTCGCCGGTGCGGCCTCGGTCGCGGCGTGTGGCGGCCGCTCCCCAGTGGCGGGCCCGGCGACCGAGGGTGAACGGGTCGCGCCGGCCACTCCGCTGCGCAGCGACGCCGCGTCGGTGGACGATGTGATCGACGGACGGGTCGAGATCGGCGCGCGGGTGCGGGTCAGGGGCCAGGTGGTCCCTGCGACGTTGGGATGTGTGGACATGGTCTGCGAGACGGAGTCGGGGTGCTGTGGGGCGTGCGGTGGGGACGCCGTGCTGGTGGCGCGTACGTCTCCTCCACCCGAGCGTTTTCTCTGGCTCTCGCCGCGGACCCCTGATGGGTCGCCGGACGCGATCGGAAGGTGCCACGACTCCGACGTGTGCGTGATGGCGTGCACGCCACCGAGCGGTGGGCTCGTGGAGATCCGCGGGGAGGTCGTCCAAGTGGGGGGCGACCGGGGGCTACTCGTGGATGGCTTCGCGCCGGCCGAGTAGTGTTCCCGCGCTCGTGACTCGGCGCGGCCCCCCACGGCGTGATGGCACGTCGACACCACAGTGCTCGGCACTGGACATCGGAGACGCGAGGCACAGGGAATCCCGATGACGCCCCTCGAACGACTCGAGCGCGCCTCGTGGGACCTGACGTGGCTGCCTCCCGACACACACGTGGTGGACCGACCCGAGGTCCTGGCCGTGAGCTGCGCGAGGGACGTGCCGTACCTGAACGCAGTCCTTCGCACGCGCGCGACTCCCGACCAATTGCCGGCGCTCGTCGAGGAGGTCGCCGCCATGCACCGCGAGCGCACGTCACGTTGGGTCGTCGTCGACAGCACACCCACGGCGGCGCTCAGGGACACGCTCGAGGGCGCCCGCTATCGCGCGACGCAGACTCACGACGCCCGCCTGGTGCATGTCCCGAGCGCCGTCCTGCCCAGCAGACCGGACACCATCGCCGTACGGCGGGTCACGGACGAGGCCACGCTGCGGGACTGCTGGGCGGTGATCGACGCCGCGTTCGGCCCTTCGCAGCGTCACCCGAACGACCTGACGGCAGAGCTCACGGCGTGCGCCTCGGAGCGCGGCCGCATCCAGCGCTTCGTCGCCTATGCGGACGGCGCCCCCATCGCGTCGGGGGGCATCACGCGCTACCCCGAGCTGAGCCTGGCGCTGTTGTGGGGCGGCGGGACAGTGCCACGTGCGCGCGGACGCGGCGCCTACCGCGCGCTCGTCGCGACCCGCCTGGCGTGCGCCCGGCGCTGGGACGTCGGCTTCGCGGGGCTCTACGCGAGGACGGGCAGCTCGAGCCCGCTCGTCGCCAAGCTGGGCTTCGCACGCCACGGGGAGATGACGTACTACACCCGGGACGCAGACACCTGACACCCATGCGTCGGCTTCGAAGCGCTCATCGCGCCTGCTCGGCCGGCATGCTCGTCGGCGTCTCGACGGGCATGAGCGCGTTGTCGGTGTACGTGTACCAGGTCTGGCGGTCTCCGCTGAGCACGCGCATGGGGAAGTACCCACGCGTGCGGTCCGGGCCGACACGCACGCCCACCTCGAGCTCGAGGACGCGCCCGCGCAGCTCCAGCACAGGCGCATCACGCTCCATCGCGTACACGAGCAGCGTGCTGTCCAGGCTGGGCCGCTCGCGGTCCAAAACGGCCACCAGCACGGGGCCCTCGTCCCTCCTCGCGCGGAACACCTGGATGGCTTCCGCGCGCTCCGCGATGGTGTACTCGTGGCGGACGGCGCCGGGCGTACACGCCTCGAGGGGATGCAGCGAGAAACGCCGGCCCCGACCGCGCGCGCTGCTGATGAACCACACGTACAGCGCCTCGCCGTCGGCGAACACCCCCTGCTCGTGCACCGTCACGCCATCGCCAGGTGGCGTGAGCTCGCCACAGTCCCCCTCCTCGAGCAGGCCGAGCGCTCGACCCCGCCCCCAACCGAAGGTCGCACCGGATCGGACAAACGCCCATGAGCCGTCACCGACATCGGAGTCGCGCATGCCGAAGGCTCCACGCACCAAAGTCACCAACGTGCCCGGCGGTCGTGCGCTGCGCACCATGTTGTCACCGGGTCGGTCGACGATCGCGAGCGGCGCGGTCGCACGCCCCAGCGACAACTCGGCCAGCGGCCCGACGAAGTAGGCTGGCTCGGTCGCGGCGCCAACGTGCGTGACCCCCGGGGGAAAGATCAGCGCCGCGGCGCGCTGCCCGCCGGGGTGAGCGATGCGCGCGAGCGGCTTCAGATGAGTGGGGAGGGCGCGCCAGTGCGGGAGCAAGCGCCCGGGCTCGTCCGCCCAGATGGCGCGCGTCTCGGGCGCCGCTGCGGGTGGACGCGCCGTCGCGGGCGCCAGGTCCAGCCCTGCGGCGAGCAAGGCCTCGCCGAGCGGCGTGTCCGCGCGCATCCAAGGCGCCAGCGTGCGGTACGGCACCCGCGCCGTGTGGTGTCTGTCGATCCGTAGCTCGATCCCGGTGGCCGTCACGAGGACGGGCGCGAGCGCCGCGCGCGGATCGTACTGCAGTCGGCGGAGCAACGCGGCTTCGTCCGTGCCAGGGATGAAGAGATCGAGGGGCTCGATGGCGCGCACCTCACTTCCGTCGATGACGAACAGGGCCGCTCGGGTGCGCTCGTCCAGGGGGCCGCGCTCGCGTGCGGCGGCCCGCTCCTCGGCCTCGCTCGCGTCGACGTCGGTGTCTTCGTCCTGGGTCCGGACGCGACGGGGTCGTGAGCGTCCAGAAGGCGCGGCCGCGCGGCCCACTGTGCTCGTCGAGCCTGCGGACGAGCTCGCGGACGCGTCATCGCCGGTATCCTCGTGCTCGTCCGCGTCCGTCGCCGCGCGCGGCGTGCACGTGAGCGCCACGAAGCGTGGCAACGCGAGCTCGACATGACAGCGCGCGTTGAGCGCTGCGATCCGATCGTCGAGAGCGGCCCTCGCCGTAGGGTCCGGCAGGGGCAGTGTCGGCACCCGCTTGCCGTCTACACGCCGACGCGACGTGCGGTAGGCGGACCGCAGGCGTACGCGAGTCCCGCGCGAGGTGACGGCAAATCCGGGGGGCGGCGCCGGAGGCTGCCGAGATACATGGGCCACGTCGGCGACGGAGTCGAACGGCTCGAGAGGCGCCTCCGCGGCCTCGGTGGCAGGAGGCGCGGGAGACGGCGTCGCGGCGGGCTCCGCGTCCGGCGTACACGCCATCATCGAGAGGGCGAGCACGAAGGGGCGGAACGGTCGCAACGAGAGCAGCATGCTCGCCGACGGATACTGCGCCCGGAGCGCTCTTCGCAAGCGTGACGGGCGGGCGCGGCCGCACGTACGCACGGCCGCGCCGCACAGCCTTGACGCCCCTTTGCGCTCCCGAGCGCGGGCGTGGAGCGCATCCTCTGGGGACGGCGCCACACATCGCAGGGCTCGCGCACCATCCGTCGGCTGCGGCCCCACCCGGCCGCTGTGGCCGACTTGGTGTGGGTGCGGGGCCGACTCCACGATCGCCCTAGAACCCACGTTTCGCACCTGTTTTCAAGGCCAACCTTTCCGCGCATGACCGGCTGGGTACGACGATGTGGCCGGCCTGGTGCGCTTGGCCGGCCCAGTTTCTGTCAGCTTCGAGACATGAACCTCCAGACCGCCGAGTCGCCCCGCCCGAACGCCGCGTCCCCCAGCACCGACGGAGGGTACGCCAGCCGGCCCATCCCCACGCGCAAGGGTCGACCGGTCATCGGCTCCACGATCGAGTTCCAGAAGGATCAGCTGGGCTTCGTACAGCAAATCCACCAGGACTACGGCGACGTGGTGAAGACCAACATCAGCTTGATGGACTGGTACTTCGTGCGCGACCCGGAGATCATCCACGAGATCAACGTGCGCCAGGCGAAGCTCTTCGTGAAGCCGGCGCTGGCGAAGCGCATCTGGAAGCTCTTCCTGGGGGACGGCGTGCTCACGGCGGACGGCGACAACTGGAAGCGCCAGCACGACCTCATCAAGCCGGGCTTCCACCGCCACCGCGTCGAGGCCTACGGCCCCGTGATGGTGCAGTACGCTCAAGAGATGCTGCGCGGCTTCGCCGACGGGGAGCCGCGCGACATGCGGCAGGAGATCAACAACCTGGCCATCCGCATCCTCGGCCGGACGCTCTTCGCGGCCGACATGGATAGCTCCGCGGACACGGTCTACAACGCGATGCACGACATCAGCGAGATCCTGGTGGAGCACATCAACCTGCCGCTCCCCACGCCGCGCTGGTGGCCGAGCGCCTCGAACCGCCGCAAGATCGACGCGATCGAGGCCATCGAGGGCGTGCTGAAGCGCCTCATCGCCGACCGCCGCTGTGAGGGCACGGACGCGGGTGACCTGCTGTCGCACCTCATCTTCGCGCGCGACAAGGAGGGTGGCCTCAGCGAGACGCAGCTACGCGACAACGGCATGACGCTCATCTTCGCGGGCCACGAGACCACCGCGCACGCGATGACGTGGGCCTGGTACCTCCTCGCGAAGCACCCCGAGGTGGCCGAGAAGCTGTACGCCGAGGTCAAGGCCGTGTGCGGGGACGAGCCCGTCAACGTCGAGCACCTGGAGCACATGCCCTACGTCACGCAGGTGATGAAGGAGAGCCTGCGCTTCCTGCCCTCCGTGTGGGCCTACATGCGCGCCCCCACCGAGGACGTGACCATCAAGGGCTACACCTTCCCGAAGGGCGCCGCGATCTTCATCAGCCCCTACGTGCTGGGCCGCGACCCGCGCAACCACCCGAACCCGCTCGAGTTCACCCCCGAGCGCTGGACGCGCGAGTACGAGCGCGAGCTGCCGAAGGGCGCGTTCGTGCCCTTCGCGGCGGGCCCGCGCGTGTGCGCCGGCCAGGGCTTCGCGCAGATGGAGATGAAGCTGCTCCTGGCCACCTTCGTGCAGAACCTGATCCCCACGCTGGCCGACGGCTTCGTGCCCGAGTTCGTGCCCGAGCTGAGCATGCACCCGGGCAAGAACGGCCTGAAGTGCAAGGTGGTCTTCCGCGAGGACGCGCCGCTGCGCCGCTGATCTGGGCGCGGTGCGCGTCTGCGGACCGCGAGCCCCTGGCTTCTCAGAGGCTGTCGCGAGTAGGGCTAGCTCCCGGTGGTGATGGGGGGCACCAGGCTGAAGCCAGGTGCCCCCCAGGTACATCGACGCCACCGGCGGTCCGAGGAGGCCCCCACACCGTGTCGCTGCTCTGCGTCCCTTCTCAGCGCGAGACCACGCTCGCCATCTGCACGGCCGCGTCCCAGACCGCCTTGCCGTTCGACGGGTCCAGCGCCAGCTCGCTGCACGGCTTCTCCTTCAGCATGTGCAGGTACGTGCCGGTGCGCCCCTCCATGCTGGCCGCGCACGCCAGGTAGGTCACCGGCTCGGCGGCCACCTCGGGTGAGTTGAACGCCAGGCTCATGATGGGCTTGAGCAGCGGCTTGGCCCACGCGGGCGCCTCGCGCGCCATGTTGGAGTTCACGGGTCCGGGGCACAGGTGGTGCACGGCCACGTCCGCGCTTCCGTCGGCCAGCGTGAGCCGGCGCGAGAGCTCCACCGCGTAGGTGCACAGGCAGAGCTTGCTGCGCCCGTAGTAGCGCATGGCGTCCTTGATGCCGAAGGCCTCGAAGCGCGCGAGCCCCGGGATGTCCAGCTGCGACGCCGTGCGGTGCGCCTCGCTCGAGACGAACACCACACGCGCGCGCGGCTCACCCGCGGCCGGCCCATTCTTGCCGAAGGTGTCGTTCGGGATGACTCCGTCGTGCAGCAGGCGGTCGAGCAGCACCGTCCCGGCCAGGAAGTTCACCGCCACCATCAGCTCGTAGCCCTGGGCCGACTTGCGCCCCTCGTTGGGCACGACGCCGGCGTTGCTCACCAGCACGTCGATGCGCTCGCCGCGGTCGCGCAGCGTGTCGCACAGGGCGTGCACGCTGTTCAGGTCCGACAGGTCGACGCGCAGCATCTCCACCTGCGGGTTGCCGCTGCGGGCGCGCACCTCGTCGCCCGCCTCGGGGATGCCCCCGCGACACGCCATCAGCACGCGCGCCCCACGTGACGCCAGCTCCACGGCCACGGCCTTGCCCAGGCCCGAGTTGCTGCCCGTGACCATCACCGTGCGTCCGTCGAGCCTGTCGCTCCCCCGCGCCCCGGGGATGCGCTGGGCGTCGCGGCCGCGCCCCACGTTCTCGCGGATGGCGGTGAGGATGGCGGACACGGGGTTGTCATGGCGTTGCTGCATGGATGGACCTCGGAAGAACGTGGCGGCGCGGGGGGTTGCGCCCGGGGGCGGGCAAGGGTAGCTTGGCTATTGGCTACTAGCCGTTAGCTCATTGTGAGTAGCCCACCCCGCGAACGAGATCAAGGCCGCCGAGCATCGATGATGATCACCAGCCCCGCCCCCTCCCCCACCGCAGCCCCGCCGTCCACGCGCGACCGCATCCTCGATGCGGCCGAAGACGCGTTCGCACGGGTGGGTTACGAGGCGGCGAGCCTGAGCGCCATCGCGGACCAGGTGGGCATCCGCACGCCGAGCCTCTACAAGCACTTCCCCAGCAAGCAGGAGATGTACGCAGCCGTGCTGGAGCGCCTGCTCGCGCCGCACGTGGAGACCATGCACGCGCTGCTGGCGCCCCCGACGGACCCCGCCGCGGCCATGCGCAACCTGAGCGCGGTGGTGCAGCTCTACTTCGCGTACCCGAACCTGGCGCGTCTGGTGCAGCACGCCGCGCTGGCGGGGGGCCCCGAGCTGGACGTCATCGTGGAGCGTTGGTACGGGCCGCTGCTCTCGCGCGCCGCCGAGCTCACCCCCGGCACGCACCCGGCCGACGAGCGGGTCACACCCACCGCCGTGGTGGTCGCGGTGCACGCCATGCTGTCGGGGCTGGTGACGCTGGCGCCGCTCCACGCGCGCACGGGAGCGCCTCCGAGCGACGAGCTGATCGTGCTGCTGGGCACCTGGGTGAGCGCTCTGTGGTCCGGCGCGGGCGCGGGCGTGGTGAAGTAGCGGGCCGGCGCGACGCCTACCCGATGAAGCCACCCGCCAGCATGACGAACAGCGCGACACCCATGAGCGCCCCTGCGGTCATGCCGATGACGTAGTACGGCCGCAAGCGATCGCTGGCCGTGCGGTAGCGCGTGAGGCCCGCGCGGTACGTGGCGAGCGTGATGATGGCGCCGAGGGGACCGACGACCGCGGGACCGGTCCAGTCGTCGGGGTGCACCACCAGCCAGCCGAGCGAGAAGCCGAGCATCGCCGGGCCCCACACGAACATCAGGAAGAACAGCTTTGCCATGCGCGCCGCCCAGCGTATCAGAGCGGGTCGGCGGGGCGCACGCGGGTGCTCGCGCGGCGGACGGAGATGCGCCGGATGTGGCCGCGCACGAACGCGCTCGCAGGGTCGTCGTCGAGCGCGCGGGGCCAGAGCAGCTCCATGGGAGCCCCCGTCAGCTCGAACGGCACGGCGGTCGTACGGAGCGCGGGACGCGCGCGGCGGATCTCTTGCGCGACGCGCCGTGGCACGGTGGCCAGCAGCGCGCCTCCCTCGACGAGCGCCCCCACGTGGGCGAAGCTCGGCACGGAGCAGCGCACGCGCCGCGCCTCGTGGAACACGTCTTCGATGATGCCGCGTAGGTCGCCGTTGTAGGAGACGATGACGTGCTCCTGCTGGAGGTAGGCCTCGCGCGTGAACGGGCGCCGCAGGGCGAGGTGGCGCGGGTCGTAGAGGCACACGAACCCCTCATGGAACAGCTCCTCGCGGAGGATGCCCTCGGGCAGCTCGTCCGCCACCGTGACGGCGCCGTCGAGTGGCGGCCCCGCGAACACGGCGTGCACGGTGCGGAACTGCACGGGCAGCACGACCAGCCGCATGCCTGGGGCGTCCTGGGCCAGCACACGCAGGAGGGGCGGCAGCAGCCACGACTCCGCCGAGTCCGACACGCCCAGGCGCAACACCCGTTCGCTGGTGCGCGGATCGAAGGGCGCCGGGTCCAGCGCTGCGTCCACCAGCGGCTGCAGGTGCGGCGTGACGCGCGCGAGCAGCTGGCGACCGCGGGCCGTGAGCACCACGCCGCGCCCCTGGCGCACGAAGAGCGCGGCGCCGACCGCCGTGTTCAGCCGTTTCAGCGCAGCGCTCACGGCGGGCTGCGTCAGATACAGCTGCGCGGCGGCCCGCGTGACACTGCCCGTCGCGGCGACCACGGCGAAGACGCGCAGCAGGTTCAGGTCGAGGTCGCGTCCATAAACACTATTCATGATTCACATACATCCTATCCATTGGATGCATCCCGCGGCAACGCCTAGCTTGCTGCTCATGACCCAGCACACCTCCTCCTCCGCCGCTTCTCCCACCCTCTCCCTCGGACGCACCGGCCCGCGCGTCGCGCCCATCGCGCTGGGCTGCATGGGAATGTCCGGCATGTACGGCCCAACCGACGAGCGCGAGTGCATCGCGACCATCCACGCGGCCCTCGAGCGGGGCGTGAACCTGCTCGACACGGGCGACTTCTACGGCCAGGGCGAGAACGAGCTGCTGGTGGGCAAGGCGCTCCGCAGCGCGGACGTACGGCGCGACGACGTGCTGCTGTCCGTGAAGTTCGGCGCGCTGCGCGCCCCTGACGGCTCGTTCACCGGCTATGACGGGCGCCCCGCGTCCGTGAAGAACTTCCTCGCGTACAGTCTGAAGCGGCTCGGCGTGTCGTACATCGACATCTACCGGCCGTCGCGGCTCGACCCCGACGTGCCGATCGAGGACACCATCGGGGCCATCGCGGACATGGTGCAGGCGGGCTACGTGCGGCACATCGGGCTCTCCGAGGTGGGCCCCGAGACCATCCGCCGCGCCCACGCGGTGCACCCCATCGTGGACCTGCAGATCGAGTACTCCCTGCTGAGCCGGGGCCTCGAGCGGGCCATCCTGCCCGTGCTCGAGGAGCTGGACATCGCGGTCACGGCCTACGGCGTGCTGTCGCGGGGCCTGCTCACCGGCTCTACGCCGAGCGCGGGTGCGGGTGACTTCCGCGGGAACCTCCCACGCTTCTCGGGCGACAACCGGGCGCGTAACGAGGAGCTGGTGCAGGCCCTCGCGCGCATCGCCGCGGCGCGCTCGGTCACTCCGGCGCAGCTGTGCGTGGCCTGGGTGCGAGCGCAGGGCCCACGCTTCGTGCCCCTCATGGGCTGCCGCACGCGCGCTCAGCTGGACGAGGCGCTGGCGGCGCTCGCCGTGACGCTGAGCGACGACGAGGTGGCCGAGCTGGAGCGCGCGCTGCCCGCCGACCAAGTCGCGGGCGAGCGCTACCCAGCGTTCCTGATGAGCATGCTGGACAGCGAGCGCGCGTAGCGCACGGGGACCAGCATCGCTGCTACGAGCAGGCGCCGGTCCTGCTCCGTGCTCTAACTTCGCGACGGGATCGGGGGCCTGCTACGGTTGCGCATGGCTTCGCACCGCACACCCTCCCCGCGCCTCACGAAGATCATCTGCACCATCGGGCCCGCCACGTGGTCGAGCCAGGGGCTGCGCGAGCTGCTGGACGCTGGCATGGACGTCGCGCGCCTCAACATGTCGCACGGCGACCACGCGGCGCACCTGAAGGTCATCCGCAACCTGAAGAGCTTGAACAAGAAGCTCGGCAACCCCGTGGCGCTGCTGATGGACCTGCAGGGCCCCGAGATCCGCACGGGCGAGCTGTCCGAGTCCATCGACCTGAAGAAGGGCGACGTCTTCTACTTCTCGGTGCTGCCGGGCGACTCCGAGGCGCGCACGGTCCACGTGAACTACCAGGATCTCGTGCGCGATCTGAAGCGCGGCGACATCGTCACGGTCGACAACGGGTTGATCAACCTGGAGGTGCTCGCCGTGGAGGAGCACCGCCTGAAGTGCCGCGTGCGCGATGGCGGCAAGCTCGGGTCCCGCAAGCACGTGAACCTGCCGGGCGTGCGCGTGAACCTGCCGTCCATCACCACCAAGGACCGCGCGGACATCCAGTTCGCCATCGAACAGGACCTCGACTTCATCGCCCTGTCGTTCGTGCGCGGACCCGAAGACGTGCTCGAGGTGCGCGAGCTGATCGAGAAGGCCGGCGGGCACCAGAAGCTCATCTCGAAGATCGAGAACCGCGAGGGCGTGGACAACTTCGACGCGATCCTGGCGGTGTCCGACGGCATCATGGTGGCGCGCGGCGATCTCGGCGTGGAGGTCGACCTCGAAGACCTGCCGGTCATCCAGCGCATGATGGTCCGCAAGTGCGCCATCGCGGGCAAGCCCTCCATCGTGGCCACGCACTTGCTCGAGTCGATGATCGAGAACCCGATGCCCACGCGCGCCGAGGTCACGGACGTGGCCAACGCCGTGACCGAGCAGGCCGACGCCATCATGCTGAGCGGCGAGACCGCGACGGGCGCCTACCCCGGGCGCTGCGTGCAGATCATGGACCGCATCGCGCGTCGCATCGAGACGGAGCCCGGGCTGGGCTTCTACGAGCTGCGCCCGCCCACCACGACGCAGCGCGAGCACATCGCGCGCAGTGCGTGTCGCCTGGCCGACGCGATGCACGCGACGGGCATCATCGTGGTGACGCGCCGTGGGCTCTTTGGGCAGCTGGTGTCGAGCTACCGGCCAGCGCGCACGCCCATCTACGCGTTCACGAACATGAGCACCTCGCGGCGCAAGCTGTCACTGCTGCGCGGCGTGGTGCCCTTCCGGATGCGTCTGTCAGCCGACCCCCAGAAGACCATCGACATGGCGCTGGCCCGCATCCGCGAGCAGGTGGACGTGCCCCCCGAGGCGAAGTTCGTGGTGGTGAGCGACGTGCTCACCAGCAGCGGCGAGCTGGTGACGAGCATCCAGGTGCGCGACGCGGGCTGACGCGAAGGCTGCCCCAGCCTCACTCGGCGGCGGGGGCCTCGGCGGCAGGCGCGGCCTCGTCCGTCTCTTCGGCGGCGGGCGCAGCCGCGGTGGTCGGCGAGACGTTGACGTGGATCAGCGTGGACAGCGCGCTGCCGTAGGAGCGGTGCGCGCCGTCTGCGAACTGCAGGCGCAGCGTGTGCGGGCCGGGCTCGAGCTGCAGCTCGGCCTCGGTCTGCGCCAGGCCATAGTGGATGTGCGTGGGGGTCGCGGGCACCGCCTCGCCGCGGGGCACGCCATCCCCGTCGATGATGATGTGGTGATGCCCGGCTCCCTCCGCGAGCTCGCCAGCGCGCATCACGCGGAGGTTCTCCGCGCCCATCTCGACGTGCACGGCGACCTTGCCATCCACGAGCGGACCGACCACGGTCGCGCCGTCTGCCGGGGCGACGAAGAACACGCGCGCGTCGGGCGAGACCTCGGGCATGGGCATGGGCTGTTCCTCGCCATGGGCCGCGTGCTCGTGCGCATCGTCCTCGGAACCACAGGCAAGGCAGAGCCCGACGAGCGAGGCACAGAAGACGGCCGACACCCAACGGGCAGGGGTGGCGACGCGCGAGGGGGTTGAAGCAGGGCGGAACGATACGGACACAGTGGCTCCCGAGCGAAAGGTGGTGCGGGGAGTATGACCCCTTTCGTCCAGTGGCGCCCCCGTTGGTCGCCGCGACGTCGTCGGCTGGCCTGGCTCGTCCACGTCCTCGTGCTCGGACCCAACGCGTCAGCGCAGCAGGACCCCACCGCCACGGAGGATCCACGCTGCCAACGTGGTGCTCCAGGCGAAGTGCCCAGCCAGCCACGCCACGAAGACCCAGCGCGGCGCAGCCCCTGCGGGGGCAGCCGTGAACGCCCACAGCATCGCCGCGAGCGTCAGCGCCACCGCCGCGACGTTCGCGCGCGCGAGGCGGGGCGTGACCGTGCACGAGACCAGCAGCTTGACCCCAGGGAGGTGACCGACGAAGCCGATCAGCGCGCAGCGGCGTAGACGTTCGGGAGACGGCGGCGCGGGCGTCATGGGCGCAAGATAGGCGGCGGGTGGAGTCGGCGCGAGCACACGCATGGTAGGCTGGCCCAGGACGCGACGCGCACTCCTCAGCCGTGAAGCTTCTCGCCAGATAGTCGGAGCACCAGAACAGGGAGCATGACCGAGCCGACGCGGTACTGGACCCCCACCCTCCACCCCGTGACGGCGGAGCTCGTGGGCCTGAGCACGAGGCTCGAGGGTCGGGACCATCCGCTGCAACTGGAGTACGGCGGGCTGCGGCGCCTGCGCGTGGCGCGCGGGAACGAGCCCCTGATCTGGGCGCGGGTGCTCCCACGTCACGAGGGCCTGTGGGTGGTGCGCAGGCGAGGGCCGCGCGAGCTGGGTGTGCTCCCACCCATCCGCGCCGACGACGCGCGCACGCGACGCACGTCCGTCGACTGGATGAAGTGGGTGGCCAACGGGCTCCAGCGGAGCGAGACGCCGCTGCGCGCGGGCGAGTGGCAGCTGACCGACATGTACCAGGCTCCGCCGTCGCTGATGAACCGCGTCCGGGGGGAGCTGCCTGACGCCTACGGTTCGAGGGAGCCCGACCACCTGCCGTCTCCGGCCTTCGGCGTGCGCGATGCGCTGCGGGTGCCGAACGTGTCCTTCCAGCGCTGGTGCGTCAACGGTTCCGCGCGCGTCCTCCCGCTGAGGGATCCATCGCCGCCGGACGCGGGGCGAGTGAAGGCCTGGCGCAAGCATGCACGCAAAGGCACGCTGCCGCCCCTGGTGCTGTGGTGGGTGAGCGCGTTCGACATGCACGTGCTGGTGGATGGACACGATCGACTGCAGGCCGCGGTCGCCGAAGACGTCGCGCCGCATGCGCTCGTGCTCTGGCAGGCGCGCGAGGAACCCTCGTGGAGCTCCCCCGAGTGGCGCCATGAGATGCTCGGGCGCTACCAGCGGGCCTTCATGGCCGAGGACAGGCTCTCGCTCCGTCGCAGGCTGGGCCTGAACGCGTCGCTGGTGGAGGCCTTTCGCACCTATCGACGGGTAGGCACACGGGCGCGGGCGCGGGCGTCGATGGGCGCCGAGTGGGCCGCCGAGGTACGGGCGGAGCTCGCCGACGACCCCGCCGCGGCCCGACGGGTGTGCGACGAGTAGATGAGGGTCGAGCGCGTCCACGAGCGCCGTCGACCCGGCGAGCCGACGCGCGCATTGCCCCAGGATCAGGACGCGTCGCCAGCCTCGCCGGTGCGCTGCGTGACCGCCTCGGGGGTGAGCGAAAGGCGCGCAGGGATGCCCGAGCCACGGTGCTCGCCGATGGCCTCGACGAGCGCGCGGCGCATGCTCTGGCAATCGCTGTAGCGCACGCTCCGGTCGCGGTGCAGGGCGCGGCTGACGATGCGGCTCACCTCGGGCAGCACGTCGGGGCGTAGCTCGTCGATGATCGGCGGGGGCTCGTCGATGATGCGGCGGAAGAGCGCCGCCACGCTGCGCGAGTCGCGCAGGTCGTAAGGGGGGCGCCCGGCGAGCAGCTCGAACAGCGTGCAGCCCACGGAGTACACGTCGGAGCTGGGGCCCACCTGCTCGCCCATGATCTGCTCGGGCGACATGTAGGGGGGCGTGCCGAGCGCGACGCCCGAAGCGGTCAGGCGGTCGTCCTCGCCGAAGCGGCGCGAGAGACCGAAGTCCACCAGCTTCACCATGCGCTCGCCGCCGACGGTGCCGACGATGATGTTCCCGGGCTTGATGTCGCGGTGGACGATGCCCGCCGCGTGCACCGCCGTGAGCGCACCCAGCAGGCCAATCGTGATGGCGACGGCCAACGACTCGTCGACGGTTCCGTCGGCGATCAGCTCGGCCAGGGTCTGCCCGTCGAGCAGCTCCATCACGACGAAGGGGTGACCCACGGCATCGAAGCCCATGTCGAACACCTTCACGATGTTCGGGTGACTCACCGTCGCGAGCGCCTGGGCTTCGCGCAGGAACCGCACCCGCTCGACCGAGCCGGGGAGGAACTTGCGGTGGAGGATCTTGACCGCGACCTCGCGGCCCGTGTAGCGCTCGGTGGCGCGGTACACGACACCCATCGCGCCACGCCCCAGCTCCTCGGTGAGGACGTACCGATCCGGCCCGTTGGCGCCGGGCTCAGAGTCCGCGACCGGGGGGTAAGACGACCGGAGACCGCAAGCGCAACCCCCGGACTGGGGACGACGCTCTGCACCGCAAGCGCGGCATATGGTCAGTGTGGGTTCATCCGACATGATCTGGCATCGGGTGCCTAAGCAAAGAACGCGCCATCTCATTTCTGGGACAGTTGGTCAAGTTCGCGGTGAAGATCATTGGACAAAAGCGTATACGCGGATCCATGGGGTAGCCATCGCGGCCACTGCGCATTTCACCAGGGTGGGGGGCGAACCCAACTCTGCGAAGGCTGGCGCCCACACTTCATGCCGGCGGCCGAGCCAAGCTCAGGGCTTGGAGTCGTTGCGCTGCTTCTGAGCCAGCAGGCGCTCGGCGAGTGACTGCCCGGCAACCGACGCCGCGACGGGGACCTCGACGGTCTCCGACCCCGCGCGCGCTGGCTGCGACTCGGTGGGTACGGGATCCGCAGCGACCGCCCGATGGATGGGTGGTCCATCGCCCACCTTGGCGGGTGGATGCCGGACGAGCGCGATCTCTGGGGCGACATCCCGCTCGTGCTCGGCAGCGCGGGCCGCACGACGCGCGGCGAGCTGCTCCGCTGTCGACGGCGCCTCGCCAACTCCGTTCGGGATCGTCCGGGCCTGGATGCGCGCACGCAGCAGCTGGTGCACGGGTGGCAAGACGAGTCGGCGCCCAGACACGCCCAACAGCAACGCGAGCAGCGCCATCCGCAGGGCCCACTCCCACAGCGGGTCGAACGCGCGGTGAGGGGGCGGCCGCTCGACCAGCGCGTCCGCCAAGGAGAGGTGCACCCGTCCTCCGGTGAGCGCGGCGACCTGGGCGAGCAGCACGTGGTCGGTACCTTGCCCGCGCAGCTCGTCCGCCGCGGTCATCACGCCCCCCGCCGTCCCAACGAGCTGTTCGCCCGCCGAGGTGGTCACCAGGTAGGCCCCCGGCGCACCCGGTGTGAAGGTGGCCTCGTAGCGCCCGGGACCTGTCTGTCGAAGCTGGAGCGCCTCGCTGCGTCCGTGGGGTCCCGCCACATGCGCACGCAGCTCGAGGTGGTTGCGGTAGCGGCCGTCGTCGTCGAGCGCCTCGACCACCACGCGCCCCTGGCCGCCCGTGAGCGCGAGCTGCACGCGGGCGTGTGGATCCTGGCGCGGTCGCGCGACGTCGCGCGCGAGCTGACCCATCAGCGGCACGTAGCCGGGCCAGCTCAGCCAGGGAGCGGCGTAGCGGGCGCCCGCGTCGGTCGTGAACACGGCGGACCGGCCGAGGCCGTGCTGCCACGTCGCGAGCAGCGGATCGCCCTGCCCGGCGAACAGCAGCACGGACGCGTCACTGCGCGCGTTCACGATGCTGTACCCGAGCAGCGGCGGCGCAGTGGACACCTCGATGCCGTCGGTGGGCGGCCCTCGCTCGCCGAGGCTCACGGAGGTGGGCTCGCGTCGCAGGACGGAGCGGCTCGCCTCGATGGTCTCCTGCGTGAAGATGCGAGGCAGCTCGGTCAGGTCCTCCACGATGTAGAACCGACCACCTCCGGTGGTGCTGAGCCGCTCCAGCGCCGGAGTATCGGGCCCGTTCCCCATCGACACCACCGACGTCGTGATCTCGCCACCCTCCGCGCTCGCCGCCGCGCGCACGAGGGACTCGGCCCGGGTCATCTCCTCCGAGTCCGAGCCGTCGCTGAACAGCAGGAGGTGGCGTAGTTGGGTGGGCTCGTCGCGCAGGGCCGCGTAGGACGCCTCGAGCGTCACATCCACGTAGATGCCGCCACCACCCGGGCTCGCGCGTCGCACCGCCGCCGCGACCCGCTCCGGGTCGGTGACGCTGACCATTGGTTGCGTCCAGTGGACCTCCGTGTCGACGTGCATGACGCCGACGCGGTCGTTCACGCTCAGCAGCAACGCGGAGCGTGCGGCCGCCTCGTTCGCGAGGTCCAGCTTGGTGCGCCCGCCGCTCACCGTGACGCCCATCGAGCCACTGTTGTCGATGGCGATCACCATCGCGAGCGACATCCGGTCCCGGCGTCGTCGTAGATCGAAAGTCGCGGGGAGCACCTCCTCGACCTCGGTGTACGCATAGCCGCCGAGCCCGAACGCGTCGTGGGCCCCCTGCATCACCAGCCCTCCGCCAAAGTCCCGTACGTAGGCCCCGAGTGCCTGCATCTGAGCCTCGGACAGCAGGCGCGCGTTGACGTCGGAGAGCCAGATCAGGTCGTAGGCGCCCAGCTCACCCAAGGTGGTCGGCAGGCCCGCCCCCGGGACGAGCGTCGTGAGCAAGTCGCGCGCCTGCAGCGCGCCCGCCAACCCGCTCGCCTGCTCGGGGTCCCCCGCCACGACCAAGGCACGCGCCGGGCCAACGACGCGCGTGAACGCGCCGCCCATGTTGTTGAGGCGCGCGACGTCGCGCGCCTCGTCCAGCGGCACCAAGGTGACGTGGTAGTGGTGTAGCCCGGGTCCGGGGGCGCGGTCGCGGAACACGAAGACATCCTCCCCCACGGGCAGCTCGATGTCGGCTTGCGCGAGCGGCTCACCGTCGCGATCGACCAAGACGCGCGCTGGTGTCGCCGCGGTGGCGCGCGTGACGATGCGCACGTCCACCGGTTCGTCGCCCTGGACGTCAGCTGGCGCGCGCACGCTCGTGATGGCGATGTCCGGCCCCGGCTCACGCTCGACGGGCACGACGTCTATCGCGATGCCGCGGGCCGCCGCAGCCTGCGCTGCGGCGAGCGTATCCCCCTGCGTCGCGTGTCCGTCGGTGAGGAGCACGAGCCGCCCGACGTAGCCATCTGGGACGTCCGCCAACGCGCGACGCAGCCCGGCTTCGATGTCGGTACCGTCACGCGGCACGCTGGCGCTCAGCGGTCCCAGCTCGCGCCGGGTCGCGGGCCTGCGCTCCGTCGCCGCCTCGCTTCCGAACACGACCACCCCGGCCGCATCCTCGGGGGCCAGGGCACGCAGCGCCCCGCGCACGTCGTCGAACGAGTCCGTCGAGGTTCCGTCGGCCGCGGCCACCGAACGCGAACGATCGAGCACGAAGACCACGGCCATCCGGTCGACGTCGCGCCCCAGCTCGAGCCCCCCGACAGCCGCGAGCGTGAACAGGGCGGTGAGCGCCATGCACACCTGCACGAAGCGCCGACGTGTGCCGACGAGGGAGGCGGGGAGCCTGCCCAAGCGCAGCAACACGAAGAGCGCGAGCGGGGCTGCGACCGCCAGCAGCCACGGCTGAGAGAAGCGCATCACGGCCGCGTCGCCTCTCTCATGCGGCGCTCCGACGCGTCGCCCAGCCCACCTCGAGCGCGCACACGAGCAGCAGCGCGAGGGCGAAGAGAGGGTGCAGCGCCCGCTCGACGTCCAGCGCGGAAGGCGTGGGCGCCTCGACGCCCCCTTCTCCGCGCGACGCCTCCGTGGCGGCGACGACCGACCGCGGGCGGAGGTCGCTGGCCTCGGCGCGCAACAGGTGGCGGAGCGCGACCTGCGTATGGCCCGCGACGTCCACTACGAAGGGTCCCGCGAGCGGCGGGACGGGCAGGATGGCCACACCGGCCCGCGACGTGGCGCGCAGCGTGCTGCCGTCTGGGGCGAGCGCGCTCACCTCGCTCCCCGGCGGCGCCGGGACGCGCAGCGGCATCCCGACCTCACCCGCTGGGATACCTCCCTCTGACCGGAGCGCCCGCGCTTGCTCGATGAGGTTGCGAAAGAAGATGACGAACCCCGGTGTTCGGGCCCAGCTGCCGCCGTCGGGGTCCACGGACACGACGGTGATGTCGGGACCGCTCCGTGGGATGACGCCGATGGCGGCGCCGACGGTGGTGTGCACCAGGGGGCGGGCGCCGTCGCCCAACGCGCGCACCTCGGCGAGCTCCACATCCGTGAGCCCCACGAAGCGCAAGAGGGGGTCATCCTCTTGCCAGCGGGTGACCTGCGCCCCACTGGCTCGAGCGCCGAGCGTCACACCGAACACGTCGGCGCCGCTCGGGCGAACGACGAGCACGGGAGCGTCCGCTTCCGGGACGCTGGGAAGGTCCCCCGTGTAGACGACGAGGCCCTCGAGCCTCCCGGCGGCGTCGCGCGGTTCGGCACCGCCCGACGAGGCACGGCGCGCGAGGCGCACGAGGTCCGTCTGGAACAGCTCGACGTCGGGGTCGAGCCCCAGCACGCGCTCGACGACGCGCGGCGCTTCCCCCACCAAGAAGACGGGGAGGCGCGAGCGGCCTGGGCTGGGGAGCCACACCTCGTCGTCCAGCGCGAGCGCGTCGGGCTGGTCGGCAGAGAGCTTGACCCGCACGAACGGCGCGCGGCCGTGGGCGTCTGGAGGCAGAGACGCGCGCAGCACGACCTGGGACGGCTCGTCCGGCGAGACCACCACGCGCTGGGACGCGAGCACGCGTTCCTCGGACGTGCCGCGCTCGACCGCCTCGCGCGGGTCGTAGCTGGCAGACGCCGTCACGAAGACCTCCTGCGGCACCGCACCAAAATGGGCGACGCGGACGAAGATCTCGACGGCGTCTCGTGCGTCCTCGGACGCTCGCGCGTCGGGGCGCGCGTCCGCCGCGACAATCCCCGTGTTGGCCCTCGAGTCTCGTCGCGCGTCGCCCGTCTCGGCGAGGACCGAGGTGACACGCACGGGCACGTGCAAGCCGCGGACGTCGATGGGTGCGTCCTGAGCGAGGTCCGTGAGGAGCACCACCTCGCTTCCGGACGGCGCGTCCGCCAGGCGCTCAGCTGCCAGGTCCAACGCAGCCCCGAGATCGGCGACCGCGCAGCCCACTCGTAGACCTTCCACCGCGCGCACCAACGCGGCGCGGTCGCTGGTCAGGGGGCTCAGCAGCGTCGCTGAGGTGCCGGCCGCGACGACCAGCGCCCGACTCCCGGGCGGGAGGTTCTGCGCGCGCTGCTGCACCAGCCGGCGCGCGCGCTCGAGCGGCGCGTCACGTCCGTCCTGCCCCGGGCCGTGGGCTCCCATGCTGAGAGACGTGTCCACGACGAACGCGACGTGGGCCCCCTCGGGTACACGCGCAGCGCCGGAGGGGCGCGCGAGCGAGAGCGCACCGAGGACGACGGCCAACGCCTGTAGCAGCAACGACAAGTGCGGCACGAGGCGACGGAAGGGCCTCTCGGCGCGGAGGTCGCGCAGCGCGGACTCCCACAGCAACGTGGAGGCCACGACGCGTCGCTCGCGGCGCCGCCGCAGCACGTAGAGGAGCACCAGCGGCACGAGCAGCGAGAGCCACGCCAACTGCGCGGGCGCAGCGAAGGTCACGAGGCGCTCCGCAGGTAGCGCATGAGCGCGTCCTCGAAGGCGGCATCCGGGACGAGCACGTAACGCACGCCTCGTCTGCGGCAGTAGTCGCGCGCACCAGCGAGGAACGCCTCGAGCCGGCCACGGTAGGCGCGGAGCGCGCGCTCGTCGAGCGTGACCGCCACCTCGGCTCCGGTCTCGGCGTCGACCAACGAGAGGTCCCCTCCGAGCGGAGGCGATAGCTCCGCGGCGTCCATCACGTGGAAGAGCGCGACCTCGAAGCGCGCGGCAAGCAGGCGGTCGATGGCGCGCTCGTATCCGCCGCGATCGAGCAGGTCGGTCAACAGCACCACCAAGCCAGCGCGGGGGCGTTGCGCCAGGAAGCGCTCGACTGACGCGTAGAGGTCGGTCCCTCCTTGCGGCGTGAGGGAGACTAGGTAGCGCATCAGCGCGCCGACCTTGCGGCGACCGCGCATGGCCTCGAGAGGACGCCCCAGCGAGGCGGCATAGGGCTGCACCGAGACCCGCTCGCTCCCGAGGAGTCCCAGGTAGCCGAGGGCGGCCGCGACGCGCCGAGCCACCTCCAGCTTGGACGGGTCACCCACGCTCAACGAGGCCGAGGTGTCGAGCAAGAGGTAGACGTGGATGTCCTCCTCGGCGGAGTAGAGCCGCAGCACCAGCTCGTCCAGGCGCGCGTAGGCGTTCCAGTCGATGCGCCGGATGTCGTCCCCCGCCGCATACGGGCGGTGATCGGCAAACTCCACCGACGATCCGCGGCGCACCGACACACGGCTCCCGCCAGCGCTCCCGGCGTAGCGCCGGCCGACCAAGAGGCGCAGCTTGCCGAGACGCGCGAGGAACGCGGGGTCGAGCAGCGCGCTGTCGGAGTCGGTCACTCGCCTGCCTCGGCAGGCGCACGCGTCTGTGCCACATCGTCCGTTGCCTGGGGCTCGCTCGCCGACGGTTCCGACGCCGGGCTCTCGAGCGCTGCGCGCGAGGCGGCCACCTGCTCGATGATTTCGCGCGTGCGACGGGCCGCGCTGACGTACAGGGCCAGCGCGAGCGTGGCGTACACCGCCGCAAAGAAGCCGAGCATCCACAGGTCTCCGGTGCGTCGACTCGCGACCATCACGGCGCCCGAGAGGGGCGCGAGGGGGGACAGGCTGAGCACGAGCGGGATGTGACGGTCGAGGTCGTCGAACACGCGGGGGTCGAGGATGATCGCGGTCATCGACGGTAGGACGACCAGCGCTGCCACGGTCCCGAGGAGCACCGCGCGCGCCGTGCCGCCGCTGCGCGTGCGGATGCGCACGAGCGTCCCGAGCGCGAGCAGGAAGCACGCAAAGATCGCCATGCTCGCGCCGACCACGGCGAACCCCAGCACGTCGTCCGCCCGAGCGTGGCCCGTGTATCCGCTCACGACGGCGAACACGCCCACCATCAGCGCGGTGGCGGCCAGCGTGAACCACACGCCGAAACGCATGGTCGGACGCGCCCCAGGGCCGAACGTGCGACGCAGCGACTCACGCAGCGCTCCGCCCTTCGCGCGGGCCGAGCGCGGCGGCAGCGGCGGCTCGTTCACGAAGATGTTCACGTAGACGTAGAGGGCCACGAAGAAGAAGCCGAGGATGAGCGCGAACACGTCGCGAACGTCGTGGCTCGGCGCCAAGCCGGAGGCGACGGAGACCAGCACGAGCGGGCACACCATCGACGCGAGCGCCCACACCTTGAGCGGCGTCGAGCGGTCCTCGGCGGCGGGGCGCACGCCCGCGATGGCGGACGCGACGAAGAACCACACGCACGTGACCACGGCGCAGAGCGGCAGCACACCCACGGCGAAGAACGTGTCCAGCGAAAGACCGCGCTCGACGAGCACCTCGGCGAACCAGAACGGGCCCGGACCGTCGATGTCCCAGGTGGACCGCATCTCCTCGCCGAAGATCGTGAACCCGATGAACCCGAAGAAGACGACGAGCGGCCACGTGCCCAACACGACCAAGATGGCCAGACGCGAGGTGGGCACGTGCGCCGAGACCGACACGCCGTAGGCCACGGCGGGCAGCAGCAAGACGAGCACGGACGCGAAGGCCACGAGAACGTAGCTCGGCGCGACACCCCCGAAGAGGAACACCACCCCGCCGATGGGGGAGAGCGCGACAAGCACGAGGGCCAGGGACGCGTAGGCCGCCCAGAGCTTGCCCACCACGATGCGCGCGGGGTCCATGCCGGTCAGCAGCAGCGACTCGTACGTGAGCCCCTCGCGCTCGCTGGTGATGCTGGACGCTCCGTAGATGGGGCCGACCACGCTCAGCACCATGACGCAGAGCGAGAAGAACGACTGGTAGATGACGCGCCCCGCCTCGGCGGGGGAGATGCGCCCATCGACGATGGTCGCGCCGATCAGCAGCACCAGCGCGCCGATGGCGAAGGCGCTCAGATACAGGAAGCGGACATAGAGCTTGGTGCGGAAGACGGAGCGCAGCTCCTTCACCACGATGGGGTTCGGGTCGTCGAACGCGCCGCGCAGGCGCTTCAAGAAACCGTTCATTGGAGCTCTCCTCGGGTGACCTCGAGGAAGAGCTGCTCCAGGTCGTCACGCTCGGGCTCGACGCGCACCACCCGTAGGCCCGTACGCACGGCTGCCTCGACGACGTCGGCGACGACGTGCTCCTCCCCCTGGTAGGCCACGCGCAGGTCGCCCTCGGGGCTCCGGTCGACGGCCACCACTCCGGGCACGGAGCGCAGCGCGTCGAGGTGCTCCGCGGCCAGCGCGCCCGCCGCGCGCAGCATGCGCATGCGGAGGACCCGCTGCGGCTCGGCTTGGCGGTCGAGGGAGCTGACCGCGCCGATGGGCCCCGCCGCCCGCACGCGCCCCGCTTCGAGGACCACCACCGACGTCACCATGTCGCTCAGCTCGGTCAGGATGTGGCTCGAGAGGATGATGGTCTTGCCCATCCCGCGCAGCTGCTCGATCAGGTCGCGCATCTCGATGCGCGCGCGGGGGTCGAGGCCGTTGGCGGGCTCGTCGAAGATGAGCACCTTCGGATCGTTCAGCAGCGTACGCGCGATGCACAGGCGCTGCTTCATGCCCTTGCTCATGCTGGACACCATCCGGTCGCGCAGCTTGCCGAGGTCCGTCAGCTCCATCACCGCGTCCATGGTGCGTGTTCGCGACTCGCGTGGGAGCCCATAGGCCGCCGCGAAGAACTCGAGGTACTCGCGGACGGTGGTCCGCTCGTAGACGCCGAAGCCATCCGGCATGAATCCGATGGTGCGGCGCACACGCGCCGGATCCTCCATCACGTCCACGCCATCGATGAGGATGCGTCCGTAGTGAGGCTCGAGCAGGGTGGCGAGCATGCGCAACGTGGTCGTCTTGCCTGCGCCGTTGGGACCGATGAAGCCGAGCACCTCGTTGGCGCCCACGGTGAACGAGACGTCGCTGAGGACGTGCAGCTGCCCGAAGAAGTGCGAGACATGCTCGACGCGGACCATGCTCACGGGGCGCCCTCCTGCGCGGCGGGGTCCAGCACGGCGCCGTTCCAGCCGAACGGGTCACTGCCCTCGTCCGTGCCGGCCTGCGGATCGGGCCGCGTGCTGGGCGCGTGCGCAAGCGGGTTGGCCGCGACGAACACGAACCGATGCTCCCAGTCGAGCTCGAAGCCCTCGGCGCTGGGGCCCTCGCCGGACGCCTCCAGCACGGCCCACACGCCCTCGCGCGAGGCCGCCTCACGGATGACCGACAGCGCACCGCGCAACGCGACGGAGGCGTCACGGGGCAGTCCCATCGCGTTCGCCATACGCTCCACCTCGGGCGAGTCACCACGCGGCATCCGCAGCTCCCACTCCGAGAGCACCGCGATCGGGGCGCCGGACGTCGTGGCGGTCCCCCCCGGGGCGACGTCTCCCAGCACGTGAACGTCGCCCGCCGGACCGACGTACACCGCGCCACGCAGCACGTCCGTCCCTTGGTTCACGGCGCTCGCTCGCGCGCCGTCCACGTGGAGCAGGACACGGAGCGCGTCCCCCGTGTCCACGGGGGTCTGCTCCTGCGCGACGACGGTCTCCCACAGGCCACTACGCACGTCGGTCAGCCGATTGCCGACACCCGTCGGCACGGACACGGGGCCCCGCCCGCCGCCGCCGCGTTCGAGCAACGTGACCCGCGTCCCGTCACGCGGCGTGAGATCGAAGGTGGTCGGACGTGTCAGGTAGTAGCCGAGGTAGCGCGTGCGCACCCCACGCGCCTCCCCGCTCATCAGCTCCACGACCTCCACGCTGCGATAGCGCCGGAACACACCCTTGCTGAGGTACGCCGCACCCGCCATCACGAACAGGCAGGACAGCGCGATGATCGGCGTCGTCACCAGCGCGAGGGTGGGCTTCCCGCGTTGTGACACGAAGTGGAAGTTGAGCGGTCCGACCGCGAAGACGTACAGCAGCAGCAGGATCGCGACGGCGCCCAGCGCAGGGCGGAACGACTCGTTCGGGTCGAGGGCGGTCCGCAAGGCGGCGCTGTCGTCGGGCACGCCCCCGAGGACGTGATGGGGCCGAGCTCCCCGGGATAGATGCACGACCATCGCGCGGAGCACCTGCGCCGTGGCGTTTGGGTCCGCCTGGGCGGCGTTGGCGTCCCAGGCCAGCATGAACGCGGTCCCGAAGCCCAGGGGGCGCGAGAGGCCGAACGGCTCGACCAGCGCGCGTGCGTCTCCATGCATCTCCAGCTGCCGAGCAGTGTCCCAAGCTGCACCTGACCCTGCATCCGGTTCGGGCGCCACGGCGAGCTCGGCGCAGCGCACCTGACCCATGAGCTCGCGGACGATCGGGAGCGCGCAGTCTTCCGACCGGTGGGGCACGAGGATGATCCGCGCACCCGCTTGGACGTGCTCGACGAGCGCGCGCCGCGCGACGCCCTCCAGTCGCTCCAGCGCCGCGATGGTGGCGAAGACCACTGGGAAGTTGGACCACCCCGCCGCCTCGTCGGGCACGAGAGGGTCCCCGCTCTCGGGGTCGAACGTGACCTCGCCCATGGCGAGCGGTCTGTGGTAACCCGCCGGCGCGGGCATGCCCGAGGCCGTCAGGAGCAACTGGGCGCGCATGCGCGGTGGGTCGGCCAGGATGGCCACGGCCGGCCCCGCGTGCAGCTCGGCCGAGACGCTCTCGGTGGTAGCGGGTTGGTCCACGGGTCGGTAGACGAGCTCGAAGCGCTCGGTGTTTCCGGTGACGCGCATGACGACCCGCAGCGTGCGTGACGCCCGTGGTTCCAGGTCCACGTGGGTGCGCAGGGTCTCCCCGGGCTCGCGCCAACCATACGGCGTGATGAGCAGCTCACCCCGCATCGCGCGCGGCGTGTGATTCGTCAGCGACACGCGCAAGGGCGTGGTCCCTGGGGCACCCAGGCCGTCCACGTTGAACAGCGGCGTGACACCGAGCGAGACCGCGCGAGCGACGGCGGCGTCCTCCTGGGCCTGGACGCTCGCGGAACCGAAGCTCCACACCAGCACGGCCAACGCGAGCCCGCAGACAAGTCGGAGGAGCAGGCGCGTGCCCGCGGCGAAACACGGAGAGCGTCGTTGGTCCAGCCTCACCCCGCGATCCCCGCGACGGCCTCGGAGGTGGTCGGGACCTCCAGCAAGAGCCGAGCGAGGATGGCGTCCGTGCTCACCCCGTCCGCGTCGGCCTCGAAGTTGGGGATGAGCCGGTGCCGCAGCGCTGGCGCGATCACCCGCTGGACGTCCGCGAGCGACACATGGGCACGCCCGGCCATCAGCGCCACGACCTTCGCCGCGAGCAGCACGCTCTGCGCGCCGCGCACTCCCGCTCCATAGCGCAACCAGCTCTTCGCGGCCGGTGCGGCGACGTCGGCTTCTGGGTCCGACATGCGCACGAAGCGCGCGACGTAGCGCGCCACGGGGGAGGCCACCTGCACGCTCCGCACGAGCGCGCGCTGGCGCTCGATGCGCGCTCCGTCGAGCACCACGGGCACCGCGTCCGTCACGTTCCCGGTAGTGCGGTTCAGGATGTCCACCAGGGTGTCCTCGTCCGGCTGTGGAACGAGCACCTTGAACAGAAATCGGTCGAGCTGCGCCTCGGGGAGCGGATACGTGCCCTCCATCTCGATGGGGTTCTCGGTGGCGAGGACGAAGAAGGGCGCCTCGAGGGCATGACGCGCACCCGCGATCGTCACGCTCTGCTCCGCCATCGCCTCGAGCAGGGCGCTCTGCGTCTTGGGCGTGGCGCGGTTGATCTCGTCGGCCAGGACGAGCTGCCCGAAGATCGGTCCGCGCTGCAGCTCGAAGCGCTTTCGGCCGTGTTCGTCCTCCACCACCATCTGCGTCCCGACGATGTCGGCGGGCATGAGGTCCGGCGTGAACTGGATGCGCGCGAAGCGCAGCGCCATGGCCTCGGCGAGGGTGCGCACGAGCAGGGTCTTGCCGAGCCCAGGCGCTCCCTCGAGGAGCACGTGCCCCCCCGCGAACAGGCAGATCAGCACCTCCTCCACGACGGGCGCTTGACCCACGATCACGCGCGCCACGGCGTCGCGCAAGCGCGCCACGTCCTCACCGAAGTGGTCCAGCTCGTCTTGTCCGGGGAGCCCACTCTCACTCATCGATCACCTCCGAAGAACTCGCGTACGTGGTCTTGGTATTCGCGTGGGATGGGGTCGCGCGTCACGCCCTGTCCACCTTCGCCCGCGACGGCGGGGCCGCCACCGATCGCCTCGCCGGCCGTGGCGTCGCTGCCACGTGGGTCGACCCACTCGACCCATGAACGCGACGGAGCACCGGCGCGACGCGCGGGGCGGACGCGCCCGAGGAGCTCCGCGTCGGCGTCGAGGGCGTCGGTCTCTCCCCCCTCGACGCCTGCGCCGCCGCCTCGTCCAGGTCCTCCCGTTCCGCCGCGCGTTCCCTCACCATCGTGCGAGCCACCGCCCTGACCCTGGCCCTGACCTTGACCCTGGCCCTGGCCCTGGCCAGGACCCTGACCAGCGCCGCCGGCGGCCTGACGTGCGACCGGGATCCCAGCCCCCGCACCACGTGCGGGCGAGCCGGACGACTCTCCCGCCGCGCCCCCAGCACCCGCCTGCTGCTGCATCCGATCGAGCGCCGCGAGCGCGTCACGCAGCTGCTGCTCCAGCTCGTCGGCCGTCGGGGGCTGCGCGGCCGCGGCCGCCTCTGCCGCGGCCTGATTGTTCTCTGCCTCCTGCGCCTGCGCGAGGGCGCTCCCGAGGCGCTCGCGCTCCTCCGGAGTCAGCCGCTGCCACGCCTCGGCCATGGCGTCTACCATCGCCTGGGTCAGGCCCTCCGCGTCCCCGTCGCGCGCCAGGCGCTCCAGCTGCCGCCCGAGCGCTGCGCGCTGTGCCTCGGGCATCGCCTCGGCCAGCTGCCGCGCGAGGTCAGCCTGCTGAGCGCGTCGGTCGAGCGTGTCACGCTGGCGCAGCAGGCCGTCGGCCAGCTCGTCGTCTCCTGCTGCCCTGGCCGCGTCGGCTGCCTGGGTCAGGGCGGCGCGGGCTCTCTCTCGGTCCGCAGCCTCACGTCGGCCAGCGGCCCGTTGCGCTTCACGGGCGAGCGACTCGAGGTCGCGCTCGGCCACCGCGCGGGCCAGCTCCGGCTCGGCGGCCAGCGCTTCTGCGGCGGCGTCACGCGCGCGGCGGCGCTCGGGGGTCTCCGCACGTCGCGCACGCGCGACCTCCTCGCGCACCCGCCCGAGGGCGTCTAGCGCCTCTCGCCGCGGCATTCCTTGTTCCAACCTCGCACGAAGCGTCTCTGCCTCGACCGCGGCACGCTCGAGCTGCGCGCGCTGCGCCTCGTCGCGGGCGGCGCGGGGGAGCTCCGTCACGCGCGTCAGCGCTGGGGTCGACGTCATGGTGATGGATTCGGTCCCTGGCGGCGGAGGAGGGACGGCCGGCACCGGCACCACGAAGGCCGCCGCGAGCGCCGCCGCGCAGAACAGGAGGCCGATCCACTCGCCACGCCAGATGTTCGGACGCACGTCCGCCGCCGTCTTGCCCGCCAGCGCGGCGCGAGCGCTCGCGCGGGTGCGCTCGTGCGCCCCGCCTTCCACAGCCGCCACCAGCGCCAGCTCTGCGCCGAGCCGTTGGTCCACGTAGCTCACCAGATCGAGCGGGGCCTCGCGGCGCGACGCGGCTCGCTGGAGTGCCGCCACCAAGGCGATCCCCACCCCGACCAGGACGTAGCCACGAGGGGCCCGAGGCTGCGACAGCGCCAGCAGCACCCCCGCCGTCCCAGCGGGGATGGCCCACGTCGCGAAGGTCCGCACGAACGTCCGGAGGCGGACGGCGCGCTGCACGGAGGCGAGCAAGTGGGGGAGCTGGTCCATGGGGGCGATACCCGGTGCGAGCCCGCGGTCTTGGGCTCACAGAAGGAACGTCCGCATTCGACCACACCTTCCCCGCGCGCCGAAAGCCCTTCCCTCCGGGGTCAGTCTGCCGCGGTGGCGGCGGGGGGCGCGCTGGAGGTGGTGTCACCGACGCCGCCGTCCGCCGGCGGCCGCGTGTCGGCGGGAGCCGCCTGGGGCGCGAAACGGCGTATGTGAGCGACGAGGGCGCGCAGGCCATCGGCAGGGATGCGGTCGCCGAAGGCTGGCATCATCCCTCGGCCGAGGGAGATGATCGACAGCAGCTCGTCGTCGGTGCGGCTCGCCTGCCACGTCGCAGACGCGAAGTCCGGGAGGCGCATGACGGGCGCGCGCTCGGGGCCGTCGCCGTGTCCCGCGGGTCCATGGCACCCCGCGCAAGCCACCAAGAACACCGAGCGCGCCGTACGCTCCTCGGAGCTGAGACCGTCGTCCACCTGCGCTGCTGGGGTCTGCCCCGTAGGCACGCTCCCTGGCGCATGGGCGTGGTCCTCGGCCGTCCAGGTCCGCGTCGCGGGCGGCGTCTGGTCGCACGCCGCCAGCGTCAGACCCAGCAGCGCACCCCACGGTGCCATGAAACGGCTCCGACTCATTGGGAGTCCTTCAGCGCGGCCAAGAGCGGCGCGATGAGCTCACGCTTCAGCTTGAACCCCGCGCGGTTGGCCACGACCACGGACGACACGTCGGCGACCTGCTCGAGTGGAACGAGCCCGTTCTGGCGGAGCGTCTCCCCCGTCTCCACGAGGTCCACGATGACGTCGGCCAGTCCCGTCAGCGGCGCCAGCTCGACCGAGCCCTGGCAGAAGATGGTCTCCACGGGGAGTCCCAGCTGCCGGAAGTGACGCATGGCGATGTTGGGGAACTTGGTCGCGACACGCAGCGTGCGGCCGTTGCCCCCCGCGACGGGGTAGCTCCCCGGTACGCCACACACCATCATCTTGCAGCGACCGATGCCCAGGTCGATGGGGGCGTAGAGATCGTATTCGCGCTCCAGCAGGACGTCGCGGCCCACGACCCCGACGTCCGCCGCGCCGTACTCCACGTACGTGGGTACGTCGTCCGGCTTGAGCAACAAGAAGCTGACGCCCCGCCGTTTGTCGCGTCGGATGAGCTGACGCGAGTCCTCGGTGAGCGCGGTGGTGTCGATCCCGGCACGCTGGAAGCGCGGGACCAGCTGCTTCAGCACGCGCCCCTTCGGCACGGCGATGATGAGGTTGTCCTCGGGCGAACGCTGCATCACGGCCATCTCAGGCGTCTCCTTGCACGCGCTCGATCGTGGCCCCCAGCCCGGCCAACTTGCGCTCGATGTGCTCGTAGCCTCGGTCCAGGTGGTAGACGCGGCGCACCATGGTGGTGCCCTCCGCGATCAACCCGGCGATGACCAAGCTGGCGCTGGCGCGCAGGTCCGTCGCCATCACCTCCGCGCCGCTGAGTCGTGGGACCCCGTCCACCGTGGCGGTGCGACCGTGCACGTCGATGGTCGCGCCCATGCGGTTCAACTCGGGGACGTGCATGAAGCGGTTCTCGAAGATGGTCTCGGTGATCTGGCTGCGGCCCGCGGCACGGCACATGAGCACCATGAACTGCGCCTGCATGTCGGTGGGGAAACCCGGGTGCGGCTGTGTCGTGATGTCGGCGGAGCGCAGCGGCCCGTTGGCTACGACGCGGATCCCCGTGCCTTCGCGCTCGATGGCCACGCCGGCGCGGCGCATCTTGGCCGAGAGGGCCTCCAGGTCCTCCAGCGAAGCCCCCTCCACCAGCACATCGCCATAGGTTGCGGCCGCGGCGACCATGTAGGTCCCCGCCTCGATCCGGTCCGGCATGATGGCGTGGTCGACAGGCGAGAGGCTCTCGCGGCCCTCGATGACGATCACGTCCGTTCCCGCCCCCTCGATGCTGGCGCCCATCTTGTTCAGGACGCGCGCCAGCTCCTCCACCTCCGGCTCACGCGCCGCGTTCACCAGGGTGGTGCGCCCGCTGGCCAGGACAGCCGCGCTCATCAGGTTCTCGGTCCCCGTGACCGTCGGCATGTCCAGGTAGATCTCGGCGCCGCGCAGCCGCCCGCTGGGGACCTCCACGTGTACGTAGCCGTGCGACAGGCGGATGTCCGCCCCCATCGCCTCGAGGCCCTTGAGGTGCTGGTCGATGGGGCGCGCGCCGATCGCGCACCCGCCCGGCAACGAGACGCTCGCGCGGCCGTAGCGGGCCACGAGCGGCCCGAGCACGAGCACCGAGGCGCGCATCTTCTTGACCTGCTCGTAGGGCGCGGTGGGGTCCACCACAGGCGTCGCGTTCACGATCACGCGTCCATCCTCGAAACGCGCGTCCTGACCGAGCTGGCGCAAGAGGGCGCACATGGAGTGCACGTCCCGCAGGTCGGGGACGTTGCGGAAGACGTGCTCTCCATCGGCCAGGAGCGCCGTGCACAAGATGGGGAGCGCCGCATTCTTGGCGCCGCTGATGCGCACCGTGCCCGAGAGACGCGCGCCACCTACGATGCGGATATTGTCCACGGGGGCCTGCTTACGCCACCCCACCCCAGGCCGCAAGAGCCGGCCGCGAGGCGGGCGCCCAGAGAGGCGAACCGTTCTTGACGTCACCGACCACCCGCGTGAGCCTGCCGCGATGGCGACCTCTCCGACGATCCTGGCTGTCAACGGAACGATCTCTCACGATGCATCCGTCACGGTCGTCCACCGCGGAGAGCTGTTCGCCGTGGAGTGCGAGCGCCTGGACCGCCTGAAGAAGTCCGGAGGACACCGTTACACGGTCGAGCGCACGGAGTCCGGACTGGTCTATCGCTTGACGGCCTACGGGGACGTCACCGCGGCGATCGCGTATTGCCTCGATCTGGCGGGCGTGACCCAGGTGGACCACATCGTTCACTTGGCCGAGTGGAAGTTCATCGTGGGACTTCGCCTCCACCAGTACCTCGCCCCCGGCGGCAAGATCCAGCGCTTCCCCTCCCATCACCTCGCGCACGCTTGCAGCGCGTTCTACTACTCACCGTTCGAGGAAGCGGCGGTGCTGGTCGTGGACGGCTCTGGGAGCGACGGCGGGACCCCGGCCATGGTGCTGCAGTCGTCGTACTTCTTCGGCGGCCGCACCATCCGCGTCGTTCGCCGCACGCTCAACACGGACGCTCACCAACTCGGAATCGGCCTCAACTACTGGCTCCACACCATGCTGACGGGCCACGAGGAGGGATCCATCATGGGGCTGTCGTCGTACGGCGACCCCAAGCGCTTCCCGCAGTCGATGCTGCACGAAGCGGGGGGACACATCTACGTCGACCCGACACGTCTGCGGGGCAGGGTCTCCACCAACGGCGACGGCGCCGACGCGAGCACGCTCCTGGACCACTACGGGCTCAGCGCAGAAGAAGCCAGAGACGCGCGCCACAACATCGAGCGAGGCGTATTGGCAGATGTCGCGGCGCGATTGCAGGAGGAGACCGAGGACCGCTTGGTGCAGCTCGCCCAAGAGCTGTACGACGAGACCCAGTGCAAGCAGCTGTGCTTCGCGGGCGGCGTCGCGCTGAACAGCGTCGCGAACCACAAGCTGCTGGAGCGCACCCCTTTCGAGCGCATCTTCGTGCAGCCTGCGGCGCACGACGGGGGCATCAGCCTGGGCCTCGCGTTGTTCACCCACCATCACCTGCACGGAGCGCCGCGCCAACCGAGGCACCACGTCTCGCTCGGGAGGGAGTACACGAACGCGGAGGTCGAGTCCGTGTTGCGCCAGCACGCCGACCACCTGCGTTGGGAGCGCGTGGAAGACCCCGCGCTCGCGGCCGCCGAGCTGATCGCCAACGAGGCGATCGTCGCGTGGTTCCAAGGGCGCATGGAGTTCGGCCCGCGGGCGCTGGGCAACCGCTCGATCCTCGCGCACCCCGGGAGCGACGCCATGCGGGACCGCGTGAACGACGTGAAGACGCGGGAGCGATGGCGCCCGCTGGCCCCCGCGGTGCTCGCCGAAGCGCTGCCACACTACTTCGAGATGCTGGACACCAACGCCTACATGTTGCTCGTGGCGCGGGCGACCGAGCGCGCGCGACGCGAGGCCCCCGCCGTGGTGCACGTGGATGGCACGGCGCGCCCACAAGCCGTCACGGAAGCGGGGAACCCGCGACTGCACGCCCTACTCCGCGCCTTCGAGGCCCGGTCGGGCGTGCCGATGGTCCTGAACACATCGCTCAACTCGAAGGGCGAGCCGCTGATCGAGAACCCAGAGCAGGCGGTGTTCTTCCTCCTGCGCAGTGGCGTCGACGCCCTGGTCATCGGGGACTTCGTCGTCCGCCGCGACCCTACCTCCCCGCTGCGGCCCCACGTCCAGGTCATCCGGCCGAGCGAGTCCGCCCAGCACGCCGATCTCTCGGCGCTGCGCGACGCCTTGAACGCGTCGTCGAGGGGAGCGTACGTGCAGCGGATCGAGCAGCACGGCGACACGTTCCTCGCGACCGTGACCGCGGGACTGACCCAGCACAACCGTGTCCTCGAGCTCGCGTTCGAGGTCGAGGGAGGGCGCGTGGTGCGCGTGATCAACACGAAGCGCCGAGCGCCGCTGAACGACAAGTTCCTGCCACTCGTCAGCCAGCTGCTGGCCGCGCTCGAACAGCAGCTCGCGACCCCGTCGACGCCACGTCCTCGCCCATGACGCCGACCCAGCCCGCGCCGACGCCTGACGCGTGTTGGCCACCCCGCCCCGACGTACGTGCGACCATCGGCGCCCAGGCGCCGAGGCGCGGCGCACGTGCGACGTCACACCAAGGACCAGAGACCGGGGGCCGGGGGCCAGGGACGGAGCGCCCGCGGCTCGCTCCCGTGCTCATGCTGCAAGGGACGGCCTCCGACGTCGGCAAGAGCCTGCTGGCGACGGCGCTCTGTCGCGCGTTCGCCCGCGAGGGCCGCCACGTGGCGCCGTTCAAAGCGCAGAACATGTCGCTCAACGCCTACGTCACGCCGGCTGGCGAGGAGATTGGCTCGGCGCAGGGCTTCCAGGCGGAGGCCGCGGGGGTGGTGCCCAGCGCCCTGATGAACCCGCTGCTCATCAAGCCGATGCCCGGCGGCACGGCGCAGCTCATCGTGGCGGGGCGCGCGGCGGGCGCGTACGACTACACGCGCGTCCGGAGCGCCCGCGAGGAGCACGCGGCGCTGGTGGCGCGCTCCCTGACCACGCTCCGGGAGACGCACGATCTGGTCATCGCGGAGGGTGCGGGGAGCTGCGCCGAGATCAACCTGCGCGCGTGGGACCTGGCCAACATGCACGTCGCTCAGCTGAGCGACGCGGCCGTGCTGCTGGTGGGCGACATCGACAAGGGCGGGGTCTACGCGTCCCTCCTTGGCGCCCTGTCGCTGTTGTCCGACGCGGATCGGCGACACGTGCGCGGTTTCATCATCAACAAGTTCCGAGGTGACCCGAGCGGACTGCGCCTCGCGAACGACGAGCTCGAGCGCCGCAGCGGCCTGCCGCTCCTGGGCGTGGTGCCGCACCTCGCGTCCCATGGCCTCCCCGAGGAAGACGCGGCCAGCCTGGACAGTGCCGGAACGACGCGCCGTGGCACGATGGAGGAGCTGGAGCTCGCCGTGGTGCGCACACCGGCTCTCTCGAACTTCGACGAGCTGCGCGCCCTGGCCGACGAACCGGGCGTGCTGCTGCGCTTCATCGACAACCCGCGCGAAGTGCACGGCGCAGATCTGGTGATCCTGGCCGGGAGCCGGGCGACGCTGAGCGACTTGCGCTGGCTCCGTGAGCGCGGCTTCGACCGAGCGCTCGCGCTGCGGGCCGTGCGCGGAGAGCCCGTGTTGGGGGTATGTGGTGGGTGCCAGATGCTCGCGGAGCGCATCCACGACCATGCCGGGGTCGAAGCCTCCGGGGGCTCGACCGAGGGCCTCGGGCTGCTGCCCCTCGAGGTGCATTTTGCGCCCGAGAAGCGCCTGGCACGCGTCGAGGCGCGCAGCGAACACCCCCTGCTGCGCGGACCTCTGCTCTCGGGGTACTTCATGCACCACGGGCGCGCGGTACCCACGCACGAGCGCGTCGCGCCGCTCTTGTGGATCACGGGCGGCCCAGAGGGGGAGCGCGACGGCGCGGTCGCAGGGTCCGTGTTGGGCACGATGATGCACGGCTTGTTCGAGGCGCCCGAGGTCCGACGACGCGTGGTCCACCACCTGCGCTCGCTGCGGGGCGAGGAGCCCACAGCTGGCGTCACGAGCGCCTCCGCCGACGAAGGCACCCCGCTGCGCCATCCCCGCGACAGGGTGTACGACGCGCTCGCCGCCCAGGTGTGCGCGGCGCTCGACATGCCGCGGCTGCGTGCGATGGTGCCGAGGCCATGAGTGACACACCCACCCCCGAGCAGACCGAAGAGCAGCGCAACGCCGAGCACAACGCGAAGATGGCGGAGCTGAAGCGCATCCAGGACGCCGAGGTACGCAGCAAGAAGGAGCGGCGCGGGCTGACGCTGGTGCACACGGGCGACGGCAAGGGCAAGAGCACGGCCGCCTTCGGGCTGGCCCTGCGCGCGGCTGGCAACGGCTTCCGCGTGTGCGTCGTGCAGTTCACCAAGGGCACCTGGAAGACGGGCGAGGGCGTGCTGCTCAAGACCCTCCCGGGGGTGGACCACTTCATCGTGGGCGACGGATTCACCTGGAACACCCAGGACCGCGCCGCAGACGTCGCGTCGGCGAAAGCCGGCTGGCAGGTGTGCGTGGACGCCATCGAGGCCAGCCGTGGCCCCGACCCCAAGTACCACCTGATCATCATGGACGAGCTCAACATCGTCCTGCGCTACGATTACCTGCCCATCGAGCCGGTGGTCGAGGCCGTGCGCAACAAGCCGCGCGACCTGCACCTGTGCATCACGGGGCGCGACGCAAAACCCGAGCTGATCGAGGTGGCCGACACGGTGACCGAGTTCAAGAAGGTCAAGCACGCCTACGAGGCTGGCGTGCGCGCCATGCGCGGCATCGAGTTCTGAGCCGCATTTCACCCGGCCGTCACGCCCCGTGTGGTAGACAAGCGGGCGTGAGCGCGCCGCGCACGAGCCCCGACACCGAGCCCCCCAGCCTGCCCCACGACCCTACGCCCCTCTCGCGCGTGCTCGCGCGGGTGAGCGCCTCGCGCGCCGCAGGGGGGCCGACGCCGGTCGTGGTGTTCGACCTCGACGCCACGCTGTACGACAACCGCCCGCGCACCCTCGCCATCGTCCGCGAGTTTGCTGCAACCGTCCCTGCGAGTGAGGCCGGCCTTCGTGAGCGCCTCGACACGCTCACCCTCGACCACATGCGCTACCTCGTCGCCGACGCCCTCGAGTTGGTGGGCGTCACGGACCCGAGCGTGGTGAAGCGCGTCACGTCGTTCTGGTGGGCGCGCTTCTTTCGCGACCGCTACATCAAGCACGACGTTCCAGCCCCCGGTGCCGTGGCGTTCGCGCAGGCTTGCTACGACGCGGGCGCGAACCTGGTGTACCTGACGGGCCGCGACCTCCCGGGGATGCTCACTGGGACGGTGAAGAAGCTGCGCGACGACGCCTTCCCGTACGCGGTGGCGGGCACGCAGGTCATCCTCAAGCCCACCAAGAAGGCCTCCGACGACGCGTTCAAGCGCGCCGTGCTGCCCACGCTCACCCGCCTGGGCGCGCCCGTGGCGTTCTTCGACAACGAGCCCGCCAACTGCAACGCCGCGCGTGAGCTGCTGCCAGACGCCGACGTGATCTGGCTGGACACGCAGTGCGTGCCGAACCCCCCGCCGCTGGCCGAGGGCATCCCCATGGTGCGCCACTTCGAGGGCTTCCGGTGAGCACCGCGGCGCCCGCGCACGCGGACGCGTTCCGCCGCCGACGCTTCATGAACTGGTTCCCGCTCGGCGTCTCGTACGCCTTGCTCTACATGGGGCGCTACAACCTCACCGTCGCCAAGACGAACCTCGGTCAACTGATGACCAAGGAGGACTTCGGGCTCATCTTCGCGGCCGGAACGGTGGTCTACGCGCTGGCGTTCTTGGTGAACGGTCCGCTGGTGGACCGCGTCGGGGGGCGGCGCGGCATGCTCATCGGGCTCGCGGGTTCGTTCGTGGCGAACGTCGCGATGGGCGCGTACCTGCACCACGTGCTGCGCAGCGCGGACCCCACGGCCGCCCCGCTGCGTGCGGTGTTCTCCGTGCTGTACGCGGTGAACATGTACTTCCAGAGCTATGGCGCGGTGTCCATCGTGAAGGTGAACGCCCACTGGTTCCACGTGAGCGAGCGCGGGGGCTTCTCCGGCATCTTCGGCACGATGATCGCCAGCGGCATCTTCCTCGCGTTCACCGTGAACGGGTGGCTGCTCGACCTCGCCGAGACGCACTTCCCCGGGTCGGGCACGGCCGAGCGCGCGTGGGTCGTGTTCGCAGTCCCCGGGGCGCTGCTGGGCCTGGCGTGGGTCGCGGAGCTCCTGCTGCTGCGCGACCGACCGAGCCAGGCGGGGCACGCGGACTTCGACACCGGCGACGCGTCGAGCGGGGACGACGACGCCCCCGTCCCGACCGCGCTGCTCTTCCGGCGCATCCTGACCAACCCGGTGATCCTGACGGTGGCGCTCATCGAGTTCTGCACCGGCGTGGTGCGCAACGGCGTGATGCACTGGTTCCCCATCTACGCGAGCGAGATCTGGGTGCTGCCGCGGACACACGTGCTGCGGCTCGGGCAGTGGGAGCACCTGGGCGTGGTCGTCGCCTGCTTCGCGGCCGCCGCCGTGTCCGGCGTGCTCGCGGCGCGCGCCGATGGTCGACGACGCGGGGCGCTCGCCGTGTTCTCGGGGCTCGCGTTCCTTGCGCCGTTCTTCCAGGCCGGCTGGGGTGGCCTCCTGATGATCGCGGGCGTGCTGGGCGGGAACGTCGCTGGCTGGGTGTCGGACCTGCTGTTCCAGAGTCGGCGCGGTCCGGCCGCGGCGGGCATGTACGCGCTGCTGTGCGGGCTGACGCTGGGCATGACGCTCACGCTGGCCGTGCCCGGCACGACCGTGGCCAGCGCCGGTCCAGCGTCGGGGTTGGTCGCGGGTGACCAAGTGCTCGCCATCGCGGGGCGCGACGAGCTCGGCACCTGGTCCGACGTCCGCGCCGCCGTGGCCTGCTTCGAGCCCGTGTGTCGTGACAGCCGCTGGGACCCCGAGCGCTGCGAATGCCGCAGCGCGCCAGCCGGACGGGTCGCGCCCATCGACGCGGAGAGCCCCCTGCCCCACCGGGCCATCCCCGCGCGGGTGCTGCGCGACGGTGCGACGCTGGAGCTGCAGTTGACCGACCCGCGCCCCGAACACCGAGCCGGGGACCTGCGGCTGCTGGACGCTCGGCCGGAGCTCCCGCTGAGTCCGCTGTGGCTGGGGACGTTGGTGTTCCTGATGAGCCTGTGCGTGATCGGGACGCACGGCTTGCTGTCCGGCACCGCCACCATGGACTTCGGTGGCCGCAAGGGCGCCGCCACCGCGGTCGGCGTGATCGACGGCTTCGTGTACCTGGGCACCGCATTGCAGTCGGTGTGCCTGGGGTACCTCACGAGCAACAGCTGGACGTACTGGCCGTGGTTCTTGCTCCCCTTCGCGCTCATCGGCTTCGGCCTGTGCTTGCGCATCTGGCACGCCAAGCCGGGGCGCGCCGCCGCTCACTGAGCCATGACCTACCGCGACGACACGGAGAGCCTGCACGCGCAGGTCGAAGACCTCGAGCGGCGGCTCGCCGAGGCAGACCAGGAGATCGCGCGCCTCAAGGGGCTCGCGCCGGTCGGGGCTGCGCAGGCCGCACACGGGAACGTGGACCGCTGGGTGGGAGAGCCCCTGACGTACGAGGACACAGTGGAGCTCCCGTACCGTGTGGGCGAGCGGGGCTACGAGGCGATCGCCGCGCTGCTGACCGAGCGGCTCGGCACGAGCATCGCCCAGGTGGGGAGCACGCTGCGCGGTGGCGCCTTCAGTCTGACCACCGAGGGTGAGAGCACCCGCATCACCCTGCGCACGGACCTCCGGCCGCTGCGTGCGAGCGTGCTCGCCGGCGGGAGCATGGCGGCGCTGTTCGGCGGCCTGCCGTTGGTCGGCGTGCTGATGGACGTGACCCACAGCGCCGCGATGGTCGGGCTGCACAGCTTGTGGGCCCTCCCCGCCCTGGCAATCGCAGGGGGCGCCGCGACACGCCGGGTCGCAGCGCGCCGCGCGCGGGAGGGGCGCGCGAAGCACCAGGGCACGCTGGCCGCGGTGGTGGCCCTGGCGGAGCAGCACCGCGGTTCGGGGGGCACGGCGGCGCGCGTGCGCGTGGCGGAAGAGGTCGCCGAGCGGGGGTCCTGGGCCGCCGCCGAGGGCGCCTTGGACATCGTCACGGTGGGCGCGCACGAAGGCTCGTCGGCCGCCAGCCCGCCGACGGCGCGCGAGAGCGACCGCTGAACGCCGCACCTCGTCGCGCCGGGTGGCGGGTCGCTCGCCACGGACCGCAAGCTAGCTACACTGCGCCGCATGTCGCCGTCGTGGACCGCGGTCCGATCCCTACTCGCCACGCTGTGGCTCTCTGGCTGCCTCGCGCCATCCACGCTGGTCGGCTGTGGTTCGGCGGAGTCCACCACGGCGCAACCGAGCGCGGGCGGAGCGTCCGCCACGCCCGCCACGTCCACGACGGAACAGCCGGCTCGACCCCGTGAGGCCGACCCGGGCCACGAGGCGGAGCCCGCAGCGGGGGACGACACGGGCCCTGAGACTGCGCTGCCCACGCGCGCCTCGGAGGAGCCCACCGAGGCGACGACCGCCGCCGCCACCGACGCCGCAGCCGCCCCTGCCCCGTCTGCCCCCACGGCTGGCGACGTCGCGCCGGCCGGCCCGCGCGCGCATGGCCCTTTGCCGGCCGCCATCCGCGCGCACTTCGACGCCATCCGTCACGACCCCGCGCCGCCCGCCATCGTGCGCTCGAGCCACTACTACCGCACCAACGAGAACGCGCACTACGTGTACCGGGAGCGGGTCACCGACCTGGGCGGCGTCATGACCGGCGTGGGCAGCGATCAGCTCTATCTGCTCGCGGGCTGGGCGCACCCGGAGATCCTGGTGCCCCTCGACTTCGACGCCGAGATCACTCAGACGCACCGCGTGTTCGCCGCGGCGTTCCTCGCGAGCGAGACGGCGGATGACCTCTTCGCGCTGTTCGACGAGGACGGCTTCGGGACGCTGCTGGGGCTGGTCCGCACCCACTACGCAAACGACCCCGACCTCGAGAGCCTGCTGCGGACGGCGCAGCGAGCCGCTGGGCCCCTGCGCGACTCCCTGCGCTCCATCCGCCGGCGCTACCGGCAGTTCGGCGTGCCCACCTACCTCACCGATACGGCGCAGTACGACTTCGTGCGCGGGCTGTTCGTCGAGGGGCGCGTGTTCCCGGTGCGAGGCGACCTCACCGCCGACAACACCATGCTGGACCTCGCGCTGGCGGCGCGCCGCGCGCAGCTCCCGGTGCGCCTGGTGTACGTCTCCAACGCCGAGACCTACTTCGAGTTCGGGCCCACATATCGCCGAAACATCGTGGCGCAGCCGTTCGACGAGCGCTCCGTGTTCCTGCGCACGTTCCACTCGAACCTGGAGCACCCGGAGGGCGAGCCGAACTACCACTACAACATCGAGACGGGCCCCCACGTGGCAGCCATGATGCAGCGCTCGCCCATCGACAGCGTGCGGACCCTGCTCGTGCAGACGCGCAGCCGCACGGGCGTGCGTGGCCTGACCGAGATCATCGCGGAGCCCACGGGGGCGCAGCAGCCCATCGCGCCGCTGCCGGAAGGTCACCCGCTGGCCGCCCTGTGGACACCGCCTACCGCGTCCCCTCCGGCCGCGAGCGCGCCTGCTGCGGCGCCGAGCGCGCCCGCCACAGACGCGGAGTAGGGCCCTACGGGGCGCTAGGCAGGCTCTGCGCGCAGCGGAAGCCGAAGTGATGAATCAGCCGGTTGTCTGGCATGTGCCGACGTCGGTGGTAGCCCGTCGCGTGGGACGCAGGCCAGTACCACGAACCTCCGCGCACCACGCGCCGGTTGTGGCCCGGACACTCGTCCGCGCCTCCGCACGGCCCCTGCGGGTCTCGTCCTAGGCACGCCTCCCCGCACGCGGCGTACGTGGGCGACCACCAGTCCGCCACCCACTCCTCCGCGTTGCCCATCATGTCGAAGAGCCCGTAGCGTCCGGCCGGGCGCGCGGCGACTTCGTTGACGCGCCCCGAGGTGGGACGCGTGCTGCGCTGCTGACGTCCGCACGAGCGTCCGGTGCTGTCCTTGATGATGGCCAGCGTGCAGTCGGACTCCTGGTTGCCCCACGGGTGGGTGTCCCCGTCGGGTCCGCGCGCAGCCAGCTCCCACTCGGCCTCGGTGGGGAGCCGCTTGCCTTGCGCGCGACAGAAGGCTCGCGCGCTGAACCAGCTCACGCCCGTGATCGCCTGCGTCGGAGCGGAGAAGTCACGGTAGCGTGGTCCGTCGCGCGGACAGTCACGGGCTGCGACGCACGCCTGATACGCGCCGTTGGTGACCTCGGTCAGGTCCATGAAGAACGTGCTGACCTCCACCCGGTGCGCGGGCGTGGTCGTCGGCGCGCGGTCGTGGTTGTTGCCAGGCTGGTCGCAGACGTGGGCGTCCGCGTCCACGCCCATCACGAACGACGCGCCAGGGACGCAGGCCATCCCCTCGGGCGCGGCCGGGCAGGGAGCCGCAGTGGATGGCGCGCGAGGGGCAGGCGCTTGTCCGGGCCCTGGGGACGGACCGAGGGACGACCTGCCCGCGGGTGGGGGAGCGGGTTCCGCGGTCCGGGGTGGGTGCGCAGCGGGCGGAGCGGGGCGGACCGCGGGCTGTGCGTGGGCGTCGGCAGGACCAGGCGTCTCGCACGCCGACATCACGATGGCCGCGCAGAGCGACCACCACGGGCCGAGACGGCGGGCCGCCCCGAGGCACCGCGGCGTGCCCCCTCGGTCGGTGTGGTTGCAGCAGTCGAAGGGGTTCGGGAGCTGACAGAGGGCGGGTCGGGTGGGCGTCACGACAGCGACCATACAGGACGGCGCCCAGACTGCACGCCGGTCGCGAAGGCGCCCCGTCATGACGCGCCGACGCGCACGACCTGTTCCCCGTGGAACACACCGTCGGCCGTCCACCACGTGATCAGCCCGGACCCGCGATTGCCTCGGAGCATGGAGAGCCCGTGCAGGAGCGCCTGCTCCACCGGGAGCGACGCCACCTCGCGTTGCCACTGCCGATGAAACACGGGCGTGAGGCGCCGCACCCGTGAGAGCGAAGCGCTCGGATCGGCGGCCTGGCGCACCTGGGCCAGCGCGAGCCCCAGCCAGCTGCTGAGACGCGTGGGGTGTCCCTCGAGCGCAACGCGGAAGTCGGCTTCTGCGGACCGGGGATCGCCCAGCAAGAGGTGGGACTCGGCGGTGCACGCAGCGCTGTTCGGAAGCGGCACCATCGTGTTCGCCTGCCGGGTCATGGTGTCGAGCGCGGCCTGCGGGTCCCCCTTCAGGTTTTGAAGCGTGGCGAGACCGACGTGCCCCCAGCGCGTCCCCGGATCGAGGTCGAACGCCCGCGCGAGCCACGCCTCCGCGCCCTCGTAGTCCCCCCACCACAGCAGCAGCTCTGCGCCGTAGGTCGCGATCAACGGATGCGGTCCTCGCTCGGCCTCGAGCGCCGCGCACTGGTTGAGCACCTCTGGGAGGGGCAGCAGCGTCAGGGCCTGTCGGAGGATCGCCACGCGGTCGCGCATGGGCCGCGCGACGCGCTGCCTGCGCAGCGTCCCGTCGGGCCGCGGACGCGTGGCGGCGGCGCCCCAATTCCCGCTGAGCGCGTCGAGGGCGGCCTGCGCGAACGCGCGTGGCTCCTCGATGGCGGCGAGGTCCGGGAAGTCCGCGCGCAGATCGGCGACGAGTGCCCCGGGCTCCCCCTCGACGTCGTCCCACCCGGTCATGCAGCTCACCCGGCAGAGAGGCGCCGCCGCGCTGAGGGCGAGCGTGTCGGCGGAGAGCGCCGCGTAAGCCTGCATGGCCTCCTCGACGTTCCCCCTGCGGCGTAGCGACTCGGCCCAGATCAGCTCGTCGGCGGGCGCGCGGTCGGTCTCGGCGAGGAGCGCGGTCACGCGCTCGTGGTCGCCCGACAGCAGGGCCAGCGCTGCTAGCGTCGTCCGACGCTCCGGGCTCTCCGTCGCGCGCGCGAGAAGCGCCCGCGCATCCTCGAGGCGCCCTTCGTAGAGCGCCATACGCCCCATCAACAGCGTGTCGCCGCTGAGCGACGCGCTGCGTTGGGCGATGGTGCGCGCCTCGTCCGGGGCATCCACCGCGAGCATGGCGTCGAAGGCCTCCGCCGCGAGCGAGGTGCCGTGGACGAGCACCCGACGCCACGCGTCGACGGCCGTGGGGGTGTCACCACGTGCGGTCGCGACTCGCGCCTCGAAGATCTGCTCGAGGTCGGGCGGAGCGCTGGGTGGCACCAGCTCGCAGAGGCGCGCGGCGTCGTCGAGCCGCCCGAGGGCGATGAGCGCACGCACGCCGCTCTCCCACTGCTCCACGGTCGGTCGAGCGTCCGAGCTCAAGGCGATGAACGCGCTGTTCGTCGGCAGCTCGCGGCGCGCCCAGCGCAGCGCTGCACGTTGCTTCTCGATCCCGACCGTCGCGCCCTCGAGCGCGCGCTCGAGGGCGATGTCATCTCCCGTGGAGAGCGCCGCCTGCGCGCACGCCAGCTGCAGCGTGTGCGACGACGGGTTCTCCCGCAGCGCGTACTCGAGAGGAGCGCGCGCGTCCTCGGGGCGCCCCGCTCGCAAGAAGCTCATGCCGACCAGCGCGGCACACTCCGCCGCTAGGCTGGGGTCCTGCCGGGCCACGTGGCGCGCGACGCGGGCTGCCTCCTCCCAACGCCCCGCGCGGAAGAGCTGTCGGGCGAGCGTGATGGTCGAGGGGCTCGGCACGAGGCCGCAGCGTAGCGTCTCCCCCCCCCGTCGCGCCGCCAAAACCAGCGGGTGGCGCGGCGATTGCGCGGTGTCGCCCGGCCGTGCGAACGTCCACCCCCTCGTGAGTCAACCCCTCGATCGCCGCGCCGTCGCGCTCCGCCTGCTCGTCGCCGTGGGCGGCACCCTCGTGGCGCTCGGAATATTGAGCGAGGGTACGCCTCCCGCCGAAGCGGGAACGCGAACGCTCGCGGAGCTGATCGCGCCTCTCGCGCCAGGCCGTGAAGTCGCGGACGGATTCGTGCTCGCCTTGCCGCACCGCGGCGAGACCCACGACATCGTGCTGCCTGCGCGGCGGAGCCGAGGGGGGCGAACCACCACGGTCGAGCTGCACCTCCTCGACCGTGGCACGTGGCGCGGCGTGCGCACGAGCGCCCATTACGACATCGCGTGGGAGCAGCCGCGCTCGACGGCCACCCAGAATGAGTGCGAGGCCGTGACCGAGCGGCTGGCGTCCGTGGTACGCGCGAACGACGTCCGCGACGAGGTGCCCGTCGACGCGCTCACGCTAGCTCCCGACGTGCCACGCCCGCACATCGCCCGCGCTCTCTCGGGCGCGCGAGGGGGCCGCGCCTTCGCCATCGCGGCCCTGCTCGCGCTCACGACGTGGGCGCTCGCCACACTGCCGCTAGGGGGCTTCTGGGCAGGAGCGTTCTTGTTCGCGCTGGGGCTGGCCCTGCGCGTCCCGCACCTCGATGTCCCGTTCGTGCGCGACCAAGACGTCCAGCGCTTGTTCACGGGGCACGCGTCGCTGGTCGACATCTTCACGGGGATCGGGCTGCGTGACCGCCACCCCCCGCTGTACTTTGCGGTGCTCCATGCAGCACAGCTGTTCGGCCAGTCCGAGGCCGTCGTACGCGCCCCGGCGGTCCTCGCGGGCGCGCTCGCCGGTCCGATGCTCGTCCTCGCGGCGGCCGTGACGGACCGCAAGGTCGTGCTCGCCGCGCTCCTGGGTTTGGTACCCGCCACGTCCGCGTCGTTCGTGGCCCACTCCCGCGAGGTCAGCTCGCTCCCGTTCTATGCGCTGGTGCTGACCGTCCTCGCGATGGCGACCGTGCGCTATCAGCAGACGGGCTCGCGCGGGTGGTACTCTGCCGTGGTCGCGAGCGTGGTCGTGGCGCTGTTCACCTATTACACGGCAGTGTTTGCCGTCGCGGCGCTCTTGTGCTGCCTGCTCTGGCTCGGGCCGACCTACGGCGACGCGCGCCGAGCGCTCGGTGTGGGGCTCGCCTGCGGGTCCCCAGCGCTGGCGTTGGCGGCGTACACGTTCGTCCGGGACCGAGGCGCGCGCCTGGCCGCCGAGTCGCGCCCGTCACTCGCGTGGGGCGACCGGAGCGTCATCGGCACGGCCGAGGCCATGGCCGACGTCGTCCGCGAGGCGCTCGGCCCAGCCCTGGTGGTCGCAGCCTTCGTCGCCGTCACGTACGCACTCCGTCGGCGTGAAGGCCATGCCCCGATCGCTCTCGCTCTGGTCCTCGGCTCGTTCGTCGGCATCGCGGGCCTGGCCCCGGTGGCGCGCGTCCAACCCTACTACCTCCTCGCGGCGCTGCCGGTGCTGCTGCTCGCGGCGGCGTGGTCTCCGCTCCCAACGCACGCGACGCGACGACTCGCCGTGGTGGCGACCTGCGGGTTGCTGGTGTCGACCACCGTCGCGGATCGCACCATGGCGAACGCCACGCTCTACACCCCCGACGAGCGCGCCGTCGCGCCCGCCTTCGCCGCCCTCATCGCGAGTCGCCCGGAGCGACGTGTGGTCACCGTCGCGCACTACGACATGACGCTGTTCGCGTACTACCTCGGCCGCGCCAGCGGTGTGGAAGTGGACTATGCGTCCCTCGAAGCATGTGGCGACGCGTTCGCCCTGCGTGGCACTCCGTACGTCTTCCACCCCCTGGTGCAGACGCATGACGATGGCGCCTCTGCGGCAGGCGCAGCTGCGGCGCTGGACACGCTGGTGCAAGCTGGCCCGTGCCTGGTGGTCGACCGCCCCACGCTCCCCCTCGACGGAGTGCGCGAGCGGCTCCAGCGCTGCACGCCGCTGGACCAGGGCCCCGACGCCACGCTGTACCACTGCGCTCCGGACGACGTCGTCGTCGACGAGCCAGCGACCGATCCAGCCACGTCGGTGCCAGAGACCTCGTCGACGGGCGCGTCGCTTTGAATTTTCCAGTGGCGCGGGGTACGGTGCGCCTCCTGCCGGCCGTTCGAGACGAGCCTTGACCTACCTTGATCCAGACACAGTTGGGCCGATGCGCCGCGTCATCGGTCCCTTGGGGGCCCTCTCCATCGTGGCCGGGTCCATGCTGGGTGTCGGCATCTTCGTCAGCCCACCAGTCGTCGCGCAATTGCTCCCTTCGTCGTGGGCGTTCTTCGGCGTGTGGTTCCTGGGCGGAGTCTTCGCGCTCGCGGGGGCCTCGGCGTATGCCGAGTTGGGCGCGCGCCACCCACACGCGGGCGGCGACTACGTGTTCGTGCGCGAGGCGCTCGGTCCATCCGCGGGCTTCGCGACGGGCTTCATGCTGTTCACCTGTGTCTTCGCAGGGAGCATCGCGACCGTGGCCTCGATCCTCGCCACCGAACACCTCCCCGGCCTCCTGCGTGTGTTCGGCGTGACGCTCCCCACCGCCATCGCGCTGCCGTCCGGTGTGAGCATCGAGCTAGGACGCGTACTCGGGCTCGCGCTGATCTGGCTGCTGACAGCCATCAACCTACGGGGGGCCAAGACGGCCGCGCTGCTGCAGGTGTGGACCACCGCCATCCCGCTCGTGGCCATGCTGTCGCTGGCCGCGTTCGCCATCACGAGCGGCGCCGCCTCTCCCGGCGCACCCACCGAGGCCGCCGGCCCCATCACCGCGTCCGCCGTCGGCAAGGCGCTGGTCACCATCTACTTCGCCTACTCCGGCTGGAACGCCATCGCCTACGTGGGCGGTGAGGTCGTGCGCCCCGAGCGCACGCTCCCGTGGGGTCTGCTCGGCGGCACCGCGCTCATCACCGCGCTCTATCTTGTGGTGTGCTCGGCCTACACCGCCGTGCTCGGCCTGCCGGGGCTCGCGTCCGTCGCCGACGCCGGCATCGCCACGGCCGCCCACCTAGGCGGCCAGGCCACGCGCGTCGTCATCACGGCCTTGATCGTGGTGACCCTGCTGGGCTCGCTCAATGGCACCGTCCTGGCCGGCGGGCGGATCGCCGTCGCGATGCGGCCTGGCGGACACCAGGAAGGGCCGCAGCGTCCCCTGCTCTTGCAGGCGGGTATCGCGAGCCTGCTCCTGCTCACGGGCTCCTTCGAGCTGCTGCTGGAGCTCACCAGCATCGCCATGCTCGTCATCGGCACGCTCGCCGTGGTGTCGCTGTTCGTGCTGCGGCGCCGCTTCGGCGCGCCCGCCACGTACCGTGCGCTCGGCTATCCCTGGCTGCCCGCCACCTACCTCGTGCTCGCCTTGTTCGTGGTGGGGGTGTGCATCGATGGCTCCGTCACGGCGGTCCGCACGGAGCACGACACCCTCAAGGCGGCGCTGCCGCTGCTCGGCCTCCTCGTGTTCGCCGCGTCGTTCTTCGGGCACCGCATGCTGCTGGCGCGGCGCCGCTTCTCAGACGCCATCGGCGCCGAGGGGGTGGGGCTGGCTGCCGAGAACGTCGGCCCCAGCGTCGGAGAGTGACACTCGGTTCCGGCCGCGGCTCTTCGAGGCGTAGAGCGCCATGTCTGCGGCGCGCAGCAAGTCCTCTGGGCCGGGAGCGCGCACGGCGTCCAAGACCGCCACACCGAAGCTCGCGGTGACACGCACGCTCGGTCGGTGCTCGACCTGCACCGGCGTCGCCCCGAGCAGCTCGCGACACCGTTCGGCGACCCGTTGCGCCCCCTCGAGATCGGTGTCCGGCAGGAGCGCGCCGAACTCTTCGCCACCCAGACGCGCGAGGACGTCGGTCTCGCGGAGGGCCCTGCGCAGTCGCAGCGCCGTCTCACGCAGCACCTCGTCGCCCACGGCGTGTCCGTGCTCGTCGTTGATCCGCTTGAAGTGGTCCAGGTCCACCATCACGCAGCTCAGCGGACGACCGTAGCGGGTGGCGCGCGCGTGCTCGTGCGTCATCTGCTGCATGAAGTGGCGCCGGTTGTACAGGCCCGTGAGCGCGTCGGTCCGCGTGAGCTCGTGGAGCGCTGCCTCCCGCTTCCTGAGCTCGGCCAAGAGCACGTGGAAGAGCGAGAGCAAGAGCGCGCTCACCGAAGCGACGATGACCCACATCAGCGCCGTCCAGAACGTCATCATCTCGGGGTCGTCCTGCGGCGCGACGCGGAGCAGGGGCGCGTAGGGGATGAGACCACGGAGCCGCGCCAGCTCGGGCAACAGGAGGCCGATCACGACGGTCCCCACGGCGGCCCAGGCGATGCGCGGGGGAAAGGTGAGCATGCCGAGTAGCCCACTGCCCAAGAGCACCACCAAGAACGGGCTGGTGACTGGCCCGAGCAGGTACACCGCATACAGGTTGGGGAGGGCATAGAGCTGCACCGTCAGGTGTCCCAGCCACGTGGGACCCTCCTCCTGCCGGCGCATGATCGTGGCGGTGTAGGCCATCAGCGAACACCAGACGAACGTATAGGCGACCAACACGTAGAGCGTGATCTGCAGCACGTGGACGTCGAACACGCCATGCAGAGCGTCAGCGTGCAGGGCGTACTCGCACACGACCCAGTACATGACCGTGAAGGGGACGACGAGCGCTTGCAGCATGAAGCACCGCTCAGCCAACGAGCGGTCACGGAGATGTCTGTCGCTGGGCAGGGACAGAGCATGACACGTGCATGGACGAAGACCCATGTGGTCATCTTCCGTACCCCTGACGGCGTGGCTGCGCGCGGAGCGCGCGAACGGGCGCGTACCAGCACGGACCGCGCGGGAGGCAGTGCCGACGCGCGATCCCCCGGTTACACTCCCCGACATGCGCGCACCTCTCGCTCTCACGCTCGTATCGCTGGTCTCGGTGCCTCTCGGCTGTGGTGGAGGCGATGGCGGGAGCAACCCTCGCGCCGACAGCGGCCCCGCCCAGGCGCCCAGTGCGATGTGTGGCAGCGTGCGCCTCACGTCCTACAACGCGGGCTCCCAGGGCTGGTGCGAGTTCCCGCGCAACGCGAACTTCCTGCCGAGCTTCGTGCGCAACGGCGTGACCGGCGCCATCGCCGAGCCCTGGAACGGCAGCTCCTACGACGGCGACCCGGGCGAGGCCTGCGGCGAGTGCTGGGAGATCGACACCATCAACGGGACCGAGGTGGTGATGATGACGGACCTCTGCCCCATCCAAGGCAACCCCCTCTGCGCAGGCGGCCACTTCCACATCGACCTGGCAAACGAAGCCGCAGAGGCGGTGGGCGGCGGCGCCAACGACGAGGGCAGCGCGAGGCGCGTCGCGTGCCCCGTCAGCGGCGACATCCACGTGCGGGTGAACGACCGCAACCCCACGTACCTGCGCTTCGCGCCGATGAACCACCGCATCCCAATCCGCTCCGTAGCGTTCCGCGGCGCTGGGCCAGGCGTGGCCGCCGACAACCCGTGGACCGACGCGCGCCGCAGCGGAGGCGCGTGGGAGGCCGTGGGCGGCACGCTCGCGCGGGGCGGCACGGGCATCGTGTTCCGCTTCACCAGCGCACAGGGCCAGGTGGTGGAGTCCACCGAGATCATCCCCACCAGCGGCGGCAACGGCGTGAACGTGGACGTGGGGGTGCAGTTCACGGACCAGGAGCCCAGCAGCGGTGGCGCGTGCGAGTTCATCCCGCCCGCCGTGGTGTACGGCGAGGAGTTCGGCGGTATCGACGAGATGCGCTGGATCATCAACCCCTGGGGCGCCGCCGAGAACGGGCCGTACGGTCCCTACGATCAGGACTGCTATGCGGGCAGCTCGTGCCTGCGCATCCGCGACCTCGACCAGTGGACGGGCTTCCACCTGTACTACCGACAGGCCTTCCCCAGCAGTACGTTCCGCACGCTGTCGCTGCAGGCGCGCACCGTCTCGGGTACAGGGCGCATCCAGGTCACGCTCAGCAACGAGAACGGCGACCGCTGCACGGGCACCACGTTCGACATCGGCGAGACCTACACGGAGATCACGCTCGACATCGCGACGGTGTGCGCGGAGCTCAGCCCCATCGCGAGCGTCACCATCGACAACCCGGGACCGGACATCGGGCTGCTGCTCGACGACGTGATGTTCATCCGCTGAGCGCGGCGCTGGTGTCGCGGCGCCTCGGGCCACAGTGGGGCGACGCTTCGTGCGACGTCGGGCACCGCGAGAAGCCGCTCAGCCGTGGCGCACCGCGTCGAGGCGGCCGTAGTGGCGGTAGCCCAGCTTGTCCAGCGCCTCGCGTGGAGCCAGGCCGATGTCCACCAGCGTCTTCAGGGAGTACGTGCCCGCGAGCACTGGCGGGCCATAGCTGCGCCGCGCCTCGGGGGTGCAGAACGCGGGCAGCGGGAACAGGGGCTGCAAGCTGTGGACGTGGATGAAGTGCGCCATGCTCGTGCGGGAGTAGCCCGGCGTGGACGGCGCCGTGATGACGTGTGGAGTGGCCAGGAACGCGCCACCCGTGAGGATCTCGAGCTGCTGACCCACCTGCGCCACGATGCAGCCCGGCGGGGGCGCGCCGTGCACCAGCTCCCCCTTCGGATGCTCCTCCGTAGGGCGCGTGCGCAAGTAGAGGCCGCTGGTGCTGTCCGGTCGCGCACACGGCGCCCCGCTCGGGTCGAAGAAGCGTCCGCCTGGGAGCAACGTGAGCAGGTTGAAGTCGGTGTGTTCTTCGCCCCACACGATGCTCGCGTCAGCGGCCTGCTCGGCGCTCAGCGGCAGGTAACGCAGCGCGCGGGTGACGTGCGGTCCGCCCCCCGTGCGCTCGGCGAACGTGTCGGCGGGCAGCCCGAGCGACGTGGCTGCCACGGAGAGCACCTGCATGCCCACCGCGTGGATGGCGCGCCCGAGCGACGAGTAGCGCCGCTCGAAGTCCGGGGCGTCCTCCGGCCAGCGGTTGTCCGCGTAGATCTCCGGGTAGACGTCGCGCAGCTCGTCGTCCAGCGGCTCGGGCGCGATGAAGTAGCACTCCTTGAAGTCGGGCTGACCCCCCGCGATGACGGCCTTCTCCGTGTTGGGCGGCGTCCAGCCACGCTGATACCAGATGTCCCCCGAGGCCCAGGTCTGCTTCTCGGCCTCGGGGCGCGCGCACAGGGCGAGGAAGTCGTCGTAGAACCCGGAGAGCTCGTCGGCGTCGAGCCCGTGGGAGCGGATGTAGACGAGCCCGAAGTGACCCAGCCCGGCGCGCACGGCGTCCTCGGCGCGCACACGGGCGGCGGGATCGGGAGAGTGCGCGTCCGCGAGATCGAGGACGGGGAGTGCGGTGGGGCCTCTGGTGCCGACGGACATGCGTCGATCGCTACCCGTTGCGGACGGTAGGGTCAACGGAAACGGTGCGAGGGCGCGGCGGCCCCCACCATGGCCCGAGGTGACCAGCGCAGCGGGCCATCGCGCTCACGTCGAGCCCGTCGCCTGGACACCTCGGGTGCGTGGGGTCACGGACCAGCGTGACGTCGAGCACCACCCCTACCCTCTCGAGCCACTTCGTGTGCGGCCTCCTGGACGGCGCGGCGCGACGCGGCGTGGACACGGTCGCCATCGCGGCGCGCATGGGCTGGGACCACGAGGCGCTGCAGGCGCCAGGCGCGCGCGTCCTCGCGGCGGACTTCTCGGCGCTCGTGCGCTTGCTCTGGGACGAGTGTGGAGACGAGCTGATCGGGCTGACCGCGTCTCCGTGCCCGCGGGGGGCGTTCGCGCTGGCGTGCGAGGTGGCCATCCACCAGGAGACCCTCGGCCGCTCTCTCGCGCGCTTCATCGCAGCCCACGCCGTGCTCACCCAGGACATCTCGCTCGCCATGGACATCGAGGACGACATGGCCGTCGTGCGCGTGCGCGTCCGGCAGCCGGAGCTGGACCCCACCGGTGTGCTGCAGGAGCTGTGGCTGATGATGGTGCACCGCGTGGCGTCGTGGCTCATCGCCCGCAAGATCCCCATCGCGCGCGTGGACTTCCCGCACGCACGGCCCGCGCACGCGGACGACTACGACAGCATCTTCCCGGGCACCCACCGCTTCGGCGCGGAGTGCGCGGCCCTGCACTTCTCGACGCGCTACGTAGGGCTGAGCACGCTGCGCACCGAGCACGAGCTGGCCCGCTTCGTCCAAGCGCGGCCCATGGACGCGACCGAGGTACCAGGCGAAGACGCCACCTTCTCCACCCGCGTGCGCACCATGATCCTGCGGCAACGCGGCCTGCCGCTCACCATGCCCTCCCTCGAGGAGGTGGCCGAGTCGCTGCGCATGAGCACGCCCACCCTGCGGCGGCGTCTGCGCGAGGAGGGCACCACCTACCGCGACCTCACGCGGCGCCTGCGGCACGACGTGGTGCTCAGCAAGCTGGCCGACCCGCACCTCTCGGTCGGAGAGATCGCGCACATCGCGGGCTTCGCCGACGCAGGCAACCTCACCCGCGCGTTCAAGCGCTGGGAGGGCATGAGCCCCACGAGCTACCGCGGCGAGCGCGACGCAGAGAACTGAGCCGCACCAGCAAGCGCCCCGACGAGACGCGACGATGAGGACCCGGCGCGCGGCAGGCCTTGCGGCCATCGCGTGCCACCCCTACCCTCCCCGACGTGGACTCACCCGAGACGTTTCGCACCGCGTGTGCGCAACGCGGCAGAGCCTGGCTCTGCCTCTCCGGGGTTACCCCGGGGACACGTATCGACCACCCTTCACGAGGCACGTCCGCCCCGACACCCCATGTCGATCTGGACGCGCCCCTTCGGACTCGTCGGGGAGGCTCCCGCGGAGCACATCCGCGGGGGCACCACACTCCGTGACGACGACGATGGGGAGACGCGTGGCGCTGCGCCTCGAGGCGCTGGCTCTGTCGGCCGTCGAACAACACGCGTCACGAGAGGACGGCAGCACGCTCGCGGACGCCCTCGATCACATCGCGACCGACGCTTCACCACGCCTGCGGCGCGCGTGCCGGCGCGTACCGCTCTCTGCCCTGTCCGCCGAGTTGGCGCATCCCCCGGTGGACCTCGACCGACTGATGCGTGCCATCGGTGCGCGCCTGTCGACGAGAGCCCGCAGCGAGCTCGCGACGCTCCGTGTGCGCAGGTTTCCGCTGGTTTCGCTGGGCGATCCCGCGCAGCCCTTCCCGTCCTTCGGTCCCTCGGGCCTGGACACGCGACTGGGGTTGTCCTCGACCGAACTGCACTGGCTGGCGGACCCGCAGTGTCGCCGTGACCGACTGACCGTGACCGAGAGCCACTACCGGTACGTGGTGGTTCCGAAGCGTCGCCACGGGGTTCGCCTCCTCGAGTGCCCGCTCCCGCGCCTGCGTCGGGCACAACGCGCGCTGCTGGACGAGGTGCTGGCGCCACTGCCCGTGCACCCGTGCGCGGCAGGCTTCCGGCGCGGCATGGGCTTCGTCGAGCACGCGGCACGCCACGCCGGCCAAGACGTCGTGCTGCGGGTGGACCTGCGCGACTTCTTCCCGTCCATCCACAGAGGCATGGTGGTGCGCGCGCTCGTCGACGGCGGCACCCCGCTCGCGACGGCGCACCTCGCGGCGGCGCTGGCGACCCACACGACGCATCGTGACGTGGCACGACGCTTCGACGGATCCACACGGGCGCGCTTGCGGTCGGCACACCTCCCGCAGGGAGCGCCGTCTAGCCCAGCCCTCGCCAACCTGGTGTGCAGGCGCCTCGATGCGCGCCTGCACGGTCTCGCGGAGTCGCTGGGCGCGACCTATTCCAGGTACGCCGACGACCTCGTCTTCTCCGGCCCACGGCACCTGCTGGACGACGCTGCGCGCATCGTCTCGCTGGTGGGACGCATCGCTTCGTCCTGTGGGTTCGCCCTGCGTCCCGAGAAGACGCGCGTCATGAGCGCCGCGCAGCGACAGTCGCTCGGTGGGGTGGTGGTGAACACGCGTCCGACGCTCGCGCGCCCCGAGCTCGAGCGCCTCGAGGCCATCTTGACCAACTGCGTGCGGCATGGCCCCGCGGGGCAGAACCGCGCCGACGTCGCCGACTTCGCTTCGCACTTGCGCGGGCGTGTGGCCTGGGTGGAGCAGCTGCACCCCGCGCGCGGCGCGAAGCTACGGAATCTGTACGCCCAGATCGCGTGGGGATGAGCGCCGACGAAAGAACGCGGCGGGCGCGCCCCGGAGAACCGAGTCGCGCCCGCCGCGCCATCAGCGCAGCCCGTAGGCGGCGTTCACGGGGCGAGCCACGTGAGAGTCAGCGTCGCGGAGTTCTTGTCGAGGCTGACCGTGTCGGCGCTCGTGTCGCCGTCGGTCAGCATCGGGTACCCGAGCCGCAGCTGCGTCTGGTCACCCCGCGCTTCGCGCTGCGCCAGGTCGTCCGCGACGAAGCCCGTGATGTCGACCGAGCGCTGGAAGGGCGTGGCCGACGGGGAGACAGTCACGTTGAGGAGGTTCGGCAGGCCAGCCAAGATCTCGGCGCTGAAGCCGTCCGCAAGCGCCCCGAAGAACACGTGCGCCGCCTGCAGCTGGCCGAGCCCGGCGTCCGCGTTCCCGACGCGGCCCGTCTCGTCGATCACGAACCGAGCCTGCTCGAGCTGCACGCCCTCGGGCACGTCGGCGACCGAGAAGGTGAGGAGGCCGCGCAGCCCCGAGTTGGTGGTGGCATCGCCAACGATGACCGACGTGCTGGCGCTCGAGCCCGTGGACGACCCGTAGCCCGTCAGCGCGGCAACCAGCGTGGCTTCGTCCGTGATACGACGGAGTGTCGTGAAGTGCACCGAGGCGCTCTCCCCCATGGGCTCCCCCGCCGCGCTCTCTGCGGTCGCTCCGATGGTGGCCGCGAAGCCAAGCGCGCCAACGTCCGGTCCGCCTTCCGCATAGGGGAGGTCGTTGGTGGGGAGGATGGTGAGCGTGCGGAACTCGGCATCCCAGCCGAACGTGACCATGTTCGCCGGCAGCTCGTTCGACACGTATGCCGCCTCCGTGGTGTCGGGATCCATCGGCTCGGAGAACTCGAACACGATGGCGGCCTCCGCGTGCACGCCGGTGGCCTCGTCCTCGGGGGACGTCGAGACCACCGTGGGCACGGTCGGCGCTTGGCCGTTGTCGACCTCGTCGCCCATGTCCGGCGTCTCGACCACGTCCATGTCGGGGTCCAGAACGCCGCCATCGGCGGACATGCCCACGTCCGGCATGCCGTCGGGGTCAGCGTTCGAGCCCTTGCAGCCCGGGGCAAGCACGAGCGCGGCCAACACGGCGATCAGTCCAAGCTTCTTCGTCATCATGTACTCCTTCGAGGGTTCGCCGTGGCGAGCGTTGGCTCACCGCTGGCTCACTCCCTTGGTGGAGCGCCGCGGAAGATGTGACGTGCTTTTTTCTGAAGTCGCCGCGTCACCCCGCGAGGGCATCGCGCAGCTTCGTCTTCACGCGTTCGAAGCGCTTGCGGAGCGTCGCGGCCTCACGCGTGAGCGACTCCTCGTCGAGCGGCGTCCCCTCGTCGCCATCGTCGTGGATGACGCGCGCGATCTGCTTCCAGCTCATCTTCTCGCCGATGCGGAGCATCACGAGCAGGCGCTCCTCGTGTGGCAGGCCTTCGCACAGCTCGCGGAAGCGGCTCTTGGTCTCCGTGCGCTGCCACTCGGCGGTGGCCCGGCGGGACCACTGGCGCGCGACGAGCGCTTCTTGCTCCCCCGTGTGGAGCCGCTGCTCACGGGCGCTTGTCTTCCTGCGCAGGCGATGCGTGACCGCCCTGCGGGCCAGCACGTAGGCCCAGGTGTAGATGCTGCTGCGACCCTGAAAGGACGGCAGGCTCTTCCACAGCTCGATGCTGAAGTGCTGGAAGACGTCCTCGGCCACCGCGGTGTCGTGGAACACGCCCGCGATCATCCCGTAGATGGAAGCGCCATGCGCCTGGAGGACCCTCTCGACGGCGGCCTCCACCTCCCCGCGCGCGAGCAGGTCCGCAATGTCGGCGTCGATGGTGGCGCGTCGGTCGTCGGTCATGGTCAGGGGGGAGGACGCTCGATCCGTGCGCGGACCTCGGCGAGCAGCGCGAGGTCGCCACGCATGCCGTATCTGAGCGCATACGCCAGCCCCTCGTCGAGCAAAATGCGCCCCTCGTCGCGGCCCTGCGAGAGCGCGTAGAGCCCGGCCGCGGCCGTGAACAAGCCCTTCTTCGCCCGACTCCGCTCGGCGGCAGCGCGCCCCGATGACGCCACGTGGTCCAGCCGGGCGATCACGTCGCCGTGTAGACCGTGCCGGGCGGCGAGGGCTCCGGTCAGCAGGGCGTTCCCGTCGATGTTGCACACGAGCGAGTCGAAGCGCCCGGCGCGCCACGCATCGACCACGTCGAGCGCGAGGTCGGGGCGCGCGCGGTGCTCGACCATGGCGCGCGCGAGCGCCCCGTAGGAGCGTAGCTGCAGCGCGAGCATGCGGCTCCCGCGCCGCTCCATGGCGTCGGCCTCGCGAGCCAGCGCGACCGCGTCGTCGAACCGCCCGGCTGCCATCGCGGCGGCGCAGCCACCGATGACCGCCATCTCGCCCACGCGGGTGTAGCCGTGGTGTGCGCCGAGCTCACGGGCCAGTCGCGACACGGCGGCGCTCTCGTCGGCTCGACCTGCCGCGGCGAGCGTGAGGGCATGCGTCGAGACGACGGTCATCATGCGCTGCGGCTCTTCCACCCGCTGCGCGATGGCCCAGGCCGCGGCGCTGGCGTCGAGCGCGCGCGTGAGGTCACCCGCGCTGACGAACGTCGTGCCGACGAGCGCGCTCGCGAACATGAGCGTGACGGGGTCGCCGAGCTCTCGCGCCACGCGCAAGGCGCGCTCTCCAGCCACCTCGGCCACCTCGAAGCGTCCGTCGAGGCCCGCGAGGAACGCCGTCAGCGCGAAGGTCTGGGCGGCGGCGCGCCCCGTCCCGAGCCGCACCGCCAGATGACAGGCGAGCGAGTGGTAGAAGTCGCGGCGCTGCGGGTCGTAGTAGTAGGCGATCTCCGCCAGGTTCCGGTACGTGTCACACAGGACCTCGAGGCGCGTGGCCTCCGCCGCGTCGAGCGAGTCCTGCGGTGCCCCCGCGCGCTCGGAAGCGAGGAGGACGCGCTCGGCGGCCTCGCGCGTGGCCTCGACGGCCTCGGCCCGTCCATAGACGTGGCCCCCGAGCCGCGGGAGGAGCGCCTCGAGAGGCGAAGTCGCCCGCGTGAGTCGCGCGGCCCGGAACTCCAGCTCCGCCACGCGCGCGAGCAGCGCGACACGACGCACATCGTCTCCCGGGGCGCAGCGGTCGAGCGCGCGTTCGTAGGCGCTCGCGGCTTGGTCCCCGCGGCCCGAGAACGTGAGGGCGTCGCCCCACCGCTCGAGATCCTCTGGCGTGACCGACAGGCCACCGGCGTCCGCGGCCGCGAGCGCGCGTCCGTAGTGATCGGCCGCGGCCGAGAAGCCGTGTTGTCCCAGGGCGAACGCACCAGCCCGCAACCCCCACCGATACGCCGGCCCGTGGTCGCCCGCCGCGCCGAAGTGAAAGGCGAGGCGCCCGGCGACCTCGTCGCCCCCACCGTGCACGGCCTCGAGCGCCGTCGCCGCGTGACGGTGGAGCGCGGGCAGATCTTCGCCGAGGCGCGCGAGCACGGCCTCGCGCAGCTCGTCGTGCACGAACTGATAGGTGGCCAACACGTCGCGACGCTGCGTCACGAACCCGCCGCGTTCGGCCTCGTCCAAGTGGTCCAGCAGCTCGAGCTCGGTGGTCCCGAGGCCCGCGGCCAGCTCGGCGGACGAGAACTCGCTGCCCAGCACGGCCCCGAGCGCGAGGCTCGCCTTGGCGAGCCCGGGCAACCTGGTGGCGCGCTCTCCGACGGCGTCCTGAACGGTCTGCGGGAGCTGCGCGAGCGCGAAGGACGTCGCATCGAGCCCGCCCTCGGCGAGGGCGTCCCTCCCCAGCAGCACGTGCAGCGTCTGCACGACCAACAGGGGCGTGATGCCTTCGCTGTGGAGCTGCCCCGCGATCGTCGTGCTGCGCGGGTCGTCGACCAGCAGCGCCTCCACGAGCCGCTGCGTGTCCCGCGGACCCCACGCCGGGAGCTCGATGCGGCCTGCGCGACCGTCCGCCGACGTCTCCCGGACGACGGCTTCCAGATAGGTCCCGTCTGTGGGGGGTCGCACCGTGACCAGCACCGCTGTCGGGGCTCGTCGCTCCGCGATGGCGCGAGAGAACCGGTCGATGAGCTCGAGCGAGGCCTCGTCGAGGTGGTGCGCGTCTTCCACGACGATGACCGTCGGAGTCTGGCCGAGCCACCCGAGGAGCGCCTCGACCTGGCGCCGCAGGAAGGCGCGGTGTTCCGCTTCGAGGTCGGGGACGTCTTCGGGGTGGCCCGCGGCGAGACCCAGCCAGCTGGAGCGCTGGTCGCTGGATGGCGCGACGGCAGGCGACGGCGCACCGGCGCTGGACTCGCCCGCTTCGCCGCGTGGCTGCGTGGCGAACATGGCGTCGTCGCCGTGCGCTCCGCGCAGAGGGTCGAGGACGCCGGCGAGGCCCGCGAGCGGCCTCCCAGCCCCGGGGAGCGCGCGCGCGTACAGGGTGCGCCACCCGCGCATCTCCGACGCGAGCGCCTGCAGGAGACGGCTCTTCCCGACCCCTGCGCCGCCGACCACCCACGTCACTACGGGCGGGGGCGGAGGCGTCGTGCCCAACCGGGCACGCAGCCAGGCGCGCAGCTCGGCGACCTCGCGCTCACGACCGACCAGGGGCGCCGAGGCCAGGTACGGTCGGCCCTCGAGCGGTGGCCGAGCGGCGCGCGCAGGCATCTCTCGACCGAGACGGTCCGCGACCTCGCGCGCGCTGCGTGGCCGCGCCTCGGGGCGCTTCTCCACGAGGGCTCGGAGGACCTGCCAAACGCCGTCCGGCACGCCGTCGGGTCGGGTCACGGGATGCGACCGGTGTCGCGCTGGCCACTCGCTCGTCGGCGCGGCGCCGAGCGGGTGCACGCCGGAGAGCATCTCGAGCGCGATCAGACCGAGCGCGTACAGGTCCCCTCGCGGGTCGAAGCGTTGCTCGTCGAAGGCCTCCGGGGGCATGTACGCGGGTGTTCCGCTCAGCCCGTGGAGGGACGCGTCCCGGTCCAGCTCGCCGAAGCGCGCGATGCCGAAGTCTGCCAGCTTCGCCACCTGACGAGCCCCGTCGCGTCGGTGCGAGAGGAGGACGTTCTCGGGCTTCAGGTCGCGGTGGACGACTCGCTCACCGTGGATGTGGTCGAGCGCGGACAGCACGTCGAGCACGACCTCGAGGACCTCTTCGAGGGGTACGCGACCTCGCGCGATGCGCGCGCGCAAGGACTCCTCCATGAGCTCCATCGTGAGCGCCCAGGTCTCGCCCCCCTCGAACAGCTGGAGACTCCGGACCACGTGGGGATGGGACAAGCGCCGTCCTCCGCGGTACTCGCGGCGAATGCGGGCCAGGCGGTCGGGCTCGGCTCCGTGCACGGGCACCAGCTTGACCGCCACGGACTCCCCAGAGGGCTGCTGTGCGCGGACGACCGTCGCGAAGCCGCCAACGCCGAGGGTCTCCCCCAGCGTCAGCTGCTCACGGGCCTCGTCTGCGATGGCCTCCCACAGCTCCCGCGCCGAGCGACGGTCGGGCTCGGACGCATCGAGCAGCGCGCCCAGCTCGGCCTCGAACGAGTCTAGCGATTCCCGGGTCGCGAAGCTGGGCGTCGTCCGGTCGCGCGGCATGGCTGCTCAGAGGTCGTAGCGCCCGAAGAAGTGGCGCATCATCGCCGCGACCTGCTCGGGCGACTCGATGTGCGGATAGTGCCGCGTCCCGACGACCGCCCCGATCCACGCGTCGGGGCGAAGCTCCCGGAGACGGTCGAGCTCGCACACGCCCGTCCCCGCGTCGATGTGGAGCACTGGGACGTTGGGATGCGCAGCCAGCACCGGCCCGCCAGCGTAGGACGCGACGGACGCCAAGATCTCGGCCATCGCCGCTGGGCGGAAGTGAGACAGTTGGTCCAGCAGTCGCTCGGCGCGCTCGGGGTCGTTCGGGAACCCGACCATCGGCGCCATGAACGCGCGGTACTCGTCCACCCGCTCGGGCGAGAGCAGCGCTTCGCGGAGCGACATCAGCGCGCCGGCCATCATCGCGGGCAGCGCGAGCGGCGCATCGACGCTGACGATGGCGCGGACGTCCACACGCGCCTGCTCGAGCATGCTCTCGGCCACCGCCCCCCCGAGGCTGTGCCCGACCACGACGACGGGGCCCAGCGACAGCGCCTCGACCACGCGGGCCGCGTCGTCGGCGAGCGTCGGCACGTCGTAGGGCCCGGCGGCGTCGGCCGACTCGCCATGCGCCCGCTGATCCATGGCAACGACCCTCCGCTCGGCCCCGAACGCTCCCCCGAGCGCCTCGAAGTGCTCGCGCGCACACCCACCGCCGTGCAGACAGAGCAGCGCGGCGCGCTCCCCGTTCCCCCAGGTGTCGTAGTGAAAGGTCGTGTCGGGGAGGGTCAACGCGGTCATGGCGGTAGCGCATCTGCGTTACCGCCATTTCATCCCCGGGGCAATTGGATTGGGCCCCGGGGCCCTCGGACCGCTTGGTTCAGATCCCCTCGAACTCGGAGACGCTGCGCAGCTCGTCGTCGGAGGTGAAGAACACCCCGTCCTCTCCAGCCGCGACATACCGTCGCTCGGTCCGCGTCACACCGTCCGCGTCGTACTCGAACCCCGTGTAGCGAGACACCCCGTCATCTGCGGTGCCGCGCACCCCGTCGTCACCGACCGAGTGGTCCACCTGCCGGAGCGGGCGCCCCGCGCTGTCCAGGTCGACGTGAGAGACGCTCGATGGGACGTCGTCGGCCGTGCGGAAGACACCGTCCTCCCCGGCGGACGAGGTGCTCCAGATGCGGGTGAACACGACCTCACCGTCGACGTGCTCGTAGCGCTGGTAGCTCGCGATGGTGGTGTCGTCGTAGGCCGGGAAGCCATCGCGCCGCACGTCCGAGTGCTTGCTGGACCCCACGGCGACTCCGTCCGCGTCGAGCTGGACCACGCGCGCGTAGCCCACGTCGTCGCCCGTGCCGAACTCTCCATCCTCGCCCGCCGTCTCCGCCGAGAACGATCCGATGAAGAAGCCATCCGAGAAGTAGTAGTCCGCCGTCCGATACACCACGTCGTCCGCTGTCAGGGCGAGTCCGTCTGGGCCCTCCGTGTAGCGGACGAACGACACCGGTTGGCCGTGCGCGTCGTAGATGACTTCCGTCCGGTCCTCGGCTACGTCGTCCTCGTCGCCCCAGATCCCGTTCGCGCCTGGATCGTCCACCCGATACTGGCGCGTCCGGTCCGCGAGGAACTCGCGACGCGAGATGGCGATGTGCTCGTCGTCCTCGTTCCACCACAGGAGGTCTGCTCCCGCGGAGGTGAAGCTGTGCAGCTCTTCACGGGTCGCGTCTCGGTACGCGTCGGTGTATGCGCCGATGAGGTCGTCGGACGTATCCCACTGACCGTCCTCGCCGATCCCGAAGTAGAGCGTCTGCCGGATGCCGCCGAGAGGCGCGTCAAACGTCGTGCGGTAGTAGTGGTCGACGACTCCGTCGTACTCGTCGTGCGTGTAGAGTCGGACGTCCGTTGCCGTCTCGAAGGACAGCGTGTAGGGCGCGAGGTCATTGCCCGCCAGGTCGACCGCCCCCGCCACCTCGAGGCGATAGCGGGTAGCGTCCAAAAGGGGACCGAGGGGTCGAATCGTGAGCGTCGTTCCGCCCGCGTCGAGCTCTGCGCGCAGCGGGTGGCGGCCCAGCGCGTCCTGCTCGAGGGCGGTCGCTCGGTCGGCGTACAAGCGCGCGATGCCCTCGATGCCGGCTGGGTCGACCGGCTCGGAGAACTCGAGGGTGATCGCGGTGCGCCACGGGACACCCGTCGCACCAGCGTTGATGGACGAGGCCATGACCGTGGGGGGCTCCGTGTCCGGGGGGGTCCCTCCGCCGCACCCTGCGGACACGAGCGAGAGCGTGAGAAGGAAGGAGGCTGCGCACTTTCGAATTGAGTTCAAGGAAGGCTCCATGCTCGAGAGGTGGCACGGGGTCCGGCGCTGCCCGACCGTCGTGCTCGCTGGGTTGGTGGCGGGCCCGCTGGGATGTGACGCAGAAAATCGGACGCCCAGCAGACCAGGATCGCCAAGAGGGCCTTTCGCCGGGCCAGCCATCGGGGAGGCCGGGGAGGTGCGGTGCCGCACGTGCGCTCCGCCGCGGGGAGGCCGGCGCCGTGCTTCGTCACGTCGGCTCGCCAGCGAAACTTGTGTCGGCGCATGCGTCACAAACGCGCGGCCGCGCCACCAACGGTCACGTGGACGATCGAGTCCACTTCACGGAGCCCACATGACCCACCCAAGAGCCGCCCAGACCACCTCCTCTCGCCTTCGCCGCCTCGCGCCATTCCTGCTGCTCTCACTCTTGTCCCCGGGATGCGGCGGAGGAGGCGGCGAGCCGCCCCCGCCCGTCGTCCACCAGTCCCAAGCGCCATCGTGCGCCGACCTCGTCGGTGACGGCGATCCGCGCCTGCTCTTCAGCCATCGCCTCATCGATCCGGAGGCCGTCTCCGCGGCCGTGGTGCTGGGCGACATGGACCCGAGCAGCCCGCAAGAGACGCTGAACTTCGAACAGGGCATGTACGTCCCGGTCAACACGCCGCTCAGCGCGCCGACCGACATCTACGTCGAGGCCATCGTGCGCTCGGACCACGCCGACGTCAGCGACTGGGGCATCGCCTACCACGTGTGCTCGGTGTTGGGGGAGGACGGCGTCCGGCGACCCGGCGTCCATGGCAACTTCGCGCACGTCACCACGCTTCCCCCCACGCTCCAGGCGCTGTTCGACGCCGAGCTGGCGGCCTTCGAAGGGGGCCTCACGTCCGCCGTCGCGTGTTCGTCGGGCGGCTGCGACCTGAACCTGAACCGCATGAGAGACAACCTCGGAGACCCGGACTACGTGCTCGTCGTGGCCGCGGGAGCGAGCTTGGGCACCGCGGGTCCGATCGACGGCGTCGGGCCCGCGGGCGTGGACACCAACCTGCTCGACCGGCGCATGAACGACGGCGCGGGCAACGCGTACATCAACCCCAACCGTCTCGGCGCCGAAGAGGGGCACGGCGTGGGGTGGCGCTATGGGGCGTGCTTCTACGAGTACTTCCCGGCGGAGACACGTGACGCCTACCTCGCGAAGATCAGGGTGCTGGACGAGCCGCGCGTGTCGGCGACCACGCCTTGCGGCACGCTGGACGTCGACGTCGCGAACAGCCCGGCAGGCGTGTGGGCCACCAGCACCATCGCCGATCAGAGCATGAGCGCCGACTTCGACGGCGCCGCCCTGGACCAGTACCTCGGCCAGGTGGTCGTCCTGGCTGACCACTACGCCCGCCCGGACACCCACATGATGATCTCGACGTCGCTCCCGGGCCTGGCGCAGCTCGGCGAGGCGGTCTACGCGATGGAGTTCGAGAAGTCGGCCGCAGACAGCGTCGACGCCGAAGACTACGTGAACCTCGATTTTGCGCAGGCCGAAGCGGGCCCCATCCACTGCTATGCCGGCACGCGGGTCGGAGCGGTCGAGGCGGTCTACTACCTGTTGCAGCTCGCCCCGGACGGGGACGCGCTCACCATCGAGCGCGTGGAGACCGACTGCCGCGCGACGCCCGCAGCGGAGCGAGCGTTCTCAGAGGCGGGGGACGGCTACGTACAGCTCACGCGTTGACGGGCGGTGGCGTCACCAGCGCACGTCCAGCACGGCGTTCGCGATGTCGATGGCGTGGATGCGCACATCCGGCTCGAAGCCGTAGTGGCGCACCATGCCTTCGACCACGCCGATGTAGTACGGGTCGAGGATGCCGTAGATGTCGTAGTACTCCATGCGGACGTGCCGCTCCGCGATGGTGGTGACGGTGGCCATGCCCGGCCGGACGCTCTGCGAGACGCCCTTGGGTCCGGCCTCGAAGGCGCGGCCGAGGTCGTCGCCGAACATCCCGAACACGACGCGGCCCAGCATGGTGCCGGCGAAGTCGGGGAACGCGCGCCAGCCCATGCGGCGGAACGCCTCCCGCGTGGGAAGGCCTGGGTAGAGGCGCGGCACGACGACAAACGACAGGCGCATGTGCTCGAGCAGCGGGTAGTCGAGGAACGGTAGGTAGCGTGTGCGCTCGAGGGTGATGTCCGCCACCTGCTCCTTGGGCAGCCGACTCATCATCTCCAGCATGGTGTTGAAGTAGAGCCCCTTGCACGTGGCGTTCTCCGGCGTCGCCGCCAGGAAGGCGGCCGCGTCCACCTCGCCGGTGAAGTCGGGCACGCGGAAGTCGTAGGGGTGGTCCATGAGGCTCGGAGCACGCGGGGGATGGACGCGTCCCCGGATTGTGACGAAAGCGAGGGAAAATTCGAGCCGACGCTGGGCACGTGGGTTGCCCGGGGACGCGTTTCTTCGGCGTGGGCGAACCCTTTCCGGGCTGCGTTGGCTCCTATTCGTGGCCGCCCCTTTGGCGCGCCTCGACGAAGAAGGAGTCCGCCATGTTGAAGAAGCTGCTTCCGAACAACGAGCACCCGATCGAGCGCGGGGTGCGGGTGGTGGTCGGGCTGGGCCTGATCGCGCTGGCTTTCGTAGGGCCGGAGACCCCGTGGGGGCTCTTGGGCGTGGTCCCGTTGTTGACCGGCCTCATCGGCAGCTGCCCGCTCTACACGGCGCTGGGCTTCAGTACGTGCCCCGTGAAGCGCGCTGCCGACTGATACGCAGCGTCAGGGACGGCGGCCGAGGTGTAGCGCGGCCGTCTGGAAGGCGGGCAGGGACGCGAGCACGCGCACGCGCGGGAGTGACGCCAGCCCCTCGACGGCGTGACCAGGCGTGCACCCGAGCCACACGGTCGCGTGCTCGGTCAGGCTCGCGACGGCCGCGCGCAAGCGCTGGAGCTCCGCGTCGTCGATGGCGCGCGAGACCGCCAGCAAAACCACCTCCGCCCCCGTGCGGCGCAGTGTAGCCTCGAGCTCACGCAGCGGGACGTTCGCCCCGAGATAGATGGGCGCCACGCCCACCTGTGCGCCGAGAACAGCCGCGATGAGCCCTCCGAGCTCGTGCTCGTGACCTTCAGGGGCCGCGATCAGGAGCTTCGGCGCGCCACGGTCCACCGCGATGGTCTGCAGAAGCGTCGCCAGCAGGCCGCGCACCTGCGCGCTCGCGGCGTGCTCCTGCGTGACCGTGAGCCGTCCCTGCTCCCAGCCGTCTCCGATGGCGCGCAGGATGGGCGACAGCACCTCGAGCGCGAGGGCGTCAGGCGGACGCAACGTGGCGGCCCGCGTGAGGATGGCCTGCGACTCACGCAGGTCCCAGGCCTCGATGGCCGCGACGTAGGCCGCCAGCGTCTCTTCCGTGGCGGTGTCCTGCGCGCTGATGGCCACCTCGGACAGGAGCGCCGAGAGGGTCTCGTTGGGCAGCGACGCGACGTCGCTGATGGTGTGACCGAGGGCGACCACGTCGCGCAGCAGCTCGAGGCGCTGGATCTCGGCCTGGGAGTAGCGCCGCGCATTCCCGTCCGTGCGGTCGGGGGTGATCGCCTGATAGCGCTTCTCCCAAGCTCGGATGAGGTCGGCGCTGAGACCCGTGCGGCGAGACACGACGCGCATGGGGTAGACGGGGGCGGAGCGCGAGTGGGTCACGGTGGAGTGCTCAAATTACGCCGGGAATCAACTCACGTCCATCACTTGTCCAGATTTTTTGTCCAACGTCTAACTTTTGTTCAGAAAAAAACTGGACACGCTTGGCGCGTGATCCATGATGTGGGCAACTCGGCGCCTCGTCGGCGCGCACCCACCCTGGAGGTATCCACGATGAAACACGCTCCCTCGATCGCACTCCTGCTCCTGCTCGCCCTGGTCGCGGGCTGTGGCGACAGCGACGGCACGAACCCCACCCCCGATGCGGGCCAGCCCAACACCATCGTCGACGTCGCCGTGGCCGACGACGACTTCAGCATCCTCGTCGCGGCCCTCACGCGCGCCGACCTCGTGAGCACCCTGCGGTCGGCGGGGCCCTTCACCGTGTTCGCCCCGAACGACGCCGCCTTCGCCGCCTCGGGCATCACGCTGGAAGCGGTTCAGAGCATGGACGTCGACGCGCTGACGCAGATCCTGCTGTACCACGTGATCTCCGGCGCTTCCGTCGGCAGTGGGGCCGTCACGGCGGGTCCGGTCGACTCCGCAGCCGAGGACGACAGCGGCACCTGGAACCTCTCGTTGATCTTGGGCACGACGGGCGGGGTCACCATCAACGGCGGCAACGCGGTGGCTGGCGGCGCGACTGTCGCGACCCCGGATATCAGCGCGTCCAACGGCGTCATCCACGTCATCGACCGCGTGCTGCTCCCGCCCACCATCGCGGACATGACGGCCTACGCCGGGCTCACCGACCTGCGCGAGGCGGTCGTGGCGGCGGACCTGGCCGACACGCTGGGCGGCGCGGGACCCTTCACCGTGTTCGCGCCCACGAACGCGGCCTTCCCCGACGGTGGCGAGCGCCCCACGGGTGACGCGCTGGCGAACATACTCCTCTACCACGTGGTCGGCGCGGGCGTGCCCAGCAGCGCGGTCCCGGCGCGGGCGAACGCCGTCGCCACGAACGAGGCGGGCAACAACCTGACGCTGCTGTTCGACACCAGCGCTGGCGTGGCCGTCAACGGCATCGACGTGGTCCTGGCCGACGTGGGCTGCACGAACGGGGTGGTGCACGTGATCGACGGCGTGCTCCTGCCCCCCACCGTCATCGACATGGCAGGCATCGCGGGGCTGACCTCGCTCGCCGCGGCCATCGGACGGGCAGACAACTCGGGCGCCGGGATCGCGGCGCTGCTCTCGGGCGACGCTCCCGGCAGCGCCACGGGCTTCACCGTCTTCGCGCCCACCAACGACGCATTCGCCGCCATCCAGTCCACGGTCGACAGCCTGACCGATGCACAGGTGGCTCAGGTGCTGCAGTACCACGTGCTCGACCCGGCCACGTTCACCGCGCCCGTGCTCTCGTCTGGCCTCGCCAACGGCGACGTGCAGACGGCGCTCGGTCAGACGGCCACGGTCGACGTGTCGGTGACGCCGCCCACCATCGACGGCGCCGCCGTGGTGCCCAGCCTGCTCGACATCCACGTCACCAACGGTGTGGTGCACGTGCTGAGCGACGTGATGGTCCCGACGCTCTGAGGCGCGCCATGCTGCGCTTCGGTTGACGATGGCGAAGGGCTCGAGCTGCTGCGGCTCGGGCCCTTCGCCGTTTCGACATGAGCGCGGCGGCCCCGTGCAGCGACGCGGATGGCCATGGACGCTGCGACGTCCGCCACCCAGCCTGCACTTCGCGCGTCGTCACCTGCGACTGCGCGAAGGAGCCGCCGATCATGTCCGTCCTGTCCAGCCGGAAAGCCGATCACTTGGAGCTGTGCGCGAGCGACGCCGTCGCCTACCGCGGCACCGGCACGCTGCTCGACTGCGTACGCCTACCCCACGAGAGCCTACCCGACCTGCACCTCGAGCAGCTCGATCTGCGCTGCCCGCTGCTGGGCAAGACGCTGCGCGCGCCGCTCGTGATCGCGGGCATGACGGGCGGGCACCCGGACGCGCGGGCCATCAACCGCGACCTCGCCAGCGTCGCCGAAGAGCTGGGCTACGGCTTTGGCCTCGGCAGCCAGCGCGCCATGGAGCGGGAGCCCGCACTGGCCGCGACGTACCAGGTGCGCGACGTGGCGCCGACCGCGCTCCTGCTGGGCAACCTGGGCGTCATCCAGGCGCGCGACCTCCCCACCGAGCGCATCGCCGCGCTGCTGGACACCGTGGGCGCCGACGCGCTCTGCGCGCACATGAGCCCGGCGATGGAGCTCATCCAGCGCGACGGTGACCGTGACTTCCGCGGTGGGCTCGACACCTTCGCGCGCTTGGTGTCCGAGCTGCGCGTGCCCATCGTCGCGAAGGAGACGGGCAACGGCATCGGCCAAGCCTGCGCGCGGCGGCTGAGCGACCTGGGCGTGCTGCACGCGGACACGTCGGGCGCGGGTGGCACCTCGTGGGTCGGCGTCGAGACGCTGCGCGCCGACGGAGAGCGCCAGGCGCTGGGGGAGACCCTCTGGGACTGGGGCACGCCGACGGCCGCGTCCGTGCACTACTGCGTCGCGGCGGGCCTCGTGACCATCGCGACGGGCGGCATCAAGAGCGGGCTCGACGTGGCGCGCGCGCTGGTGCTGGGCGCCACGGCGGCGGGCATCGCACGGCCGGTCTACCAGGCGTGGACGCGCGCCGGCCGTGATGGCGCGCTGGCCTTCATGCGTGGCGTCGAGGCCGAGCTGCGTGCCGTCATGCTGCTCACGGGCTGTGGCTCACTGAGCGAGCTGCGCGCGCTGACGCCCATGATCGTGGGCGAGCTGCGCGACTACATGCGCGCCGAGCCCGCACCCCACGCAGCGCCCCGCCGTGCGCTCCGCCGCGAGGTGCGCGCGTGACCCGGGGCTACGACGTGGTCGTGGTGGGTGCCGGCCCCGCGGGCATCGCCGCAGCGGCAGGCTTCGCACAGCGCGGCGCGGACGTGCTGCTGCTGGAGGCCGCGCCCGAGGCCAAGACGCGCCTGGCTGGCGAGTGGCTGCACCCGCGCGCAGCGACCGCGCTCTCGAAGCTGCGACTGCTGGAGGCGCTGCCCCGTAGCGCGCGGCAGACGGGGCACGGCTTCGCGTTCTTCTCCGATGACGGCAGCGCGCCCGTGCTGCTGCCCTACGCCGAGGGGCAGCGCGCGTTGGCGCTCGAACACAGCGTCCTGGTGGACGCCCTGCGCACCGCCGTGGCCGCGGCTCCGCGCGTGACCTACGTGCCGCATGCGCGCGTCCACACGCTGAGCGCGGGCACGCTCGACTACACCCAGCGGGGCACCACGCACCACGTGCGGGCGGGGCTGGTGGTGGGCGCGGACGGGCGCAGCTCCTTCGTGCGAGCGGCCCTCCTGGGCCCCCGGCACGCACCTCCGGCGGTGTCGCACATGGCGGGCGTGCTGCTCGAGGACGTGACGCTGCCCTACGAAGACCACGGCCACGTGTTGCTCGGCGGCCCCGGGCCGCTGCTGATGTACCGCGTGTCCGAGCGGCACGTGCGCCTGTGCTTGGACGTGCCGGCGGGAAGCGCGGCGCGCACCCCCGAGGCGATCTACCACGCGTTCGCGCCCGTGCTGCCCAGCGGCCTGCGGCGCGCGTTCCGCGACACGCTCGAGCACGGCAAGGTGACCTGGGCTGCGAACCGCCTCACGCCGCGCAGCCACTACGGCGCTGGAGACGTCGCGCTGGTGGGCGACGCGGTGGGGACCACGCACCCCCTGTCCGCCGCGGGCATGTCGCTCGGCATCCTGGATGCGATGGCGCTGGTGGGCGCACGCGACGTACGCGCTTATGCGCAGCGGCGGTCCCGCGAGAGCCACGTGCCCGAGGTGCTGGCCCGCGCGCTGTACGAGGTAGTCACCCGCGACGACGAGAGCGCTACGGCCGTGCGCGACGCGATGGTGCGCATGTGGCGTCGGTCGCCCCGTGAGCGGGCGCGGACCATGCACATCCTCTCGGGCCAGGATCCCGGGCGCGCGTCGTTCGCAGCGGCGTTCACGAAGGTGGCGGGGGGCGCGCTCGCTGCAAGCGTCGCGATGCCGGGGGTCGTCACGACGCGCGCCGCCCGCGTGGGCGCGCTGGGGGAGTGGGCGCGCTACCCGCTCATGATGCTCCCCGCGCGAGGCAGTCGTGTTGGCGACCGCGAGCCCGCGCGCGAGGCCCCGACGGCCCCAGGGGAGTTTGTCGACAAGGGCGCGGACACAGCACGGTCGCACACGCCACAGGACCGCACGACGCCCCCAAGCGCGTCGGTCGGCGACGCTGCTCGTACCCACGCTCCGCTCGACCACGCCACGCTCGCGCGGCTGCGCGCCAAGGCCTGGGCCGTCACCGGACCCGTCGGCGGGGGCACGTGGCCCCGCGCACCGCAGGTGCGTCGCGCCGTGCGCGCGCTGCTGGCGGACGTGGGCGCGCTCCGTCGCGCAGGAGCTCACCGCAAGCCCGCTCTGCGCGAGGAGCACGCCCTCACCAGCGCCGTGGTGCTCGGCGCGCTCCTGGACGGGCGCTGCGCGGACGCGGACGCCATCGCGGGGGTCGCCCGAGGCCTGACCGCCGGCTTCCCGTACGCGGCGCACGTCGCGCCGCAGGTGGAACACGCGC